>JBHLON010000077.1:0-7025 GCA_048940445.1 Promethearchaeota archaeon
ACTGATGTTGCTAAAAAGGCATCAAGTGTTGTATTGACTGAGGAAACACTTGAAGGAATCATTAACTTAATAGAAATAGGTAGAATGATCTATCAGAGGATTAATATTTGGATATTAAATAAAATAATAAGAACTTTAAAAAGAGTTTTATATATAGTCCTTGCTTTTATGATTTTTGGAGTCTATATTGTTTCTGAAATAAATATAATTTTATTATTATTTTTAAGTGATTACGTAACATTGTCTCTTTCAACTGATCACGTGAATCCTTCTCAAAAACCCGAAAGTGGAAAAGTAAATAAGATAGTTAAAGTAGGAATTATTTTAGGCATTTTTATAGTCGCAGAAGGAATTATAATATTGTTTATTGGAGACTACTTATTTAATATATTTCAAGATCAAAATCATGTTTATACCTTTACTTTTGTCTTTTTAGTTTATTCTGGATATTTTACAATATTATCAGTAAGAGAGAAAGGTTACTTTTGGGAATCAAGACCAAGTAGATTTTTATCAATTGCACTTATATTCAACTCCTTTTTTGTATTCTTTATAAGTATTTTTGGATTATTCGGTCTAAGTCCTATTCCAGTGACTGAAATATTGATTATCCTATTGTTTTGTTTTTGCTTATGTTTAATTATTAACGATTTTATAAAACGGGTTTTTGTGAATAAATTAAAAGAATAATCTTATTCTAAGATTGACGAAAATATTTTAAAGATGGTCAAATAAACCTATTTTAGGTATTTTTCAGCATTATATCAGCGTTTGATTTATGAAATTTTAAAAAAATATTTATAAATATGAGAGTATCTTTTAAATTCAGTGTTTTCGTTTTTCATATAAATTACTTATAAAATAAGACGTGCATAAAAATGGTAGAAATACTAACTTCTGATAAAGCAAAAGAACTAAATAAAGACGAAGTATTTTCATTTCTTTCAGCAACTAAAAATGGCTTAAAAGAAAGCGAGGCTAAAGAAAGATTAGAACGATTTGGTTATAATGAAATCCCCGAGAAAAAGGTTAATCCTATTCTTAAATTTTTAAAAAACTTTTGGGGTCCTATTCCCTGGATGATTGAAGTCGCTATTGTTCTTTCAGCGATTATCGGACATTGGGAAGATTTCTGGATTATATTGATCTTATTGATGGTTAATGGAGTTGTAAGATTCTGGGAAGAAAACAAAGCTGATAATGCCATCGAACTTTTAAAGAGCAAGTTGGCTGTTAAAGCACGAGTGTTACGTGATGGAGTATGGCAAACCGTGCCTGCAAAGGAATTAGTACCTGGAGATGTGATTCGCATACGATTAGGTGATATTATTCCTGGAGATTTAAAGTTAATAAAAGGGGATTATTTACAGATAGATGAATCTGCGTTAACTGGTGAATCATTACCGGTTGAGAAACATATGGAAGATATTAGTTATTCCGGTTCTATTGTTAAACAAGGAGAGATGGATGGAATAATAATTAGTACTGGCATGAAGACGTATTTTGGCAAAACAACAGAGTTAGTAGAAAAAGCTAGAACTCGTAGCCACTTTCAGAGAGCTGTAGTAAAAATAGGGAATTTCTTAATTGTTTTTGCTTTATGTATGGTTGCAATTATTATAATTGTTTCACTTGTTATTTTCAGGAAAAGCTTTTTTAATCTTCTTGAATTTATTTTAGTACTAGTTGTAGCATCTATTCCTGTCGCATTACCGGCAGTTCTTTCAGTTACTATGGCGATTGGAGCTATTAATATGGCAAAAAAGAATGCAATAGTTAGTAAATTAATTGCTATAGAAGAATTAGCTGGTGTTGAGATATTATGCTCAGATAAAACTGGAACCCTCACAAAAAATGAAATATCTGTGGCTACTATCAAGCCATTCGGAGATAGTAATGAAGAGGATGTTATATTAAATGGAATTCTCGCATCTAGAGAAGAAGATCAAGATCCAATTGATAATGCAATTATCGTTAAGGGTAAAGATTATGAGGATCTTAGTAAAATAATTGAAGGATATGCTGTAGAAAAATTCACACCATTCGATCCTGTTATAAAACGTACTGAAGTACTAGTACAAGATACCGCAGGAAAATCTATTAATGTGATAAAAGGAGCACCCCAAGTTATTTTATCGCTTTCAGTTAATAAAGACGCTATAGGAATGGAAGTAAATAATTTTGTTGATGATTATGCTTCAAAAGGTTATCGTGCTTTAGGAGTCGCTAAAACTGTAAATGGAAAAGAAGATTTTCAATTTATTGGCCTCATAGGATTATTCGATCCTCCTCGAGAAGATTCTGCTGATACAATTAAAACTGCCCAAGATATGGGTATGAACGTTAAAATGGTTACTGGGGATCATGTTGCAATTGCTAAAGAAACCGCTAAAACTTTAGGATTAGGAACAAATATTCAACCAGTTTCAGCCTTTTTAGACAAACCAGACAATGAAGCTGAAAAAATCGTTGAAACGGCTGATGGATTCGCACAGGTTTTTCCAGAACATAAATATAGAATCGTGGAATTATTACAAAAGAAAGATCACATTGTAGGAATGACAGGAGATGGCGTTAATGATGCTCCTGCCTTAAAGAAAGCAGATGTTGGTATTGCTGTTTCGAATGCAACGGATGCTGCAAAATCGGCTGCAGAAATAACTTTCACAAAACCAGGTTTATCGGTCATAATTGATGGTACAATAGAAAGTCGTAAAATTTTCCACCGAATGCTTAATTATTCAATATATAGAATCTCAGAAACAATTCGTGTTATCATTTTCATCACTCTATCAATCGTACTTATTGGTTTTTATCCTGTAACTGCACTTATGATCGTATTGTTAGCCCTCTTAAATGATGCTCCAATTATGACTATTGCTGTTGATAATGTGGGATATTCTAAAAAACCAGAACGCTGGAATATGAGTGTGATGTTAATGATCAGTACTATTCTTGGAGTTATTGGAGTAGTAGCTTCATTCTCGTTGTATTATATTGGACTTAGTATCTTTGGTTTTGCACCTGTTCAAGGAGGCACTATCCAGGCGTTCATTTTTCTGAAATTATCTGTTGCAGCATCTCTGACTGTGTATGTGGCACGAACTAAAGGTCATTTCTGGGAGCGAAGACCTGCAAAATTATTATTCTTAGCAACCACAACTACTCAAATTTTAGCAGTAATCTTTGTTCTCTTTGGAATTCTGATTCCGCGATTAGACTGGTACTATGTACTATTCGTGTTAGGATATGCATTTGTGTGGTTCATAATAACGGACTTTCTAAAGTTTTATTTCTATAGGTTTTTGCGAAAACGAGGTATGATGTTTTAAATTTTAAATTTAAATTTTTTTAATTAGTTCTTAAATTTAATGTCAATTAGTATAATTAAATTTGAATCCGGAATTTTCTTTTCTGAAATAATTATTGTTAGAATTTATAATTTGATAAAAAAAAATTTAAATATTTACTAATATCATCAGTTTTATGGCAGTTAATATTAAAGAAGCCTCAAAATTAACCATCAATGAATTATATGGTAAGTTATCATCAAATGAAAAGGGGCTTACCTCACACGAAGCTGGTAATCGACTTCAGAAGTACGGTCCTAACGAAATTCCAGAAAAGAAAAAGTCAACAATTCTAAAGTTTTTGGCAAACTTTTGGGGCCCAATTCCTTGGATGATAGAAATAGCCGCTATATTATCTTTAGTCATCGAAGAATGGGATGATTTTGGTGTAATAATAGCGATGCTCTTAATTAATAGCGTGGTGCGATTTTGGGAAGAAAATAAAGCAGATAATGCAATTGAATTATTAAAAGAAAAACTTGCTTTACGAGCTAAAGTCCTTCGAGATGGAAAATGGGTTGAATTAGAAGCAAGAAATCTAGTTCCTGGAGATGTTGTACATCTTAGATTAGGCGACATCATACCTGCAGACGTTAAATTGATTAATGGGGAATATCTCACTGTAGATGAATCTGTATTAACTGGTGAATCGTTACCAGTAGAAAAAAAAATCGCGGATTTGGGATATGAAGGGGCTATTATTCGTCAGGGCGAAATGGATGGTTTTGTTGTTGGTACTGGATTAAATACATTTTTTGGGAGAACAACAAAATTAGTTGAAGAAGCACAATCAAAAAGCCATTTTCAAAAAGCTATTGTTAAGATTGGAAATTATCTCATAATATTAGCAATTTCCCTTGTAATATTAGTATTTGTTTTAGAACTGCTAAGAGCTGAGAGTTTTTTTGAGATACTACAATTTGCTTTAGTTTTAGTGGTGGCAGCTATACCAGTTGCTCTACCTGCTGTTATGATGGTTTCAATGGCAGTCGGAGCTGTAGAATTGGCTAAAAAGAAAGCGATCGTTAGCAGATTGCTTTCTATTGAAGAAGCAGCTAGTATGGATATTTTATGTTGTGATAAAACGGGAACTTTAACAAAAAATCAGATTTCTGTTGCAAAACTTGTTCCATTTGACAATTATTCAGAAAAGGATTTAATTCTTTATGGAGCATTAGCATCTAAAGTTGAAAGTAGAGATCCCATAGACGATGCATTTTTAGATAAAATAGAGCATGATACTACGACAAATTTAATATTTTCAAAATATCGTTTGATTTCATTTAAACCTTTTGATCCTATAGTAAAAAGAACTGAAGCTAAAGTTAAAGATGAAAATGAAAAAGAATTTCAAGTATCCAAGGGTGCCATTCAAGTTATTTTATCCTTAGTCCAAGGGGATAAGGAAATTCAAAATAAAGTTAATACTATTGGTGATGAATTTGCATCAGCCGGTTTTAGGGCATTAGGAGTTGCTAAATCTAATAATAATGCATGGGAATATATTGGAATCGTTGCTCTTCATGATCCACCTAGAGAAGATTCATTAGATACAATAAAGACAGCTAGAACATTGGGAGTAAATGTAAAAATGGTAACTGGAGATCATATTGCAATAGCAAAACAAATAGGAGAAAAATTAAGCATTGGGACAAACATTGTAGAATCATCCCAAATTCTTGGGAAACATGATGATGTAACTACGAAACTGGTTGAGGATGCTGATGGTTTTGCTGAAGTATATCCTGAACATAAATATCACATAGTGGAACTTCTCCAGAATAGAGGACACGTAGTGGGAATGACCGGAGACGGAGTAAATGATGCTCCTGCTTTAAAAGAAGCAGATATTGGAATAGCAGTTTCTAATGCTACAGATGCAGCAAAATCAGCAGCAGATATAGTTTTAACTGATCCAGGTATTTCTGTTATTATTAAGGCTACTCAAGAAAGTCGAAAAATTTTTGAAAGAATGAAAAGTTATGCGATATATAGAATTGCAGAGACTGTTAGAATTCTCATATTTTTAGTCCTTTCTATCTCAATTCTTAATTTTCGTCCTATAACAGCCGTAATGATAGTGATATTAGCCCTTCTAAATGACTTACCAATAATGACTATCGCATTTGACAATACAAGAATAGATACAAAACCAGTGAGGTGGAAAATGCAGAGGGTTCTAATAATATCAACGATTTTAGGTATTGCAGGAGTTATTTTTAGCTTTTCAATTTATTTGGTTGGAAAATTTGTATTTCTACTACCTAATGATATACTTCAGACCTTTATATTTTTAAAATTAACGGTAGCGGGACACATGACAATATATCTTACTCGTACAGGGGGGCAAAACTTCTGGAAACGTCCTTTTCCATCTAAGGTTCTCTTTATTGCTTGTGAATCTACTCAAGTAATAGCAACTATATTCGCTGCTACAGGTTTTTTTGGCTTAATGCCACCAATAGGGTGGGGATTAGCGGGTTTTATTTGGGTATTCGCATTCGGAGCATTTGTACTTAATAATTTTTTAAATGTAAGTACTGTAAGATTTCTAAATAGAAGAGAAATGAAAACGACAAATAAAGTAAATTAAATTTTTTTTAATTTAACCTATCCCTCTTGAATTTTTTAATAATTACTTATTTTAATTAATTTTTATCTTTATATTCAATTAACTAGGGAAATCAATTGTGAATTTTTGATAAAGATTTGTAATGCACTCCTTTATATATGTTCTTCTATTTTCAGAATTAAAGACATGAAATAAAAATTAATGAAGGTTTTGACAATATATACAATAATCCAGAGCGAAGAGAAAAATTGGATGAAACAATTCCTTGATTATAGCAAATCAAGAAAAAAATTTTATGAGAATGTATACATTGAGGAAGAAAATTTAGTCATAAAAATACCATTAAATAATCATGATAATGGAAATGAAACAAACTTTCTCATTGAACAGTTTGATATTACAAAATATGTTTATTTAACAAAAATTAGTTGAACATTTAAAAATTAATTTTTACACAAAAAGCTTCTCTAAGTTATATAATTTGTTAAAGGTTTTAATATAAAATCTAGTTATTTCAAACTCAGACAATTTGCTAAGCATCTTTTTATACAAGCATTACAATTTATGCATCTAGATGGAAACCTCAAATCTACTTTCTTATCTTTTTCATTAAAGGTATATAAATTTCTAGGACATACTTCAATGCATAATTTACATCCAATACATTTTTCTCTCTCGAGATTGATTTGTCCGTAAGGTTGTAAATTATATTCTTCAAATAAAAATCTCATTTTGTCTTTTCCTTGTTTCCATTTTTTTTCTCCTAATTCACTTTTATAAATAGGAGTCAATCCATGAAAATCCTCAGCCATAATTAATGTTAACAATAAAGATAGAACTATGTTCCATATAAGAATGAATAGATCTTTTATTAAAATTAGATCGAAAATAAGGATCATAATCGTAATTATTAATTCATATATCCATATTTTTAGCGTCCCTGTCTTAGTTTGGATACTTGGTAATACAATTATAGAACCATAAATAATGCTTAAAAATATTAAAACACTGGATAAATAGAGGAAGAGACTTAGAATAGATAAAAAGGTGGCTAAAATCCAATAAATAATGGAAAATAATAGAAATAAAGTAAAAAAATACAT
>JBHLON010000078.1:0-6990 GCA_048940445.1 Promethearchaeota archaeon
TGTGGCTTTGAACCGTTTGGTGGCCGATTTAATTCATACTTTTTCTCTACTACAACCATTTTATTCATTCCTCCTTAATCATATATTAAAATGCCTTGAAAAAATTCTCTAGGCGTGAAACCAAATAATAACGCAGCATGAAGCAATTGTAAATTTATCTGATCTGCACCAGAGAGATCACAATTTTTTGTACTCATTTCGTTAAATTCCTTTAACTTTTTACATACTGAAGTTTTAAGTTTTATAAATTTACCATAATACCCTCCATATGCATTAAAAAGGTTCAACATCAATTCAATATCGTCTTTAGGGAACTTTTTGTAACAAGAATCACAGATAATGCCTTGATTGACTCCTGAATCATAAAATGTAGCTTTAGTTTTGATCTTGTCTCTGCAAATATCACATTTCGGTAATTCAGGCTCACTGAAACGATTTTGGCTTACTTTTATCCTTTTTTTATCCACTATTAATTGCTCCATTCCTTAATCCACCTTTATAAATCTCTAAATTCAAATTTAAGATTCTCAGGACGTAAACAATAATAATTCAAAGAATTTTTCCATTTCTCCATAGCTCTTTTCTTTTCTATTAAATCTAAACTTTTATCATCTCTCTTAATAGATTGATGAGTATACACTGTCTTCAGTTCTTCTTGCTTTCTTTCAGTTTTAAAAGTTTCATGTAAAAATTCTTTTAAGTCAATTGTTATTCTTTCTTTGCTTTCTGTCAAAACTATACACTTCTTTTTTCGTTTATTTTTATACATATATTATAAAAAAATTATTGTGGAGAGCTCATATTGCTATACAAAGTATAAACAATTGAGCTCTCCTTAATTTACGCCCTCATTCTCTCGCTTATAGTTATCATAAATCTTCAAAACCTGATGGGAATTTATCTAAGTGTGTATAATAATAATCGATTTTTTTCTTCCAGTTCTTCAAAACTTTTTTGCGAGTATTTTTTTTCATTGAATCTAAACCATCTGGAACATGAAAGATTAAATTAATTTGGTTTATTGGCATTTTATTATTATCTACTACCTTTATTACTGCTTCACTAATTTCTTTAGGGCTTATTAATTCTTTTTCTGGCATTTCTTCTTCAATTATTTGTACCATTTTTTATCACATCTTTTTTTATAATTTCAAGGATAAAATGTCCAACCTGTTGGTATAGATACTCCAAAGATCCATATCAATAAAAGAAATATTGCGCTAAAGCCTAAACTCATGCAAAATAGAAAAATATCTTCAGTTGCAAAGATTTTTTCTTTCTTCTTGGAACTTTCTTTTATAAGAGATACTTGTGCGTCAAATTCTTGAACTTGTTCATTGGTTTCTTCGCTTATCAATTTTTTCACTCTTATTTTTTTTAATTTTTTTTTTAATTTTTTAAGAATAATTAGATTCGTAGTATATATTTAGTTTCTGTTGATGAACTCTAACTGGAGTCTTGTAAGAGTAATGAACTAATAATTTTTTTTTAGATATAAAAAGTATAAAATCTTCTAATAGTATAATAGTTTAAGATAGGTTTAGGTAACAAAAAGTTTAAATAAACTATCACTTTATTATTTACTAGAAAGACTTTTTTTAATGATAACTAATGAATATACAGATTAATTATCCACCAGAAGAAGTAATAAAACCTTCTTATACCAGACCTAATTTCGAATTGATTATCCTTTGGATGCTAAATAATAATCCTTCTTGTACATGGGGAAATCTTCAAGAAAGGATTTCCAAATCGACTCTACAAATCTATTTGAAAAAACTAATAAAAAGAGGTTATATCAAAAAAGAAGGGTACAATCAATATGTTATTACTCCCAAAGGTGGAGATAGATATTATGAATTATCTAAATTTAAAAAGAAAAAGAGAGTTTTAAATTATCCACCGAAAATAATTATTGAAAAACAAAGGAATTATGATCATTGGATTCTTTGGATGGTATATAATAACAATTATTGCATTTGGTCAGACTTCCTTCAAGAACCTCTTTCTATCAACCAATCTTCATTATCAAAAAACATGAATTCTCTTCTTGAAAAGGGATACATAAAAAAGGATGAAAAAAAATATATTATTACACAATCGGGTAAATTAGAATATTCAAGACTATTAAAACGCTATGATTTAGACAAACAAAGTATTTTGGAAGAAGAAAGTAAACGAATTAAGGATCTGACTGAAGGGACTATTAAATTTTTTGAAAAATTTGATATTGATGACAAGAATATAAAGTTTAGGTACTTAAATAATAAATTGAAATTACCTTTTGAAATTATAAAACCTGCTTTAGATAATGAAGAAGATTTTAATAAAGTTCTATTATTTCTTTCAATGAATCATCCCGATGAATTTCCTAATTATATTTCTCCTGAAGAATTTGCTCAAAAATATGATATAAATCTTATTAAGTTAAAATTTATTATAATTAGAATTGTTGAAGAGAATCTTTATCCTATAGAATTCTTTAAGTTAGAAGTTAAGCCAAATAAACATTATTATTTCCAGGTAAATGAAAAGCTAGAAAAAATGCTCAATGCCATCGTAGAAGGCCATATTACACAATTTTCTTATTTATATAATCTTTATGAGCGATCCTCAAATCATACGACTCCTTTTTCGATGGATGTAATTATCGATGAGACTCTAGAAGATATTTGTGGCTCTCTTTTTAATAATGAATTTAAAGATAGTTTAAAAACCTTTTTACCTGATTATATTGATTATTTAGCTTATAAAGTTGAAAAGGAGAAAAAACTTACAGATATTTATGATAAATTGGAAGGCTTAATTTGGAAAAATATCTTAGAACTAACTCAAATAGAACGTTCTGGCAATTTAAAATATCAGAGTAAAGAAGAGATAAAAATGATTGATAAAAAAATTAAAGCAAACCCTAAAAGTATTGATTTATATTATTCAAAGATAAGTAGATTAATGTATTATGATCAATTTGATGAAATTCTAGACATTTTAAATCAAATGCTTAAGATATTTCCCGAAAAAGATAAGGACATTAAAATGAAACAAGCATCTGTTCTTAAAAAATTAAGAAAAGTAGAAGAAGGATTACAGATAATTAATGAGTTAATTGATAAATATCCAAATGATCCCGATCTTTATAGCTATAAGGCTTATTGGTATCAATATTTAGGCCGAAAAGATGATGCTATAAAAATTATGTTAAACCTTATGAAAAGCAATCCAAGAAGAATTATTTATCATGATACTTTCGGAGAAATTTTAATGAATTTCAAAGAATATGAGAACGCAATAAAGGAATTTGAAACAGTTATACAGAAAGAAAGCAAAGGATGGTTTATCTATCAAACTTATCTTAAGTTGGGAATCTGTTATAAAGAATTGGAGAAATATGATTTAGCAGTTGAAGCTTTGAATAAAGGAAAAGAATTATGTAATAAAGGGACTGAAGATATTGAAAATAAACAAAAATGGCTTTCAATTGCGAATTTATTTCTTAACGAATTAGAATACATCAAATAAGATTTACAATAAGTTAGCCAGATTTTTCTTTTTCCTTATATTGATAATATAAGTTATTTATTATAGCATTAAATGCATCGGGAACTCCCTGACCTGTCTTTGCGGATGTAATATAATATCCTTGAAAACCTTCATCCTTAACTAATGTCTGAATACTGTTAAGATCTAAATTGTTTTCGTCTATTAAATCAACTTTATTAGCAAATAGAACAATAGGGATTTCTCCGCAATATTCATGGATCTCTCTATTCCAATGAGCTACACTTTTAAAGCTAGTACTTCCCAATGAATTTTCTTCAAGACTAAACACGATTATTGAAGCTTTACTATTTTTAAAAAAAGAGTTTCGTAGAAAGTGAAAATCATCTTGACCAGCAATATCCCAAAAAAGCAGTCGTATGTTGACATCATCAATAATTTTATCAAACACAGAAAATTGAGCCCCTATAGTCTTAATATAATCCTTTTGGAAAGAACCTTTTGTAAATTTTTTGATTAAGGAAGTTTTACCGACTCTACCATCCCCTATAACTGAGATTTTATATGTTAATTTATATTCAAAATCATTCATAAGAGTTCAATATAGTTTTATACTGACTTTTTATTTAATGTATTCACCTTTTTGTAATATAAAATTTAGTTTTTCAATCCGTAATTAAATACAGATATCAGCCTAAAATTTATAAAAATTATTCCAGGCTACTTAAATTTTTATACTTATAATATAGTTTCTTAATAATTGCGTTAAATGCTTCTATTACTCCTTGTCCGGTTTTTGCAGAAGTAATATAATATCCGAGAAAATTATTTTCTTTGACTAAATTCTGAATTTCGAGTTCATTCAGTTCATCTTGATTAACCAAATCAACCTTATTAGCAAATATAATAACAGGAATAATACCACAATACTTTGTTAACTCATTATACCAGTTGGTTATATGTATAAAACTCTTTTTACCTAACTCACTTGTTTCAAGGCTATATACTATAATTGCTGCTTTAGCCTCTTTATAAAACAAGTGATGCAGAAAATTGAAATCATCCTGGCCTGCTATATCCCAAAATATTAATCTAATCATATCTCCATTAAATGTTTTGTTAAATTTTGATAACTGAGCACCAATCGTTTTAACATAATCTTTTTCAAATGTTCCTTTAGTGAATCCCTTAATTAAGGAAGTTTTACCTACTGCTCCATCTCCAATAACAGCTATCTTAAATCTAAATATTTCAGAATTATTCATTAGATTTCCATGTCTTAGTGAAATTAAAATTTTTTTTAATGTAAAATTAGGTTTAGTTTAATATAAAATTTATGTAAGCAGAAGTGATAGAAAATACATTTTACTGATTTTTCTTCTCAACGAAGATCTCCGTTATCAATGACTCAAGAGAAGGTATATTATTTGCTTGAATTATTTTACTTTTTTGGAAAAAATTCTGTAGAGTCTGCCAAATATCATCGTTCTTCTTTAAAGAATCAAGAAAATGTTTAATCTTATGCTGAGCAAAATAGGAGTCCCCCTTAAAGATATAACCAACTAAAAATGGTTCTAGGGGCATCATAAGAAGATTGTATTTACCAAAAACAGCCCTATCAAGACCTTCAGAAAATACCTCACTGATAAAATAATTTAATGTTGAAAGAAAACCCCCTAATATATCATCTTCAAAATAAAAATTCTTAATGAACTTTTTAGAGTACAAAAGATCTCCACCTGACGTTAAGATTAATAACATAACAGGGTTTTCTTTTGAGATCTCACGAGATTCAATCATCCGTTTTCTTGTCATTTTCTCTATTTGTTCATTCAAACTTGCGAGCTTCAAGCGTTCTGATAGAGGTGCTTCAGATTTTTTTAAATCCTCCCAACTTGACTGTTGTCTAAGTAATTCATCATGTTCGTGGGAAATTTGCATTGCCAATCGTGTTATCTCGTATGATTCTGCTATCTGTTGAGCTTGAGTTAACAATCGACGTGCTTCTTTTATATCTAGATTTATTAAAGCAAGTTTGGCTTGTAAAAGGTAAGTTTCTCCTAAGATCCAAAATGAGTGAGATTGTTCAGATAAATCTAATATCTTCGTAATAAGAGGCTTGATCTCATCTAAAATTTCTGCTTCATTAGTTATTCGTAAATCAGCTAAAAGTAATTCACATAAGTTTAGTAATACTTTTATTTTCTCTTCATAAATTAAATCCTTCTCTTCAAGGAGTTGCTTTAAAATTTCTTCAGCTTTACCACGATTGAGAGCTCGAGACTTAGTTTTTAATACTTGAGCCTTATCAAGAAGATACATCAAATTTATCTGTTTGTTCTTTAATTGATTGTTCAATTGCTCCAAATCACGAAGGGTATTCCATGCTTGTTCAAGATTACCTTGATCAATTGATATTTGAATCAATGAGTCGTAGTTATTAGCTAAGAGGTCTAAAGCGCCTAATTCACGGTTTATTGCCATCGATTGTTCAACGCAATCTAATGCACGATCTAATTTTCCTTTCATTCTATAAGAGGAAGATAAGCTATTAAATATACCAGATACAATATATTGATTGTTAAATTCCTTTATAAGTTCTAAAATTCGCTCATAAAATCTAATACTGTGATCTAATTCACCTTTCATCAAATAAGTCCCTCCTAAAGAGTTAAGGATTCTTGCCATCATATATTTGTCGTTAGCGTCATTGAAAATTGTCAAACTTCGCTCAGCATACTTAATACTACGATCTAATTCACCTTTAAAACTATATAACTGTGCCATATAAAACAGAGGACCTCCTGCTACATATTTATCTCCGCTTTCCTCGGCAAAAGTCAGGCTTTGCTCCAAAGATTTTAAAGCACGATCAAGATCACCCTTTCGAAACAAAAAAACATGGGAAATTCCAAAATAGGACATGGCAATTTCGTGTTTAATGTCAAGCTGTTTTCTTAATGATAAACTGAGCTCAAACTGTTTTAGGGCCTGATCATCATCGACTTTTTGAACATAATACCATCCTTTTAGAAAGGCTATCCTCCCCTCTCTCTGCTTGTATTCTGCTGATAATTCTTTCGTAGAATTTTTTAACAGTTCCTCTCCCTGCTTAGTGATATCGTAACCTTTCTCTGTTTGATAAAGAGCTAATAGAGAGAGAGCCATTGTGAGTAAGATATCAACTGATAGCATTTTTATTCCTAATTCTGAGCTCTCTTTATATATTTTCTCGGTAAGTTTAACAACTTCTTCATGTAAACCTCGTGTAGATAAAAGCTCACAATTGAGAAGATGACATATAATTATATCAAGAGGACTATGCCCTTTTTCTTCCTTGAATTCTTTAATTATTTGTTCTGCTTGATCTAACTGTAATTTATCAATAAGTTGTTTTACATTAACTAGTTCCTGAGGATTTGAATATCCCTCAATTAATGACTTGAAAGACATACAATATAACTTATCAAAGATTATTAAAATATTATGTTT
>JBHLON010000079.1:0-6821 GCA_048940445.1 Promethearchaeota archaeon
AATAAATATACATTTCTTTTTTTGACAAAGGCTCTCCAAACGACACTTTCAATTAAATTCTTATATAATTTTGAACCCGTTTCAGCTAGAAGACTATGGTATCCTCTTCCTTCATAGGAAGAGGTTAGTATCACAATTGCTCCTCTTCTTTCTAACATATTATTAGGAGCAGTCATAAGGAAGTTAAATGGTTTATATTGAGCTTGATTTAACTCTGAATCTTCTGGGAAAGAATTAAAGAAACATATTTGGTTATCTAGAGTAACTTTTGTTGAATAAAATTTTTTAGCAAAATCCATCGCCTTTCTGTGAGCATCTCTAAAATGACCTGAAAAAATCTTGGCAATCTTTCCTTCCTCATTTAAGATAGCATTGATAGAAAAATCTAAACCTACTTGTTCAGCTATTTCTTCAATATCTCTTCTGATATCTGTCATTCTTCCAATCCCAGCTCCTATGCCTTTCATACCAGCAGAATGGTTCGCTTCGAGCGTGCCTATGCCACAAAGACCTGGTAAAACTATCTTCGCTCCTCCACCAAAACCCGCTAAGGGATGAGGTATTACAGCTCCCACAGCAATTTTTAGATCTGCTTTAATATAAGTTGAATTTACATCAATTGGGGTTCCCCTGCTTGATTTTCCTAATTCAATTAAATTTTCGTAGGGATGATGATTTTCAATTTTAGTTGTATTAACAATAGGATCTCCAAGCTTTAGGATAAAATCTTGTCTATTCAATGGTCGATGAGCACCTATGGCTGCAATAATAGTAACTTGTTTTTTATTAATCTCTGCTTTTTCTAACTCAGTAAAAACAAAGGGGAGAATCCTTGATATCTGAGTAGTTCTTGTCATATCATCAATAGCTATTACAACATTTTTCTTTCCAATTGCTAAATCTGACAATTTAGAACTTCCAATTGGATTTAAGATAGAAGCCTTAATCTCATCATCAGGTAATTCTGGGCTCTCAGCTCCGTTCATTCTACAAGCAATAACATCCCAAGGTTCTGGAAACTTCAAATCTAGAAAGTCAGGTTCACGCCAAGCGGCCCAAGGTACTTTAATAATCTTAGACATAAAATATCCTTTATTATGTTTCTTAAAGATATTTTTGTTTAATCATTAATAAAAATAATAAATTATTGATGTAAGTTCTTATTACAATCAGAACAAATGAAATTATCCTGATATTTAAACATGAATGACACTTCTATTGAAAGAATTCCAAAGGATGCTTATTTTATTAAGATTGCTGAAGTTGTATCTTTAAGATCTACTTGCATTAAAAGAAAAGTTGGAGCTGTGTTAGTTAAAGATTCATATATTCTTTCCACGGGATATAACGGCGCCCCTTCTGGAATTAGTCACTGTAACGCTGAAACTTGTGTAAGAAAAAATTTAAAAAGTGGAGAAAAACCGGAATTGTGTCGTGGAGTACATGCTGAAATAAATTGTATAATCCAAGCTGCTATTCATGGAACCTCTATAAAAGGTAATACTACACTATATACAACAACATTTCCCTGCATGGATTGTCTAAAAATGATAATAAATGCTGGTATCAAAAGATTAATTTATAAAGAAGGTTATAATATGGAAAATAAAATTAAAAAAGCCCTATTAAAGGAGTCTTCTTTGCAAATAATGCAATTTTGAAATTTAAAATTTTTTTTTCTCTAAATCTCTCTGATTTTTCTCTAAAGGACTTTATTTTTTTTATAAAAATGTAGAAAAAATATCGTAAAACCTTTTAATCTACGTTAATGATTACTTAGTAATTATAACTTTCAGAAAATCCTAAGATGAAATTCTAGTGGATGAAAAAGGCAATTTAGTTGTAATGAAATTTGGTGGTTCTTGCATAAGAACGAAAGAATCATTTGATCAAATTATCAAAATCTTGAATGCTAGGAATAAAGAAGATAAACTCATAATTACCACCTCTGCCATAAATGGAATTACGAATAAGTTAATCGACTTTTATGAGAAATCATGTTTAGAGGATGAAGAATGCACTAGAATTCTTAAAGGAATCTATAATTTACATTACAATTTGCTAAATCAAATAATTTCTAAAGATAAGAAAGAGTATTTAGACACTTTAAGATTTATTCAAAAAAATATTGAGGAACTTACTCAACTAGGCAAAGTAATACGTTTAATAAGACCTAGTTTAGATATCCAAGATTTAATTTATGCATATGGAGAAAGACTAAGCACGTTCATTTTAAGTGATTTTTTAAAATCTAACAACATTAGTTCCATTTATATATCCTCAGATGAGATAATTTTAACTGATGATAATTTTGGAAATGCATTACCCTTATTGGATGAAACTGAAAAACTTGTTGAAGAAAAGTTACTCCCCATCATAGAAGAACAAGAGTTTGATGTGATTTGCATAACGGGATATTATGGAGCTACAATAGATAAAAAGGTTACGACTTTAGGCAGAGGAGGTACTGATCTTACTGCTGCTGTAATAGCATACTCTTTACGAAACAAGTATAAATGTAAAGTAATTTATTGGAAAGATGTTAAAGGTCTTTTAAATGCCGATCCAAAAATAGCCAAAAAAGCTACTCTATTAAAAAATCTTTCTTACATAGAAGCGAAAGAATTAGCATTTTTTGGTTCAGAAATCTTACATCCTATCTCTCTAGATGTAAACAAAAAAGGTAGTATCCTTTCTGAAATAAGATGTTTTGAGGAACCTAACTCAAAAGAATTTACATCTCTATCGAAAGATGTTATTAGAGATGAAAAAGTAGT
This sequence comes from Promethearchaeota archaeon, assembly GCA_048940445.1. Taxonomy (GTDB): domain Archaea; phylum Asgardarchaeota; class Lokiarchaeia; order Sigyniarchaeales; family SOKP01; genus SOKP01. Next base: position 2,778 of record JBHLON010000079.1, read on the forward strand.
GAAAGCTATAACTTCAATATATAAACTCTCAATGGTTACGCTTGAAAGTGATACTATGGTGCCCTTACCAGGTACTGCCTCAAAACTATTCTCTCTGTTGGGTGATAATAAAATCAGTATAGTTTTTATCTCTCAAAGTTCCTCTGAAAATAATATTACTTTTGGAATTAATTATTCAGATTCAGATAAAGTTAATTCTTTATTGATAAATTCCGAATTTTTTGGCAAAAAGTGGTTTAAGATTAAAGTAGATAACGATATTTCATTAGTCGCTATTATAGGGACTGGATTACTAGACACTCCTGGTATTGCAGGTAAAGTATTTACCCAATTAGGAGATAATGGAATTAATATAAAAGCTATTGCTCAAGGTTCATCAGAATTAAGTTTTACAGCAATAATAGATAGAAAAAATTGTGTTAAAGCAGTAAATATACTATATGATACATTTATCAATCAAACCTAGATTCTTTAAAAGAAGGTATTAAAAGCAATTTCTGCCTTAGATTTTCTAATATTTTGTCGTTCTTTACTTGATATTTTATTCAATAATGCATCATTACATATTTTTTTACCGATATTCACTTTTGGATTATTAGCCCAATTAACATCCAATGAAAGGCAGAGATAATACACACAACTTTGAATAGATGCGACTAGCTGCCCAATACTATAGGCATCAGGAGCCATTAATGCTATTTTAGCTACTGGCACTGATTGTTCTAATAAGGCTTGAAAGGTGGCGTCTGCTTGATAATTAATTATAGTTTGTGCCATTTGACCATCAACATAATCAAGAGATGAATTAAGCTTTACATCAATTGAATCGTTTTCTATTGTCCATATTAATGGTAACACAATACCTTTCATTCCACCAAGTAGATATTCCAATACTGAATGCTGGCACAGAGGTGCTGGTTGGTAAGCTCCCATTAATCCTTTTTCATCCTTCCCAGTGCTTTCTGAAATTTCTTGAACAAAAAGACCAGCAGATCCTTCAAGATTAACAGAATATGGCATAGAAAATACAACTCGGTATCCTTTTTTATATAAATTGTATATAAAGGCAGCGAATTTGACAATAAAATTTGTTTTATTTTTCAAGACATCATTATATATTGTTTCTAACCCTTTTATGAATTGATCAACATTTATATCTGCTAAATATGCTGGTACAATAGCGACATTAGATATAGAGGCTGCAAATCTTCCAGATAGATCTGGTACATCAAGAATTAAACAATCTAATTGCTTCAAAATTTCATTCATAGTTCCCATAGAAGAAAGCCCTAAGAATGGGTATCCCCTTTTTGAAAAAGTACCAATAACTGAATTTACATCAATAGTTTCGCCCGCTCTTGAAATTGGGATAACAATAGAATCTTCAGGAGTTGTATTATCCAAGCATCTCTTTAATTCTATTGCTCGAGAGTTCATAATTGGATAAATTTTCTTTTTTGAAAGATGCTTTAATGCTAATAAGGTTTGTATTGACCCCCCTGTTCCTAAGACAATAATATTACGAATAGCTTCAGTTTTAAACTGATTTATTTTTTTTTTAATCTTATCTAATTCAAGATATGATTTAGTGTCAAAGAAGAAGGGGGTATCCCACTTTTCTTTTCTAATATTAATTAAATTTATTGTCTCATCTATTTGATTATCATTAACCTCGGGATAGTACTCTATTTCGATTTGCTTATTCATTTTTAAAACACATAAAATTATTTTATTAATGCTTTTCTATAATAAAAATTGATAAATTAGAACTCTATTTTATTTAAAATATCTTTTCTCGTATTTATACCATAAATAATTGCAGTATTTAAATTACACCCTTAAATTTTATGTGAAATGTTATGGCAAAAGCTAGTGAAATGAAAAAAGTAAATAATGATGAGAATGATGGAGCTTACTATTGTACCGAATGTAAACGAAATCATACTAAAGGGAAAATTTACAGAGACCATCTTGAGTTTGCTCGAGTCGTTGAAGAAGAAGAAACCCTTCTAGAAAGCGATGATGCAGATCTAAATGAAGATGATTATGTTGATGATGAAGATTTTGAAGAAAATTTAGAATTTGAAGAAGAAGATGGAGATATAAAAAATGAGGATGTAGATGATAAAGATTTTGAAGACAATTTACTTAGCCAAGAGGCTCAAGATTGTGTTGAAGCCGTTAAAAAACTCCCTGGTGTAGGAGACGCTACATTAAAAAAGCTTATTAAGGCGGGCTTTAATAGTCTTGAATCAATCGCATATACTCCTCCTAGTATTATCCAAGAGGAATCTGGATTAGGAGATAAAACTACTTCAAAATTGATTAAGTCGTCTATGGAACAACTAGGAATAGGTTTTAAGTCTGCTGAAGACATTTGGGAACGTAGAAAGAACATTGCGAAAATTTCAACAGGTAGCCAAGAACTTGATGACTTATTCGGAGGAGGAATTGAAACTGCTTGTGTTATAGAATTTTTTGGGGAATTTAGAACAGGTAAGACTCAAATTATGCATCAATTATGTGTCAATGTTCAATTACCACGAGAAAAAGGAGGACTTGAAGGAAGAGCTCTATACATTGATACAGAAGGTACATTTAGACCAGAAAGAATAATTCAAATGGCTGAAGCCCTTGATCTTGACCATAATAAGGTACTAAAAAATATCATTTTTGGAAGAGCATATAATTCAGATCATCAGATACTTTTGATCAAAGAAGCTGCAAATCTGATCAAAGAAAAAAATATTAAATTAATAATAGTTGACTCCTTAATAGGTCACTTTAGAAGTGAATATATCGGGAGAGGTACTTTAGCTAATCGCCAACAATTAATCAACTCTCATTTGCATGACCTATTACGGTTAGCAGATATTCATACAGAGCTTGGAATAGTAGTTACAAATCAGGTACAATCAAAACCAGATGTGTTTTATGGAAATCCTATTCAAGCTGCTGGAGGTAATGTAGTGGCCCATGGTTCTACTATTAGAGTTTATTTGAGAAAGGGAAAAGGAGAACAAAGAATAGCTAAAGTAGTTGATGCGCCTCATCTTCCAGAAGGAGAAGCTGTATTTAGTATTACTGAAAATGGTATAACAGATTAATTTTAATAAAAAATTATTCAATTTTAAAAAATAAGGAAAATAAATAATAATAAAAACTTTATTTTAATTTTTCATATTCATTTGCTTTATTGGTTAATCTTTTGACTTCTTTTGTCATACTTGTATCTCCTAACTTGAAAATTTCAGATGCAACTTTAGATGCATACTTGTATTTTTGGGCACCTTCTAAATAGTTTTTCTTTTTAATAGCCAATTTAGCCTCATTTTCAAGTTCTTTTTTCTTTCCTGTTAATTCTACAATTCTGGTTTTTCGAATAACTTCTTCTAACTTTATAAACTCATTTGATAATTCCCAATTTGATGCGATCATTGCAGCTTCCTGATATAATTCAATAGCTTTTTGATAGTTTTTCTTGCTTTTTGCTTTATTAGCTCGATTATATAATTCCTTTGTTCCGTTTTTTGCCTGCTTTTTGCTAGCAATTTCCATAGTGCCAATTATAGATTTAATAGGAGCGGAAATGATTTTATGTTTTTCAGTTATGCTAGAGAGAAATGCTTCTCTTTCAGCAGGACCCATTTGTGCTAAATTATTTGCTAGATTTTGTCGTTCTTCAGAAGATAGCGTAGTTAATTGGGAGATTCTTTGATTTATTAAGTTCAGTTCTTGTTGTGAAATTGCTTGAGGTTCAAGGCTAGAGATCTCAATTGGAACCAGTATTTTTTTATCCCTAAGCTCCTTAACTCCCATGAAAATTTGTGCAGTATCTTTATTTGTTTTTTCTGAAGCCTCCTTTAATAATGTAGCTATGAAAAAGAATTGTCTTTCAGCTTCTTCACAACAAGAGTGGGCTAGTTTCAATACATCCCTTGAATTAGGACTTTTTAAGTCTTTAACACTCGAAAAATCATATGTGATTTGATGGGGTAGAATTATTGATGTACTTAAAAATTCATCTGCAATTTGACCAGCGTT
>JBHLON010000038.1:0-5689 GCA_048940445.1 Promethearchaeota archaeon
ATTCCAATATCCAAAAGAATTTCATCTTTATGAAGATAATTGTCAATTACGTATCGATAGATTTTCATTAATTTACCCAAAGTCAACTGTTTTATTCCTTTATCATACTTCTCAGCTTTATGTTCCAAAGATTTCATGTAGACGTAAGACATGGTATCATCGTTTTAGATTGATTACGTTTATTCTGATAAGTCTAAGTATTGTTCAAATTTAAAGCCACTCACATATTTTTATAAACTTATGATTATTTGACCTTAGTAGTTTATTAAGATTCTATTCTAAGAGTTGATTAATAATTCAATATTAGTATTTAAAAAAAAGAATGATTTTAAAAAAATGATTATCTTACAATAAAAATATCACAATCCACATGCCTTAATACTCTCTCCGTGACAGAACCTAAGAGTACTTCCCCAATTAAAGTATGTTTTCCTTTACTTCCTAATATAACTAGATCGACCTCACCTTGTTTTACCAATTCTTTGATATAAGATACAGGGTCATATTCGGGTTCTAATCTGGCATCAACTTGTACTCCTGCTTCTAAAAAAATTTCTTCTGCTCTCTTAATGATCGCTGTTGCATTTTTTTCATATACTTCTCTAATTCTCTTTATATCGGGATCTGAAACATGGTATATATGAGGAGCTGCAAATGAAGGTGCCATAACCATATCACTTGCAGGAATAGCATGATGTTCTACTGAATGGAAAACAATCACTTTACATTTATATAATTTATAAAGTTCGATTGCCTTCATCATGGCTTTATATGAATGCTCTGATCCATCAATACCAACTAAAATTGATTTGTAAACGATAAATCACCATACTGAAATTTATAATAGACTTATACTATAAATTTCATCTCTTCTATTAAAATGTAATCTCTAGAATTTATTTAGTAACTAGTTGAAATAGTCAAGATAAAAACAAATTTTTGTAATTCTCCCATTCTCTAAACATCTATGTAGGTAAATAAAGTATTTCATTTATAATTTTAAATGAACAATAATAAATATCCATCTTTATACTCTAATTTAATTTGTAAAAAAATGATTTTTATGAAAAAAATTGAGGATATTGAAAGATTAGCTCAACATAATCAAAAATTAGCCGATCATGAGAGTCAATTAGCTAAAAAGGAAAAAATTTTATCAAATAAACTAAAATCTAGAATAAAGGCAAGAAGATCTTTGATTAAAAAGGAAATGGAAATTGCTAATATCCGAAAAGCTCTAGCTGAAAAAAATCAAGAATTAGTAAATAAAAGGTTGGAGATTAGCCAAGAAGATATTATGGATTTTCCAGAAAATCTATTAAACCATGAAAAAGAGTATGCTTTATTTAATGAAAAACTGGCGGAAAATTTAATCGAGTTAACTAATTTATACCTAGAAGTTATAGAAATAGAAGCACTAATCGCAACCAGCAGAGAAAAATTAGCGAATAATAATTTAAAGATGGCAAAAATTCGCAGCGTTCTAGCACAACAACAATATAAATATGCACGAACACTTAAATTACAGCCTGATAATGAAAAAGTTATTAAAATGGAGATGGATTATTTAAGTAAACAGAAGGATCTAAAAAAAGTTTATAGCCATGTAGAAAAAGACGTAAAAGATCTAATTGAAAAAAAAAATAAATTAGCTGAATTAAGCAAGAAAATCTCATTAAACTTAGCAGTACGAGAAAAACTTAGGCTTCATGAAAATTAAAATCTATAAATATATCTTATTAGGTGAGAATTAATTGACTGAAAAAGGTTTGCATCCTAAAATTTCTATAATTGGATGTGGAAACGTTGGTACTAGATATGCATATGCTTTAATACTAAAGGGAATTGCTCGAGAGATTGTTATCGTAGATATAGATCGTAAAAAATTAGAAGGAGAAGTAATGGATCTCTCTCATACTGCTCCATATACGACTCCAGTTAACATTGTTGCGGGAGATTATGAGGATGTCGGAGATTCTGATATTATTGTAATTACAGTTGGTAAGAATCAAAAACCGGGTGAATCTAGACTTGAATTAGTAGTTAAAAATGTGGAACTATTTAAAGAGATAATCCCGAAAATTAAACAAGAAGCTCCAAAATCTATATATTTAGTAGTTTCAAATCCAGTAGATATACTTTCTTATGTTACATACAAAATCTCTAATAAACCAAAAAATGAAGTAATTGGCTCAGGAACGACTTTAGATACTGCTCGATTTCGATTTTTATTAGCAAAATATTGTCGTGTAAATGCAAGGAATGTTCATGCATATATCTTAGGAGAACATGGAGATAGTGAGTTTGCAGTCTGGAGTAGTGCCATGATTGGGGGAATTTTTATCAAAGACTATGTTAAATTGTGTAAATTTGCAGATTTCCAAGATTGTAATAGCGATTTCATAAAAATTTTCGAAGAGGTTAAGAATTCCGCTTATAAAATTATAGAACGAAAAGGAGAAACATCATACGGTATTGGATTAGGGTTAGCTGAAATCTCCCAAGCAATAGTTAATAATGAAAATACTATTTTACCCGTTTCAACTTTCATTGAAGATTTTTATGGTATAAATGATTTATATTTAAGTTTACCATGCATAATTAATAAGTCTGGTGTGAACCAGTCTCTTAAGATTAAATTAAATGAAGAAGAGATTAAGAATTTTAAATTTTCAGCGAATACAATCAGAGAAATAATAAAAACATTAGAATACTGATCACTAATAAATAATTAAATAAATAATTAAATAGTCATTTAAAGAATACTTTGATATAACATCTATCATTCAATATTTTTTGAAATTTAACAACAATATAGTGATTTAATAAGATAAATGCTTGAATCGAGTAATGTGCCATCTATGGAACTGAAAAATTTTTTGAGAGAATATAAAAGATATAATAAAGAAAGAATCAAGAAAATAATATTATATAGTATAATTGGTTTTTACTTATTATTCTTATTCTATTATAACCTTAATCGACAGTATGGAATTAATGTTCAATTAAGTTGGAACAATGGAATAATTTCAGCGTTAATAACAACACTCATTTATAATCTTCTTATTGACTTTCTAGGATTTTTATTAAAGTTGGACATTATGAAAGGTAAATTAAGACTTAATTTAATTTTAGCATTAATAGGCGGGTTCATGTTGCTATTTGCTGGACTTATAGGAACTAATAATTTGAATATTAAGATAATAATGACAGTTTTTCCTTGGGTATTCTTTGCTTTTTTAATGCCTATAATCCTTAGTATTATTGGATTATTGGGGATAATTCTCGTTCTTCTTGGTAAAAATTATGGAAGATACCCTATATTCATTGCTGGATTAGTTGCCGTAAGTGGTATGTATATTACTATCTATACAGATTCATTTAATAATATAGCACTAGTTCTTACTTTAATTTATATCGATCCATTTCTGTTATTAATTGGCGGAACTCTTAGTTTTACAATGAAGATTGCAATGAAAAAGACTATTCGCTTCAGATTATTTATTTTTGCTATTGTTGAATTTTTATGTATAACTTACCTTTTTGTAATTTTACGATTAGCTGGAATCAATTCAATTATGTTAAGTTTAGATATAGCAGCAATTGTTATAATAGGAATAATCTTTGTATTTCACATTATAAGGTATTTTTCTCTAACTTATGCAGTTTAGATTAAGACATAGAATATTTACAATAAATCCTTTAAATATACATCATCCTAGAAATTAAATTTAGCGCTTCTAATTGATGCTCTATTAAAAAGATAAATTATTTTGATATGTCGATAAATAAATCTAAATATTTTTCTATGTGATTTATTAATAAAAACTCATTTTTTACTTTTTCACGACCTTTTTTACCCATTTCACTTGCCACTTTTGGATTTTTTAAGAGATATAAGACCCTATTTGCAGCTTCCTCAATTGAATTGACTAAGAATCCATTTACTCCATTTTCAATTTGTAATTTAATCCCTCCAACATTACCTCCTACAACTGGAGTTTGCTTCCAAAGTGCTTCTGTAACAGTAAGTCCAAATCCTTCTTTAATAGATTTTTGAAGTATTACATCAGAGATACGCTGAAATGCATTCACTTCCAAATCTCCTATTCCATCAAGATTAGATAAAATGTGAATGTTTTCATCATTTTCAGCATAATTCTGTACTTTTTTTAACCACTCAACACCCTCTGGATCATCATGGGCAAGACTTCCTATCAGGGCTAATCTAATTGGCACTTTTTCAATGACTTTTTTATATACATCAATTACACCGAGAGGATCCTTCCAAGGATCAAAACGTGAAACCTGAGTTATAAGCGGTTTGTCTAAATCTACAAACCTCTTAACGATCTCTCTTGCAGATTCTTCCTCTAAATCTTCATTTTTCACAGAAAATGGACTTATTGAGGGAGTTATTTGGAAGATCTTATCATGAATCCCTTTTTTAGCATAATCTAATTTCGTAAATATAAGAGCATCGTACATAGATAAAAATTGTGATATCAAGTTCCATGCTTGAGGATTAGGATTTGAAGTGTCAATATGACATCGCCAGACCCATTTTCCTTTTCTTTCTTTAGTCTGACCAATAATAGGAGATGGTTGAGGATCATGAATGACGATAATGTCCTCTTTAGGGCTAACTTGTTCAAAACTAGATTTAGCTTGTTCTTTGAATTGCCTAATTTCTTCTCCTGAAAAATCTATGCTCATATTACCTTGCAAGGCGTTATGTATTTTTTTCGAAATATTAAAGAAACTATCTGGAGCAGAGAACACGCGCCAATCAACATTTAGATTTAATTCTTTCATTAAGGGAATCATGTTTTGGAGTATTTCTGCTACTCCGCCCCCAAATTTTGTTGAATTAACATGAAGAATGGAATGATCTTTTAATTTCAATGCTTTTTTTTTAATTTTTTCAACTTTTTGAGGACCGAGTAAAATTGAATAAGATTTCAAACTAGAATTTAATTTTGTGTTCAATTTTATCACTAAACGATATAAATATCCGTTTTATATATTACTTTCATTTTTTTAAATAGTAAAATTATAGGATGTAATTATTATAATCGTAACATTTAAAAATGAAATTAGTGTAAAATTTTACTGACTCGTTTTTACGAGTTATGTATTGAAATAAATTATTATACTTAATTAAAAAAGGTAATAACTAAATGAAAACCAATTTAAATAAAAAAATTATTGTTTTACTGACAAGTTTGTTAATGTTGTTTCCATTAGCATATTTTGTATTTCCAGTTAACGCAGTAACACAACCTAAAAGTTCTGATAACGTAATCCTTAATATCGTAGTAACAACGGAGCAACAACCTGGGGTAACTGGTGTTATTCCAGCCTTTTTAAATTCAAAGATGGGCGGAGCGGTGGATGGTGTTAACGTTCTCACTTCTGGTACTACTTCTGATGATCAACTTATTTATGTTTCAAATTATTTAACCAGTCACTCTCCTGATCTCGATGTTGTTGGTATGGATGTTATTTGGACAGCTCAATTTGTTGATAATGGTTGGCTTGAGAATTTATCACCACTTTTAGAAACTAATGAAATGGATAACTATGTTTACGGGATGGTTGATTCAGCCACATATAAAGGTTCTGTTTGGGCATTCCCATATTTTCTTGATATGGGAGTTTTGTATTACAGGACAGATCTATTGGATGA
>JBHLON010000038.1:5789-28810 GCA_048940445.1 Promethearchaeota archaeon
TTGAAAGCGACTTATAGTACGTTACCAAGTGGGTATAATTATGTATACGATTTCTATTTAGCTTCAGGTAGTACTCTTGCTAGACCTAAAAACGCACAATATTCTCTTATAAGCGATAAAATTAATCAAAACTTCGTTAGTATAATCAGTTGCGATGTAACTGCCGCAGTTGGACTTCAGAATTTACAAAATGACATTGAGGATATATTAGCACCAGTTCCAGAAGTTGGAATTCCAGGATTTCAGGTTGGTTTACTCCTACTTGGAATGATTTCAACGATTTCAATAGTTATGTTAACAAGACGAAAAAAAATTAAACAATAATTTTAAATAAAACCAAAATTTTTTTTTTTTTTTTAATAATTTTTAATAAATTAAATTATGATTAAATATGTCAAGAACTCTCACTGAAGAATTAGAAGTAGTTGTTTTACCTCAAGGTCAAAAGAATAAGCCTCCATCTGATAATAAATTTATTACTGCTATAGTATCTCCTGCGTTAATAATATTTGGAATATCTATTTTTATCCCTATCGCAATAGGAATAATTATTAGTTTGCGAAATAGTCAAGGCTCAAACTTCTTTGGAACTCAATTTGTTTTAACCCATTATTATAACCTTTTATTTTTCGGAAGGGAAGCGAGTAAAACATTTTATCAAGATATGTATCAAACCTTATTTTTTTCAATTGTTTCTGTTTCAATTGAATTCATAATGGGTTTAGGATTTGCATTGATATTAAATAAAAAGTTTAAAGGGAGGGGATTAGCTCGTGCAACTTTATTAATACCTTGGGCAATACCTACAGTAGCATCTGCTACAATTTTTCGCTATAAAATATTTGCTCCTTTAGAAGATTATGGATTGGTTAATAGTATTTTAAACATGCTAAATATGACCCCAGTACAATTTTTCGGACCTCCTGGTGTAGCTAACACACTCTTTACAATACCTATACTTTTTCCCTTTAGCCCTTACATCGGAGAAATAGAAATTTCTACAACAATGTTCACAGCAATTATAATAGATGTGTGGAAAACAACTCCTTTTATAACCTTATTAATATTAGCAGCTCTTCAGATTGTACCAGGAGATTTACACAAAGCTGGCGATGTAGCAGGTGCATCTGGGTGGCAAAAATTCAGATATATAACATGGCCTTTAATAAAGCCTGGTATAGGAATTGCTTTAATTTTTCGCATTATGCAAGCTTTGAGGGTATATGATGCTATAGTTATATTTCAAGATCCAAGGGTAGCTTCAATGACAGTTCAAGCCTATAATGTATACGTTACTTCTCAATATGGTCTAGCTTCTGCTATTGCAGTTCTACTATTTGCCATAATTATAGTATTTGCAATTATTATCTTTTATTTTACAAGAAGAAGGGGAAAAAGGGAAAAAAAAAGGAGTAAAGTAGAAGTAAGTAACGTTTTTGGAAAATCGGAAGAAACATTTGGTACTGAAGGATATTTGGAAGAAATTGAATTTAAGGAACCAAGAATTAAAGCTCCTTCAGAAAGGAAAATAAGGTGGTATGTAAGAAAGAAAAAATTAAAATCAATAATTTTTTATGTAGCAGTTGCCTTTATGTGCATTTTTTGTGCATTTCCTTTTATTTGGGTTGTTTTACATTCATTCAGGGATCCATATACATATCCAACTTATTTTGAAATAATTCCTAAAAAATTTTCTATCGATGCATATTTACTATTATTTCAAACGTCTCAATTTACAGGTGTTTCTTTTGGCATTTCATTGTTAAATAGTTTAATTTTAGCAGGACTTACAGTGCTTTTAACACTTGTAGTTGGATCATTAATCGCATACGCTATAGCAAAATTTGATTTTCCTGGAAAGGCTACATTGAATTCCTTCATTTTTTCAATGAATAGTTTGCCACCATTGATTATAATAATTCCTTACTTTATACAGACAGCATTTCTATCAGATTTAATCCCTTTTATTCAATTTCAAGATAATATTTTTGCATTAGTACTTCCATACGCTGCTTTCAATTTACCGCTAGCTGTTTTTGTTTTAATTGCTTTTTTCAATGAGGTTCCAGAAGAATTAAGGAAAGCAGCAAAGGTAGATGGAGCTTCAAATTTCCAAATATTTAGAAAAGTCTTCTTACCTTTAACTATACCTGGAATATTCACTTGTGGGATTTTAGTTTTTATTTCTTCCTGGAATGAATTATTATTTGCGCGCATCTTTATAACTTCTGCTAGTCATCAAACGGTCCCACAGGCAATAGTAAGATTTGTTTTTAATGATTTGTCTCAAACAGCACATTGGGATACCACTGTTACCTTAATGGCTGCAACATCGTTGGCTACAGTTCCTTTAATTATATTCGTATTAATATTTCAGAAAAAAATAATAAGTGGATTAACGAGGGGTGCCGTTAAAGGTTAAACTGGATATTAAAAGAGGTTAAAAAAATGGTCGTAATTAGATTAAAAAATGTTAATAAGCAATTTGGTGAAGATGTCGTAGTTCTCAAGAATATCAATTTAGAGATATCTGATAAAGAATTCCTTGTTCTTGTTGGTCCATCTGGTTGTGGTAAATCAACATGCTTAAATTTAATAGCTGGCTTAGAATATGTAACTTCAGGGAAGATCTATTTCGATGATGCTGATGTTACTTTTCTTCCTCCAAAAGAACGAAAAATAGCTATGGTTTTTCAGAGTTATGCTTTATATCCACACATGAATGTAAGAGAAAATATGGGATTTTCATTAAAGCTTTCAAGAATGGATAAGAAAGAAATTGATAAAAGAGTTAAAGCTGCTGCGGAGCTATTGGGAATAGAAGAGCTATTAGAGCGTAAACCTGGTGAGTTAAGTGGAGGACAACGGCAGAGAGTAGCCCTAGGCAGAGCTATAGTCAGATATCCAACGGTTTTCCTTTTTGATGAACCTTTAAGTAATCTGGATGCAAAATTAAGAGTTCAAATGCGTGGAGAAATAATAAAATTACAAAGAAAGCTTCAAATAACTCAAATCTATGTTACTCATGATCAAGTCGAAGCAATGTCTATGGCAGATCGTATTGCTATTTTATTTGATGGGCAATTTCAACAAATAGGTACTCCTACCGAAGTATATAATAAACCTGCAAATAAGTTCGTAGCAGGATTTATTGGGTCACCAGCAATGAATTTTTGGGACGCAAAAATTGATGACACTAAATTATTTTTTGGTCAACAGGAGTATCCTCTTCCTATAGAAATATTAGAAAAGATAAAAAATAGAGAATCGGAATCAGACAATTTGATACTTGGAATCCGTCCTGAACATATCACCATTACACCAAAAGTTCATGATAACTCATATGAAGTCCATCTAGCTGTAGTAGAATTTCTTGGAGCTGAGACTATTATCACTTTTGAATTTCCTGATGGTATCAGTGGAATGGTTTCCACGCCAGGATTTTTTGAGGCTAAAATGGGAGATAAAGCATATATTTCTTTTCCTATTGAAAAAATTCATTTATTTGATAATGATACTGAGAAAAATTTAATCCATAATTCTAAATAAAATATTTCTTCCTATAATTATAGAGCAAAATTTCGAATTAAGGTGTTTTCAATCGGTTTTATTAATAATCTATATGTCAGAATGAAAGAAAAGAATATTTTATCTGGAATTATTCTCTCAGATCTAATTTGCTTTATTTCTTACCTAATATTTCCTAGTGGTTTAATTTACGTTGCTGATATCCAAATGTTAATCGGTGACCTTTGGGGGACATATTTTGCTTTAAAGTATCTTAAAAAGAAACAAAATTATTTTAAAAATGGAATAGCAATAGGTTTAGGAGGGGCATCTCTATCAGCGATATCAATTTTTTTGTTTAACGCTACATTAGCTCTTGGTACTCCATTAGAGACAATTTTATTATTTCTTTTAGTCATGCTAATTGAGGCTATTATTGTTGGTTTGATAGCAGGAGCTCTCATAGGATATTACTTCGTTATAAAAGAAGGTCCGACTAAGAAACTAACTGTTGCTGAAAAAGAATTCTATGATAGTTTAAAGGATTCATAAAAAAAGTTGTCCTTAGAAGCTTATAATTTTTAAAAATATAAATTTAATATTATTAAAACTTATTTTCTCTAGAGCGATAGAAAGAACGATTGATGATCAAGGTAACAAGTATAGTGTTGGAGAGGAAGAGAAATTCATGGTTTATTATCCGCACATTACGATTATGAAGAAAAAGATGGGTTAGATAAACATTATAAAAGTATAAAAGTAGTAAATACTCTTTAAATTCAAGGTTTGAGTATAATCTTAGAACCAGGCGAGAGTTCTCAGAGTTAGAACAGAATCTGAGAGTTTAATTGACCGTCCTTTTGGAGGATTTAGACTTTTAATTCTTTAAAACCCTTCTGTTAATATTGTATATTTAAGGGGAGTTAATAATGAAAAATCAAGACAATAAAGCATATACAGCAGGATATAATAATAATTTATTTGTTTATGGCACTTTACAGTATGGACAAAGTAGAAATTATATCCTTAATGGTTTAAAATATGAAAAAGCAGTTTTACTAAATCATCGTAAAGTAAGTCCTCCTTCTTTAAATTTTCCCTTTATAGTACAACAGAACTCTTCTGAAGTGGAAGGGGAGATTTATTATGGATTAGATAAAAATCTTATTAAGCAAATTGATGTAATTGAAGGAGCAGGATCTTTATATTATAGGGTTTTAGTAAAAGTAAAATTAAACAATGGAACCGAATTAAAAGCTTTTACTTATTACCCTTCTGAAAATTTAATAAAACATTATAGATAATTGATGGAAGTATTTTAATGTCAGTCAATGATTCAAAAAATATTGAAAGTCGTAAAAAAATCCTCGTTATAGATAATTACCCTCGTAGATTCCCTACAGATAGAATAGCACGTATAGAAACAATAGTGAATAACTGTATTGCCGGATTAGAATTAGAGACAGTTCACTACACTCAATTTAATAACGAATTACCAAATGATGTTATAGGAGTTATTATTTCAGGTTCAAATTTAAATGTTTCCAGTTTTTATTTCAATAATAAATTAAAAAGGCGATTTAAATATCAATTAGAATTTATTCGTCAGAATCAAATCCCTATACTAGCAATTTGTTTTGGATTTCATTTAGTTGCATATGCTTATGGTGCACAAATATGTAGAATGCAGTTATCAGGTTTAGGAGGAAAAATTATTTTTATTTTGCTTAATGAAACAGACAATCTAATCCCACACGCAAATATACCAGTAAATATTCACCATCGTGATTTTGTTTCTCCTAATGATTGTGAAATCCAAAAGAATTTTGAAATAAGAGCAACTTCAAGAACTTTAGGATATAAGATGATTCAATATATGAAACATATTGATAAATCAATTTTTTCACTTCAATTCCATCCAGAAACTCATAATGCAGATTATTTCCATCCTTCTTTATTCGATAAGAGAATTACATCTAGAACTATGATGATTGGAAGAGAAATTATTGAAAATTTCATATGGTTCTGCTACCATAAAAAAAGTCGCTCTGAATAAATAATATGGTTTTTCACATGGTTAAGAAATTTCGCTAAAGAGATCTATATGATTATCTCCTTATAATTTGATTGGATATTACCTAATTTCTCATAAAATTCAATTTTAATACATTTTTTATCTTAAATGAGTAAAGAAAAAGTCATGATTTTATATTTTAAAATTAAAACTCTAGTATATCTTGCTTTTTATTTTTAGATATCCAAAAATTTCTATATTCAATTATGAAAAGAAATATTATGTTAAGTTTTTATTGTTAGTTAATAGAATAATTAACCTTAATGGGGTGTAAAATTTGTCTGAAACAAAAGAAAAAGAAGTGAAAAGTGAAGATAAAGAAGAGAAATTATCTAAGAGAAGCGTATTTCCTGAAATATATGCTCTAACTAATGAAGAAGGTACAGGATATGATATTGAAGTATATCTACCAGGAGTAGAAAAAAATACTATTGATTTGAAAATGGCTAAAGATTATATAAGAATTGCTGGTGAGAGTGAGAATATTAAATATATAGGAGATTATCAATTATGCTGCCCAATCGAACCAACTAAAGCAAAATCAACTTATAAGGAAGGTTTACTAAAGATTCATGTTCCTTTCAAACAGATTGAATTAGAAACGATTGATGTTGAAATTGAATAAAAAATCTAAATTTCTTTCTTTATTTTTTTAAATTAATGTTATTTTGATGATAATCCTAATTGAGGCGATCTACTAGGAGTCATTTTAAAGAGTGTCTTGAAAATATTCAAAAAAGTAAAGTAATTAGTCAAAATACCGAAAATAAATTGAGAGACATTGAATTTGATAAAGAGATTTTAATCCAAGAAATTTGTAAGGGTTTAAATGAAAACTCTATTTCTTAAAATTTAAAAATAGGTAAATTACTCTTTTTATTAAGAATACCCTTTTTATTAAGCAGTAAAAAATTTAAGATTTAGGAATAGAAAATAAAAAAACTGTTTAAAATTTATAAAAATAAGGTTTAAAAGCTCATTTCTTTAATTCTTAAATGAATATAGCTTTCTATATTATAGTTAAAATATTGATAAAATAGATGGAAAGCTCTATAGTTAAAAAAATTAAATATAAGAGAGAATAAAAATGGTAGATTTAAATGAGTTTTTCCAATCAGCAGATTGGAAAAAAGAAAAGCACGTACCTGTCATTGAGATTCAAGAAAAAAAAGAGAATCAACTTAATATTAAATGTACAGTTGGAAAGGAGATTGCTCATCCCAATACAACAGAACATCACATTAGCTGGATGGAATTATACTTTTTACCAAAAGGAGAAAAATTTCCTTATTTAGTAAATAAAACTGAATTTACATCACATGGTGAATCTGTTAATGGTCCAAATACTAGTACAATTTATACTGAGCCTTCAGTAGTTATTACTTTTAAGACTGAAAAACCAGGGACTATAATTGCTTTTTCTTACTGCAACATTCATGGATTATGGCAGAATAGTCTAGAATTGTAATTTTAATATAAATATTTTTTTTTATTTATTACTTAAGTTAAATTAAAATTTATTAAGATATTATAAAAAACCACTTCATTGGTTAGGAAAATTACAGCTGCAAATACTATCTTTATAGTTAATCCAAATTTAGGTCATCCTAAAATCCTTAGTATCAATAAGGATATAACTACTAGAAAGTATAGCTTAGAACTCCTGTTTATTACTAACATGAATAATTCTGCAAACCTTCAAGAATATTTAATTGATAATATTGGTCTTGTTCCCATTTTAAATTTTGAATGGAAAGTAAAAAAGCTTATCGAAGAACGCGGATTTAAGAAGAAAGCTAAGGAATTCTGGATTAGAATAAAAAATTTGATTTTAGGTAAGAAATTAGAAAGGGAATACGAGATTTCTCTTACCGAATATGGACATACTGGTGAAAAAATATCATATCGAAAAACGTTTAAAAAAAAAGAACTTAAAAATGTTAATCCAAGAACGTTTAGGATTGCTCCTTTAGATACTAAAATTCAAAAAGTTGAACCTGTCGCAACAATTCAAATTGATGATTTAGCCTATTTAAAAGATCAATATTGTAATCCACAAAGATATCTTTTAACGGTAAAGGCCTTTCAAAATTTAAACCATTTCTATAAATTGGTCCTAGAATTCTCTTTAAATGATGAAATCATAGACTTTTTATCAGATTATAATTATGTTATGTTTGATATAATGTATAAAAGCAGTTCTTCCAATAAAAAAATAAATTATCATTCGCTCGTAATAACTAAAAATGAATGGCAGAATATTAATATTTTTCAGATAACAGATTTACATTTGGCAAAAAGAAATGACGAAATGGTTAAGAAGGTTGAGGAAATGTATAAAAATAAAAAATTCGATCTCCCGCATGAGAAAATAATCAGTTTATCTCAATCTTTTAAAAAACGATTAATAAATCCAAATAATCTATTTCGTAGTTTTATAAAAATAGCAAATGGAAAAGTTTTAAAAAATGAGATAGATTTCATATTTATTACTGGAGATATAGTAGATTTTACAATTTCAAGCAATCAATCTCCTGATCAAGAGGATATATTTAATTTCGAAATGAGCAATTGGTTAGTCTTCAAAGAAATTATTTTGCATATAAATCTTGCTAATAACGATGGTATAGAAGAATATGAAGAGTTAATGTGCCCAATTTATACTATACCAGGAAATCATGATTATAGACCTTGGCAATATGATTTAAGTTGGGGCGGTCTTTATAAAAAAGTTGGGCTTAAAAAGTTAGAAGCCCAAGCATTAAAAGAGGAGTATTTAGCTTCTCCAATAAAGGCAATTTTAAAAAGTGATAAAGCTTTAGAAGGATATTTGAGAGAAATAAATGCATCTTTGGATTATTTCTTAAAATTTGGTTCATTATGTTGTATTTTTTTAAACACTGGGGCAGATTCTTATAGAAAGATAACAGATTTTGTTAGAGGAAATCCATCATTAACTGGTATTAATAAAAAGCAAGTTAAATTTTTAGAGAATATAATTAATTTTAATGCTCATAAAAAAGATACGATTATCCTTTCTATTCATGGACCACCAATTAACACACCCTTAAAAAGAAATCTGATGAGTAGAATTAAAAGGATATTTAAAAAAGAAATAAAAACTAATTTAGATCAATTTAAGGAATCAAATTTTAGAAATGTGAATGATATTCAAACCAAAGCTCGAATTGATGATAAATTTAATGTTAGCTATGGAACTATATCTACTAATTTAGAGAAACTCATTGATTTTTGCTATAATTATGTTATCCTTACTATCTCGGGTCATACACATATATTGAATGAATTTCGATTGGAAAAATTAATCTCTAATCAAAAAAAAATGGATAAAAAGGAAGATCCTAATATAGCAATTTACTACGATGATTATTCCAAAATTTATAAAAGTCCGAAAGATATAAAAAGAAGAAGTCCATTTATAGTTCAAACACCTGCGTTGGGATTTAAGGCATTTAAAAAGCCCGGGAGAGTAGGTGGATTTCGAGAAATTAAAATAAGAAATAGTAAGTTATCATCTTTTAAAGTTAGTTACATTAATCAATGATAATTATTCACTTTTTATATAAAAAAGTCAAAATTTGATGTAAAAGAGAATTCAAATAGAATTTTGATCTTGAGACTAAGAAAAAAGAACTATATATAATGATTTTTATAAAGTATTTTTGTATAATAACTTACACTTATCTTACTATTAAAATATCGCAATGAACTTCATTTATCGCTCTCTCTACAATGCTTCCAGAAAAAATCTGTTCTAATTTAGAATGTTCGCCTTTACTCCCTAAAACTACAAGATCAAAATCTTCCTCTTCAACAATCCTTTCAATATAGTCCTCTGGTTTTTCCTCAGTAATTAGCCTGGTTTCAATATCAATATTTCTTTTTTTGAAGATTTCTCTTGTCTTATCTAGAATTTTTTTTCCATGAAATTTATAATCTTCCTCAATTTTTCTATAATCAACAGAGGGGACAGCATAACTCGCTCCAAAAGCACTTGGAACGGTTATTGGCATTACATCTGGTAATATATGGTGTTTAGTGGAATGAAAAACAATTATTTTTGAATATTCTTTTTTAGTTTCTTCAATTGAATTGTTCTCAACTAAATTTAAGACTCTTTCAGCAGCGTGAAATGCAATTTCTGAATTATCCATTGCTAACAAAATTTTCTTATAAATATGTTTCACCTCTTGTGTAATCCATACTAGTTATCACTTAAGATTTGCTAGTACTAAATCTAATTTAAATCTTAAGCTCATCTTTTAGAAGAAATTATTAAAATTTATTCACATGTTTTTAGTAATTTATTATTATGTTGGCTGCCTTTTCTAATTGTTTTAATTCTTGATACTGAAATCATCACCTGTTATTACAATTGTGTGATAATACTCAGCTAAACCCTGAAATCCAGTTTAGCTATTCTGCTAAACGTTTTTTCAATTCAAAAAACCCTTTCCCTTAAAAAAGCTCTCAAAAATTTTATTACAAAACTAAGATTATTTTTAAATTATAATTATTGAATAGCCAGTAGCATTATTATATCTTAGGAGTATCTTAAAAAATGAGCATTTATGCTGAAGATGTACTTAGCTTTACTTCTGTATTGAAAATGTCCTATAATTTTTTATCTGGTAGAGATTATTTAAAAAAGCGGAAAACCCGTGAACGAAAGAAAGTAATTTCTGTAGCACTTGGATTCCCTGATTTAGTATTTGCAGCTAATGCAATTCCAGTTTTTCCAATTAGAATGGAATCATTTAAAATTAATACTCTTTTAATAGCATTAAATTCTGCTACTAGCGTTTTAGGATGGGATTTAACTTCAAAAGTTTTGGATATTGCGAAAAGATTTGATGTACTAAAAGTTGTTGATAAAATCCTAAATGATGTTATTGGATCTGTAAATGATAAATATAACCAAATGTATGAATTAGGTTCTGAAGATGGAATCCCATCAGATTTGTGTTATGGAGTTAATGCGCTATATGGAATGCATAAGTCGGTGGGAAATCAAATTGATGGAAATTTGAACTTTGCCATGAGATGCGGAGAATGGAACAAATATTCTGAGTCTTTAAAATCATTGGTGCCGAATCAAGTGTGGATAGATTTACCTTCAAAAGAAATTGAAGATGAAAAAAATGCATTACAAATCATGAAAAGTAATGTCCAAAAAGCAATTAAGGAACTAGAAGGTATTACAGGTAATTATGTTTCTGATGAAAGTCTTAGAAAACAATTCCGAATTGGAAATCAAGTTAAAAGATTTTATAAAACGATATTAAATGAGATTAGTCGAGGTAACTTCTATCCTTGTAATCCTGCTGTCTTTTCAGAAATTTTAGCACTACTCACTATTTCATTTCAAGATTATAATTCTAATGCTCAAAGATATCTGGAGAATTTAAGTCAATTAGTTAAAGAAATGAGAGAGAGGGTTAAGAAAGGAATAGGTATGGATGTTTCGAATAGACCTCGCTTGTTATTCTCTCCTATGTTCACAGGCTGGGAACCGGAAATTCATGAAATTGTATCTGAATTAGGGGGAATACTAATTTATGCAGATTGGGAACTTTTAGGATTACTTGAAGAGATTCCAGTATCCAATAATTCCGATCCTACTGAAGATTATGCTCAATTCCTCTTAAAAGCCTCAAAGGAAGGAATTGGGTGCAATATTGACAATTTAAAGAATTCTTACTTCAAGATTGCTAAAGAAATGCAAATAGATGGATTGATTTTTAATCAAGCTTTTGGATGTCCTTCTATATCGAACATTTATGACAGCCTAAAAGAAGAAATTAAGAATGATCTTGATATTCCTGCAATTGGAATTACATTCCGAAAAATAGGGGATAATGTAGAAGAAGTAAAAAATCGTCTAAAACCATTTATGGATATGTTTAGTCACTAATAAATTATGACTTTTTAAATAAATCTGATGGCTTCATAAGATGAGGTTCTTCTTCATCCTCGTCTTTTTTCTTTTTTGGAGGAACATATCCATATAATTCAGATTCTTGTTGGGAAGATGCTCCATTTGGAGGATTAAGATTAATTTCAGCAGTAATTTGTTCAGGTTGTTGTCCTACTGAGACTATATGTGGATAATCTGTTGAATGAATCGAAGATGACTTTAATACTTTTAATTCACTTAAAACTTTTTCTAAATTCATTGTCTGAACGCTCTTATTCATGGTATCCATGATTTCTTGTAGGGATTTAGATGTTTCTCTGAGGCCTTTAGGGTTGATGCCCGTGAGTAATGAATCTAAATTATTATTAATGTTTTCATTTAATTCTTTCAATGAATCTAAGACTGTAGACCAGTGCTTATTCATTTGGGATTCAATTGCACTAATCATTTTGATCGTTTCATTCATGAAACTAACATGAGCCTCATATCTCTCTTCATCTTTGGCTCGTAGATCAGAAATTAACATAATAAGCTTTCTTAAAGCTTCTTTCTCTTCACTCATTTTTTAATATAATCTCTTTTATTTTCTTATTATAGTAGTGATTATGCTAAAATATATATGTATTTATATTTATTTAGATCTTCCATAATTCAAATTTATATCTATGGAATTTGTAATATGCATTTTCAAGAATCTTGAAAAATTGAAATTATTTTATAAATAAAGCTAAATAAAATATATTCATTACATTCTGATTATTTTATTTTTTGATTGATGTTCTATGTCAAAGCAAAGTTTAAAATGGCCTAATCATCCACGAATTATCGAAATTAACACATGGCCATGGTTACATTCTTTATCAGAAATCTATGGTCATAAAATTGAGTTAAATAACATACCTATCGAATTGATTGACCAAGAATTAAAATATTTTGATTGTATATGGTTAATGGGGGTATGGGAAAGAAGTCCGAGAGCAAGGGATATTGCTCTTCAAAGCGAAAGTTTACAAAAGGAGTATAAAAAAGCTTTGGATTATTATAACACAGATGATGTCATCGGTTCTCCTTATGCAGTTCATTATTACCACGTAGATGCACATTTAGGTGGCACTGAAGCATTAACTATTTTTCGTGAACAATTACATGATCATGGCCTATTATTAATGCTGGATTATGTTCCTAATCATGTATCAGTAGATCATATATGGACTCTAGAAAAGTCAAATTTATTTATAAAGGGCACCCTTGATGATTTAATGAAAAAACCTTTTGAATATTTTTCAGTTGGTAAAAGAGTCTATGCACATGGACGTGATCCCAATTTTCCACCTTGGAATGATACCGTACAAATCAATGCTTTTACTTCAGATGCTCGTAATAAAGCATTTAATACCTTACTTTCGATTGCAGCTCAATGTGATGGAGTGCGTTGCGATATGGCAATGTTAATGATTAATGATATTTTTAGTAAAACTTGGGGAGAAAAAGCTGGTGAACTCCCTGAGCGTGAATATTGGGAAGAAATTATACCTAAAGTAAAGGAAAAATATCCAAACTTTAAATTTATTGCAGAAGTATATTGGGATTTAGAATGGAAACTTCAACAGCAAGGTTTTGATTATTGTTATGATAAAAGACTTTATGAACGTTTAGCTAATGAAGATGCTACATCGATTAAGGAACATTTACAAGCAGATTGGACATATCAGAAAAAATTATTGCGTTTCATTGAAAATCATGACGAACAGAGAGCAGTGGCTGTTTTTGGAGAAGAAGCATCTATGGCAGCAGCATTAATTATATTAACTTTACCTGGAGCTAGATTACTTTTTGAAGGTCAAATGCATGGATATGAGAAGAAGTTACCAATTCAGTTAGGAAAATATCCTACTGAACCAGATAACATTGATATCATGTTATTTTATGATATTTTATTAGATATTATTCCTGGGAAAGAATTTGATAATGGACGTTGGTCGTTATGCAAGATAAATCCTGTTGATGATAATTCATACAATAACATTATTGCTTATCAATGGATTACAGAGAAAGACAGATTATTAATAGTAGTCAATTATAGTTTACAGCCTTCAGGAGCTCACATAATTTTAGAAGAAATAGACTATAATGCAACAAATTGGAGCTTTAATGATTTACTTAACCAAAAAAAGTATTCTTACAATAGTCAGGATCTTAAAGAAAATGGACTATTTGTTAGACTAGAACCATGGAAAGGACATCTTTTTCAAGTAAAAAAAGTTTAATGTACTGTCACTGTTTTTGCTAAATTTAATGGTTGATCTGGATCTAATCCATGTTTAAGAGCAGCATAATAAGATAATAACTGTAATGCTGGTATAAAAGTGATTGGACTGAATATATTGTGGTATTTATCACTTGGTTGAGGTATTCTAATTGTTGTATCACTAAGATTAGTGATTTTTTGATCATCATCTACAACAAGTGAAATTATTCTTCCTCCTCTTGCTTTAAATTCCATAACATTTCCTACTAGTCTTTCATACGTTTCATCTGGAGGCGCAATAAATATTATCGGAAAACCTTCCCTCACTAATGAGATTGGTCCGTGTTTTGCGTGAGCTGCGGAATAACCTTCAATAAATCTACAAGCAACTTCTTTCAGTTTCAAACCACCTTCTTTAGCTATGGCAATTGAAATCCCTCTTGCTAAATAAAAGAAGTTATGACTTTTATCCAGACTTTCTACAAGATCTTTTATTATTTCAACATTATGTTGTAAAAAATTTTCTATAATTTCAGGAGTTTTATAAAGGGCATTATAATACTTTTTTAAGTCCTCATCAGGTATTATTTTCCTCAACATTGCAATTTTTAAAGCTATTAGTGAGAGCGTCAACACTTGAGTACAATAGGTTTTCGTAGCGGCAACACCTATTTCAGGTCCAGCTTGAGTATTAATTACATAATCTGAATATCTAGTAAGAGAAGAACCTACCACATTAGTTATTGATAAAATTTTAATTTTTTTACCTAATTTCTCTTTTGCCCATCTGATGGCTTCAATTAAATCTATAGTTTCTCCTGATTGGGAAATTGCAATAATAACAGAACCTTCTTTTAGAGCATTACCTAATTGAACTTTAAACTCTGAGCATTCAATTGCCTCAATATATTTATCTAAAAACTTAGTGATTATAAACTTACCTGCCAATGAAGCATAAAAAGAAGTACCCGCTGCGGTTATATATATATTTGAAGCACCCCATAAAATATCAGCAAAAGTTTTAAGCAAATCATTTGAAATTCTCATTGTCTTCCTTAAAGCAATAGGTTCTTCATATATTTCTTTCAACATAAAATGCTCATAACCTCCCTTTTCTGCTGCGTCAATGGTCCACTCTATGTTTTGCATCTCTTTCTTTTTTGGAATATCTATTTCATTTAAGTTATAGAATTCTACAGAACCGGGACCTAAAATTGCCATTTCATCATCTTCTAATATAAAGCAATTCCGAGTGTATGGTAAAAAAGCAGGGATATCTGAAGCACAGTAAGAACTATGGTGCTGTTCCAATCCAACTACGATGGGTGATTCTTTTCGTACAGCAATAAGAGTGTTAGGATAATCAGCATGACAAATAGCAACACTATATGCACCCTTACATTTTTTAATTGCTTTAGCAACCGCATTTTTGAAATCGAAATTTTGATTCATATAGTCTTCAATAAGATGAGGGATTATTTCAGTATCTGTATCAGAAATGAAGTGATGCCCTTTAGATTCTAGTTCTTCTTTTAATTCAATGAAATTATCTAAAATACCATTATGAACAACTGCGATTTTTTCATTACAATCTACATGCGGATGACTATTAATTTTTGTGGGTGCTCCATGAGTTGCCCACCGTGTATGGGCCAATGCTAGTCTAGAACCATTTGGAAATTCGTCTAATTTAAGTCTTTGATGTATTTCATCAATTTTACCGGCATCTTTTTTTATATATAATTTTGAATCAAAAGGAGTCACTATACCACATGAATCATATCCACGATATTCTAGGCGTTTAATTCCTTCAAGTGCAATTTTACCAATCGAAAGATTTTGATTAGTAATAACGCCGAATATGCCACACAAGTGTAATCTTCTCTTTTTATTATGTAAATCGAGTTATAATTTAATTAATTTTAGTCATTTAATAATGTTTTGTTATTTTTTTATTATTTTAATAGATTTAATGTAAATAACTTAAAAAATAATGTTAAGTATTTAAAGAATATCTTAAAATTGACTACATTGACAGTCTATAATATAAAGAAGTGAATTATTTGGGTGAGACAGAGAAGATTATTAAAAGAAAGAGTTTGGGCAAATTTACAGAAAAAGAAATCTTTGAAATTCCAGCGATATTAAATAAAGTAATTCAGCAAAAGGAATTGATAAGTAAACTTGCTAAAGTGTTAGTTACTAGAGATATACATCTAACGTATTTAATCGGATCTGGTAGTTCGTATCATGCTGGATTTGCAATGTCATATATGTTTAATCGTTTAACCAAGATTCCCTCTTTTACTGAATTCTCAATGGAGTTTCAATATTTAATAGAACCTATTTTAAGAGTAAATGACTGTGTAATAGCATTATCTCAAAGCGGAGAAACAAAGGATACAATTGATTCCATAATTTTAGCTAAAACAAGAGGATGTTTAACCATTGGAATTACGAATAATCCAAAATCGAATTTAGCACAAATATGTGATTTTATTATTGATTTAAAATGTGGAAAAGAAATATCTATATTAGCAACAAAGACATACGTATCAGAATTAGCAGTATTAGCTATTCTTTCCCTTGAAGTCGCGAAGGAAAGAAAATCAATCTCAAATGAAGAGTACAATAAGATTTGGGTGGAACTAATACGAATTTCAGATAGAATCTATTCAATACTCCCTCAAATTCATGAAAAAGCGAAAATTTATTCTAACCATTTTAAAAATACTAAATATTGTTTCATTTTAGGGAGTGGACCTGACTATGCCACTGCTTTGGAAGCAGCCCTTAAACTAAAGGAGGGTGCAAGGATCTTTGGTCAAGCCTATTCTACTGCAGAATTTCCGCATGGTCCAATAACACTGGCTGATTCTGAAACGTGCATTTTAGCCATAATTCCACATGAAGATGATAAAAGAAAAAAAAAACTTTTAGACTTATTAAAACGAATTAAGGAAAAACAATCAATTATTTTAGGAGTACACGAGTTTATTCAAAAAGATAAACCACCGAGACCAGTAGATTATGGTATAGAAGTCCCTAATACTCTCGAGGATTTACAACCATTAATTATGATATTAGCTATCCAATTATTAACTCTCGAGATATCTCGATCTATTAATATAGATTGTGATACACCAAAATTTCTCTCAAAAGTAACTGGAATTTGACGATTTATCAAATTAATTCTAATTTTTCCATTTTTAGTTGGATTAATTGATTTACTTGTTTGGTGTCTTCAAGATCTTTATTGGATTCACCAGAGATTCGTAAATATGGACTAGTACCTGAACGCCTAATAAGAGTCCAACCTTCATCATAATCAAATCGACAACCATCCATTTGATTAACCTTTTTTATTTTCTTTCCTAACTCATCAAGTGTATCTTTTACTTTTTCAAGGATCTTGTTATTAACTTCTTCAGTGAAAGGAATATCTCTCTTTAATTTAAATTGATTGGCATAATATGGATAAATAGGAATATCTACCAATAATTCATTTAAGCTTTTACTATTTTTAACTATGATTTGTAAAACATTAGCAATAGTGACTATAGAATCAGGACCATAATGAAATTTAGGCCAAATATATGTTCCTGATGTTTCACCTCCTAAAAACCCACCTAATTCCTTTAAAGCTATTGCAACTTTAATATCTCCAACTTCTGTTCTAATAACTTCACATCCTAATGGATTTAATACGTCTTCAATTAAATTTGAGGAATTAATAGGAGTTACAACCTTCATATCTTTTTTAGATAACTTACTTTTGTTATCTAATATGAATTCTTTAGCCATAAGAGCTAATAATCTAATAGGATCAACAATTTCTCCATTTTCATCTAAAAATATAACTCTATCTGCGTCTCCATCAAGTGCTATTCCAATATCCTCTTGTGTTGAAATTTTTAGAAAATTAGATATTTGCATTAAGTTTTCTCTACTTGGTTCGCTTGCTCTTCCGGGAAATCGTCCATCCATCTGTGCATTAATAGTTACAATTTTAATACCATATTTACTTAATAGATTAGGTACGATGTCACATCCAGAACCATTACCAGGATCCACGATTACATTTAATTTACTTCCATCAAATAAGATTCGATTAGTAATATCTAATATGTGGATATCATTAATGTCATTAATAGGCGTTACCTTACCAACTTCATTCCATTCTGTCTTTATAAAATCCTTATCATTGTAAATTCTCTCTATCTCTTCTTCTTGTTCTGGTGAAAATCCCACACCTGAGGGGTTCCATAGTTTTAATCCGATATATTCAGGGGTGTTATGTGAAGCAGTTATCATAACTCCCACATCTGCATTTAGATATCTTAAAGACATTGCTAATGTCGGTGTAGTCACCACACCTAGAGTTTTAACATTTGAGCCTGAACTTATTAATCCAGAAATTAGAGCATATTCGATAGGTAAAGCAGAAATTCTAATATCCTTACCAATAACAATAGATCCTCCTCTAACATAAGTTCCAAGAGCTAATCCTACTTCTAATGCCATTTGTGGTGTAAACATTAGATCTGATTCTGAATAACTTTGAAAAACACGTCTGATTCCAGAGGTTCCAAAAATATTACTTGTCATAAACTTATTTTGAATGATTTAAATTGATAGAAATATGATATTTAATTTAAGAAATATAACATTAATATTAAATTTATTTTAACTTAATTATTGAACTAGTTGATTTACTCTCAATCCTTTATTACATTTTCAAATAAGAAAAGAAAAATAGAAAATAATTCATAACTATGTTTTAAATGGAATGTTCTTCAATTTATTCTAATAAAAGAAAAATATTAATTTATAAATTAATTTATTATCATTCAATAGATTCAGATTTCGAGTTTAATAATCTGGTAAAATTTAATGATTTTACAAGGACTTTTTAACATTTTGAGTTTGTACTTGGATGATATTGATCTTTTTTATAATGCGATTGATTCCTACTTACGAGAAAAAATTATTGAAAGATTTAAAATCACGGTTATTAATAAAAACAATATAGAACCTACACTTAAGGAGCTTATTAGTTTTATTAAAAATCTCTTTATAGAAATAGATTTTGACTCTGAAGAAATTGAATATAAGTTTTTGGACCCTTTTTTAGAATTGAGCGATGAAGAAAAACAAAATGTTAAATCTGTTTTGGAACTTTATGATAAAAAATTCTCTCCGATTATAATTGAAATTTTACTGGAAAAAATTGTTGATTATTTAGTAGATGTAACAATTTCGCCATTAATATTGAATTTAAAATCTAAAGGTCTTTTACCATTAGAATTTATTATACAACTACGCACTTTAAAAGATTTATTAGATATTAATCCTGAAAAAAAAGAAAATTTAAAGAAGTATGTCAAAATTCGCGAACATTTTATTGACAAGTTAAATCAAAACAAACATAAAATCGAAAGTTTAGAAGATTTAAAGGATCCAACAGACAAATTACAATTAATATATCTTATTTATCGAATCATTAGCTTTTTCAATTTGGAAAAAAGAATCGATTTTTCTCATATTAAAGAGTATATTGCAAACAACGTTAAAGAGTGGTTAATGACAATTCCAATGGTGACCTTAAAAAATCCAGATCTTTATTTTTGTGGATTATTTCTGGCCGAAAGATTTAATCTAAAACTTAAACGTGAAGAAATGATAGACTTTTTATTAGAATTATATGAAGAAGGGACAGATGAATTTGAAGCTCCTTTAGTCGAAGCAACAGGTGGCCTATATTATTTTCTAAAGTCAACTCAGTTCATGAAATTGTGGCTTACTAAAGCTCAGATTAATAGATTGATTGAAACCGATGCTCAATATTTTGAGCCAAGTTATTTGAAAAGTTTAGAGACTTCTAAATTAGTTGTAATATTAAAAATATACAATTTACTTAAGATACGAGGAGTAGAGCAAGAAATAGATGCTATATTAGAGGAATTAGAACAAAGAATTACTCCTGAAGGAATTAAGCAATACAGAGATGGGTTCATCTCATCTGAAGCGACATATTATGTCTTATTTGTTAATTATATGAGGAATACGCTGGAAAAACTAAAAGATTATAACTTCTTAGATAGTATAATTTCAATTATTTATAGGAATTTAGAACTTCTTGAATTTTCTGCTGATATGAATTTTGATTTAATATCTGAATTATTTTATTCATTTGAAAGCTTAAAATTATTTAACTGCATAGAAACTAAACAAATGATAATTCATCTTGCTAAATTTTTATTTCCAAAAGAAATTGTAGAGAAGATATCATCAAACACAGAAATAGTTAAAACCAGAGCAAGATTTAGACATTTTAAAGTAGATAAAGAGTCTGGAGAAACTATGACCTAAATTTAGGAGATTGATTTTTGGAATTAAATCTTTTTTTAAATTCTTAAATCATAATTTTAATTTTTATCTAATCATTTTACTAAGTTAATAAATTAGATTACTTGATAATTGATGAATATAGAGAATTTTGACATAATTTATAATGAAAATAGGTATGAAATTAAAGATAAACAAAAAGTAAAAGACAAATTAATAAATATTGTTGGTAAGAAAAATGTCTCTATTGATGAAATTGATCTTATCGCTTATTCAAAGGATTCTTCCCTAATTTCCCTAAATTGGACTCTTCAAGGAAAAATAGCAAGTTTACCCGATTTTATTGTATGGCCAGAGAACAAATTTCAGATTTCAGAAATCCTGAAGTTAGCAAATGCTGAAAAGGTTCCTATAATTCCTTATGGAGAAGGATCAGGAGTCGTAGGAGGTGCTATACCAATCCGTGGTGGAATAGTTCTTGATATGAAAAAATTTAATAAAATAATTAAATTAAATGATAACAATTTGACTATTGCTGCAGAAACTGGAATCAATGGGATGAATTTAGAGAGATATCTCAACGCTAATGGGTATACATGTGGTCATATTCCTCAATCACTCTATATGTCATCATTAGGTGGGTGGATTGCCCATAGAGCAGCTGGCCAGTTCAGTACAAAATATGGAAAAATAGAGGATATCGTATTAGGGATGGAAATGGTCCTACCTCAAGGTACATTAATTACTTTTAAACCAATTGTCCGAGCTTCAACTGGACCTCAACTTGATAAATTTTTCATTGGTAATGAAGGGACATTAGGAATTGTAACTGAAGCTACATTAAGAATCTGGCCTTATCCTGAAGCAAGAAAGTTAATATCCTATGTATTTCCTTCAATTGAAGATTCTTTTAATGCCACCCGAGAAATCCTTAGAGAACATATTTTCCCTGCAGTAATTCGAATTTATGATCAGTTTGAAACGGAACGTCATTTTCCTGAAATTGATCAGGCTAAGGATAAAGTAATGGTTATATTTGTTTGTGAAGGAAACTCTAAACTTGTCAATTTAGAGGAATTAATTACTAAAGAGAAATGTGAAAAAAATAGCGGTATTAGTTGTGGTTCACACCCTGTAGAACACTGGTTTGAAACAAGATTTAGGGTAACAGAAACATCTACAATGCCCCCCTATAAAATAGTATTTGATACTCTGGAGATTGCATCATCATGGGATAATGCTGCAAAAATCTACCATAAAGTTATTGATTCTATGGATGTTTTAAAAGGAGTTGTTATGATAACAGCTCACATATCACACTTTTATCCTAATGGGGTTGGTATTTATTTTAGTTTTGGAGGAGTTCCCGATAAGGATACCTCAGACTTAGGTTTTTATCAAAAATGTTGGGATACCACAATTAAATCTGTTTTAAGCGCAGGTGGTTCCATTGCTCATCATCATGGTATCGGGATTAATAGAGCACATTGGATGGATGAAGAATGGGGAAAATCCATGCATTTAATGAGAAAAATTAAGGAATTGCTCGATCCAAATAATATACTTAACCCGGGAAAAGTATATACAAATACATGGAAGCGAAGTGAATAATAAATGGGAGTATTTGAAACGTTAAAGAAATATAAGTGGATGCTACCTCTTATCAATAAAGCAGATAGAGACACTAAAGCTACACTTCTAAAAAGTTTTCGCAATAAAAGAAAGGATTTTTATCCAGCAGGAGAATATAAAGCTGATATTGATAATTTAATCAAATGTATGCTCTGTCCTAATATGTGTAGGTTTGATTGTGGTACTTTGCAAGCTTCTCAAACAGAAACTATGAGTCCTGCATATAAATCTAAAATAGGCTATTATCTTTCCATAGGAAAAATTGATCCAAGTAGGGGTGAAAATAACCAATTTATTGACCTCATGTATAAATGTACCAATGAAGAGAACTGCAAAGTTTGGTGTCCCTTTGATTTTTCTGTGGTATCATTGTTGGAATCTGTAAGAGATGATTTAAATGATAAAGGATTAATGCCAGATTATTGTAAAGCCCAAGTCAATAAATTAGAAAAGACTAAGACAATAGAAGAATATAACATTTTTGAAACTTATCAAAATAAAGGAATTGAAAATGTGGAAACTAAGGGTGATGATGAAGTATTTTACTATATTGGATGTGAGATGATGAAATTTCCTAACGTAGTAAAAGCAAATATAGGAATACTGAAAAAACTAGGGATTAAATTTTCTACCAATCTACAAAAAAGGGTTTGTTGTGGGTCTCCTTTACATAACATAAGAGATCTAGAAACGGCAAGGAATTTTGCTAGAGAAAATGTAGATTTAATTGAAAAAACAGGAGCTAACCTTGTGGTTTCTGACTGTCCTGGATGTGTAATAGCATTATCTAAAAAATATGAGAAAATTGGTATCAAATTAAATACAAAAGTAATACATATTGTTAAATTCATTGATGATTTAATAGAAAAAAAAAGATTGAAACCAAAAAACAATTTAGAAATTAAGAAAGTAACTATTCATGACCCATGTCTTATGGCAAGAAATTTAAAAGACAATAATTCGATCAGAAATATTCTTAAGTCTATTCCTGATTTGGAAGTTATGGAAGCCATTTATAATAGAGAATATACCCATTGCTGTGGATGGAGTGGTACAGCACACTGGGCAGATAAAAATCTTGCTATAAAGGAAGCTTCGAATAGAGTTAATGAATTGAAGGAAACAGAAGCAAAGTATTTCATATCAGCATGTCCATTATGCGAATTGGGACTGAATTATGGTCTCTCAGAGTCTGAGAAAGAAATCTACAAAATCATGGATATTTCTGAGTTATTATTTAAGACTTTATAACTACCCTATTATAATTTAAAATA
>JBHLON010000006.1:0-95633 GCA_048940445.1 Promethearchaeota archaeon
GCTTAATTAAATTTAAATTATTTAATTATCTAATAATCGAAACAATTTTATTTAGAAGAATCAATCATTTAATTGTCTTAAATGGAGACACAAAAAGCACCCTCTCGCCAGATACCGGGAATTATTTCCTATATGGATTTTTTTAGCACTAAACGATTAGCTATTTCTCTTTTTTTTGTCATACCTATTTTAATAGGGATTATTTCATTTTTTTTAAATTCAATTTTTACAGGAATTTGGAATTTTTATTACTTTTTTTTCGTGATTTTTATTTTTTTGAGTATTTCTGGATTGGGAGTTTTACTTACCATTTTTTATTATGCTAAAAGATCTCCAATATTAAGGATGCCTCCTAATGGTTGGGCTCTACAAATGAACGCTTTCTTAGGGGGTATCATTGGAATATCTTTTCTAATTGGGGCTATTTTAGCTCTTTTTCTTAATAATGTTACTTTTGTAGAGATGTTTTTTATACTTGGAGCAGTGATTTCCTATAT
Organism: Promethearchaeota archaeon; assembly: GCA_048940445.1. GTDB lineage: Archaea > Asgardarchaeota > Lokiarchaeia > Sigyniarchaeales > SOKP01 > SOKP01. The sequence goes on from JBHLON010000006.1 coordinate 498, forward strand.
TATAGGATATGTAATTTATTATTCTTTTACTACTATAGGAAAATATGGGAATTTTGTATTAGCATTAGTACAACCAATAAGTGCAATTATCCTATATAGCATTTTAGCAGCCCAAGTATCTTGGACTTTCTTTTTAAGAGCAATTATTTTCTTTATCTCATGTGCTGTGGTCTTTGTTATACCTTATGCTAGAGAGATGTCCACCGTGAGTAATATATATAAGAAAGTTGCAGGAATAGGGGGATACCCGTTTATTAGGGCTTTTGTACTATCAATGATGACAAAAAATAACGATGAATTAATTGAAAGCTATTTTGAAAGAATTGGTATTGAATCAAAAGTAAAAATTCAATATTTAGCAATTCGATCAATGAGATCTAAGAAAATGAAAGGGTTATTCATCATCCCAGATTTACATTTTGGACCTTTCAAAACATGCGGATCCTCAGATTTACCTTCTCGAATTTATGAGGCTTTTAACAATATTCCAGGGATAACTGTTTATCACACTACTAATGATCATAGTCGAAATTTGACAACTCATGAGGAACTTGAAAAGTTATTGACAAAGATAAAGTCTGATTTAGTAGAAATTGAAACTGGTGAAAATGTCAATTGGGTAAAGGGAATTAAGAATTTAACACGAAAGATGCAAAATTCCGCTAAATTAATAGGAACCCAAGTTGGAGATATTCCTGTTATGTTTCTTACTAGACATCCTTTACCATCAGACGATATTCAAGCCGAAATTGGACAAAGTATAAAAGAAATTGGTTTATCTCTTGGTTTTCAAGAAGTTATAATAATAGATTCTCACAATTCAATCCTTGGTGATGAAATACTTATTAAAAAAGATTCTATTGAAGGAAGAGATTTAATAAACGTAAGTAAAAACTTTTTAACTTCAATTAAGAAGGCTCAAGATTCTGAATTGAGTCCAATCAAATATGGAGTTGCTAAGGACACTCTAAAAGGATTTTCTGAACGTGATGGAATTGGTTCTGGTGGTTTAGTAGTGCATCTCTTTAAAAATACAAATACAGATCAAAAAACAATTTTAGTTCATTTCGATGCAAATAACGCTTATGCAGATATTAGATCATTCATTTTAAATATGTTACAAAATCGTGGTATAGAATATGGGGAAGTTACTACATCAGATTCTCACACGGTTGCTAGACAATTTACTAGTAGAGGATATTCTCCTATTGGAGAAAAAATAAAGCTTGATTATATTTTACAAAAATTAGAAGAATTAATCCCAAAGGCAGAGAAGAATTTAAGTGACGTTGAATTTAGTTATTACACTTCTGAAATTGATAATGTAAAGATATGGGGAGATCCCAAATACTTTGATACCATAATGAATACTTTACAAGAATGTATTAAGGTGTCTCAGAAATTATTGACATATAGTTTAATATTACCTACATTTTTCTCATTGTTATTACTGTTATTTTATTATAATATCACTTTTAGAAATATATTTTAATATCTCTTCTTCTCCTCAATGAAATTCTTTATTCGTAATACCTACATATTATCCAGATTGATATAAAATGTGGGTTCTTTTTTGTGTAAATAAATTCTTTTTTATGAATTAACGGATGCTAAGTTCAGAATTACATAATTTATTTAAAGTCTCTTTAATAGGTTTACCAGCCGTAGGAAAAACAACAATCTTAAAATTACTATCTAAAAATACAATTGATAGACTATATCTACCAACTCATGGATTTGACTTAAAAACAGTTAAATGTGATGATTACGTTGTACGAATCTGGGACTTTGGTGGTCAAGATTCGTATTTAAAAACTTATAGTCGAGATCATTTGTTAGGATCCGATGTACTTTTTGTAGTAACTGATTCCTCTCCAAGAAATGTTCTAAGATCTCGTGAATTAATTAATTATGCTACACATTTTATAGAAAAAGATTGTCCTATAATTGTGCTTGCTAATAAACAGGATTTGGTTAAAAATGACGGAAGAATGAAACCTACAAGAGTAGAAGATGTACTCCATGTAAAAACCTATGGTCTTACAGCAATTAATCCAAATAATCGAATTAAACTTATAAATATCATAAAAAAGGAATTAGAAAAAATTTCAGTTAAAAGGAGGATGAAAGAAATTGCACTTTAATGAAAACGAATTATTTGGAGCAGCTCTTATTGGATTTGACATGATTGATGGTCCATGCCTTCGGTGGACAAAATTCTATAATTCAAACAATGATTTCATGAAATTGGATGATTTTGCTATGAATTTTTATCTTGCTTTTAGAGGAGGTAATGCAGGAAAAAAACCTCGGGCGATCTTATATGATAACTTCTATATCGTAGCGTTTCCAAGAGATTTAGAATTATGTTGTTTATTTATGAAACCTCAGGGTATTGAGAATAACTTAAAACATCTAAATAGGATTGCTCAGAGAATAATTGGTGAAATGGAAGTCGAAGAAGATGATTCCAAAGAAGATTCAGAAAACTCAGATGAAGATACTATCGAAGAAGTTAAAAGATTGATTTTAAACCTACTAAATGGAAATGAAATGTCAACACCAGAACTCAGAAGGTATTTTAAATTAAGTAATTCCCAAATTTGGAAACTTATGTCAGATTTAGAAAATAGTAGTAAAGTCAAGCGTGTTGATAGGAAAGGAAGAGCGGTCTATTGGACAACTGCATAATTTTTATTAATTTTTTTATAATTCAAAACAAAATTTTCAAATGTAGACTCATCTAGTCCTATGAATCCAATCTTTAATTTTAGTATAATAGCGAGAAAACATCATAAAGCAAATATCTGGTAATTCCTCATCCTTATTTTGAATTGTTATATATCTCAAAATATGATTTATCGTAAAAATTCCAATTAATTCAACATGATAACTATCAATATTTTTTGATAAATTTCTTCCACTAAAAGAAATATCTAATCCATTCTGCTTATCAAATGTTATTTCAATGAAGATTTCAGGAAAAGCTTCTCTTTTGATTTTCCATCCATTTGTAGTTTGCCAGACTCTAGCACCAATAAATTTTTCTAGTGATTCTCGATCATTTTCATCTAATAATGAAAAAGGTTCTGCTCTCTGAGAGAGGACTTTCTGAATTAAATCCGTTTTTTCATCATATTTCTTTTCAAAAGGTTTTTCTTCCTTGATTCGTCTTTCTAAAAAGTCAATAATAATATCGATGAATGTTGCAGTATCTTCGCCAGGAATCATCATAACGTGTTTACCTGAAAATAAAAATTTAAACTCAGCTTCAATTTCACCCCCAAACTCATTGCCAAAATAGTTAAAAATCAAATGAATATTAACTTGAGGAAACATCTCAATGGTTATGGTCCAATCCTCTTCTAACCCTAAATTCTCAATTTTTGCACCGAGATCTTTTTTGACAATATTTAAGAGCTTTTGGCGGTCAAGATTAATGAAATGATGATTTTTTGCTATACTAATATTTCTTAGTTCTACTTCGTGAGGACCTCTCACTCCAGTAGCATCGATTTCACCAATAGTCCAAAATTTTTTCTTTGTATCTTCCAAATTAAAACCCCACTTGAAAATTTTTATGGTATTTTATGTTATTATTCTTTCTTTTTGAATCTACCCACAAAAAATCCTTGAGTTTTATGAATTGCCGGAAACAATCTCCCGGTCCCTTTTAATATTTGATTATTTATTTTATAACTTGGAGAAAACCATTTTGGGATAGGTAACGGTTCTAATAACTCTTTAAACTTCATTATCTGTAATTCTCCTTCTTCAGGATATAAACTACAAGTAGAATAAACTAAAACACCATTATTCTTTAAATAAGTTAATGCTGTCTTTATAAGCTTTTCTTGAATTAAAAGATTTTGCTTCAAAAAACTTTGATTTTGACGCCATTTAAGTTCAGGATTTAATAGAAAGGTTCCACTTCCAGTACAAGGTGGATCAATCAAAACTTTATCAAATTTAATAATTTTTTTAATCGGTAAATGGATTGCATCTGAATTTAACAAAAAAGAATTAGAAACCCTTAGAAAGTTTAGAAATTTTCCCATAAATTCTAATCTAACTTGGGCAAAATCGTTACAAATGATGTTTGCTTGATTATTGGTTAATTGAGCAATTAGGCTAGATTTTATGCCTGGAGCCGCGCACATATCCAAAATTACTTCGTCTGGCATTGGAGAAAGAAGTTCTACTACAGCTGAAGTTGCTTTATCTTGAAATATAATTTCAGCATTTCTATAACATCTACTACGAAGAATTTTACGTTTATTTTTATATGATGTGTGAAAAATGTTAGATATATCTTTATCTTTCCAAATTTTAATATCAATCTTTTTTAAATCTTCTTTTATTGAAGACATCAATGATTGTAATGAATTAGTTTCAGTAGTTAGGGTATTAATTCTAAAAGTTATAGAGTCCTGATCGGTAAATTGGTTCATATATCTTATATTTTTTTTTATAGTATCAAAATTCATTATTGGTGTTAAATGCTCAATAAAAAAATTGGGTATCGCTTCCAAAATACTTAATCGTTCGAATTTGGTCTTTGTATTTAAAGCAGATTTCCAAGAGAAAGTTTTCAATCTATTTAAAAAGTGAACAAAATCGTCTTGTAGGTTTAATTCACTAACAATTGATTGGATAGAAGCCTTTTCAAAAATTAGGCGATAAATGGAGTATAGTATAATTTCCATTCTGTAAGACTTAAATGATTCTGGAAGTGAACGGAATGTTTTTTTGGCAATAAAATTTAATTTACTCCAATATCGAACAATTTCGTTGAAATAATGAATAATTTGGGGATTTATTCTTTCTTCTACATTGATAATATTTGATTTTCCTGAAAGGAATTCAGAAATTAAGTTTAAAATTGTTCTAATTGTAGATTTTTCTATAACAATTTACCTCTAAACAAATAATCTCTTTATTGAAATATTACCTATAATAAAAAGATGCAAAAATTTAAAAAAAAATTAGTTATTTTATAACAACAGGCTCAAGGATTCCTTTATTTATTAGGGCCAAAATCGCGCTTATTATTTGATCCCGAGATTCTTTACGCCCAGCTAAGCCAAAACTTAATAGACTTGATATAAAGAAGAATTTCTTTTCTTTTAGAATTTGCTCTGCTATTTCAACTAAAGCCTTCTCTAATGTATTCAACTTAAATCTTTCTTGCAAGCTGGTTATTTGGAGAGGATACATCAATGAAATATTGAAAAATTTCTCTATTAAAGAATCAGTGTCCTTAAAGGGTGAGAGATCCCCATCAAATCTTTCTAAAAGAGATTTATATTTAGTTTCAAATGCATTTGTAAACTCAATTTGATTTTCTTTTAATCGATCTGATGGAGGTCCTTCTAAGATTAAAGCTACTCTTATATAATCACCATCAGTTATGACTATTTTAAAATCGTAGTAATCCATCTCAAATCCTTTACTTGTAACGGTAGGTGTCTTGCTAATTTCTTTTCGAAATTCAGAAATTGCTTGGAGAAAGCCTGAAATTAAATCCGAGTCGATCATATCCAAAGCGATTTGCCTATTGAATATAGAGACTCCGATGTCTTTATGGATAATCATAATATATGAAATATTAATCAAATCATCTAACACTTTAGCCTCATTGGCCCAGATCCTTCTTAGCTTTCTATGTCTCCGAGATCTAATCACCACAAAAATTAATAATGCGGCTATGACGACTAATATATACGGTAAGAATTGAAAAAAGGAATCCATAAAAATTATAAAATCATCGACAATTCTAAAATTACTTGAAGTAATTTCATAACTTGTATATATTCCATCTCCCTCAAATCGAACTCTAATTGAATATGAATTACCTGTTTCCAAAAATTGTAAACTTGATGATGTAATTCCTTGATTATTTGAAATCGCACTGGCCTCTGATTTAACTACTGAATTTGTATCCAGAAGCTCAAAAATTACATTTAATCTTTCAATTGGTCGACCCGTAAAGGTAGTTATTCTAACTGAAAATAGGTGATTACCAGTCATATATTGATTAATGGGTGAATCCAAGAATTGGAGTGCAACTTGGACCTTATATACTTCATATGTTCCATTTACATCAAACCGAATAATGTTCCATAATGAACTTACATTAAATTCAAAAAGTCCTAGAAAAGGTTGTCCTCTATCAATATCACCCTCCCAGTATCCTCTACCGACTCCGAGATCTACTATATTAATCCCAAAATTTTGTAATTTGATATCTGATGGTTTGATTTCGTTGTTTCTTAACCCTAATCCAACTTTAGAAGCTATATCTGAAGAAATTATATTTTGAATATATAAGTTCAGTGTAAATTCATCAATAGACACATTGAATTTCTCAAATCCAGTTCCACCTAAATATCTTAAACGCATTCTGATAGAATTTTCATCACTAGAATTAATCAATTGTAAAGCTATCCATGTATAAAGAGAATTGAGAGAACTTTGCTGAGTAGTTTCGTATTTATTTGCTAATGTTTTATTATTTTCTGATATCATTAACCATTCTTGTTGATTTGCTTCAGGAGATAAGAAGGTATAATTTCGATTCCCTTTATATATTTCAATTACAGCAAGTTCTAGATCATTTTGAGTATTTATACTTACATTTGAGCTAATCCTAAAATCTATCTGTGGTAAATAAGGATATGGATAAACTGGTGGAGTAAAAATATCTTCCCAATCAAGCATGTCAATATCCCAAAATGATGTTTCAATATTTGGCAAGATATTAAACTTAAATTCTAATGAGAGATTATTAGTGCTAGCTTGAGCGTTAAAAAATTTGTCATCATTCAATTTCAATAGATCTAAGTTATTATCACTGGTTATAGAACCATTTAGAACATTTAGATTGATTTCTGAAGGAGAAACTAATTCCTGAATTAGGGGATCATAAGGTAAAATCGTGTTGTTTATTTGCACTCTTTCTCCGAAATTTATGGTTAATAAATTATAAGATATCTCAAAATTTCCTGTTCCAGAATATTGAAACCTTAATTCCATTGAATTATTATTAGAATAATCTATGAAATATTGAAGAATACTTAGTTTTTCAAGAGCGTCACTCACCTTATAACTTATGAGAGTCTCGGTTTCCTGCTTAATATCAATTTTATCGGAAAAATCAACCCATTCTCCGCTACTATAATTTTTCATTAAAATTGATGCCGTATTAATATTTATAGAACTACTTACATTTGTAACCAAATAAAAATCTATGCTATTCAAAAATACATAGTGATACAATTGCCATAAAACAGGGATCGCTGCAAAGATATCTACAACTGTTTGGTTTAAAATGCCTGATGCTAAATTTTGGATATGAAATTTCGTATCTAATGTGAAATTATTTGAAAATGGAGTACAAGAAAACCTATTTTCATCATATTCTCTAAAAGATAACAAATCTCCTCTGGTATTTGTGCCATTTATGATATCAGTTATTTCATCAACAGCATTAATAGTAAAGTTTTCAATAAAGACAGAATTATAAAATAGAAAAGTATCACCAGAATCACTATTTTCTTGATCGGGATTGAAATACAAGAATTTTGGACCTCCACCAAAGTTTGTATCATCAGAAGGAATTTTTATTCTAAAGGCAAACCAATATTTATTAATCCCATTTTCCATCGAATTATATGTTTTAGAAATATTCAAAAAAATTGGGCCAACTTCAGAATTTAAAAAGTCGAAAACTTCCCAATGTGCAGCAATATTAAGAGGATGTGGTTTAACTAATACTCCAAGTGTATCATTATTTGGAATGCCTTCAATTGTACAATTAACTATCGCAACTTCCCATGAATTTTCTTCCGAATAATTATAGGGATTTATAATATCTTGAATGAATATACTCACATTATTGACATATTGACTAATTTCTACAAAGAATTTTTGATATATGTATAATGGTTCACTTTCAGAGCTATACACAACCTCAGTAGGATTTTGTTCAATGATTTTCGTATAGTTAATTGCTCGAATATTTTCAAAAGACATTTTAGCATATGAAATGTTATAATCTGGAATATTTACTTTAGGTTGAATATTTAGACTAGGGTTTGTTCTGTATATATGACAATCTGAGGATGTTTGTTTTATATTGCTAAAAACTTTTCCAGTACGATTTACAGCCTGACTCTGTATTAAATAATAATCATTGTTTTGTTCATTTTGGCCTGAATTCAATATATCAGCTAATAAGCAATAACTTGGTAACACTACAAGAAAAATTAAGTAAATTGAAAGTATATTTTTCTTATACCTCATGAGATTTCACTATTTATTTAATAAATTCAATTATTCTTTAATATCAAATGCAAATATGAGTTTTTAAAATTATATATTCTAATAAAATCGAAATCGATTCAAAATCGAAATGAGTCGGAAATTTTATTTCAGATCTAATTGATAATACCTTAAGAGAACATTTTAAAAAGCAGGAAAGATAGAAATTTAATATTGTTTCATAAGTGTAATAAATTGTAAGAGTGAGTATGGAACAAAAAGAAGAAGAAAAGGAAAAAATTAGCATTAGTCAAGAAAAATTGAGTGTTAGTGTTGCCATAACAGCCATAACAGCATCTTTATATATAGCATTGGGATATATTTTCCAACCAATAAGTTTTTATGGTTTACAATTTCGTGTTGCAGAATTAATGCTTGGGATGGTTATGCTCTTTCCAAAAGCAGGATTGATTGGAAAAATTATTGGAGTATTTTTTGTAAATTTATCAAGTCCTATGGTTCCACTTGACTTACTCAGTTGTTTAGTTAATATTCCGGCATTAACATGTATTATACTCACAAGAGATTGGAAATTCTTCAAATATATTGGTGCGACTGTTTATGCTTTTGTTATTGCTGTTTATGTAGCATGGTTAGTAAATCTTTATTTTAGTGCTCCATTTATTCTAAATTTAATTTATGTTTTTATATCTGAAGAAGTATTGGCATGTTTAAGTGTCTTTCTTTTCACAATTATAGGAAAAACATTTACACGTGAACAGAAGCTTAAAAGAAGACATGATGAGAAAGAAACATGAAATATTTGACTTACTGATCAATTGTTCATGCATAGATTCTTATTAAAGTTTAAAGAAGCTGAGTTTGTAACTAATTAAGTTTAAAAAAAAAGTAAGAAATTTGATTTTATTTTTTCTTTTTCATTATAACATAGATTATTCCTATGGAGGTTATACCTGTAATCCCTAAAAATAGTGGAAGTTCAAAACCAGGAATGCCCGGGATTTCTAGTTCAATTGAGAATTGATAAATTACATTGTTAGCGTCATCTAGGATCTTATAACCAATCCATGCTCCATAAGTTGTATCATAGGTCCATATTTCAGTACAATTTTCTAAATAAGTGAATCCATAATAAAATGCGGTATCACCTGCTTCTGCATGGTGAACAATAGTATTTCCTATATTCTCCCATTTAGGCTGCCAAGTTATAGCACCTAAATATTGCTCTACTGGTGTTGGCAGTTGAGCTAAATACGCACCAGCAGTATGTAACGACACATTCACATTGTAGTAGTATGGAAAACCGCCCCATAAAGTATGTATAAAATAAGATAAATTAGTTGGATCATAAAAACTAGTCACAATAACTCCTACAGAATCAGGTGTAGCATTGAATGGTCCAGTAGTAAAGACCCAATTACTTGTGTTATATGTAGTTACATCATATACTCCATAAATTACAGTATCAAAGATAGCACTAGAATTAACAGCAGTTACTAAAGACTTTGATCTTGCACCTACATTAAAAGCTTCTCCTTGAAAAATTCCAATAACACCAAGCCAAGTTGGATCACCAAATAAACTTGCCAAACTTGCATTATTTACGGTAGTGACTTTCAAGATTTTAACATTTCCTGCTGATCCATGAAACGTATATGTACCTACCTGAGGAACTACAGAGGGAACAAATGAGAGAGCTAAAGCAAGAGAAATTACAGCTAAAATTGACAATTTTGTTTTTTTCATGTTTTACCCTTTATTACGATTTTTTTAAATTAAGATTTCTATTAATTAATCTATTATTTATTAATTTTCTATATAAACATTTCTTTAATCTATAAAGTCTTGATTTAATGCTTAGAATTATATATAAATAATAAAATGTGTTATTAGAATTATTCATAATCTGATTTAATTAATAAGTGAGTTATAAAAAGATGGAATACTTCTCTCTCGAAAAAAATATTGAAATTGCTTATATCATCAGTGGAAAAGATGAGGGGCCTAAAATGGTCTTATTACACGGCCTTTTCTTGAATAGTGATTGTTGGAAATATCAACTTTCTGAATTTGAGAAATCATTTAATATTCTTAGGTTTGATCTTCGTGGTCATGGAAGATCTACAAAACCAAAAAAGCGTTTTACCATTCGTAATTATGTTGATGATATGTTTGCATTGTTGAATCATATCGGGTGGAATCAAGAGTTGTATTTAGTCGGGCACTCTTTGGGAGGCATGATTGCATTAGTTTATGGCATTGAAAATCCAGCCCATGTTAAAAAGATGGTTGTGGCAGATAGCTTTTGCTTTATAAGTCAAGAAGCAATTACTGATGTATTGGGAAGAGTTAACAGTAATAAACTAGAAGATTTTGCAATTGGAATTAGTGTAAGAGGCTTACTCCCTTATAATCAAGAAGTTGCTGAGTTTGTGGCCAAATTGGTAACAGATCATATGACAAAGAAGGATTGTTTACAAGCAACTGCTGCTTCTGCGGGATTTAATATTTGTGAACATCTAAAAAATCTTCAACTTCCTATTCTAGTTCTAGTAGGTAAAAAAGATATTACAACCCCTGTTTGGGCAAGTGAAATGATTCATGAATGGCTTCCCCAATCAGAATTAATAATTATGCCAGATGCGGGCCATTTAACTATATTGGATCATCCTAAAGAATTTAATGATCTCGTACTAGATTTTTGGAAAAAATAAAAAAAAGAATTTATTTTGTTAAGCCCCATCTAATTACTCCTGCATTCCACGCCCATCCAATTCCTGCAGCAGTAAGTACCACAATATCTCCATCTTTTATTTTTCCACTTTTTACTCCATATTCTATAGAAATTATCCCATCATTTTGACCATTATGGCCGATATCCTCAAAATAAGTAGCTTGCTTATAGGGATCAACTCCCACTGTCTTAGCAACATATTCAAAGGCACTTCTTTTCATATGTAAAAGAGCTAAATAATCAACATCTTCCCTTTTATAACCAGACTTGGATAAAGCATCATCAATTACTCTTACAAAAGAATCCATCGAAAATTGATCTAATCTCTCTTTCAATCCTTCTGGATCTGGAACGTCTAAATAGATTAAATCTTCCTTAATTGCCTCAACAGAAATAGGTTGCATAGTTCCACCTGCAGGTACATAGACATCGTCGGCAAATCTACCATCTGAAATTGCAGATATTCCTAAAATTTCATTATTTTTAGAATCACCAACTAACACTGCGGCAGCACCACTTGCAGCAAGACTTATCATAAAGCGAGATCTTTGATTTTTATAATTAATTAAATCAGAATTTCTGTACCCACTAGCCACCAATACTTTATTGAATTCAGGGTTAGTCTGAATTAAACTTTTGGCTAGCAACATACCCACTAAAAATGTCCCACATCTTTGATTGATATCAAACGCCCATGGATGATCAGGGTTACCTAATAATTGTTGTAATTTTATACCGTATGTCATCATTGGCCTTTCGGCATAAACTTCTCCAGCCCATACAATAAGATCAAGCTCATTAGGAGTAATTTTTGCTCTTTCAAGTGCTTGAAAACTTGCTTTTGCCCCCATAGCGACCGTATGATCTTCCTTTCCAGGAACAGTTTTACTTTTCAATCCAAATTTTTCCTCAATAACATCTTTAGGAATTCCAGTTTCTTTGGATATAATGTCACTTGAATGTCTTTCCTTAGGAAGATAAATCCCCCATGATTCCAAACCAACGGATCGAAACTTCATGTTTTCACCTATTCTAATTCACGTTTTAATATTTTTCCAGTAGCGCTCGTTGGTAGAGAATCTCTTATTTCGAAATACTTAGGAATTTTATATTTTGCCAATCGTTCTGTCAAATAATTACGAATTTTATCAACACTAATTTGATGATCTGGTTTTAAGGTTAAGAAAGCTTTTCCAACTTCACCCCACTTTTCATCAGGTACTCCAATGACAGCAGCAAGATCAATCGCGGGATGTTTGAATAAGAGTTCTTCAATCTCAATCGGGTAGACATTTTCTCCTCCACTAATATACATTTCTTTCCTGCGACCTACAATATAATAAAAATTTTCGTCATCCTGCATCGCCAAATCTCCTGTATGAACCCATCCATCTGGCTCAATAGTCTTTTTAGTTTCTTCTGGTTCATCCCAGTATCCGGAAAAAATATGGGGCCCTTTGAGCATGAGCTCTCCAACTTCTCCTTGGTTCACAATCTTGTCTGTTTTTGTATTGATTATTTTCATATCACAATGAAATACAGGTAAGCCTACTGAAGTCGGTTTTTGTTTAATTCTTTCTTCAGGAAGATAGAAATTATTAGGACCGACTTCAGTTAGGCCATAACCCATTTTAAATAACTTATTTTTCGCCCAGTATCTCTCCATTATGGCAACGGGGCATGGAGCCCCTCCTGAGATGAATATTCTAACAGACTCAAAATTGGTTTTTTCAAAAAGCGGTGAATTTGCCATCATATGAAACATTGTTGGAACCCCTATTACAATACTACAGCCTTCCTTATCAATAACATTAATTGTTTCTTCAGGATTGAAATCACCCATTAATATTGTCTTTGCTCCAAGATGATAAAATGGAACTAAAAGAACATTCCACCCTCCAGTATGGAAGAGAGGGAATAATAGTGGTTGAACGTCATCCGGTCTTAAACTCCATGAAATAATAGTATTTATAGAATTCCAAAATATTAATCTATGGGAAAGTACTGCTCCCTTAGGCAATCCAGTTGTACCACCTGTAAATAAAATTAGATGTGGATCTTCAAAGTTTATAATAGGGCGTTCAATTTGCAAATTTGAAATTTTTCTTGTTAAAAAGTCAATAGTATTATCTTCTAATGTTGTTTTGTTTCCCATTACGATATAATTTTGAATTAAAGCTTTTTCTTTAATTCGTTTAACTATGGCTCCAAATTTAGTTTCATAGAAAAAAAGAGATGGCTTAATTTTTTTTAATAAGTAATCAAGCTCTTGTAGTGATAATCTTATATTAAACGGAACAAGTATTGCTCCTAGTTTCCCCGTAGCTAAAAAAAGATCGATACATTCAATTCTATTTGTAGAAAACATAGCTACACGATCTCCTTTTGAGATTCCCTCATTCAATAGCACTTTGGCAAGTCTATTTGCTCTTAAATTCAGATCATTGTAAGTGTATAGGTTCTTTTCAATATTGTCAACAATTGCTTCTCGATCTGGGGTCAAAGTTGCGCGTTTCTCTGCCCAATCACCAATCCAATTGAATTCATCTGGAATAATATTGTTTTCTACCTTTACCAATTAGATTTTCACCCTACTGCTTTATAGATAGGCCATTTCCTCCAGACATATGCAAATAAGATTTCAATCCATAGAAACCATAGTGTAAAAGGAGTTGGATTCATCTTCCAATAATTTGGATTATCTCCAAATAAGTAGGGAGATAGTAAATAATATCCAAAAAAAGTCACTGTACCAATAGCTATAACAATTAAAAATCTAATGAGAAAATTTTTCCATTGTGCATATTTTTTTGGCCAATTGTCAAAGAATAAAGCTACTAAAACAACCGCACATATAAGAAAGATCGCATAAGTAATGCTCATCATATACCATCCTTTAAATTGAGTCACTGAATCTGGTGGTACACCTCCGATTGCTTGAAAGAATGGATCGAAAAGGAATCCAGCTATATAAGGAAAAATCAATGAAAGTAGTAGCCCCAATAAAACACAAGAAGCAAATGCAATTATGCCTATAAATGGCTGTTTCCTTCCTAATTTACTCCATGGCCAATATTCAAATACCATAAGAGTGAGGAGAGAGAAAAAAATTATCCATTGTGTCCACCCAAGTGAGAATGCATAACTAGGAAAATGAAATACGTCTACGACAACATCAACCTCAGTACCAGCTGTACGAACCCCTGTTGGAATGAATAATAAAAACCATATAAGTAATGTTATAGCGTTTCCAATCAGCCATACTATAAATCCACGTTTGGGCTGTTTTATTTTAAAGAATGGCCAGTACATCGTACCTGCTACCCATAGAACGGCAAAAGAAAAACAAGAACCACTCAATGCTCCAAATATGGATGCTCCTAAAAACCAAGCTACATATGCATTAATTTCTGGTGTAGAACCCGTAGTTTCACTCCCATAAAATATGTTGAACACAGGAAGTAAAACAAGAGTAAATAGGAGGATAATACCCCCATTAATTGCAGTACCCACTAATCCTACTTTCCAAGGAGTCCGAAACCAATTATAATAAGGCCAGTTCTCAAACCATATTGCCCATACTACTCCAATTAGTCCAAAGCCACCAATAACAGTTGCCCAAGCAGTGTAACCCATAGGTGCCCAATCGGGAGTTGGATGTAAGCGAGGGTCAAAAAAGATAAACCATGTTATCCAAGCAATAACAAATACAAGCAATATTGATAAGATCCCTGCTGTTGGTTGTTTAAATCGAGCCATAACAACCATGGGAGCTTCATCAGCAGAAGGAATTCCTACTTTTTCACCTGCTAAAGCCATAATCATTCACTAATTTTTTATGATTTTGATATGTTTTATGTTTATTTTTATATATATAAATCATATATTTGAGAATATTCCATTTAAAGTTTTAAACTTGTAAATTAAAATCATTCTTTTAAATTTAAGAGATTATTATAATTTATTAATTTAATATGGTGAAAGAAAATTAATGATCAAAAAAGTACATTAAATTTTTACACTACGATTATAAGAATATTAGTATTTTTTCTAATACTTATTTCTATTTTTGCTTGGATCACTTATGGCACATTAGAAGGTGTTTTGGGGACTCTTGCTTATATCATTGTAGGCTTGTTATGTCTATTTCCATGGTTAATCCCGTTTGCTGGAATCCCTTTAGGTATTTTAGATGTTTTAAATATATATGGATTTGATATGTATAATTTAACATTGAAGTTTGCTCATTTAAACTCCTCTTGGATATCTATTTTCTGGTACTGGTTTATTTCTATTGTTGGAATTTTAGTAGATATAATTCTAATATATTTAATTGTTTCATGGTTAAAAGGATTAAAATATAGAAAAAAGAAGGTTAAAACTAATCTTGCTCTAATTAATTGCTCTATTATTGATGGAAACAGAGATAGCAAGATTTTGGAAGATGGCATAATTTTAATTAAAAATCTAATTAACAATAATGAAAATTTAGGAACAATCGCGGCAGTAGGAAGTAAAAAAGATATTAAAATTCCTGAAGAATATAAAAAGATCGATTTAAAAGGAAATTATGTCTTACCAGGGTTAATAAATGCCCATTGCCATTTAACAGGCAGTGGAAAACCAACGAGATTGACAAAATTAAGCGATGAAATGATGAAAAAATTCATTAAATTGTTAGAAAATCCACTTGGTAAAACAATACTTTTTAATATGATGAGGAAAAATGCCTTAACAGCTTTAAATGCAGGAACAACTACATTAAGAACTATGGGAGATCCCCATTATGTAGACTTGAAATTAAGAGATAAAATAAATAAAGGGAAAATGTTGGGTCCAAATTTAGTATGCGCAGGGAAAGGAATATGTATAACAGGTGGTCATGGAGGTGCAATGACATATATAGCAGATTCCATTCCTGAAATTAGGAAGGCGATTAGAAAAAATCTTAGAAAAAGAGTAGATTTCATAAAAATACTTTCAACCGGAGGTGTTATGGATGCACGAAAGATCGGAGAAGCTGGAAGACCTCAAATGACTTTAGAAGAAATTGAAACTGCTTGTTTTGAAGCACATCGTGGCGGGTTATTAGTAGCAACACATTGTGAATCCACAGAAGGGATAAAAGAAGCTTTACAAGGTGGTGTTGATAGCATTGAACATGGTGCTGAAATTACTGATGATTTGATTCCCATATTTAAAAATAATCCTAAAGCACTTAGAGGATATAGTGCTATAACCCCTACTATTAGTGCTGGTATGGGTTTAGCAACTTTACCAATTGAAGATACAAAAATTATGTTAGAAAGTTTTGAAAACGCCAAATTTGTTGAAAGAGGAATGATTTATGCACTACAGAAAGCTTATTTAGAAGGAATTAACATTTCCTGCGGAACAGATGCTTCGGTTCCCTATTCTACGCATTATGAGCTATGGAAGGAATTGAAATATTATCTTAGGTATACAAAAATGACCCCACAGGAATCAATTTATTATGCAACTAAAGGGAATGCTAAAAATATTGGAATAGATAATTTTACTGGTAGTATCGAGACTGGTAAATCTGCTGATATGATTGTAGTTCCAGGAAATCCATTTGAAAATATTGATTATTTAGGTGAAGTAGTTATGGTAATTATTAGAGGAAATTTAATTAGTAAACCCAAAATAAAGAAAATTAAGAAATTAAAAGAGTTAACTCCAATAGAACTTTAAAATGAATTTTTTTTATCATTATTTAATTAATTAGACAGATTGTATTCATTTTATATTTTTACTAATTCATTCTCAATAAAATCGAGTTTATTTTGAAATCTAGAAGGCACTATTATTTAGGAGCCAGAAGACTTTACCAGTAAAGTTGTTTTCTAATTAGTTTTACTTTCTGCATCTAATGATTAAGAAAAAGGGAGCTATACGAGAATCATACTCTTCGGGATATTCCTTTAAAATTTCATCACTAGCATAAGGTTCACAGAACTCCTCCAGCTTAAAACCTGTTTTTATAAGTAGGTTAAGCCATTCAGAAAGAGTATGGTTAAATCTTGGAATTCTAAACTTCTTCATCTTTTCAGTCATTTCTATTGGGGCAGCACCAAATATCCACTCATCTATTTCCCCTTTAACTTTCTTGAAGTAATCCTTAATAATGAATCCTATCTTTCTGGGTTGAAAAGTCCCATCAGAAGAACGTACCTTATCATTTTCATTTCTTACCCATTCCCATATACCTTTTGAAATTGGATGACTAATAGAAAATTGAAAGAATCCATTAGGTTTAAGTACTCGAAAAGCCTCCGTTAGGGCTTTTTTATGATCTGCTATATCCATCAGACTCATAGTAGCCATTATGAAATGAAAATGATTATCTGGAAAAGGAAGGTTTACCGCATTTGCAATTTGAAATTTAATTCCCAAAGTTTCTAATTGTTCAGACTCTTTAGCATATTTAATAAAGTTTTCAGATATATCGATTGCTGTCATATTCGCCCCTCTTTTTGCAGCTATTCTTGTATTATATCCCTCTCCACAGCCTATATCTAAACCACTTAAACCTGAGATCTCAGGGAGCATTTTAAAGAAGGCAGGTGCATTTATCAAATTTCTACACCGATCATACCCCAATCTAGCAAGTCTAGTCCAATTTTCCGCATTCTTATCCCAAAATTTGCCTACTTCTTTATCATCCATATAATATTAATACTTATTGTTTTCCTTTAACTAAAACTGATTATAATCCAAAATTCTATAAAAAATCTTTGATCGTTTTCTGAGTTTTGATAAAATTAATTATTTTACTGCTGTTTCTCCAGAATTTATAATCTACCATAAAGCCATCTGCCATTTTATAGATAGAATCATCAAAATTGTCTATAATAATAGGGTCACTCGCCAACATAGCATTCCGAACTGTCTCCCTAATTACCCATACTCCTAAAGGAACAAGATAGCCTCCTGAAACTTCTCTGAAAATAAGAATTCTTGCTTGACGTTTGATATTATAAAGATATTCACATACAGAAAGTCGAGCAGCATAATAAGCTCCGGTTATATTACTTGCATAAGTAGTCCTTCCTCGATAAAATTCATAATCAGTCATTATCTGAGGCTTTAATTTCCGAGGATAACCATCGAGAGATATATTCCATAATGTATTTGGAGCCCATACTTCATTCATTTCATACATAAAGCTTCCAGGAAAGAGCAGAATTTTGAAATGATTATCTAAGTAAGTTGATTCAAAAATTTGATATTGATCTATTTCAGGAAATTTCTTAATTTCCTCAATTAAAGCTTTTGAAATGATATCGTCTACAGCTGTTATACTCCAGCGCGTCGGGACGAGCCTTCTGTTTGCTTTTTGCCCAAGTAACCCTGCAGAGAAAATTCTTCTTATGGTTGATTCTGGAACATGCCCATCAAAATATAAATAATCAGATACAGCTTCAGTGGCTTTTAGATCTGTATCTGATACACAATATTCAACTTTAGGATGTACTTTTACATTTTCAGTAATATTAATCTTTTCTGTCATACCGGTAGGTCCAAGAGGGGGTGCATGATCATCCATTAACATCCTAAAACTCATCTTTGCTAATTTTGTTTCTGTATCTACTGGTCTTGCGGCCATGGCCAATTCTTGCGAAGTATCTAAGAGCCTTTGTACTCTTAATGGGGGTGTATTTTTTCTGCTAGTACGACCTATTCGTACATTCGATTTGAAATTATTGCGAACCAAACTGCTCCTGTATCTTATGACATCAACCATTTCCTTACCAAACCATAATTCTGGAGCATCTAAAATATAATTATCTGAAATATCAAGATTTAGTTGAAATTCTTGATAGGGAACAAGGGGCCCTATATACACATTAGGATAATTGAAATGCCCTACAAATACTCCTGGAGGGCTGGCACCAGAGACTTCTACATCCTTTATACCACTATCTAATTTGAATGGTACCATTGACTTTAATACAGACTTCTTTAGTAAAATAGGGCAAGATTTTTTACCACATAATAATCTTGAGCCTTTACATCTAAGACAAACGTTTCCTTCAGTTGGAGGGCGAACCAATCTTTTTTCGCTTAAAAAGTAGTAGAATATAATTATAATAATGTTCTTACTTATAAAAAAGCTAAAAGAGTATAAATTTTTAATATTTATTGAAAAAATAATATAAATTTTTATTTTGATTTGATAAATTCTATATCTCAAATTTGACCAAGGAAGAGGATATTAATCCCCTGTACCTATTCAAAAATATATTTTACTTTTTTGCTCCTTGATGCTTTCTTCGGTAACTTTTTCCTTATCCAATTTTTGGGACCAGGATTTAGACATGTCATTTATTTTTAGTACCTTTTCAGGGCAGATGTAAACACATCCTAAACAAGCGATACATTTTTCCTTGTCAGCTTCACCCGATTCAGCTTCCATGGCTCCAGTGGGGCATAAATTTTCACAATCCAAACACATGATGCACTCTTCGCCATATCTAGTCGGGAGTTGGGTGACCTTCTTAAATCTTAATGTTTCGGCCAAATTTAGCTTTTCTTCACTATATTCTGTCTTTTCCAATTCACCTAATATTCTATCATCCTCACCAGTAAATCTTTTGCAGGTAAGCTCAACATAATCTTTTGCCACTTCAAAATCAAGTTCATTAGGGCGATCTTCCAGAGCCCTCCAGCCACCAAGGTTGAATGTATGGGCGCCTAAGAAATCAGCGGATGACACAACGATAAAATTTTGTTCTTTCAATATCTCTCTTGTGGAATAATGAGCTGGATGGACACCAAAGCCACCATATGTGAAAAACATTGAGCATTTTTTGCCTTTACCATCAAGAGTTCTTAACCAATCCCTCAATACTCGCGGGGCTCGACGAGCGTGAGTTGGCGCCCCAAATACTAACCCTTGATATGGTTCGAAATCAATCTTCCTTTGCCTATTTCCTAAGGGGGTAATATCAGTCATAGTGACCCTAAACCCCTCTTCTTTAAATTTCTCTTTAATTACTTTTGCAATTTTAGCTGTGTTTCCTGTGGCTGAAAAGTACAATACCAATACTTTCATATTATTTTTTCCTCTCTTTTTAACTGTATAGACTATATTGCCTATGTTTTGTGACTTATAATCATTATAATGAAAGCAAGCATACAATGTATGAAATAACATTTGATAAACTTGATGCCCAAAATTATATAACTTTTGAAATTGCGAATAAGACTGCTATTGAAAGAGCAATTATTGATGAAAAATATCCTAATCGATGATTGATTATACTTGCCCTCATCACGATCAATCATAATCATTGCAATTATTTAAAACTTTATAGAAGCGCCGTAAGGACAAAATTGTCTCAAAATAACAATCGAATGCAAA
The DNA here is from genome assembly GCA_048940445.1 of Promethearchaeota archaeon. GTDB lineage: Archaea > Asgardarchaeota > Lokiarchaeia > Sigyniarchaeales > SOKP01 > SOKP01. Next base: position 20,903 of record JBHLON010000006.1, read on the forward strand.
AATATTACCTTCAAATGAGCTTTTTTTAGAAAATAATAGTTTAACTAAAATTGATGGGTTGGATCACCTTGCTGACCTAAACAAACGTCACTAAAAATTTTTTAATAATGCTGTTTTTTATAAATATCACTTGAACTTGAAATTTCAAAGTTTAGTTGTTCAAACAATTTCCTTAATGTTATTATTCATAACATCAGTTGCGGGTATTAAATACATATTAAGTAATTGGAAAATCAATAAACTTGCTAAAAAAATTGAACGGCTTACTAAAAATAAAATAGATCGTAATAAATTTGATTGTCTTATTCAAGAGTTTGTAAGGAAAAGGGAATTTAAAAAAGACGCTAAAAATATTATTGAAGGAACCGATTCAAATCTCCAAAATTTAGTTAGAAAATTTGGTGATTTAGACTATAGATTAGATATGATTAATGATACACTCAAGAGATTTGAGAATTATAAAGAATGAGAATACCCAAGAGATATATCAGAAACAACAAAAAAGGAATAATAAATAATAAGTTTCATTTAAAAAACCCATTTTTTACCTTTTTTCTTGAGATATTTTTCAAAAATAATATTGATTATTGGAAAAATAAAAATTCAAAAAATAGAAGATGACACAAATTTTTGATTGGGTTCCCTTTAAAGTTCAATACAGGACTCATCTAAGGCATTTCCACTTCTAATTCATCAAAATGCCTAATTTCGTATTTTATTGTCATTATAATGACAACAGATACAAATGGATATTAAGTGCTGAATTTTACTCCCGTTTGAAAGATTTCGCAATCTTTGTTGTAATAATCCTCAATATTATTTTCCACAGTATTAAGTCTATAAAGATATTTCTTCACTCCCGAAATTGGATTATAGTCATTTATTTTCAATATATTATAATTTTGGATTATTTAAAAAAATTTATATTATTTTCAGCATAAATTTTTAATATTTCTCAATATAGATGTGAATTAATTAATTAATATCATTTCTTATCTCTTATTTTTATAAGCTCAATTGGTCAAAGGTTATTAAAATATAAACCTAACTTTTTTAATCCTTTTTTTTCTCTATTCTTATAGAAGATAGGTGGATATAATTGGATAAAGCAAAATACTCTAATAAATCCGAAATAAATTTTTTTTCCTCAGTTTATAAGGGAAATCCCCCATGGGATATCGGCCATACTCAGCCTATCTTTAAACGTTTAGCAAAAACCTTACCATCTCAAAGCAAAGTTCTCGATGTAGGATGCGGAACAGGGGAAAATATTTTGTTCTTTGCCAAAATGGGTTTTGAGAGTACTGGCATTGACTTTATAAGTGAAGCTATTGATAAAGCTATAACTAAAGCCAAAGAAAGAAACCTAAACGCTAAATTTTATGTCATGGACGCCCTTGAACTCGGTAGATTGAATCAAAAGTTTAATTTTATAATTGACTCTGGCTTATTCCATACATTCAGTGATTCAGAAAGACCATTGTTTAAATACAGTTTATCTAAGGTTATATTTACAAAAGGATTATATTATATGTTATGTTTTAGTGATCGAGAACATTCTCGATTCGGTCCACGGAGGATTAGTAAGGAAGAAATATATGATACATTTAATGGTGATTGGAAAGTAATATCCATTGAGCCCGAAGACTTCGAATCGAATTTTGGTCATGCAAAAGCGTGGTTAGCGAAAATACAATATATTGGTTAAAAGTCAAAGTAAAAATCTTTTTATTACGAGACGATAAATGAAATTTATTGTCAAAGAAGAAAATAGTGATCAAGAAACTTCAGAAGATAAGGAAATAATATCCAAAATAACCAAAGAAGATGAGTTGTTTACGGTAAAATATCCCATAGGAGAATTATATTTCCAGTTTTTTGATGAAAATTCCTTTAAATAATTTATTCCTTCTTTAAAAAGCTTACAATTAGTTGGTTTACTAGTTTAGGTTTCTCCATTAGAACTAAATGTGTTCCACCTGGAATAACTTCGAGTCGCGAATTAGGTATTGCATCAGTCATTTCTTGCATAACCTTTAATGGATAAAGCTGTTCTTCTCCTCCAAAGATAATAAGTGTAGGGCTTTCAATATTTTTCAACTGGTCTAATGTGAAGTTCGGTTCTCGCTTGGCCATATCCATTTCTTTTTCGATTAAATTTAGCCAGTTATCGGGATCAACAGCTACTTTTTCATACGCTCTCTTAATGAATTTATAATCTTTAGGTAAATTATTAAGATCTACATTACTAAACTTTTCAAAGATTTCTGGATAGAAATTAGATATATTATATGGAGTTTCACATAGTACCAACTTATTTACTAATTCGGGGTACTTTAGACAAAGAGTCAAGGATGTGCAACCCCCATCACTCCAACCAACGAAGCTCGCTTTTTTAATATCTAATTTTTCCATCAATTGAGAAATATCTGAAGCAAATAGCAGATAGCTTAGAGGTTTGTCCGAATCTGTTGTCCTTCCGTGTGCTCGGGTATCTGGAGTAATTATCCGAAAATTTTTTGCTAATTCTTTGATTTGGAAAAACCAACTTGTGTAATCCACCATACCACCATGTAATAGAAAAACAGGCTCTCCAGTACCAAACGTAGCATAGTACATTCTAATATCTCCGATATTGACATAATCTTCAACAATGTTTCTTTTTTTCCAAACGTTAAATTTAGCCTGCCCTATTAACATTTTGATTACTCCCATCGTTATATACAACCTTTTTTTTTTTAACTAATTATTGAATTGTAATTACTAATAAAGTTTTACTTCATTAAAAATCAAGAAGTAATTAGCTAGCTTGTTTAACCATTCGCATTTCAAAAATCCATTGACATCTTGTTTAATACATTTGTTCATATGAATGCTTTTTATTGATTTAGAGTATTACATTTGCCCCTGATGTTCTATTTCTCCCCTCATTTGTTTCATATAATTTACAGATGGACACTAAGTACATAGTTTTATATCCAATTGATAAATTGCATAATTGCTTGCTATAATAATTATCAACATTGTTTTCATTGTTATTGAATCGATAAAGATTTTATAGTATTTTAACAATAAGTTTTTAATATTTATAAAAAAATTAATATAAATATTTTTTGAATATTTACGTTTTTTTAATTTGATAAATAATGTTTTATAATTACTGGATTATACTCCCATAAAACTAGCTTTGTAATTACAATACTGACATTTCGCTGAGTATTTGAAAATAAGAAAAGGGCAACAATTCTAAAGTTTATTAAGGAACCATATCTTACTAAAAAGAATTTATGATTATATTAAATTTTTGAATTTGTTTCAATTAGATTTTTATAAAATGTAAATTAAATCTTCTCAAAGAATCACATGTAATTTTATAAAAATGAATTATATTGTCCAAATACATCAAATAAATTTAATCAAATGGGATAAAAAATGTTATGGGTAACTAGAAATTATGTACATATAGATAGAGTAGCTAGTCCATGGTTAATTAAGAGATTTGTTGATAAACAAGCACAATTTATTTTTCTTGCTCGTGATGAAATTGCTGATTTCACGAGTAAAACGGGTGCTATACCGTTTGATACCGCCGGTTTAGGAGTAGAACTTGATCATCATACTTGTAATAATGAAAAACATTGTACTTTTGATGCTATTATAGAAAAGTATAAGTTAGAATCTGATGAAGCTTTACAAAAGGTTAGGAAACTCGTTAGGGTCGCCGATACTGGAGGAATAGACGAAGAGCCTCTCGCATGGGCTTTAGAGGTTATAGCTGTGGGTATTCCAGTAATAGTGGATTCGGATCATGAAGCCTTGGAAAAAGAGTTTCCCGTATATGATGCTATTTACGCTTATTTTCAGCAACAAATAATTCATGAAAAATTTAAAGATGAAATTGAAAAACTGAAATCTCGAGGCGAGAGACAGGCATTCATTAAGGAAAAATTAAGCAAATTAAAATAAAAAGAAAGCAAAATTATGAAATGGGTGACGAGAAACAAACCACATGTCGATCGGTGTGCTTCTCTATGGCTTATCAAAAACTTTGTTGACTCTGAAGCAGAATTTGCTTTTGTTCCTCAAGATTATATTTGGCAAGAAGATGAGATTCCCATAGTACTTTCTGGTGCAGAGTTGAGCCCAAAAAAAGGGAAAACAACCTTTGAACTAATAATTCAGAAGTATAAGATAAAGGATAAAACTATACATGAAATTGCAAAAGTGATCCATGATATAGAACAAGCAGAAAAATCTGGTACATATTTTCTGCCTGAATCGAAGGGAATTTTTATGGTTTTACGAGGAATAGAACCATCTTCTCCAAATGATTTCGAAACTGTAAAAATTGCTTTTACAGTTATGGATGCGATTTACACATTTATACATGAAGAAAGTCAAGGAGCAAAATTCGCTTGAAACAATTGGATTTCTTTACCTCCTAAAGTTTTAAGGTGATAACCTTAATCATATTTTATCTAATACACAGAAATTCGTCACTAGTTTCAAAAATTTCTGGATAATTAAGTTTCCACCCTTAAGATTTTATAATTCCTTTCTTAATTTATTGCTGGTAAAGGAATTTCCTGTACCTATTTTTTTGACGAAACTATTTAAATTAGTATCTATATTAGAGAAAATAATTTAAAAAATAGAAAATAGAACTGTTTTTGCTCAATCAAATTAATATGAGAACAATTTAATTAAATTTTCCGAATTTTTTTTTGAACAAGAGCATTTTAATTGAACTTACTATTTTTCGTAAATTCCAATATTCTTATGAAAAATTCCAAAAAAATGCCAAGTTTTTCAAAAGAAAATGCTAATTCTCAATTTATCTATTAAAATATGACTTAATTTGAAAAAAGTATTACTTTCTTTCACGATCATACTAAATTAGATAATTATGTTAACCCAATCTTTAAATTCCTTAACTTTTTAACACAAATTGACAAAAAAAAGTAATAAGAGATGAAGGGTTACTGAATGAAAAAGTAAAAAAGGGGACAATATTATTCATTGAGCTTGTACTATGTGTTTTAAATGGTATTTTCTTGAATAGAGAATAAAGATTACTGCAAAGGATGTAGAAGTGATCGAAAAGATATCCATTGGGCTTCAAATTGCTCTCTTTTAACATGTTGCATCGATAAAAAACGATTGAATAATTGTTCTGAATGTGGAGATTTTCCATGTAACGAACATAAAAAATGGGTTGAACAAAGGGCTCATCATAAGAAAGCATATGAAAATCATATTCTAATTAAAAGGGGAAAGGAACCCTATATTATCAAATTTTGAAAGAATTCTGCTTAATGATCTAACGATTCAATAATTAGAATTGCGGTGATTGTGGTTTCAATCATTGAGTATTTCTTGTCATCCCATAGACCATTTGGATTTTGTAATGATTTCAGACGTTTAGTACCCTTCTTAAAGAGTGCTATGTCAGACTTTGATGTTCAAAATATTGCCTATAGAGTTGGGCATATTTCCCATTTTGTGCGAGTAGTGATACATGAGTCCCTTCTTCAATAATTTTTCCATGATCCATGACGATTATTCTATCAGCATTAAGAACAGTTGATAATCTGTGTGCGATAATAATAGATGTACGATTTAACATTAATTCTTCAAGTGCTTCTTGGATTATTGCTTCTGTATAAGCGTCAACACTGGAAGTTGCCTCATCCAAAATGAGAATTTTTGGATCACTCAAAATTGCTCTAGCAAAGCTAATAATTTGTTTTTGTCCCATAGATAATCCTTTGCCTCTCTCCCCTACTTGGGTTTTAATATCGTCTGGTAAATACTTAACGATTTCTTCAGCATGAACCGTTCTGATTGCTTTTTCCAATTCTTCTTTCGTAGCATCCAGTTTTCCAAAACGAATGTTTTCTTCAAGAGTACCAGAAAATAGAAATATTTCTTGCTGAACGATACCAATATTTTTTCGATAAGAATCTAGAGTTATATCCCTGATGTCTATTCCATCAATTTTGATTGTCCCACTTTGGAATTCATAAAATCGTGCCAACAAGGAGACTAAAGATGTTTTACCGGCACCAGTATGACCTACAATTGCCAGTTTCTCCCCTTTTGGTATTTTAAGATTAAAATCCTTGAAAACCCACTGGTTATTTCCATAGCTGAAATTTACATTTTGAAACTCAATTTGACCTTCTAATTCACCTACTTCGATTGGATTTACACTTTGTTTAACTAAAGGTTTAGAATCGAGAACTTCTAAAATTCGTTCATAAGCAGCCATTCCAGTACTTAATTGTGGAAAAAATGTAGCTAAAACTATAATTGGCCTAAAAAAACTTTGTAAGTAAAGAATGAATGTGAATATTATGCCTTCGGTCAAATAACCTTCTAAGTAGATTTGAGCTCCATAAAAAATTATTATTAATATTGTAATTGATGCAACCAAGTTCAATATGTGTCTCCATAAATGAGTAACAGCTGTCAATCTAAATGTTGACCGAAAATAGTCTTTATTAATATCATTAAATTGATTTGAGATCGTGGATTCTTGACCATAACTCTTAGAAACGTGAATTCCTTCAATAGATTCCACCATAGCATTATTAACATTTTCTATTGCTTTTCTATAAGCTCTACTAACTATTCTTGCTAATCTTCGTAATGAGAACATCAAAAGTAATACAATAGGTACAGCAGTTAGGGCAATCAAGGCTAAAATGAGATTTAGTACTGCTAAAATTGTGAAGGTTAATAGACTTATAAGAAAATTACCAATAGTTTCCGAAATGAGTGCAGTTATATCTCCAAAGTCTAAAGCGTCGTTTGATACTCTTGTATTTAAAGCACCACTTTGATATTTATCAAAAAAATTTATATCTTGTTCTTGTAATTTATCAAAAATGTCCATTCGTAAATATTCTAAGAAGAAGGGAACAAACTTACCATATTGTCTTCGTCGCAAAGAAAACATAATCCATTGAATAGCAGAGAGTAGAATATAGCTTAATGTAAAAAATAAAATCAGAGTGAATTGATTTGAAACTAAATTTAGCTGATCGACAGAAAATCCTACTACTAAAGGACCCAGAATATCAGCTATCGTCGCTATAAAAATAAACAATGCTACAAATAGCATATTCTTTTTAAAGGGAGCTAGTCTTTTAATATATCTACTGAATAATTCACGATCAGAATATCTCCGTTGTCGTTTTTCTTTAATTAAACTTCTATACACTTTTAGTATTTCTCCAAATCATTTGCTTTTTACTTTTATTTCGGGTAATGGAAGAACTCTGCCAAATATTCTTCTATAATCTTCTGATTTTTTTATTAATTCTTTATGCTTTCCTTCAGCTACAATTCCCCCATCTTTAAGAACAAGTATTTTATCAGAAGATCTTATTGTATTCAAACGGTGAGTTATAATTATGGTCGTTCTTTTTTTTAAAACGTTTTCAATAGCTTTTCCGATTTTTTCTTCTGTTTCGCTATCTACTGCTGAAACAGAATCATCAAGAATAATAATATCTGGATCGGTTAACAATGCGCGAGCAATTGCAATACGCTGTCTTTCTCCTCCTGAAAGCTTGGTTCCGCGTTCACCTACTATGGACTCATAACCATTTGGAAAATCTTTCACAAAATCATCTACTTGTGCTAATTTTGCGGCTTCTCTGATTTCTAGGTCAGAAGCATCTGGTTTACCAAATGAGATATTATCCTTTATGGACCGCGGAAAAAGATAAATATCTTGTTCTATATACCCTATCCGTTTCCTCAATGTTTCAAGAGGATAATTATTTATGTTTATATCATCTATATAGATTGATCCATTTTGCGGATTATATAAAGACAAAATTATTTTAGCTAGAGTTGTCTTACCACATCCAGTAGGACCTACTAAGGCAACCTTCTGTTGGGGTTCAATGGTAAAATTAAGATTTTTAAAAACAGGGACAGTATTATTATTTACATCCTCATAAGAAAAAGAGATTTCCTTAAACTCTATTTTTCCTTTAAACTTTTTGGGAGTTTGTTTCATAAATTGATTTATATCCTCACTTTCACCTTTAGAAAGTGCAGCAAAAACACGAGAACAAGCTGCAAATCCACTAGTCATATCATTTGTAGCCCAGAAGATAGTGTTAGTTGGATCAATTAAAGTGATTAAGAGCAAATTAGAAGCAACCAGATCACCAATCGTAAGTGTGTTAAAATAAACAAAAAAGCAACTTAATAAAAATAATGTGCTTATTGCGAGATATAGAACTAATAGGGGATAATATTTCGATTGAACATTATTTTCTCCAATCCAGTTATCTCTAAATGCTTGAACAGCTGAAAGGAATCTTCTTCTCTCTAATCGCTCTTTAGTAAAGATTTTGATCACTTTTGACCCACTTATACTATCTTGGAGCGTCATTGCGATGTTCGAATGTTTTTCCATGCGTGCTTTAACAAATGGGACTAGCCTTTTTCGATAATGTAAAATGAAATAACAATAAAACAAAAGAAACGGTAAAAATAGTAGAGCTAATCTTAAATCAAGGATGTCGAATAAAACTATCAATGCTATAAATACTTGAACAAATGGATAAATGTAAAAGGCACCGTGGGAGACCATCGTGTTTACAATTCTTAAATCATAGGTAGCAAGAGCTTGTAAGTCCCCAGTCCTTGCACTATCATGATATTTTAATGATTTTGATTGCATTACGTCGAAAAATTCTGTTCGCATATTCTTCTCTGTTTTCAATCCTAGAAAATGTCCTGCCATCATAGAGCTATAATCCAGAGCGATGCTTATCACATAAACACCTAATGCCAGGAAAACTAAGGGCATAATTTCTGAAACATCACTAATAGTTGGAACTTTATCTATAATATCTCCTAATATCAACGGGATTAAAGTTCTCGCTAATGTTACTAATATAATTCCAATTATTACGCCTAATAACATATATTTTTGTTTTAAAAGGTGGTGAAGAAGCCACCTTAGATAACTTTTATACTTTTTATGTTCGATACTCATGTCCTTTAACAATATGATTAATTAATTAAATCATAAAAGATTAGTGAAATTAGTTAAAGCTCGTTTTCTTAATAATTTGCTTAACTTGAACAAGGGGTTTTAAAAATGAATGATTATAGTAAATATTCAATTGATCTTAAAGTCAAATTTAAGCCACTAGAAATTATTGATGTTCAAAAATTAATAGCTAATAGTACAAAAAAGTGGCAAAATTTATCTTTATGTAAAGTTAATGATTCTGTTGTTAGACTTGCTGTAATTGAAGGAGAATTTCATTGGCATAAACATGAAATGGAAGATGAATTCTTTTTTGTTATCGAAGGATTCCTTCTAATAGATCTAGAAGATAAAACGATTAAATTATCAACTGATCAAGGTTTTGTAGTACCTAAAGGAACAATTCATCGAACAAGAGCTCCTTCTCGCACCTCTGTTCTACTGGTCGAAAAGAGTACTGTTAAACCTACAGGAGATTAAAAGACTTAAATATTATTTGAAACTAAATCTAATTTTAGTAACTCTAGCAAATTTGAAAAATACTATTGCATTTTTACTGTTTGAAAAAGTAATTGTTCTTCAGTACTTTACATGTTAATTTTATTTTTTTAGCTTTCGATATATCAACTTTAGTAAATTTTCCTGTTCTTCCTTTATCTCTTCATTTAAGCGCGCAGCATATATAATAATGTCCCACTCTTTAATTTTTTCTAATAGAGTTCCAGTTAGTTTACAATATTTATTTATATATACCTTTGATAAGATACTTTTGAACATTCTAAATATAAATTTATGAAAAAAACTTTTTTCGATAAGATCAACATCGTTGGGACCCATTCCATATTTTAATAAATAGTATGTTCTTGCAACATCTCCATTTGGATTGCCTATTGATGTATTTGCCCAGTCAATTATGTACAATTTATCTTTTGATATAATAATATTATCTGGGTGAAAGTCACTATGACAGATCGATTTCCCTTCTGATAATTTCTCCAAATATTTAATAATTTCTGTTTTTTGTGGTTCACTTAAGAACGGAGTATGCTGAATAGAATGAAAATAAACTTCTTTTTGAAGGTTTAGATTATCAATTTTACATTTATGCATATCAGTATGTAATTTTGCAACTAATTTTACCAATTTAATCAGTTTGAAGATATTTTTACCGCCAGCTTCACCTAAATTTATACCCTTAATATATTCGTATAAAATACCGGTTCTACCATTCTGTTCTATTATTTTAAATGCTTTAGGACAATTATCAAAAACTTTTTGTACACTTTTATTTACTTTAAATTCATATTCAATACGTTGTTTTGAAATGTTATTATAAAATAATTTTAGAACGCGTTTATTATCCCAAACTATTACTTCTGCTTCTCTTCCCTTCCCAATAATCTTACCTTTTATCAAATGTTACCCTTAATAAAATTATTTTATTTAATTTATTAAGAAAATTGAGTCTTTTTTAAATCTTTATTATCTTCATATTTAGGAAATTCGAAAGTTATTTGAATGTAGAGAAAAAAAATATGATGAGAGTTAAAAAAATCAAATTTACAGTTTCTAATAATTATTTCATTAGGACTTGTTTTTTCAATTAGTCTATTTTATTTAATTCTTGAATTATATAACATTTTAAATGTGTTCTTAGAACCGATATTGCCAGGATCTTCATTGATTTTAATCAATTGTTTTTAATTCCTCTCACTAAAATTTTCAAATCAATTATAACTTTGCCCATGAGAAGAGTATTCAAGAAAGATTTGCCCCAAAATAGAAAAGAAATTCTATATATATTATCTTTTTATGGTTCACTAGTAATTTTTATTTCCTTTATTTTAAATCCTTTTTTAAAAATAAATTAAACATTCATTCTGTTTAAATAATCATAAGGTATTATTAGCTTGAATTCTGACTTGTATATAGAATATCAATTTTTTTTTAAATATAATGGTGATATGAAAATTCCATCCATTCGTAGAAGAATTGCTCGTGTAAAGAAAAAAGAAAAAGTAGGACATCCTCCTGGTACACTCGTATATACTGGAGAGAAAAAAAAAGTAGATACCAAAATTGAGCTTATTGATTATACTGAAAAAACTTATACTATTAAAGAATTCAATCATGTGGAAGGAACCTTTAACTTATTAGACAAAAATAAAATCAGATGGATTAAAATTACAGGATTAGCTCAAGTAGATATCATAGAAGAAATAGGAAAACAATTTAATTTACATCCACTTGTTTTAGAAGATATATTAAGCACAAATCAGAGACCAAAATTTGAAGTATATGGAGATTATATTTTCATTATTCTTGAAAGAATCTTTTGGAATGATCAAACAGAAGTATTTGAACGTGAACAAGTAAGTTTAGTATTAGGACAAAATTATGTCATTTCGCTCGAAGAACAAAAAACTGATATTTTTAATCCTATCTTTGAACGAATCCGAGTTCCAAGAGGAAAAGTTCGTTATATGGGGGCAGATTATTTATTATATACATTAATTGATATCGTAGTAGACAATTATTTTATAACTTTAGAAATAACTAGTGAAAAAATAGAAAATATAGAAAATGAATTAATTTCTGATCCTTCACCTGAGACCTTACAATCAATTTATAGACTTAAAAGATCTATAATAGATTTGAGGAAAACTATATGGCCTCTACGAGAGTTAGTAAATATGTTACAGAGGGAGACAAGTGAACTAATTCGAGATAATCTGCAGATATATCTAAGAGATCTTTATGATCATGTTTACAAGATTAATGATCTTTTAGAGAGTTATCGTGATATAATATTTGGAATGTTAGATATGTATCTTTCAAGTGTTAGTAACAGAATGAATGAAATAATGAAAGTTTTAACTATAATTGCAACAATTTTTATTCCGTTGTCATTTCTAACAGGGATTTATGGCATGAATTTTCAATTTATGCCAGAATTATCTAATCCTTTCGCTTATCCACTATTGTTAGTTGGAATGCTATTTATCGCTGTTTTAATGCTTTCTTTTTTCAGAAGAAAAAAGTGGTTATAGATTTATTATTTGCGTTGGATACCAGAAATTAAATGAATAATTCCATAAAGCATTAAAGAGATTGATATAAGTACCACTAAAGTAATAAATCCAAGGGCAGGTAATGCTATCACCAAGATCCCAAATATAAAAATCAACAATCCGATTATGAGTAAAAAAATCCAATATTTTGTTTTTTCACTCCTTACTTTAATTCCAAGATAAATTATTATAAATCCAATTATTGTTATAACAATCCCAAAAAGAGTAGTAGCAATTATTACAGAACCAGCAGGATTTATAATTACGCTAATAAGTATTATCAATGAAATGAGAATTGTTCCAATCCCTGTAATATATTTGAAAATCACTTTTTGCCTATCAAGCTCCTTGGAGAAAATAACATTTAAAATTTGAGCCAAACCTAAGGCTAACAATGTCAATGAGAGAATAATTAACAGAATTACAACTGAAGCTACAGAAAAAATTAGTACTAGTATAGATAAAATACAAATAATTAATCCAAATGTAATATCAATAAATTTTAAATTTCGTGCTATTAATTTTTCACTACTCATTTTTAACAAGCTAGATAATATTATAATACTTTTGAAGGTTTTCTCCTTAATTAATTTTGAATACAGAAAAGTCTCTTCTAAAAATATCGAAAAAATAAATTAAGGTCTTATTTTTTCACGTTCTGATAATTTCAAGGTGAGTTTCTTTTTCAAATCAGATAAAGTATTCTGTTTTTTTCTTACGATTTCCATTTTCTCATTGATTCTGTTTTCGGATTTTTTTAAGTCATTTTGTTGAGAGCCGAATTTTTCTTTTGCTCGAGCTTTTTTCTCTTCGGATGCGGCTGCTTTAACAAGTTTAACATATGCTAATTGAAGCTTTCCTAACTTTTCTCTTTCTTTCGCAACATGAATCTTCTCATCCATTAAACTTTTATTGGCTTCTGAAATATCAGTTTCAACTTTAGCTATTTTTCTATGATTCTCTGCTATTTCTATTTGAATATGTGCTAAATTTTCATTAAAAAGTGCATACTTCTTTTCAATATTTAATCCTAAATCCGAGTATTCAAAAAGATCCTTAGATGCTATTTTGCTTTTTATTAGATTAGTAGTTTGTTCAGCTAGTTCTTTCCTTATTTTTGCTAATTCAAGTCCTTTTTTAGAAAGTTGTTCCCTTGCTTTCGCTTTTTTTAATTCTGCTTTTGCCATATTCTTGGATTCTATTGCAATTTTCTTTTCATCCAGAGCTATTTTTAGGTTCTTAATGGCACTTTTTTCAAGTAATTCTAAATTCTCCATTCACGCTCAGTCTCTTTTTATCTAATATATGATTTATACATGCATATACATTAATAATATTATTGATTAAGCTATTTCAAAATCATTAAAAATTTAATAAACCAAAATAAAACTTAGCTAGAAAAAGAAGATTCATCTTTTAAAAATATTTAATCCAAATTACAGCATCATCATTTGGATAAAAAGCAGGAATAACTGAAACTTCACGAAACCCCATACTTTCATAGAATTTTCTAGCTATGCTATTTGATCGCTCCATGAAAAAATATATAACTCTTAATTTATAGCCCTTGAGCTTAAAAAACTTTTTTGTTTCACTTATTAAAGTTAATACTAATTCCTTGGCTATTCCTTGCCTCCTATAACCTTGGGTTACACCAAGCCCAATTAGCTCTATAACTCCATCATTTAATCCGCCTCGAGTATCCCATGATACAGTTCCAACTATTTTAAGATCAGTTGCACAAATGATTGTCTTTAATCTAAATATTAAATCACTTGCAAATTCTATTGCCCTCTGTTCATGATTTTCAACATCATTTAGATACATTTTTTTTAAAAACTCAATATCATTTTCTTCAGCAAATCTTATAATTTTCTCTATTTAAATCACTTCTCAAAATTAATTCTGCGATAATAATTCAATTAATGCTCTTGGAATTTCTTTATAATCATTTACAGCATAAAATTTTCCCCTTCCCTTAATAGCAATTTCTTTACAAGCATCAATTCCTCTATCAGCATCGTTTTCAGCAGGCATCCCTATTACGTGTAATTTAGGATACTCTTTCGCTAGATTAAAAGGATTTTCTCCTCTGTTATAATTTCCATCTGTTATTAGAATACCAAATTGATTTCTCGGTTCCTTTTTTAATTTATTTAATTCTTTTAATCCTTTTTCTAAACCAATATAGATGTTTGTAAAACCACTTGCTTCAGAGTCAAGGATATCATCTATAATTGTCGTAATTGGTTTTTTTTCATCAATTCTTTTTAATGTCAGTGCAGTTGAGTTGAATAAGATAATAGCATAGTCTTCTTTCTCCATATTATAGGCAAGCACAGAAGCAGTTAAAGCAGCATTTAGGAGTAGCTTTCCATACATACTTCCACTTGTATCTAAAATCAATACAATCTTGCGCTTCTGTTGCATTCTTTTAATACCATAGATGTCATCATATGTGATGATTTTTTGATGAATCTTTAAAGGATTATGCTGAATTGTTTCATCCAAATCAAATTCAGGTGAACCAATTTCGTAATGAGGGATAACTTTTCGATAATTCCCTCTTATGCCTTTACTTGTAATTTTAAGAGCTGTTTTCAATATACTTTGGCGAGCTAAACGCCTAAATATTTTTTTATATTTCTCAGAGATTGGACGTCTTATAAAGAAGTAAACTTCTGCCATAGAAGTTGCTGAATCCTTTGCTTTTTCAGAGAAAAATTTAATTCCTTCATCACAGTCTAAAGCATCAGTCGCAGCATAAACATTTGATTTAAGCATGCCTATTATAGCCTCTAAATTTTTATATTCTATCGCTAAGTAAGTTAATTCCTTAATTTGCTTATAATCCAATGAATTAGCTAAATGTTGATAATAATTGGGCTTTTTTCTCTTCTTTCTAATAATTTCATATCTTAAGATCTCTTTGTCAGGAAGTTTTTCTGTTAATCTTACATGTAACCTTTTATTCTCAATCTCTTCAGAACTTTCTTTAGAGAAATCATCGATTACTGAAAATCCAGCTTATTCAAAGTAGAAAGGACGATATCTGTAATCATTTCTGCTTTTGATTTAGTTACTCCATCTTCAATTTCAATCTTGTTGTATAAAGCCATAATACCTGCTTCTACCCAGTTTCTAGTACTTGTTTCATATCCTGAATTTGATACCAATCCTGCTAGATCGATTGCTCCTCTAATTGAACTACCTCTTCGAATGAAGGTACTTTGTCTTGTCAGTTGAATAATATTTTGACAAATTCTGGCGATTTTATGTCCATTAGAGTCATTTAAGTTTGCTTCTTTTTCTATTATCAAAATTTCTTCTTCTGGATTTTGGTAATCTAATTTGATCCATATGAATCTATCTTTTAAAGCTTCACCTAAAACAGTTACTCCTACGTGAGCCCTGGGATTTTGCGTGGCAATTACAAAGAAGCTGTTGTCTGATTTAATTGTTCGTAATTTCGGAATTTCAAGTATTCCTTCATCTAAAGCCGTTAATAATGAATTTTGAGTACTTTCTGGCATTCTATTAATTTCATTAACAAATAAACATCCACCTTTAAGCATGGCTGAAGCAAGTGGGCCATAGACATAGGATTCTTCTAGATAACCCTTCGCTATAACTAAAGGAGGATCCCAAAATCCAACTAAATTATGAGATAAAGTCTCCTCATTACAATCAATTCTATAAAAGTCTGAATCAAAATATGATGCAACAGCACGAGCTATTGTTGTTTTTCCGACTCCAACCTCACCCTCAATCAAAATGTGCTTTCCAACAGATCTAGCAAGTATAATCTTATTTAGTTCAAAATCTCTTCCAATAATTTTGTATTTTTGTTGTATATTTTTTACAGTCTCAAATGCGTGAACCATAATATTAATAATATTTTATTTCTAAAAAATTAAACTAAGATAAGAACTTTCAAAATAAATATGAAGACTTTTATTATAATAAACGAAAAGGAAGAATTAGAAGAATCCGTTTAAGCGGTTCTATTTAGGAAAAAGTTTTACAATAACTTTTTCTCCCTTCTTTAATCCTTCTTGATTTGGAGGGATTTCAACAATTCCATCTGAATATATCAATGAAGTAATAATAGCAGAACCTTTCAATTTAATTGGATAAGCTATATAATTATGATTTTTTTTTTCTACTCTTACCCTTAAATAATGTAAAATTCCTAAACTTGAAACAGGAATATCTTTATCGATAATTGCAAGAAGTTCATTTCTAGGATCTAAGACAGAACACCCTAACATTTTCCTAATGGCAAGTCCTGCAATTTTTAAAAAGGAAACATATGCTGCTACAGGTGTTCCGGGAAGACAGAAAATTAGAGTATTATTAAAAAGACCCAATAATATAGGTGAACCAGGTCTCATTGCAATACCGTGTGTTATAATAGTACCTAATTCATTAATAATTTCAGGTAAATAATCTTTTGTCCCAACTGATGTGCCTCCAGTGAAAATTAAAACTTGAGAATCTTTTGTTGCTTCAATCAGCTTCTGTTTTATGATAAACTTATCATCTTTAAATGTTTCAGCTCTAATGACAAACCCTCCATATAAATTCACTAAAGATGATATCATTAAATTATTTGAGTTGTAAATCTTACCAGGTTTCAAGGTATCACCAGGTTCTACTAACTCGTCTCCTGAAGAAAAAATACTTACTCTTGGTTTAATTTTTACTTCTATATGGTTTAATCCTAAAGAGGATAAAAGAGCTAAATGTTCAGCTTTTAAGTCTGTGCCCTTTCTTAGTATTTGGGTCCTCTTTTTAATATCTTCTCCTTTCTTTGAAACATTTTTTCCTGGAACTAAAGATACATAAAGCCTTATTAAATCATTTTCTATTTCTGTATCTTCTATCTTTATAACAGCATCAGCACCTTCTGGTAACGGCGCACCTGTAGAAATTTTACAACCTTCACTTTTTTCAATTTTAACTTCTGCAGATTCGCCAATTTCAACAGTTCCAACAAGTTTTATCATTTTAGGAGTTTTTAGAGAGGCCCCAAATGAATCCTCTGCTTTAATCGCATAGCCATCCATAGCTGATCGATCAAAAGGGGGGATATCCAATTGACTGACGATATCTTTTGCTAAGATTCGATTTAAACTATCCTTAATGTCAATATCTTCAACTGAAGTTTCTTGGATCTTTAAAAATAATTTATCTAAAGCATCATCTATTGGTGTTAACTTAGAAAATCCTATTTTTCGAAGTTTTTCCACTTGTATCACTCTTGTTTATTTATTATATATAAAACATGTCCTAATTCAGGTATAATAATATGCTGAAAAGCTAATTTTACCGCATTTGGAGAACCTGGTAATAAGAAAATGGCTTTATTCTTTTCTTCACTCCTTAAAATACCTGCTGTTGCTCTTGATAACATAGCAGAAGCACCAATTTCATTGTAAGAAAGTGATCTAAAAAGTTCTCCGAAGCCATCAAATTTCTTTTCTAATAATGGCTCCAATGTTTCATAGGTTATATCTTTGATTGATAATCCTGTACCGCCACTAAATATGATTGCATCAATGGCTGGATCCTTTAACACCTGGGAAAGCGCTATTTCTAATTGTATTTTTGAATCTGCTATAATAGTCGTGAATACTAATGAAATTGAATCGATATTTTCTAATAGCTGTCTTACTGTCGAAATTGTTTTATCTGAACTCTTTTTTCCAGATTCAATCTCATGAAATCTACTAGTGCTTACAATAATTAGAGCCATATTTATTTTTTTTGGAGCTTTCTTTTTGTGTTCTTCTGGAACTATGGTTTCTCTTACCATTTTTATCATTATTTTTTTATTTCAATATTTATAATTTAGAAGAGATATACATTTCTTTTATCTCCCTTTTCTATTATTGATTCTAACTCATTAATCTCTATATATCCATCTGCATAGAATATAGTACTTATCGCTTCAGATCCAGTTTTTATAGGAAATACCTTCATCTTACCATCAACCTCTTTGATTTGTACAGCTTTAAACTCGTGTCGGCCTATGGTGCTGTAAATTCTCTCGCCAATTTCCAATTCTTTCGAAAATACTTCTCTTAAAGGATATCCAGACATCTTCCTAAGGAAATTATCTATAAAAACATAATAACAACTTAATGCAGATGTGGGATATCCTGGTAATATAAAAATTATCTTTTTCTTTAATTTAGCAAATATGATTGGTTTTCCTGGTTTGATTTTAACCCCATGTACTTGAATTTCAATATCATCATATTGTTCTAAGACTCTTGGTCCTAAATCCCCTTCTCCTTTTGATGTGCCACCTGATAATATTGTAATATCGCTTTTTTCTAAAGCTGTATCGACGGCTTTCTTTAAATCTTCAAACTTATCTCTTACTACACCTAAAAAATTCACATGAACACCTGTATTTTCAATAGCCTTTTTTAGAACTATAGAATTTACATCATAAATTTTACCAATCTCTAATTCTTTCGTATTTTGATTTACTAGTTCATTACCAGTACTTAAAAGGCAAACTATTGGCTTCTCATGAACGGGAACATCTTTAATGCCACATGAAGCTAAAATCCCTAAAGTAGATAAATCAATCAACTTATCTTTTTTAACAATAATCTCGTTTTTTCTTATATCATGTCCTACTTCGATGATATGAGTTCCTGGAGTTATAGCTTTCGAAATTAAAACTTTATTATTTTTTTTTTCTGTGAACTCCACCATCACAACACCATTAGAATTCTCTGGGATTGCAGCTCCTGTTGCTACATAGGAACATTGATCCGTTTTTAGTGACTTTTGAGGAATTTCTCCTGCCTGAATTGTTTCAATTAATTCAAGCGCGATTAAATTATCTTCTTCTGCTTCAAATGTATCCTTAGCAATTACAGCATATCCATCCATTCGTGACTTTTTAAAATGTGGGACATTTATTTTACTAACTATATCTCTAGAAAGAGTTCTGTTAAAGCAATCATTTAAAGAGACTAATTCTTCAGTAGTTGTTATCTTTTCTATTGAATTAAGTATTATTCTAAAATCTTCCACACTAATAGTTTTTAAAAATTTCATTTTTATGTATAAAGCTCACTCTTTATTATTTTATAGATCATAATTAATGTATCCATTTTGATGTTCCATTAGCAAAATCTTCTCTCTTCCAAACTGCTACTTCCTTTTTATACATTTCAACTGCTTGTTTAATAACATCAAATCCTTCTTTTCTGTGTGCAGATGCTACAACAACGTAAACTAAATCATCAGAGAGATCAAATTCACCTTTTAAATGGATAATTTTAACATCTATGATTCCATTGACTCTTTTCAATTTTTCACAAATATCGTTAATACTTTTCCTTGCTAATTCATCATAAGCATCTACTTTCATACTAACTACTGGTTTACCTTCAAGCGAGCTATTTCTTACAATTCCTGTAAAAGTATGGATAGATCCAGCTTCTTTTATTTTATGATTTTTTTTAATGGAATTAATTATATTTTCTAATCCAATTTCTCCTTTATTATATATTCCAGATTGAACAGTCTCATCATTTTTCATCAGTTATTAACCTCCAGATACTGGTAATAAAAAAGCCACTTTATCTCCATTCTTTAACCTAATTAATAAAGGATTTTTTTCTTGAACGGTTTGATTATTGATTATTATTGAAATTAAATCATGTATCTTTTGAATTTTTTCATCCCAAATTAAATTTTCTAAGTTATATTTTTCAAACAATAGATTAAGTAAGCCTTGTAGATTATCACCGGAAACATCAAATTCTTCTTTCTCTTTTCCTGTTATATCTTTAAATTCCGCAAAATATAAAACTTGAATTATCATAAATACAAAAAATCTTTAAATATTTGTTAATAGTAGGGCTCTCGTGAGTCTACAACTTGTTTTACTATTTGCTCATATTTGGATAATGAGGAATTATTCTGTAGAGCCTCTTTAATATTTTTTCCAAGTTCAGATCGATATAAACATCCAAAGAGATTTCCATCACATCCTACGCGTAATTTAGTACAACCCATACAAGATTCGTGACTTGGTGTGATTGTCTCAACTGTAACTGAATTAGGTAATATGAATACTTTGCGATTTTGCATAGAACCTCTTATTATTGTTTCTACTGCTCTTGATTCAAGTTCGTCTATAATAGGCTTAATATCTATGTGATACTTCTTGTAAAATTCACCATTCTTAATTACTGAATTTGAAACTTCGTGTAATTCAATTAATTGAAGAATATATCCACTTTTTCCACAGAAATCAAGCATAGAGTCAAATTCATTATCATTAAGTCCTTTCATTAAAACAAAATTTAATTTTATAGGATTTAATCCTACTTCCTTTGCTAGTTTTAAACCACTCAATACTTTATCTAAAGTATCTGAGCCATAAATCAGTTTATATACTTCTCGGTTGAGTGATGCTAATGACACATTTATCCGATTTAAACCCGCTTTGTATAACTCTTCTGCGTTTTCATATAAGAGCAATCCATTCGTGGTCATGGAAATATCTTTATATAGGTGTAGATCAGACACGTTCTTTATTATTTGCACAATTTCTTCCCGACATAAAGGCTCTCCTCCAGTAAACTTAATTCTTGTTACATTAAGTATCTCAGCTAATATTTTACATAAATTAGTGATTTCTTCGACTGTTAAATCTGATGTTTTGGGTATAAAACCTTCTTGATCGCAATAAATGCAATTATAATTACATTTAGAAGTAATAGAAAATCTGATGTGCCTAATTTCTCTATTGCATTTATCTTTCATAATCTAAATCCTGTTTTTTGATTTTTTCTTCAACCTTAATGTCATAAATTTTTGTGGTAGGATATTGCCCATTAGCATCTTTTTCATACTTTTTAACGACATCCCATATATTTAAAAGTGCAATACTAACACCAGTTAAGGCTTCTATCTCTACTCCCGTTTTGGCAATACTCTTAACTTTACATATTACATTAATATTCTCATCTTCGATTTGAAAATCTAAGTCAACATTAGTTATAGAAATAGGATGGCAAAAAGGAATTAGTTCAGGAACTTTTTTTGCTGCACTAATAGCAGTAATTTTAGCTACAGTTAATACATCTCCTTTTTCAACTTGCTTATTTTTAATCTTTTCAATTGTTTCTTTTTTTAATTTAATCTTGCCAGAAGCTGTGGCAATCCTTAGAATTATGTCTTTCTTAGAGATATCAATCATTTTACCGATATAACTTGGGATACATAACGATTAAATAATTTAAATTGATATTTCTTAAAAATTTATTTATAATATTTTAACGTCGGTTGCTTTAAAATTAATAAATACAACAGAATTAATTTCTAACTCTAAATTTCTTCTCGATAAATCTGTAACTGTAATCAAGAATTTTTCAGATTTGCATTTAACAATTAAATGACAAATGTTACCAAGTTCACGGATATTTTCAATAATACCTTTGAATGTATTTCTATAACTTGTATTTTCTGTAGGTTGTTTAACAATACCTATACTTTCTGGTCGAATGCATACCTTTACTTCACCTTCCTGTTGACTAGATGCTGCTATAATTAATTCATTGACTTTAACGAGTAATAATCCCGAAGACTCATCAAATTTTGCAATCCCATAAAAAATATTTTCATAACCCATAAAAAGAGCTGTAAATTCGTCTTTTGGTGAGGTGAATATCTCGTTTGGAGTTCCAATTTGAGTTACCTTTCCATTATTTAAGACTGCAATACGGTCTGCATACTTTATGGCTTCAAGTGGATCATGAGTGCTCATTATGGTAGTTTTTTCCTTATCCTGCTTTATTTTCATTATAAAATTTTCTAATAATTTAAGATTCATGGAATCTAGATTTGCCGAGACTTCATCTAATAAGTAGATTTCTGGATTAATAATAAAGTTCATCGCAATCGCTACTCGCTGCATTTCTCCACCAGATAAAGATCTTGCATTTTTTTTTTCCATACCTTTCAATCCTATAAATTCAATAATTTCATCTACAGATTTTTTATACTCATTAGATTTAATCCCACGTATCTTAAGACCATAAGCAATATTATTAAAAACGGTTGTATTCCGTACGACAGGCTTTTGTCTAACAAATGAGAATTTTCTTCGTATTCTGATTTTCTCCTTACGTGAAATATTTGTTAAATCTTTATTATTATAATAGATTTGTCCATTTGTCGGTGATTCAAGTAAACCTATTAATCTTAATAAAGTTGTTTTACCACTTCCATTTGGGCCAATAATGACAAAAAATTCTGATTTATTAACTGAGAAGTTGATATTAGAAAGAACTTTAATTGAAGATTCTTCTTTCTTATGAAACTCTTTACTAAGATTACTAATTTCAAGTAATTTCATGTTAATCAGCCTTGGATTGTACACGAGTCATTCCATAATTTACAATAAAAGCTATTAAAATAAGGATAATACCCAAAGCAATTGCCATTCCAAATTCACCCATACGAGTTTGAAGTACAATGGCAGTTGTAAATGTTCTTGTTTCCCACCGAATATTCCCTCCTACTATTATAACTGCACCTACTTCTGAGATATTTTGACCAAAAGCAACAAGAATTCCTGCAATTATGGATCTCTTTGAATGTTTTATCAATTCCCACCATAATTGGCGTTCATTTGCCCCAAGAGAGATTACTGTTTCCTTTAAAGCTGGATCGACGGTTTCAATCGCAGCTTTTGTTGTACCCATAACTATTGGAAGTGCTAAAAGAAATTGAACTAAAATCATAGCGGTTGTAGAATATAATAATCCTAAGGCACCAAAGGGTCCCGTTCGAGAAAGTAGTAAATAAACTACTAGTCCCATGACTACAGGAGGGAATCCCATAAATGTATTAATCAGATTGGCTAAAGTCTTTTTTCCCTTAAATCTTCTTAAGCCAATAAATGAACCAATTGGTAAGGCAACTAAAGTAGCAAGAAAAGTTGATGTTAAAGATACTCGAAAAGATACACCAATAATACCCCAAACTTCGGGATCAAATGTAAATATTAAACGTAACGCATCTAATATTCCCTCAATAATTTCATTTGCCATGATCTAGTTTAAGATTTGTATTTTTATATTTTTTAAAAAAAAATTTTAAAAATAAAATTCTATACTGTTAATCCAGAGAATTCAGCTTGAAAAGGAGTCCAAATAGCTACTTCATCTTCAGTTGTAAAACAGTTTGTATAATAATCACATGATCCAAAATCAGCATGAAATAAAATAGCGTTATTTTTTTTATATGAATTTATCAGTGCTTGTCCGTAATTTGATGTTAAGAACCCTGCAAATCTGCATGCAGATATATATTTTGTATGTGGATGCAATATTGGATTAATAGGAATAACTCCATAAGGGTTAAGTAATAAATTCTCACCAGGAACTGATTCTGCTAAAATCTTTAAAGAAGTATATGTATCGTTGAAAGAAAGCCACGTACCTCTATCAACTAAAGTATAGCCTTCATGAGCAGGATTATCATCCTCGTAAGTCATTAACAGCGTTTCTGCCATACCTTGTCCTGTTTCTGTATATTTATCAGGTTGTAAAGCCCATCTTGTCGCAGCAACAACACCAATTAATCCCCATAATTCTTTCTCTTTTGAATGTGTTCCAGAATTATCCCCTCTTGAATAAAAGGTCATATTTCCAGTGTCAATTGCATCTCTTAATTTTGTCATAACTGTTGTTATGTTATCACCAGGTTGTAAATTGGCAGGATTAGATTCATGTCCAACAATAATAAAGTCGTTAAACATGACACATGCACGATGAATTCCATATGGAATTCCATCAACACCAAGGCTTGCATTAACAAAATCGTCTTCTCTTGGTCTCGAATGAACGAGAATTACATCAGCGTTCCCATCTTTTCCATACTGAATAGCAGTTCCTGTACCAACTGATAACACACTAATCTGAATACCAGTTAGTTCAGTGAACTTTGGAAGTAAATAATCTAATAAACCTGAATCATAGGTTGAAGTGGTCGTTGCTAATACTATTTTTTCTGGATTTTGAGCATTTAGGTAGTCTATTGTGAAATAGACTCCTATTGTACCACCCACAATGATTAATACTGCTATCAACAAAGCAGTTTTATGCTCACTTAATAATTCTTTGAACGATCTTTTTGGTGATCTCATTTTTTATTTAAAATTTTTTGATTAGTTTATTAGTTCTAAATATGCTTAAAATTTAAACGTTATTACCGATGGAACATAACGCTATTTCTTATCTTTTTAAATGAAATTTAATAAAAGAGAGTAAGTCTTAATATAATAATTATAAAAATGAATATATTGAAAACCACTAGTTATGGCATGGTAATAATATTAGAATTTTCATCTAAATTAATGATACCTGCAACTGCAAGTTGCTTTATAGTCCTTACTGCCATAATTGGAGGTACATCAAGCAATTTTTTTAGTTCATCAAGACTCACACTACCTTGCGTCATTATGGTTGCAAGGATATCTACTTCTGGAATTTCCTCCTCTGAATTCTCTATTAAAAACGATGTAAAGAAGTTGTTTCTTCTCAACTGAGACAATTTCTTATTCAAATCAGCCATTTTTTCTTGAGTAAAAGTTGTTTGAAGATAATTCTCTTTATTTTGATAATCTATTTTTTCTTGATCTAAAGCAGATTTTTCACCTTCCTTAGAAGTAATCTTTTGATTTAATGAATCTAATTTTACGTTAAGTTTCTGCAGTTCTAGCTTTGGTACTTTTAGATCATAATCTAGCTTTTCTAAGGAACTATTTAATTCAGAAATTTTTAGTGTTAATTCCTCTTTTATACTAATTAATTCATTGATCTTTTCACTTAATGATGTGCTTTTAAGATTTAATTCTGTAAGCTCAGAATTCTGTGAACGAATTACAGTCTCTAAATCTTCAATTTCTTTTTGTTCGACCTTAATTTTATTCCATGTATTACCTAGATCCTGGGTTAAGGCCTCATAGGTTTTTTGAAAAAACTGTTGATACCCCTCCAATGAGCTCTCAAGCGATTCGATAAATCCAAATATGCTTTTTATATAGGAACTCATTAGAAGTCAACCTCCTGTTTTAATTTTACAGTTCCAGCAACCGAATCATATTCGATTGGACCATTTTCGCTAACCATTTTATTGAGGATCTTAATGGCTTGATCTTCTCGCATATCAATAGCAAGCAAAATGTTTTTTAATTCTAATGCACTTCCAACTTGTAATGCTCTTAAAAATTGGTATAAGGAAGAATTAATATATTTTTTATTAATTAAAATCTTCATTGCTTGAACACGATATCCAAAATTTTGAACCTGTCTTTCTTTCTTTAGAAATGTATCCTCTAGATTTTTCTCAATCTGTTTTAATTTACGTACAAATTGTTCCAATTCTCTTGATAAGTCAATAATAGTATTCTCCAACTCATTCAATCGTTTTGTGCGACTATTAACTTCCTCATTTTTTATTTTGATGGCATCTTGAGTTTCTTTCAATTCCTTTTGTTTAAGCTGGATTTTATCCATTATGTCTTGACGATTTTTAGTTAATGAATTATTTGATTCCTCTAATTTAGAAAATTCTTTTTGATCTTCAGTTAATTTATTCTTATATGAATTAATTTCATCTGTATTATTATTTATTGATTTTAATATTATAGATTTCTCGCTTTCAAGTTTTTGAATTTCTTCTAATATATTTTTCGGTAAATCTTTTATTTTAGAGATATAATCTTTATTTAGGCTCTCTAAATAATCGATATTTGATAACATATTTTTTAAAGAAGTTTTAGTATCTAATAGATGGCTACTCATTACTTAAATCTCCATAAAGATAATAGACTTTATAATTACTTTATAGGGTACGTATTATTAAATGTGTTTTTTTGGGAGAAGTAGTTTATAAATTTATAAAAATATCTTAAAATTCTTTGGGAATTTCTTGGACAAAATAGCTTTTATCTAAAATCAAATTAATATTTCTTCTCTTCATAACAAGATTAAGATTTTCAATCAATTTTCCAGCAAAATAAGTATAATCAAATTGAAAATTTGTATTTATTTCATAGTAACTTTTTAAAAAGAAATTTAATAAATCAATTTTTAATTTAGGATCATCTAATTCAAAGATTCCAGGATTTGTATCAAGTAATGCACAACAAATCCATGCAATGTCATCTAAATGATCACCTCGATGTGAATCTTCAAAATCTAATCCATATAAATTGTCTTCTTCATAATCATAAATGAAATCTCGTAATCGAGTGTCTCCTTTATTTAAAACGATAATTCCCGAATGATTAGTTTTATCATAAATATTCCCTTTATGTAGTTGGGCTAACCAAAAAGCTAATTTATTCAAACCCTTAAAAATTTTTTCTTTAGATTCATTATCTAAATCATTTAAACTTACAACGTGTCGTAGCTTATCGTTAATGAAATCACATAAATTTATACCGGGAACTTTTTCAAGGAACAAGTAAGGTTCTTTATGAAAAATAATTTTAGGGATCAATAAGTCTTGTTGTGCTAAAGTAATTAGAGTAGTATATTCATTTTTGAAATTATCAGTTTTAAACAATTTGATAATAAATTCTTTAGGAAAACGTTCAGTTCTGCGGTTAAAAACGATATTTAAAACAGAATTTCTTTTACTGGGTAATTTTTTTAATATAAAATGATTAAATTTGTCGACTAATTCCGGAACATCTTCTCTTAAATCAATAATGATTCTCTTCCTTAATTCTAAAATTTCCATTTCTTTTTATCTTTAACTAATTGCTTATTAAATTCTTTCTGCATAAGTGAAGCATTATGAATATGAAATTTAAATTATATTCTTAAATGAATTTCTAATACTTCTTATTTTTTACTATAATTATTGCCTAAGATTTTAAATGAAGATGTTCGGGCTAAAAATTAAAAGAGTTTTAGATTATTAGAATCATAGATAAAAACTAAGGATTAATATATTTCATGATGATCGATAAACATTATTCTCTTGGAATATTCTTTGGGACTGATCCAGATACAGAAATGCTTACTCAAAAGTTTGTTGGTAATCTTATCAATCATGAGGATTTTTGTAAAGCCTGTGAAGTCCTGGAACAAAATGTAAAATGTGATAAATGCCGAGAATATGTAAAGAGTTATGCTAGCTCGATCTATTTCTATGAAAAAATTGGTGAAAATGTTCCTGAACTCATTGAAGAACCAGAGGATTACCTTCCAAAAAGTTTACCTCCTGTTGATTTTTTAATGGTTGTGGGAATACATCAAGATCTACTCTCTGGTCTTCCTTCTTATTTGAAAAACTCAGGAATAAAAGCAGTAATTATTCCGATAGAAGATCCAAAATGGGTACCACCTGGATTACAAGTTCAAGTGTTAGAAGAGTTTGAGAAATATGGAATCCAGGCAGCCTTTCCTAAACCATTTTGCTCCCTAAATAAAGAGCCAAATGAATATAATAAAGTTGGCTTTCATTTAACCAAAAATCATAATTTTATTAATGAATTCATAGATTATTTTAAAATTGGTAAACCGGTCGTCTCACTTCTATTAAGTAGGGATGGAAATTCGATCGAGGATACATGTGTTATTCAGAGCGCTCCCTGTGGCAGTACTTATTATATATGTCAACAATTAAAGTCAAAATATTTTAAAGATGGAGAAAGTGGAGAAATTTCTTTGAACGAACGAATAAGTAAAGCTCACCATGCCTATCCATGTAATGCCTCAATGGATCAAGATTCTATACTTAAAGATTCTATTTTACATGTAGCGGGATATTTAGTGAGAAATGCAATCAGGTGTGAGTTAAATCTTGAAGAACAAGAAGGTCAAAAACTTGTATATGTAATAAAGTAATATGTGAAATTTTTTCATGATTTTGAGTAAATTATAAAAAGGAAAAAAAAGATTATATAGAATGGAGGAATATTAGTTTAGGTGTGGTTTATCGAGAAGCCAATTATCTAGACGATATCCTCCTTATTCTATATTTTTATTTAGAGATTTCAACCTTCAACTAATAATATTCTCCATAACTATTACATTCAACCAATTTCAAAAATTTCTATTGTCTCAACAGGCCACAGATCACCGAAATCTGGTAGCGCACTCATACATTTATCTGACACATATTTAATACTATTCGGTGAAACAGATGATTTAAAAAATATTAGATGAAATTAACCCTTACATTACTCAATTAAAATGTATTGCAAAAACTCAAAAATCATTCTGGTTACTCGTTGAAACATCCATCTTGCAAGCTAAATTGAATCTAATAACTTTTGAGTTCCGAAATACTCAAAAGTTGCTTTATAAAGCTTTAGATGTTGCCAAAAGATTCAGTCTGGATCGATTAGCAAATCGGATATTATATGAACAAAATGAACTATCTAAAAATTTTATTAAATGGGAAAAACTAAAAGCTTCTGGAACAAATATGTCAGAATGTATGGATTTAGCTCTTATAGAAGAACAAATTGAAATTTTGCTCCAAAAACGTAAATATTTAAGAAGTTTAATCAGTCAATCAAAATGACAAGAGTATTTTAGAATGTTCGAAATATTTGGATTTTTTTAGAAAAGATACGTTTTTACTAATAATGTTTATTAAAAATAATAGGATTTCTATAAAATTTTTAAGAAACTACATTTAGCAGTTTTTTCTTTTATAGTCCATAAATGTTAAGTTCTAATTAAACTACTTACATACATTATATAGGTGAGAAATTATATCTGTGGTAGAATGCTCATCACCAGTTTGTGAAATAGAGGAAGTAGAGAAGGAATCCTTTTTTGAAAAAAATTTTTGGTATTTTATTATCCCTTCAGCAATTTTACTTGGAATTTCTATTTTCTTAGATTTTGTATTCATAAATGTAGTTATCGCCCAAATTCTCGCTATTTCTTCAGTTTTACTCTCTAGTTTTGGAATTGTGAAGGATGCAGTCAAAGACATAAGAAAGAAGAAAATTACTGCTAATCTTTTAATGTTAATAGCGGGAGTTGCTTCATTCTTTATTTTTCACGGTCAAGAAGGAGCTACAGCATTAATATTATATGCTATTGCAGAAAGATTAGAATTAATAACTACTGAGAAATCTAGGAATGCAATTAAGGAATTACTTGAGCTTGCTCCCGATGAAGCTCTGCTGAAAAATGATAACGATTATATAAGTGTTCCTTCAAGAGAAGTGAAAATAGGAAATATTATTGGCATAAAACCTGGAATGAAAATTCCCTTAGATGGTGTTATTACGAAAGGAGGTTCTTATTTTGATGAAAGTGCAATTACTGGTGAATCAATTCCAGTTTTTAAAAAAGAAGGAGATGAAGTATTCGCTGCTAGTTTAAATTCAGACAGTTTTATCGATATCGAGGTAACAAGGGAAAGTTCTAATACAATAGTTGCACAAATTGCCGAGAGTGTTAAAAT
This sequence comes from Promethearchaeota archaeon, assembly GCA_048940445.1. Lineage (GTDB taxonomy): Archaea > Asgardarchaeota > Lokiarchaeia > Sigyniarchaeales > SOKP01 > SOKP01. The sequence continues at coordinate 50,474 of JBHLON010000006.1, forward strand.
TGCTCAACAAAATAAGAGTGACCATGAAAAATTTATTGAAAAATTTGCAAAGTATTATACCCCTGTTATTCTTTTTTCATCCATTTTGGTTATGATCATTCCTTCTTTATTAGGATTAAATTTTTATGATTGGTTTTATCGTGGATTAGTTTTACTTGTAGTTTCATGTCCATGTGCTTTAACCTTATCAACACCATTAGCAAATATCGCCTCATTAACAAAACAAGCTCGAGAAGGCATATTAGTCAAAGGAAATAAATTTATTGAAAAGATAGAGAATATTGAAGTATTTGCATTTGATAAAACGGGTACTCTCACTGAGGGAAAATTAAAGATTTTTGACGTTCTTTCTTATAATAGTGCTAATAAACAAGTTATTCTCACTATAGCAGCTAGTTTAGAGACTCTTTCAGAACATCCAATTGGTAAAGCAATAGTGAATCAAGCAAAAGAAATGAATTTAGAGTTTCAGTCCGTAGATGATTTTGAAGTAATAAAAGGAAAAGGGATAAAGGGTAAAATAAATGGAGAAATCTTCTATGTAGGAAGTCAAGCGTTTATGGAGGAATTAAAGTTTGAAATTCCCCATGATGATTTAAAAGATATTGAAACTAAAGGAACAATACCTATTCTTTTAGGAAATGAACAACATTTAATGGGGATTATTACCATTAGAGACGTGTTAAGAGTATCTGCTCCAATCCTAATTAATGGATTGAAAAAGAGAGGGTATGAAACTGTATTAATTTCGGGTGATAATCAAAGAGTTTGCAATTCTATTGGAGCTTGTTTAAATATTGATAAAATGTATGGTGAGCATTTACCGGATCAAAAGTTAGAAGAAATTAAAAGTTTAAAAAAACAGTATAAAGGAGTAGCTATGGTTGGAGACGGAATAAATGATGCTCCAGCTTTAGCTTTAGCGGATTTAGGAATTGCAGTGGGAGGCTCAGCCACAGATATTACTCTAGAGACTGCAGATATTATTGCTCTTGGTGATGATTTGAAAAAAATACTTACATATATAGATATAGCTAAAAAAACAAATAAAAAAATAAAACAAAATATTTGGACCTCAATTATTGTAAAGGTTGTATTTGCAATTTTAACTGTTTTTGGCTTTATGACACTCTGGCTCGCGGTCGGAGCAGGCGACATGGGGGTGTCACTCCTAGTTTTACTTAACAGCCTGACTATTTTCAGGTATAAATTCCTTTACAAGGATGTCTCTATAAATGAGATAGAAACTGAAGCGAAGTTGATAATATGCGATAATTGCCAAACAAAGGATATAATTCCCCAACATCACGGTCGGGATATGGTGAAAAAAGGAGACAAATTAGTTTGTTGGAAAAATATATTAAGTAGTGACGAATTAGAAACTTGTAATGAAGAACTACCCCTTCATTGTCCATATTGTAATCACAAATTAGAATTGAAATAACTCCATTGTACTATAGACTTGAAGTTTTTATCCCAAATCGTTTGAATTTGAAAATCCTAAATTTTAGATCAATTATAGAAATAAAAAAAAAGACTTAAATAATTGATTTAATTCGTTTTTTAAGATAGATAGCTGAAATTACACTCACTATACCTATCAATATATATAAGTTATATCCAGGAATCCCTGGTTCCGCGGTTGGCGTTTCTGGAACGTAGAGAAGTACATTTTCTAAGAATTTAGAATATCCATGATAATAACCCCATTCAAGTGGTTGCATACTAATTAAAATGGTTCCTTTTCCAAAAACAGATTCAATGAATACAGGTTCGGTTGTTATTCCGTCTATTAATATTTTTTTACTGTTTATTGGGTATGTATTAAAATAACCATGAGCTGATTGCGACCAATAATCTAGTTCATCATCAGTAATAATATTCGGATGAGACAAAATTGAATGTGTAGGTAAATTTATCGTTATATTGTCCGAAGATATATGTGTTTGATTTATCCCACCTGGCATTAAAAATAATCCGTTCCAGATTCCACCATTCCACCCGTCATCAGCAGCATGGATTTCAAGGATACCCCCTCTTAATACATAATAATCAAACCATGCAATTTTTGATCCAAGAGCATCATAAAAGTTCTGATCCTGATCTGAGACAATAATCACTTTTTCAAATGGAGTGAGATCCACAACACCCATATCTGTATGGTCATAAATTGTATAGCTTATACTATGATTGACTAGTATTTTTTCAGTTATATTAATAGCCCATGGAAAATCATTTCGAAAAATAGCCACATGACCATCTATTGTTGCACTACTTTTTAATTTACCTTCATCAGAAACAATGATTTTATCAGTTTTAGTTCTGTTCTCAAAATTCATAAACACTACGCAACTGATTACGACGAGAAAAGCAATCACTACTGCAATTTTTCCTTTTTCAAAATTTATGTTTAATTTTAACATTCTCTTTTACCCTCATAAATCATAGAATTGTTAAAATAAATGATGATCTAACTATTATTTATTTTTTTTGTTTTACCCTTAATAAATGATTAATGAGGGGATAAATTGGAATGCTGGAAGAATATATTAAGAAGTAAAGAATTAGAATCTTGCAAGGAGGAATTACCCCTTCATTGTCTGTATTGTAATAAGTTGTTTCTATATTTATGTTGCTACACATAAATGCAAAGAAAAAGTATAATAATGTATAAGAAAATGATATCTACTCTTTTTATGCGGGAAGGGAGATTCGAACTCCCGAACCCCTACGGGACTGGATTCTGAGTCCAGCGCCTTTGACCAAGCTTGGCAATTCCCGCAATCTTTTAATTACTAAAATTATAGACGTTCCTATAATTAATTCATTATAACATAAGCTATAAAATTGATTAGAAACTTCAGTAATCATTTTTAAGATTTTAAACAAATCAACAAATCTATTTTAATACAGAAAATAATAATATATTATTAGAATTTATAAGTATTATATTCAAACACTTTCTTAGTTTAACATGTCTCACAAGCAATCACCTCCTACGAATAGTAAAGGAAAAGAAGAACTGACAAAAGTAGGAAGACAAGACCAACCTATAGTTGTGTATCAATTTAATGATACAATTGGAGACTTTGAGGAATTGATTATTGATGCAGATATTGAATTAAAGGACCTATTAGATGATGACTTTATTCTCCTTTTTGTAGATCCTCAACATTATCGGGTTTGGTTATGGCATGGTTTCAATACAACGACTAGGATGAAATTCTTAGCAGCAAAAATGGCAGCCCCGATAAGAGACAAACATGGGATTGCTTTTAAAATAACTGCTGTAGATCAAGATAACGAAACTCTTGCTTTTAAAGTAATGATTGGAATAGAAGATGAAATAGATTATGAGGTGGCCCAAACCGGTCCAAGATATGAAGGTACTAAAGAGGATCTTGAATTATTAGAATCTTTAACTAGAGAAAAAATCTTATTATTACTTGAAAAGGCTGGTCTTCCGGAAGGATATGAACGAAAAATGGTTATTGTAAAAAATAAACTATTTGGATATAGAGAATATGACCGAAATTATTTAGGTTCTGTGATCAAGGAAAAAGAGCTATTTCCTTTAAAAGAAGAAGTTGAAGATGGGGCATATTTGGCTGAAAATTATGTGCCTAGAATGCTATTATCCTATAACAATGTAATTCTGACTGAACTTCTTCAGAAAGTTGAAATTGATGATACTGTCAAAAAGTGATTCTTGAAGTTAATTAATCATTAAAAATCAATATTATTCTCGTGAATATTTTTCAATGATGTAATTCTGAAGAGTCCATGCATATTTTTCAAGATTTAGAATTAGAACCTTTTGTTGTATCTCTCGCAAATAAGGGACATCTAATTTCGAAAATAAAGATTTTAAGTGATCAATAGTATCATAAATACTCACTATAACCTTCCAATCATGAGCCCATTCTTTATCTTGGATCTCTATTTGTTCCATTTGCCTATAACCATAAATAATTGGTTTTATGGATTTTATAGAAATCTACATTAAAAAATGTTTAGATATTTATGAATTAGTGATTTCCAAATTTAGAGATATATTTGAAAATTTTTTTCAATAATTTGTTTTGTATCTTTGAATTCTGAGACATTAATTAACCGATTTAAATCTTGGATTTCATTCAATTCATTTTTATAAAAAGATTTGAATTCTTGTGAAAACTGTTGAATGAGTTTCTCAATGATCGCATTTTTTTTCGATGTCATTGCTATGACTGCGAAACCATATTCATTATCATAATTGACGACTATGTCAGCTTCTTTGGTTTGAATAACATCAATTTTATCTGTTTTATCAACGAATTCATATAAGACATGATTTAATCCAATTATAATATTTCCCCAAATCTTTGAGTTATTTATATATGGCATGTCTTTTTTAAGATTATACGAATAAAGTAAAATACCAGACTTATGATAAATATTAATTGAATATAGCTTATTAGGTAATATCAAAAATGTGTCTGGTTTAAATATTAGCAAAATATCAATTCCAAAATTTGTAATCCATATTAATATAAGAAAGAGATCTCTAAGAAATGAGTGTTTGAGAATTATATAGAGAGTAAAAAATAAGAGAGGAATTGTGAGGAGAATTGTACTCAAAAATACTGTTATACTTTCTACAGATTTTTCTGAATTCAAGTAGACTGAAATAGAGATATATAAAAAATAAATAATAAAAGAAATTTGCATGATAATAATAACAGTTGCAGTAAAAAAATTAAAATAGTAATCAATAGTAGATAGATCTATTATTGAAAATGGAGAAGAAGGCGGAGAATAAACAGCAATGATTATAGATTCAGGTGATAACAATGCCCCCAATTGAAGCCCAAATAGAACTATGATCATTAAAGCGGGGATTATTTGTATTTTTCTGTATTCCTTAAAAAATGAATAAATAACTGATGTGAGGATTAAGGAGACTGATCCTGAAATCAATGTGAGTTTCCATAATACTAAATTGATGGCATTTGAAGTGTATATAACTACAGAGAACAAGAAACAGCTAGAAAAGATAAAACCTATATTAAAAACTGTCGTGAGGCTTAGAATAACAATAATCTTTGTACCAAATTGCTTATGCTTTTTTATAATTTTGAGCACTGTCATAATTGTTAAACCTAACATTAGAAAGTATCCGATGATAATCGAAATGCTTGGAAAGTAATCCATGATTATCCTATGTTCATCTGATCTATTTCAAAATATAATTTTTAATAAAAATCTAAAGGTTATATTTACCAAAACATTCTATAATTAAATTTTTTGTATCCTTAAAAATTGAAACATCAATTAACCCATTCAAATTTAATAGGTTTTCTCTATAATAAGCAGAAAATTTCTTTATAAAATTTTGTAAAGCATTTTCAAGAGGTTTATTTTTATGTCGTGCAATTAATAAAACAGCATAACCCAAATCATTTTGAAAATTAAATAAAATTCCTTTATCACTCATTTTTATTTGACTTAATTGATTTTCAATCCCTGAAAAATTAGCTAAAATATGATTTATCCCTATTAAAATACTACCTTTTAAGAGTGAATCATCAATAGCTCTACTTGTTTGAAAATTATAGGCATAAAGTAAAATTCCTGATTTATGAAAAATTATAAAATCATAAATTTTATTTGTGAATACTAAAAATAAAGCTGGTTTTCGTATAATCACATATAGCATATAAGCGCTATTTAATATATATAAAATTATATGAATGTTCTTAAGTATTATATTTTGAGTCGTAAGAAAGATTGAATATATAACTATGTTTAATGACATTAGAAATATATAAATAGTGAAGAAATTTGCTAAATCTCTATCATTAAAGTTTTTAAAACCCAATACTTGAGAGATTACAGAAAAAATAATTACTAAGGAGTTAAATATTAAAATAAATATTAATAAAGAGAAATCTTGAAAAATATAGAAGTAATTATTATTATCTAAAATTACATAAAAAGAACCAGGGAAAAAAAGGAGACTGATAATGATTCCTTCCAATAAAAAGTAGACTATAATTGCTAAAAATCTTACTGCACTATGCTTATGTAACTCCTCAGTATGAAGAGAAGACCATAACCCAATGGTAAAGATTCCAATAAAGATTGATAATTTCCATAAAATTTTAGAAATCTCAAAATTGAAGTAGTTCTGTGTTGCTAGATTAAATATTATAAAATAAATTGTTTGGTTTATAAAAAAAATTATAAAGATGATGCTAAATCCAGTTTCAATTTCAAATTTTTCTCTATAATGGATTCTATAGAAAAGACCGATTAGTAATAAGCCTATAAAAATAGAAATATAAACAATTCCGATCATTTAGAAACTTGGATCCGTAAAAGCAATAATTGATTATTGATCAACAAATTATATAAATCAAACTCATATAATTATTGATTAAATGTAAAATAAACTTTAATCAATATTTCATATGACTTATATCGAAACTATTTTAATATAGTATATTCTATCTTTCAATCTTTATAATTCAAACGTAAGATTATGAGAGACTTTACAAATTTTCTTTTGGAAAAAAATATTATTCAACAGCTAAGAAAGACATATAATTTAAGAGAACAGAGTCCAAAGGATAAGGATTTATTAAACATGATAATTGATGACTTAAAACGCTTAAAAAAGCAAGAAGGTAGTTATCTCTTAGAAAGTAATATAATTGGCAAATTACATGAAAAAAGAATTTCTAATAGCCAGAAAAAAAAATTTGGCCAATTCTATACACCACTTGATATAGTGAAATACATCTTAGACGCTATTGGCTATACTTGCAAGAATGAACTAAATGATAAGAAAATAGTTGATTTGAGTTGCGGATGTGGAAGTTTTCTCATAATAGTTTCAAAAAGAATAGTTAAATTCAATCTTAAAAAGTTTCGATTAGGAAGCTCATCTAATTTATCTTATGACCAAGTTAGAATGATTCTGGAAATTATTCAAATGAATTTGTATGGTTTAGACACAAATCCTTTAGCTTGCATCTTATGCTGCATAAATATTTATCTTTCTCTGTATGATTTAATCAAAATTGCTATTCAAAATAATCCGAACTATGAAATTCCTAGATTTAAAATCTATAATATAAATGCTTTGGAATTTACTAGTTTTAGTAAGTTTGATTTTGTTGTTGGAAACCCCCCTTATATATTTTTACGAGACATAAATCCAACAAATAGGCAATTAATTGAAAAAGGAAATTTTGAAACAATAAAAGGTCAATATGATTATTACCAAATTTTTATTGAGTTAGGAATTAGAGTTTTAAAAAATTCTGGTTATTTAGGGTATATTATACCAGATTCTCTTTTGGTGCTTTCTAACCGAAAGGAAATAAGGAAATTTATGTATTTGAAAACTAAAATTAGAGAATTATATTACGTAGGTCGCAGTTTTAATGATCTAGTTGTTTCAAATGTTATAATAATCTTAGAAAAAGAAAGTAATGAGAAAAAAAGATTAGAGAACTTTATCATACTTAAAAATGAGTTAGAACGCAATCCATTGAAAAAGACTATTAAACAAATGGTTCTTAAAAAATGGGATTATAACTTTTTACTTAATCTAAATGAAACTGATATTAACATCCTTGATTATCTCAATTCTAATTTTTTGAATCTTAAGGAAATAAATAAAAATCCTAACTTTAAGATAAAGATTTCTAGAGGTGTAGAATTAGGGAAACAAGGAAAAATCCTCTATTGCAAAAATTGTGAAAAATATATCCCTTTACCAACAAGAACTAATAAATGCAAATATTGTAATTCACCCTTAGACTTTTCCAGCTTAGAAAAAATTATTGTTGATAAAATCCCCCACGGATATAAGAACGAATATGAACCTTATTTATTTTCAATGAGTAGGTATCAAACTAAAGAATATAAACATATTAACATAAAAAAGAAGGGAATAAATTATAAAGACTTAGAAATATATAAAGATCGGATTGTTATACGGCAATTAAGCCAAAAAAATTTGATCTGTGCTACATATGATAAATATTCTCTAACATCCCAATCTTTTTATAATTTAAAAATTATTAAATCTTCTATAACTGAATTTAATCATTATTATCTACTTGCTTTAATTAATTCTCAGTTATTATCGTATTATTTTTTTAAAATGTTTGGTTCTTACAAAGCTTTATTTCCAAGAATACTTATTGAAAAAATTAAAAAATTACCAATTTTAATACCAAAAACTCCAAAAGAACGCCTAATAGCCAAAACTCTTCAAGAAGCTGTAAAAAAAATCTTATGTTTTGAGAATAAAGCATGGAAAGAAATAAATAATTTACAAGCTAAAATTAATTCTTTAGTGTTTAAGATTTATCAAATATCCGCTCCAAATGAACTATATATTTCAGAAATCTTAGAACCATAATTGGAAATTATTATTTTAATTGAAAAAAAATATTGTTATATTACATTAAATCACTCAATTGTTCTCGGCGCATACAATTTTTCAATATTCTATTCCATTTTTCTGCTAAATCGTTTAACCCTGTTTTTTCAAACAATTTCACAGCACGATCAAGAATTTGGATCATCTTTGTCTGATTTGACAACTCTCTATTTAACTCGAGATTTTCCGTCATAAATTAAGAGAACTGCAATTTGAATAAAAAAGCTTATAATACGGTGATGTAACTATTAGAATATACAATATTGGCTGCTATAGGATGCTACCTTAGTCTTTTCGATTTGTAATATTTCCGTAAGGCATGTTCTCCTTTCTTTGCTAAATCTATTAATCCCGATTGCTTAGATAATGTAACAACACGATTGAGTATTTTAGCTATGTTTTCTTCATATTCTTGTGTTTCATCCTTGACCATAAAATTATAAACCATAATCAAAAGATAAAAGAGAACATATTATGGTGATATTTGGACTGCTATAGATATTGAATTTAATATTTTTCAATACCTATATTTATATTAATTAAAAATATATTATTTGTAAATAATATTTAAAGAATGAAGCCTCAATGGAACATCTCCCTAATATTAATCTTATTTCTTCATTATTGAAAAATTATATGTATGAGGTTGATGGTGCAGCAGCTGTTGCGTTATGTGACAGAGACGGTTTCATAATAGCCTCCGAAAGCAAGGAAAAGGAAAATCAGGATTCAGATTCTATCATTGGGGCAATTTCAGCATTTTTAGATGTTTATATTGATCGTATTAAAAGTGAATATAAAACTCAAAGTAATTTTTTCAATATTACCTCACTACAAAATAGAAAATTTGCATATTGTTCAATGGGACATCATTCAATCTTAACCACTATTGCTGATCCATCAACTTCTGATGTTGAATTAAAAGTTTACTCTGAGCACATCGCAAGCAAAATCGAAATGTTATTAGAAGGAAATGAAACTGTTTCAATTGAAATCCCTGAAATAATTCGTGTTTTATCCAAAAGACGAGAAGGTAGATTACCGAAGGGCCAATTTACAGCTAAACTTATACTAACTGGAGACTTTAAAGTTGGTAAAACTTCTCTGATTAAAAGATTTGTTGAAAATAGCTTTAAGGAGAGTTATATAAGCACCATTGGAGTTGAAATCTCTAAAAAGTCAATATTTCTGGATGAAGAAGCTAAATTGAACTTTGTGATTTGGGATATAGGTGGTCAAAGCAATCAGAATAGACCTTACCGCCATAGATTTTATGAGGGTGCTAATGCAGCATTTATCGTAGTTGACAGAACGCGAAGCCATTTAGAAAGCATTAAGGTCTGGCATAAAGATATAAAAGAGTCAGTTTCAAATCATATTCCAATCGTGCTAATAGGTAATAAGTCTGATTTGCAAGATCAGATTGTTATTACAGAAGAACAACTAAAGGTTATATCAAAAGAATTAGACCTTCATTATATTCTCACTTCTGCTAAAACTGGTGAAAATGTGAATGAGGCTTTTTTATATATCGCTTATAGATTTATAGAAAAAGTATAAATAGATTTAAAATAGCTTTTTTAATTTGATGAATTATTCTAATTTAATCAAGTGAATAGTTTATAAAAAAATAAATAAAATTACAAGGAGGTTATAAAAAAATAGTACTAAAAGTAGCCTTCAATGAGATTTTTGCTACTTGAAATACAGCCGGATATCTTATGGGATTTTCGATCAAAGAACTGACATTTAAGGGAAAATATCTACTATATTTGACACAAAAGGAGATGGCGGGTCCATGGTTTAGCTTTAAACTGACAGGTAAAAATGTGGGTATTATTCCAGTAATTTTAAAAAATATTGAACCTGCGCCAATCTATAAAATGGTTAACACTCGAACTGGTACTCTAATTGATAGAATCACACTCGATTTTGATATCAAGGAATATTTGATGAAGTTAATAAGGGAAGAAAAAATAAAGCCATTAAAATTAACGAAACAGCATTCTCTCATCCGTTTATACATTGATGTATTTAATCGCCCAAAAGTTCCTTACATTAACACATTTTTTACGTTGAAGAATATCTCAGATTATGATTTAATTGATTTTTCGATGTATTTTGTTTTTGATTTTGATATCAATGGTCTCGAGGGTTTTGATAACGATTTTTCGGGATATGATGATGATAATGATATTATATACCAATATGACAACACGGGATTATACGCGGGTTTCTCACCAATTTCTCGTTCAACTAACTATGAAACCTGTTTGACTAAAGATTTTAAGATTGATCATACAAAACTGAATTTATCAAACAAGACTCATGATGGAGCAGGAGAAATCTTATCCGCACTACAAATTAAATTTCAAACCTTAACTCCTGATCATTCATTTCAAACAGCATTGACCATCTCAGGAGGATTAAGTAAAGAAGAGTTAGTCCAAAACATTAAGGAAGGAAAAATTAATGCAATAAAGTATCTCTCCCAAGTTAACAGATCAATTAAATCAGAGCAAAGAAATTTGCAGGAAGAAGCATTTTTGAAAATAAATCTTCAAGAAGGAGTCGATTGTAATCAAAAATAAATCCGAAATAATGATTCAAATAAAAAAATCAGTTAAGAAAGTTATTTGATGAATACTCTGCGCGAGTGAGGATTTTAACATATTTACTAAGCTCTAAGAGTAGCAATCATGATTTTCTCATCTAAGAGGAAATCAATTGCATCAATAATCTTTGTAAAAATTATGTCACTATTTAGTAGAGTTTGCTGTGTAGAGCCTTCTTCACCTATTATTGCAATTCCAATAATTGCATTTTTTAGCATTAGATTATCATTAATCCCATTTCCAATGGTTACAGTTTCACCTTTACCTAATTTCAATAATTCATTATTCTTGGCTTCTGCTTCTGATGTAGTGGGTGATGAGATTCTAATATAATTTACCTGTAGAATTTTAGCAAGTTCATTAAGATTTCCCCGAGTATCTGCAGAGATCAAATAAATGTTATAAAATTTTTTTAATTTTTTAATGCGCTTAATGATTTTTCTAGATACACGCCCTTTAAATTGAATTGTGCCATTTACATCAAAAATGACATTTGAAATTGTAATTTTACCATAATTAGGAATATCTATGATTCTCATAAGCATATAAACCTTTATCCTAAATAAAAAGATTTGTAAAGTCAAATTTTTCAGATATCATTTCTAGAAATTGTATTATTTGTACAGACTTGTTAGAATTAATCTCATTAATATAATCTTTTACTTTATGGAAAACTGCTTGAGTCGATTTAATAACAATTATATATTCAGAGAATTTATCCCAATTAGGTTTTTTCCTCAAAAAATTTTGTACAGTATTCTCCCTTAGCTTAGTATCAATTTCTTTTTTGATCTCTTCTTTTGTTAGATTGGAACCTTCGATGAATAAATAATCTAAAATTATTCTTTTATTATTTTCATGTTGGAGAGCGATAATTCCCTTCTGTTTTTGTTCTTCCCAGAGGATTTTGAAATCCTTCATTTGAGATTTTTTGAATAAAATGTATAATAAGTAATGAAAATCTTTAAAGTAACCAGTATATGCTTCCTTTACCTTATTCAAGATAATAGAATGAAAATTCTTATTAACCTCATAGCCAATACTCTTTCGAGACAAAGATTTCGCCACTTTTAATGTAGTTCCTGAACCTACAAAGGGATCTAATACAGTATCTCCAATAAAGGAAAACATCCGTATCAATCTATAAGGCAATTCTTCTGGAAACATAGCGATATGTTCTTTTTGTATAACTCCCGGAAAGTTCCAATGCCCGATAAACCATTTTTTCCATTCACTAAGAGATATTTTCGACATTTCTTTTATAATAATGTCAACTTTTCTTCCCTTTCCGTGAGCTTTTTTAAAAATTAATATATGTTCATAGTCGTATGTTAACAACCCATTACGAGGATAATATATAGAACCCATTAGAGAACACCCACCCGTAGTATTAGTGGTACTAACTTTTTGCCAGATAATATCACCCAGATAATCAAACCCGACCTTCTGGCAATCCTCGATTATCTTGTTGGCAACGGATAAAATACGATATCTCCCATATTCTGTGGTTCTTAGATATTGATCCCCAACATTTATAGCCATTCGGCAATGAGGTTCAAGCACACGATAACATTCGTGCCATACTTGATTCAATCTCTCAAAATAGGTCTCAAATGAATCTGAAAAACCAATTTGAGTATCTATACCATAATCTTTTATTTTTCCATAGGGAGGTGAAGTAATTATAAACTGGATAGAGTTATCCTTCAACTCATGCATATGTTCAGAAGATTTAAAATAAACAATAGGTTCTTCAATCTTCATTCTATTGCTTATATTAAGCCTTAAAACCTTATTAAAATTTTTAATTAGAAACTTGAGTAAAATAACCAACGATCCTTAATTTATTCTCAAATTTATTAAGATCTGAGATAATTCCTATTAATCCGTCACCATTATGATACAGGAGTTTATCAAACTTAAGAATCGCTTCTCCAGTTTCTCCAGGATATAATTCTGCACCAGATGTAAATTTAAAAGGAGAAAACTTAACATCGACCAAAGCATTAAATTGGACACCGTTCCCTGGTTTAATATATTTATCTTTAGGTTTGAAAAACTCATTGAGGTGTATATTCGCTTTTATTTCGGTTTCTGGTCGATATGTACCATGAGTGACTAAAAAATTGTCTCTACTTATCTCATTTGGAGCTATATTTCCTTTAAGAGCTAATCCAACCCTATCTCCCGCATAAGCTACTTTAAAATCACGATCGTGTTTTTGGATGTTACGGACTATTACTTTTTTGCTAGGTCCATCATAACCTGATAAATCCAACATCTGACCAACTGTAACCTCCCCTTCTTTAACAATACCTAAAATAACGGTTCCTATTCCTTTAACTGGAAAAGCATGATCGATAAGAATCTTCGTAACATTACTCCTTTGAGGCTTTTCTCCTAATATATTTAACCCTAGTTTGATAATTTTTAATTTTAGTTTATGATAATCTTCTTTACTATTAATCTCAAATAATTCAACATGTTTTAGAGTTGTAGTTCCAATAATTTGATTGAGTTTCCTTTTTATATCGGTTAGCTTCCATTCAGTTTTAGAACTAATGCCGTCAATTATAATTAAAACTTCAGTACAATGTATTTGGTGGAATAAATCAATAGCTACAATTAATTCTCCTAAGGTTGCATTTAAACCTATATTTAAATCAACAATTAAAAGATGAATATTAGTCAACATAAGGGATTGTAAAAGCGGCTTAATTTTCTCAGGATAATCTAAGGGAGTCAAAGCACAGAATACCTGATTTAACTCAGAGTCTAACTTATCATAGAATTGAATATCAGATCTCGTACTGGGAGAACCTATCGTCTGTCCAATCTGGTTATTTAATTCTTGATTTTCCCCAAAAATTCCTACAATAAAGCTATGTTCTGAAGGCTCACTCATTTGATACTTTAAATGCAGAACTGAACAAATAGTTTATGATAGATATCAAAAAGTTTATATATTCCTTTTAAACTCATAAGAGATTAATTTTTATATCAACCCTAAAAAAGTTAATATAAAAACAATTACAGTTTGAAGATATGGTTCATAATAGTAAAGTGAATCAAGTTATATTAATAATATTCGATGACATTCGGGCATCTCACCTTTTTAATTTAATGAATGAAGGAAAATTACCCAATATCGATGAAATTGCAAATAATGGTATTAAATGTTCTAATTGCATCACTTCTTATCCTTCTATAACTTTTCCTTGTTATAGTAATATAATTACTGGCGCATATTCAGACTATTTTCCCAAAGAAGGTAGTGCTGTTCCACTTTATCATTGGTTAAATAGAACTGATCCTCCCTCTAAAGATAAAAAATGGCCTTTTTTTCGCAATTATGGAAATGGAAGTGATTTATTAAGAATAAATAAAGACATTGGAAGGAATGTTAAAACAATTTTTGAACAAGCTGGGGAAAGTAATTTTCTCAGTGCAACAAGTTATCTATACAGAGGATCTTATTTTGCTGTTTCCAAAGATTACCATAACGTGAAAGATATACTTCAAAATATAGAATTAGCATATAGAAATCCAACTTACTTTTTTCAAGAAAAAGAGGTGCCATTGATAAGCGTAGGATATATTCCTCACACTGATACTCTTATGCATGAAAAGGGATTTAACCATCCAGACTATATCAAATTGATAATTGAATGTGATAAATGTATTGGTTCTCTAATCAAGACACTAAAAGAAATGGGTTACTATTATAGTACTGCAATTGGGATAATAACAGATCATGGTAATTTTAAAGCTGAAAAAGTTATAGATATTGAACCTTTTTTTAATCATAATGGGCTAATCCCATATAACCCTCAAAAAGGTATAGGAGATTTTGATCTAAATTTTGGATCTATGGGTTTTTTCAATTTTCGAGGTGAAGATTGGTATCATCATCCCAATACTAAACTGCTTGAAAACTATAAAATAAGTGGAAAAGGGAATAGGAATATAAATTTGTTTGAGACACTCTGGAAGATACCAGGAGTTAAGATGATGTATTATAAAGACGATGATACTAAGCCAGATAAAGGAACAATTCATATACTCAAAAAGAATGAAAAAAGTAAGGTTATTTCTAGAGCAACCATAAAATATCAAGGTTTTGGAAAAAATCAAAAAACTATGTATAGTTATAACCGGGATGATATATTCAATTACGGAAATAAAGTAGATCAAAACAAATATTATGCAATTGATGAGTGGTTACTATTTACTAATCAGATAGATTTTCCACTAGTGGTTGATCAAATTCCTCGCTATTTTAAAAATCCAAGATCTTGTGATATAATTGTTTCTACCCTTGGTACTCATGGATTTAATTACGAACATGGTAAGACTAGAAGTAATTCTCCATTCTCACATGATATTGGGCTAAAAAGCTCTATGGTTGTGCCTTTTATAATAGGAGGAGCAGAGGATATACCTTCAATTAATTTACCGTATTGTAAAACAACAGATATGGTTCCCACATTGTTAGAATTATTGGGTTTAAATCCAGATAAATCTGTAATTGGAAAATCTGTATTAAAATACTAATATGATTTATTTATATTCTCAATTTCTTTCTTTAAAGAATTTCCGTTTTCTTGATAAACTTTGCTTATAATTCTCCATCATTTGATTAAATAGTTTAGCTCCCAGAGTTAATCTCCAATGTGGTTTAGTAGCAATAATATCCCCAAATTTTGATTTCTTTCCTTTTTCATATTGTTTTTTTATTTGAAACTTTATTTGAAAAATGTTCTTAAGTTCTTCTAAAAATCTTTTACTAGATGAGGTGATTCTTGTGCTCTTCGCATTACCATCACCATCATAATATCCTAATAAAAATGCAAGTAATAATTCTTTTTTTTTTTCAAGATTATTTGGAAGGGTTTTTCTTTCAGACTTTGAGCTTGAAAATCCAATAGACATTAAATCTTCTACCATAGGTTTACACCTAAATCTAACATAGACCATCTTATAATATTTTAATTGGTATCCATACTTTCTTATTCTAAAACGAGACTTAATCATATCTATGTGATTTAATCCTATTATATCACAAAACTTGACAAGTTGATTTTTATCTTTACTAGACAGTTCTAATGAAATTAAATACCAAGGTTTACCCTTATAACGGTATGTTACTGATCCATCAGCATAGAGAAACCCCAACCAATAAGCTTTATCAAGAGAATTTATCTTATTAAAAAAATTATATTTTAATCCAACTTCATACTGCTGATTTGGATATAATTTCATGTTAGTATTAAAGGATATATATTTTAAAATGAACCCTATACATATCAATGATTTATCAGGAACATTTTTAATGATATTTCTTGAAAAATTAAATAGATTTCTTTCAGAAAAAAGATAATTAGGATTATAACCTCTAATATTTGGATTTCTTATCCGCACTTTTAAATCAGAGAAATAGGTTTTACCATATCCTAAAGAGCTACTAGCATTAGACAAAGAACCTAGTACTTTAGAAAGATCTCTTATTAAATCTAGAGTTGAATATCCCTTTTTTTTATAGTAGAACCCATTTTCTGTTAAATTTTCTTTCGGTTCCATTTCATATCTAAAATTAATTCAGGATTTATAAATTCCATTCTTAATCTTTCTTAAAAAGTAAATCTTTTAGAAATTGAAGTGTAATTTCTAGTACTTAGTAAGAGGAATAATATTTATTTTTAATCTCTACGAAGATTTTCTGAATTTAAATGATTTATTTTGTTAAGCGATTAAAATAAGAATTTTATATAATGATTCTTTTAAGTATTTCATATAGAATTTTTAATATATGGTGATTGAAATAGTTAAGGCAAATCATATCGTAATAGTACCGGAAACTCATTGGGACCGTGAAACCTTATGAAATTTATACATTAGGCACGATTGGTATCTCCCATTCCAAGAATATAGAGCTCGGTTAGTTCTTATGATGGATAAGCTCTTAGAAATTTTGAAACAAGATCCAAAATATACTAATTTTACTCTTGACGGACAAGTCATTCCCATTGAAGATTATCTTGAGGTATCCCCAGAAAAAAAAGAAGAAATAATGAAATTTGTGAAAGAAAAGAGACTTTCAATTGGCCCCAGTTATGTTTTACCAGATGAATTTTTAATCAGCGGAGAATCTTTGATAAGAAATTTGATGATAGGCCATCAAATCTCAAGAAACTATGGGAGAGTTATGAAAGCAGGTTATATTCCTGATCCTTTTGGTCACATTGCTCAATTACCCCAAATTTTGAAAGGATTTGAACTTCCTTCAGTTTTTTTCTACCGTGGTTTTGGTGATGAATTTGAAACTCAAGAACTAAATATGGAATTTATTTGGAAATCGCCAGGGAATGCTGCTTCTATCTTAGCCATTCACTTAATTTTAGGTTATTTTTCAGTAGCAGATTTAAATTATTCAGATAAAGGTGGAGATTATACGAGGGTATTAGACAAACTAAAAGAAGTAGTCTTTAAATTAGAAGAATATACTGCTACTCCCATAATTCTATTAAACAGTGGTTCGGACCATCATGAAGCACATCCAGAACTTCCAGAAATTATAAAGCAATGGAATAAAAGTTACCCAGATAAAAAAATGGAACAAAATGACTTTGAATATTATATCAGCAAAGTTTTGGAATGTCGACCTCAATTAAAGTCATATCAAGGAGAATTAAGAGGAAGTAAATATGCAAACATTATTGCTAGCGTTCTGTCCACAAGGATGTGGATTAAACAGAGAAATACAAAAATAGAATACTTATTCGAGAAGTACACGGAACCATTTTCAACACTTATATGGGTTCTTGATAAATATCATGAGTTCCTTTATCCTGCATCTTATATTCAAGTTGGTTTAAAATGGTTAATTAAAAATCATCCTCATGATAGTATCTGTGGTTGTTCTATTGATCAAGTTCACAATGAGATGAGAACTCGTTTTGATTGGGCAGAACAAATAGGAAATGAAATCATTAAAAATTCTTTTCTATACTTAATAAGATTGATAGGATATGAGAAAAGCTGGACAAAAATACCTCTTTTTGTCTTTAATCCTTTACCTTGGGAAAGAAAAGATGTAATTGAATTCAACTTTATAACTGAATTTTTTGGGTATAAAACCTCCACAAATTTTAAAATAGTTGATATTAATGGAAATGAAATAGAATATCAATATATTAGAGTAGAAGAGGAACCAAGATTTAAGAGTGTGTTAAGTAATAGCTATTTATGTAGTTTTTTAGCTGAGACACCAGCATTAGGATATAAAATTTATTATTTAATTCCCAGAAAGAAAGCTAAAACCTATCTAAAAGAAGAGAAAGAATTTAGAATAACACAAAACACCTTAGAGAATCAATTTTTCCTTGTGAAAGTAAGCTTAAATGGAATGATAGATGTTTATGATAAGAAAGCTAATAAATGGTACGAAAAACTGTGCTTTATTGAGGATGTTGGTGATTGGGGTGATGAATATGACTTTTCAGGTCCAAATGAAAATCAAACTGATTTCTTATACACATCTGAGGATTTGAACTTTTTGGGAATTAAACCATATGTTGATGGACCTACCCAAAAAACCATAAAACTGGATCTCAATTTAAACTTACCAGAGGCCCTCTCTGAAGATAGATTTAATAGAGAGCCTAATTTGGTTTTAAATCTAATAACTATTTATATTACATTATATAAAGATATTAAACGTATTGACTTTAAACTAGATTTGGAAAATAATAGCAAAGATCATAGAATTAGAGTCTTATTTCCTACAGGAATCGAATCTGAGAAAGTAGACTGTGATGGACATTTCTATGTTATACCAAGAGCCGTGGACTTACCGAAAGTTGACAATTGGTATCAAAATCCTCGCCCTACAAATCATCAAAAAGATTTTGTGTCAATAAGTAATAAATCACGAACTTTCGCTATATTGAATAAAGGATTACCTGAATATGAAGCAATTAGAAATCAGGATGGGACTATAACGTTAGCGATAACTCTATTGCGTTGTATTGAGTGGCTTTCTAGAGATGATTTCATTACTCGAAAGGATATGGCTGGTCCTGCTTTCAATACTCCTGAAGCGCAATGTCTTGGAAAACATTCATTTGATTTTTCATTAATTATCGAAGAGAATAAGAGTGGTTGGCTAGAATCAGAAATTCATGTTAAAGGAAAGGAGTTCAATAATCCCTTTAAAGTATTATTTCTAAATGCGCTTAAAATTCCTTTTAGAATGTCTAATAAAACTATACTATTTCCTACTCATCGAATTGTTAGTTTTGGTATGACAGAAGATGAGCCTTTAGAACCAGTTTTACCTCTTGAACTAAGTTTTTTAGAAATTGATAATAAGAACATATTACTAAGTGCTTTAAAAAAGTCTGAAGAAGATGACAATCTAATAGTTAGAATTTATAATGTTTCTCCAATCCCACAGAAAAGTACTTTAAAATTTTGTAACCAAGTGAAAATTGAAAAAGCTGCAATAGTGAACTTATTAGAGGAAGCTCCTATTAATGATATAAAAGCCACTGTTAAAGTTCTAGATAGAAACACTCTATTAGCAGAATTGCAAGCTCATGTTATTGCGACAATTAGAATATTGAACTCAAAAAGTGAATAACAAATAAACTAATTATTCATATTCTTGAAAGTTTGAAATGAATAAGAATATTGTAAATTTGGCGAAGCTTAAATTCTGTTCTTAGTTATCCATATTAAATTAGAATTTATATCAAGGAAATTTTGATGAAATTCCCAGAATACCTAAAAAGTTATAAACAAAATATCAATGAAGCAATAAAGCAAATCTTTAAGAAAAAAATTAAGCAATTAAATAATTCATTTCTGAAGGATTATTATACTGAATTAAAGGATTATTTTTTAGTTGGGGGCAAAAGGATTCGTCCATTACTATGTATCGCATCATATAATGCCTTTAGGAAACAACACGATGATAAAGTAATACCGATAAGTGTTGGTATTGAATTTCTTCACAATGCATCTTTAATACATGATGACATTATTGATAAGGACGATTATCGGAGAGGAAATCCCTCCTTTCATTTTCGATTTAAAAATTATCATAAAAGCTATAATTTTAAAAAAACAAATGATGTAGATTTTGGTAATTCTATTGGAATTATTGGTGGAGATACAGCATTCTTTTTAGGATTAGAAGCTTATCTATTCAATGATTTCGAAAAAGAGATTAACAACAAAGCTATTAGCCTTTATGAACAAGCGTTTATTGATATAGCTAATGGAGTCTTAATCGAGATGGATATGGTAAATAAAGAAAAAATTGAAATGGCGGAGTACATAGAAATGATTTCTTTAAAAACCAGTGCCTTAATTGAAAAGTCATTATTAATTGGAGCAAATTATTCCCAGATGGATAAAGCTCTTGAAAAAAGTTTATCAACTTATGGAATTAACCTGGGTATAGTATTTCAAATAATTGATGATATTTTAGGGACTTTTGGAGATGAAAAAGTTACCGGAAAACCTACTGATGGAGATATAAGAGAAGGGAAAAAAACGTGTCTATTGATTGAAGCCTTAAATAAATTAGACTCAAATAAAAAGAGTCAGCTTGAGAACATTGTAAATAAAAGCGATATCAGTAATGAGGATGTAGAAATTGTAAAAAATTTATTCATTGATGCTGATGTAATTAACTCTAGCAAAAAATTAGCTGAAACATATTATCAAAAAGCTAAATTAGCCCTAGATAGTTTATCAGATTACATAAATCCTCAAGAATTCGAATTTTTTGATGATCTCCTAAATTTTGTTATGAATAGAACGTATTAACCATTATAAAGATCTATATTCAAGCTTCAATTAGTAAATATATATTAGTAACATAAAAAGGAAAATTGAATGTTAAATCATAACTTTTGATTAACCCATTGATATAATTCTCCCAATAGAACCATCTTATCTTTACTTTTTTTGAGATTGTCTATATTGTTCACATTTAATAGCCACATTGCAGATTTTAATTCATGTTTTAATGTTTTTATCTCTTTAATTGTATTGATTGTAGTATTGTTATTATAATCATTCCACGCGGAGACAAGGAATTTATAGGCAAAACCACCAATATCAGCTCCTAATATGATACTTTTTGCGATATCCAAACCTGTTTTTAAGCCCCCTGTAGCAATCAATAACTTATTTGAAGCTTCTCTGACTTTTAAAATACTTATTGGTGTGGGAATTCCCCATTCCCTAAAAGTATCCGCTATTTTTCGAGAAAATACTTCATAATCTGAGTTATCACGAAAAGCCTCAATCGCTGCAAAACTGGTACCTCCTGTTCCTCCTACATCAAATCCATTAAATCCCAAAAGATCAAGTTTTATGGCTAAATCCTTATTAAAACCAGTTCCAACCTCCTTTGCTATCAAAGGAATTTTTGCAGCTTTTTTTACTTTTACAAAATTCTCTTGAAAATTACGATATGAGAGATCTCCATTACGCTGCACTAATTCATGTAAAGCATTAAAATGAATAGCCATCGCATCAGCGTTTACTATTTTGACGCATTCCTCAAACTGATTTTGTCCAAAATCAGGATGACTTATTTGCCCTATACCAATATTCCCTATTATTGGTATATTAGGAGCAACTTCACGAACAACTTTAAATGAATCTATAGTAGATAGATCTTCTACAGCTATTCTTTGACTTCCCACACTCATTATAATATTTTCCGATTCAGCAGCTAAGGCTAGAATTTTATTAATTGCCTTGGAAATGGGATGTCCTCCTGTTATTGCTGCTATACAAATAGGAGCAGATATATATTTGCTAAAGAATCGAGTAGAAAGATCTACATCATTAAAATCTATTTCAGGAAGAGCATGATGTATAAGTTTTATATCTTCAAAATAATTTTTTGAATGTTGGACATTAAATTTTAAAGGTATTTCTAAATGATCTAATTTTCTAGAATATATTTCATTTTTGAGTGGAATCTTTGATTCTGGTTTAATATATGTACATGTTAATTTCTGATCCCGTAATGCCTTAAAAACATAATTTTCCTTCAATCCATTAATAACTTGAATGGGGATATCTAATTCACTAATCTTTTTCATCATTGCTAGTTTTCCTTTAATTCCTCCGGTAACATCTATTTTTTCATCAAGTTTAGCTAATTGGATTTCATCTATTTCGCTTGAAGCTATTTCTAAGGCTAGTTTTGAATGATCTTTATCTTGAATATATAAGCCATCTTTTTCTATTGCAAAAATAACTTTAATAATTCTTTTTCGGTATTTTTTACATAATTCAAAAATAATTCGATCGCCTGAAAGTATTGAAAAAGATCCTCCCTTAGTGAATAGAATGTCACCATATAGTATAGGAAGAATGCCAAGATTTAATATAGCGTCAATAGAATCCATTGATTCAAATGAGACTGTATTTGCATCTTGAATAAATATAGTCGACGGTTGAACTGAAATTGCTGGAGAATTTTTTTCAATAAACTGACGAACAATAAGAGAATTGAGTTCATTCATGGCTTTATGAGTTTTAGAAAGTCCTACTAATTGATCCTTAACTAAAGGGTTTAAACCTTTAGAGATTTGATATTCTTTTGCTAACGGATGCCCAAATGATCCTCCTCCGTGAACGAGAATTAATTTTTGATTACTTTTAATGATTTGTTCGATTGTATCATTAATTATATCTTTTCTTAGAGAAAAAGGATCATTTTTCTCTGTTAACAGACTACCTCCCAATTTTAATAGATAAATTCTATTAGATTCCATCAAACTTAATTACCATTTAAATTTTCTTTCTAAATTGGTTTTAACCAATCATTGTTTTCCAAATTGAAAATCCTTCGTTTTTAATTGCGTTAAAGACTTGTTCTTGGGAAATTTCGTCGGAATTTAATGCTATCACCAATCCTCCTCGTCCTGTTCCAGTCATTTTCGCTCCTATGGCGCCATTGTTTAGAGCTATTTCCACAATTTTATCATTTATTTCTCCTGAAACCGTCATCACTCGTAGTAATTTATGATTTTGATTCATTAATGCTCCAACAATGTCCTTTTTACCTTTAATTAACGCTTTTTTAGCGTGTTTAGCGATTTCCTTATATTCACTAAATATTGATTTAAATTTGTCTGAGTTTTCTTCTTTCAATTTACGAACATCCTCGACGACCTCTGCAGTAGAAGCCGTTATTCCAGTATCAGCAATCACTAAATGCATTTTACTTTTTGATTTTAAACGATCAATAGTGTTTTTCCCACCTTTTAAGTTCTTTATAAACCAGATCAACCCTCCATAGGTAGATGCTGTATTATCAATACCAGAAGGCGTTCCATGGTATGCCATTTCCCCAGCATAAGCAGCAGCGTTAATTTTTTCATCATCTAAATTAAGTTTAAATTCTTCATTAAGTGCCCGTGCAAGAGATGTACATTGAGCGGCTGAAGCACCTACTCCACTTGTAGCAACCAAATCGCCACTAAATTTAATCTCTAGTCTATTATTAACTACATCAATCTTTAAAAATTCTAAAACATTTTTTATAGCTTCATTAGCTTCATTCTGCTTTTTTTCTTTATAACCAGATGTTGCCATTCGTTGGTCATCAACATACCATCCTTGACCATCTACAACTTTAACGGTAGTGATTGTCATTGACCCTAAAGCAGATGCAATAGCGGGAAGACCATAAACCACGAAATGTTAGTGTTTACTCCCTAATTGGGAAATAAAACTCACCAAAAAGGATGATCTTTCCATAACCTTTTCCAGTACCCATAAATTTCACCTCTTTTTTTAACCTAGATAATTTATTTTAATTTTAATAAAAAGTTTTATGAAAATCATTCAAGAATCTCAACTGTTCCTTCAGTACCATTTACCATTATTTGGTCATCATTTTTAATTTTATCAATTTCGATCAGATCTACGCAAGGAATTTCACTTATGATGCACCCTACTGCAATAATAGTGTCAATATTCTTGTTAATTATCGCTAAAGGAGCAGTCTTGTTTTTTTTCATTCGATACATGGTATAAGATCCTACCGTAGATCCTTTTCCAGTAGGAAATACTAAAATCTTCCCAGTAATTGTTTGTCCTTCTAATTCATGACCCACTTCAACCACGTTTCCAGAATCAGGATCAACTCCTCCATAAAATGAAATTCCTTCTTTGGTTACCATAGCTTTTCCTGAGACGATCCCTTGATATATTTTCCTCCCTTTTAATTTCATTTTATGGCCTCCTCAACACATTGTTCAATTGTCCCAATCTTTACTTTAAATTTATTTTTTGCCCTTCCATAATAACAAGCTTTAGCTGAATCAACCATGATTCCTTTGAAACGGCCCTTAATCGGTGCAACAACGCAACAAGTATCTGCTGCAAACTTGGCACCTGCTTGTTCAATTATATTAGTATACCCGGCCTTATCAGCAACATTTTTGGTTGGTCGGGCAGTGGTTATCCAAAATTCCTTCTTTACTTTCTTTCCTTCAAGTAATTTTGCTATTAATGCTAGTTCATGAATAGAGGCATGAGGACATCCTACACTTACGAAATCTACTTTAAGATCTTTGTCAGTAAGATCCTGACGAGCTTTTTTTATATCCTCCTGATTTATCTGAAAAGAAATATCATTCGGTTTAGGATATTTGTTAAATTCTGGAGTAATATTTTCCATATGAAACAAGGCTGTCCCTCCATAAGTAGCAATTGAAGCACAAAATGACTTGAGTTCTTCAACAGTAGCAACCGGAATTCCCGTAATATAAGGGATTTTACATCCTGTTTCTACTAATTTATCCCCAATTATTTTTCCTAACAAACCAAATTCATCGCTATCTTTAACGTGCACATTAATGTTAAATAATACTTGTCCATGACGATTTTTATCTAAATGATAACCATAATTAGGAGTTTTTCCAGTTAAAGCAGCTGCTAAAGCACTCGGTCCACCTTCGCGATTAGTTTTAGCTCCAATAACTGAGTTAGAGTAACATACAGCACTACTTTCAGCCCAAGCAATATGTTCTCCATAGTGAGGAGTATTTCCAATTAGATATGGAGTACATGAACAAGTCGTAATAATTCCCATTTTAGCAAAAGCATCTATAGCACGATTTTGATTTTGTGCAAATTCCTCACTTATTCCCAATACTTCCCAATTTTCACGATCCATACCAGCTGGATTCAAAGTGGTTAAAACTCTAACTTGCCCATCTTCGGCCATTTCATTGAGAAATTCTAAGCCTGCTTCACCTAAATTATCATAAGAAACTCCAGCTATCTGAACACTAGATACATCGATCATGTTTTCTGCATTAAAAATTTCTCCTAATGTTGTTAGGATCTCCATTGATTTTTGAGTAGCTTTACCGTATTTTCCATATAGCATATCTTTCTCTTCGGGTTTTAATTGCATATTTATCACTTTAAACAAAATATTTTTCTAAATCTACATTCGGGAATTTTGCTTTATTGAAATCTTTTCCTTTTGTTTGCATAGGTTTAGTAAAATCAAATCCTATCTTTGTCGTTAATTTTGTTCCAAGTTCAGCACTTGGATCTAAACTACTTCCTGGTTCTTTATCTTTTATTATCATTCTTTTATCTCCTTGAAACCTAGTTGCCATAGCCCATTCTATAGATAATGGGTCATAGATATCAATATCTTTATCAACTATAAAAACATGCTTACAGCTACTATGCCCTGTAAATGCACCTTGAATTGCTTTTTTGCCATCATCTTCAGAATTTTTATCAATTTTAACAATGGCATGCAACCATGAACATCCTCCTGGATTAATATTTACATCCAAACATTTTACACCCATTTCATTTACTTTATTAAAGATGGTGGGCTCACGAGGCATACCCATTAAAATCTTATGTTCTAGGGCACCAGGTAGTAAAGCTTGCCAAATTGCATTTTTTCTATGAGTAATTTTCTTAACTTCAAATACAGGTTCTTCTCTGATAATATCATAAGTTTCCGTTAAATCAACAAATGGCCCTTCAGCGTGTTTCTCCTCTAAATAAACTCTTCCTTCTAAAACAAATTCAGTTTCTGCTGGAATAAGCAAATCAACAGACTTCGCTTTAACGACTTTAATTGATTCCAATGCATTTGCGATAGTTAATTCATCAATTCCCATATCAACCGAAGTAGCTCCAGCAATAAGGATATTTGGAGTATTTCCTATACAATACGCAACATCCAACTCTCCATTCTTTATTAAAAATTTATCAAAATGACGCCCTTTTACTACTCTTGTAGAAAATTTATCTTTAGAAAATTGCATAGCTCTATGAAAGTCTAGGTTTTGACCATATTCAGGGTCTCTAGTTACCACTACGGCAGAACTTATATAATTTCCTCCATCTTTTTCACAATGAAATAAAATTGGGATTTGATCTAAATCTACATTCGGTTCTACCACTTCTTGGCAACGAGCTGTTGAAACTAATTGGGGTTCTGAGCGATTTAATATAGCTTTTGAAAGTTTTGGTATAAGATCAACTGGAGTAATTCCGAAGTAAGAAGCAACTGCACTTTTAGTACAAAACATATTACCAACTACACGAAAATCAGATTCTTTAACATTATTAAAAAGTACAGGAGTGGGTTCCAATTCTTTTAGGATACCAGAAATTTCCAATTTCCGTGAAACTTCACCTTCTACCTTTTTAAGTACACCGTTATCATCAATCTTGTTTAAATATTCTCTAAATCCCACATTTACCACTTTTAATTCTTCATGACAAAATTACTATTATTAAAAATAAGGTTATAATTAAAGGAGTTTATGAATCACTTAAAAAGCTAAAGGTTTTTTTTGTTAATTATTTCATTTAATAACTTTTTAGCATAATCGACTCGTATTTTATTATCTTCAACTAATTTATCTGCAACCTTTTCAATAAGATGATCTGGTACTCCTGCTAATTTAGCAATATTACGAGAGTGAAGCGTCATGTGACCTTTTTGAATACCTTCTGCTGCTAGAGCTCGTAAAGCCGCAACATTTTGGGCTAATCCTACTGCGGCAGCTACTTGACATAACTCCTGAGAGGTTTTTACTCCTAACATTTTTAGGTTTAATCGTGCCATAGGATGAATCTTTGTCATTCCACCAATAATCCCTAAAGCCAAGGGAATTTCAATCTCTCCGATTAGATGTCCATCTTTGTCTATTGTAAAACTAGTCAAAGGAGTATATTTCCCATTTAATGAAGCATAAGCATGAGCTCCAGATTCAATAGCTCTTGTATCATTTCCAGTTGCTAAAGTGAGAGCAACTATTCCATTCATAATTCCTTTATTATGAGTTGTAGCACGATAAGGATCAGCAACCGCAAATTCGTATGCGTTTAATATCCCCTCAACAACCTTCTCTCCTCCTAGTAATTCTCTATCGAACTTAGCTTTACATTTTGCAATTCGATGAATTGCTAAATTTGAAACAATTCGTAAATAAATCAATCCTCCCGTTAATTCCTCGATATAAGGTGTAAGGGCTTCAGCCATAGTATTAACCACATTTGCACCCATTGCATCCAAGACATTAACTAGTAAATGTAAAATTAACATCTTTCCCTTCCTTGTACTAAGCTCTCTGAGTTCAAAATCATAGGCTCCTCCTCCAAGTTTATGTAAAAGAGGATCTTGATCATTAGCAATCTTCAGTAAATCTTGTTTATGCTCTAATAGCAAGTTTTTAGCTAACTTGATATCTTTTAGATTAGTAATTTGGATCTGAGAGATCATTATTGAATTTACTTTTTCGGCGAAAAAACCTCCATGTTTTCTAGCAATTTTAGCAGCGTTTGAAGCAGCTGCCACTACTGATGGTTCTTCTATTACCATAGGGATGAGGTAATCTTTATTATTTATTTTGAAGTTACATGCTATACCAATTGGTAATTGATAAGATCCAACCACATTTTCAATCAAAGTATCTATCTGAGTATCTGTGAAATATCCTAAATTTTTAAGTAATCTTAAATCTTCATCATCTAAATCAATAAGTTCAGTAAGTATTTTCTGACGCTCCTTTAATGATAATTTATAAAATCCCGAAAGATCAGAATGGAATGTACTCATTTAATTATAACCAACTTTTTTTTAAATAATATTTAGATTCATATTTTTGATTAATTTTACCATAAGAAATTAAACTAGAATTAAATTATCGGAAATAATTACAAAAAATAATACATTTAATTATTAAATGCTTATCATTATTAATTGAAATATTTCTTAACATAAAATCTAAATTTTGTGGTAAAAAGTGATCCTTATAGCAATTACGGGTGCCACAGGAATCTCATTAGCTATTGAATTATTGAAGATCTTGAAAGAAAAGAACGTTTCTACTGAATTAATTATTTCAAAGGCTGCAAAAGTAGTATTAAATAGCGAAACTGAACTTAAGCTTTCATACTTCAATAACTTGGCTACTTATATATATGATGTTGATGATCTTGGATCACCTCCCGCAAGTGGGTCTCATAAATTAGATGCTATGATTATTGTGCCTTGTACAATGAAAACATTAGCATCTATTGCTCATGGATATGCGGATAATTTAATTACAAGAGCTGCTGATGTAACGATAAAAGAAAAACGAAAACTTGTTTTAGTAGTAAGGGAAAGCCCACTAAGTGCAATACATCTTGAAAATATGCTTAAACTTGCGAAATTGGGAGTAATAATAGCACCCCCCGTTCCTTCCTATTATATCAAACCTAAAAGTGTTTCTGAATTGATTAACCATAGTGTAGGAAGAATTCTTGATCAAATAGAAATTGATAGTGGAATAAAAAGGTGGAAGGATGAACAATTGGAGAGTTAATTTGGATTCATTTGAAATAGGAGATGATTTACTCCTTACATTAACTGGTGGAAATAAGCCCCACATTGGTGCTATTGCTTTAGCAATTCCTTATAAACAAACTTCAAGCGCAAGTCTACTTAGTGTATATGGCCATAAAGATGGAGAAATTGCGAAACCAATCGCAGAAAAAGTCTCTAAAAAATTACACAAAAATGTTGTAGTCATTGTAGGAATTCACCTTGATAACGCTACCGAAAACGATATAAAAAACTTAATAGATAACTCATACTCCGAAGTAGATAAATTCTTAGATGAATGTAGATAATTTATAGATTTTTTGATTTGTAATCAATAAATCTTCTCTATAGGAACATAAGTAGGTGTCCAATTCAATAGTCCTAGCGCTTCCGCGTTTTTATCTACATGATTAACTCTTCTTATTTCATATTCTAAGGTATTTCCTTCCATAACAGATCCATCAATTCTTACTAATCCTTGGCTTAAATAGCTTAAATCGTTATCTTTATCAAATGTTACAGGTTGCGAATCTAAGATTGCGAATAATGGAAAAAATCTCTCATGAAACCCAGAATGACCCTTCGGGCAATGATTTAATCCTTCAATATTTGGAATAATACATCCATCATCGCAAAAATGAAGTTTAAAGCCTCGATGATTATTTTTTTCATGCTCAATGATTTTTCCAAGGGAAATCTTTTCTTTGAATTTTCCTTCCTTTATCAATTCATATTCCTGAACACTTCTTTTTTCCTTGATCGTAATAAAATCACTGATTTTAGGTGGTTTCCCTACAATCTCCTTGAATCTTGGCTGTATCTTTAATAAACCTGAAATACAGGTTGCTCCTGAGCCATAGGAGCCAAAATAAAGAGTATCATTAGCATGAGCATACTCTTCAACTATATAGAGAAGTTGACTCCAAACTGCAGCATTGTACATATTCCCAAAATGAGACGGAACTCTTAATTGTGGAAGTACTTTATATTTTACGTTTTCTAATATTTGATGTGAAACTTTTTCTAAAGTTTGTGAAGAATATCCACGTTCTCGTAATTTTAAATAAATATATTCTGGAAGAACGGTAATATCGTGCAAGAAGGAATTTAATTTCGTTTTAATTGATTTTTTTATTGTTAAATTAGGTCTTATTTTTGGTAAAGCATTGATATGATTTACCCAACGTTTTTGAATGATTTGTTGCATAATTTTAATTGGTAATTTAGCAAAAGGTGCATGAAAGGTGTAATAATCTGCATGAAAATCACCTAAATTTTTAATTAGATCATCATACGCACTTAACTGAAAGTTCAAATAGGTATCGACAGAGTATTGCCCAAATGCATTAGCGTTTATTTCGTTTGCTGATCTCCAAAAATCGTTTACATTTCCCGAAATCTTTCCGAACTTTTTACTGAAAGTAGCAATTCTAGGATTTTTAGATATAATAAGAGCCACCGCACCAGATCCTTGAGTAGGCTCACTAGGTGAATTCATCTCATAAGAAGAGATATCAGCTGAGATCACCAGAGCTCTTTCAATCACTTCTTTTTCAACCAAAGCAATAGCATTCAATAAAGCCAAAGTCCCACCAGCGCAAGCATTGTAACAATCTTGCGTCAGAACGTTCCTTGGAATACCAAGTAACTCTGCATAGATATTTGAAACAGATTTTACGGCATATGTTATAGTCTCGGTACCACAAAATACCGCATCTATAGATTTGGGAGAGATATTACCTTTAACGAGAGCATTATATCCTGCTTTTAACCCTATTGAAATAATGTCTTCATCTACGGCAGGTAATCGCATTTCAATCGTCATTAACCCCTTTTTATATTTATTGGGATCAACTTTTCTCTCGAATGCTAAATCTTTTAATTTTAAATAATACTTTGGGGCGTAAAAGCCAGCACTATCAATTCCAATATCAGAAAACAAGAGTTCATTATTAATCATTAAAAATTCCTCGTAACTCTATGGTATAATTCACTAATACATTCATTTAATAGAATAATGATTTATTCAAATGTTTATTTTATTAATGAATATACATGCAAGATTTAAAACTTTATGGCTTATTGGGATTGTTTATACTAATATCTTTAAAATTATTAATGATTCATAATCTTAGAAGTATTAAATTCAATTTTTTTTAAAATTTTTTGACAAAGATTTCATTTCCAATAAGTTCATTTTTATAATTAGAAATATTAACATTGGTAACTATTGAAAGAATCTTTAATCAAATTACAAAGAAGAAGTAAAATGAGTTCAAAATCCAGTTTTGATATAATAGTTGTAGGTGCTGGTCCAGGTGGTTCAGTTGCCGCCAAAGAAGCCAGTGAGAATGGATATTCAACATGTATTATAGAGAAAGAGCATCTTGGCGAAGAAGGTCGATATAAAGCATGTGGAGGTGCCATGGGATGGGAGCTTATAGAAGAGATCGATTACCCTGAGGAAAAAATAGAACGTGTTTTCGAATCTTTGGAACTTCATCATGTAGATGGTGAGAATTTTTCAAAAAAAGGTAAAGGTGCAATTGTGTGGAGAAGTACTTTTGATAAGTTTCTAACAGATATGGCAATTAATAGTGGAGCGCTTCTGAAGGAAAAAGAGGCCATGATTAAATTGGAAAAGAAAAATGGAATATACGAAGTATCTACTAATAAAGATAAATATAAAACAAAATATGTAATTGCTGCTGATGGTGTTTCTTCTCCAACTCTGAAACTTTTAAAATGGCCTTTTTTCAAGAGTCAAGATGTGGTTCTAACAATTACTAAAGAAATGAAAACAACAAAATCTTACATTAATAATATTCTTGGAAGTGATTCTCTTCACTTTTTTTTTGGGATTAAAGACTTAATACCTGCGGGTTATGCTTGGTTAATTCCAAAAATTGACATAATCACCGTTGGATGGGGTAAGCAAATTGATTTAATCAAAAATTCAAGAATAGAATTTGAAAAATTTTGGACTCTTCCTTATGTAAAGGAAGCTTTAAAAAATTCTACTATGGAAAACTCCATAAGGGCTCATCTAATCCCCGTAGGACTTAGACCAAAGCTTTATGAGGAGAATGTGTTTGCTATTGGAGACGCTGGAGGGATTGTAGATCCAATTACTGGAAAAGGAATTCCATATGCAATGATGTCTGGACAAATCGCCATCCAAACAATTAAATCGTGTGAAAGCAGAGGTAAATTAGAAAAGCTTGGTGATCAATATAAAAGAGGTTTGGATAAGAAATTTCTTAAAGTTTTAAAAGCTAAACGTATTGTAAGGGATAAAATTTTTCAAAATGATAAAAACTTAAAAAAGTTTCTTTCTTTATGGGAAAACCATCGTAGTTCTGAAATCATTATGAAAAAGTTATTTTAGAAATTCTATTTTTATTGAAAATCTATTTTCTTCGATTATTTTTAAATTCATAAAATCTTATTATTATTCATATATCTTATATTACATTTAATATTATTATTAGTAGTACACTCTAAATTAGGTAAAAAATTTGGAAGACTTTAGAGAAATCCCAAAGGAAATTTTGCCTAAGCATATCGGATTGATCTTGGATGGAAATAGGCGTTGGGCTAGAAAAAATAAATTAGATCCTAATTTAGGTCATTTAGAAGGATATAGAAATCTGAGAGATCGGTTGTTTGATTTCTATGACGCTGGTATCAGATATGTAACAGTCTATGCTCTTTCCCTTGAAAATGCTAAAAGAAGAAGCCCAGAAGAATTGAAAAATATTTATAAAATAATTGTAGCAGCAGTGGATTCTGTGAAAAACGAGGCAATCGTTAGAGATGAAAAAATTAAAATTAATATCATTGGACGATTACACTTACTTCCTAAAGATGTTAAACAAAAATTGAAGGAATTAACTGAATTTACTCAAGATTTTGATAAAGCCTTCTTAAATGTTTGTATTATGTATGATGGTCAAGAAGAGATTGTAGACGCTATTAGAAAAATAGTAAAAAATGGTGTTGAACCGGAGAAAATTGACCTCAAATTAGTAAAGGATTATTTATACACTAAAGGATTTCCAGAGTTAGATTATATAATAAGAACTGGGATGGAAGATGGTGCAAGATTATCAGGATTTCTTCTATGGGATGCATCGTATGCGGAATTTAAATTTAGAGACGATTATTGGCCTGATTATACAAAACAAATGGTAATTGAAGATTTAAAGGAATTTGTTGATAGACATAGAAGAAAAGGAGCTTAGATTCTTTTACTATAAGGTTTTAAATCTAATTCTGAGCATTTATAGTTTTTCGAATATCGAATAAAATTAAATTTTTTAATGGGTACTCTATGTTTTTTTTATAAAGATTTAAAATAGATTTTACAAAAGTTAATTGAACTGTACAAAAAGATCATATCATATTTGACAGAGAAATTTAACCAAAATAAATATCTAATATGCTTAATTTAAAAAATATAATAAGTTAAACGTCAAAGGCTATACTATGTCCACCTCAGACCAGAATCAAGCAATTAATCTTACTATTACTAAGTTTCCTCAAAACCTCATAGTTCCTAATGCTGATAGTATCGTTTCAATTCAAGTATCGAGCCAATCTAAGAAGGATGAAAAATTTAAATTTAGTTTTGAAGGAGAAAATTTAGATGTAAAGTGTGAACCAGAGGAATTCTATAAAGAATTAGAATTTAGACCAGGAGAATCCAAAACAATTGATCTAAAGCTAAGATCAACGGGTGATGGGCACGGTAAGCTTATTATTAATGCCTATTGGATGAAACTTGTTCAGTATACGATAAAAGTCCAAAAATTAAGAGACAAAGTTCCTTCAAGCAATATTAAAAAAATCTTAGGGGGAGTACAAGCTTTAACACCTGATTCAAATGATAAGTTTAAAGCAAAAAATTTCTTTGTGAATTCCCAAAAAAAGAATAATATAAAAAATCTTGAAAATGAAATTCATTCTATGAGAGCGGAGTATGAAGCATTTAAGCAAAGTCAATCAGAACTGGCTGTATCTAATTTAGTATCACCTAAACCAGGAGTTTCTCCTGAAAATATTGATTCTCAACTCAAAACATTAGCTAAGCAATATCTAAGTGTAAAAAATTTTTATAAAGCTTTAGAAACAGCATTAAAATTATACAATGAAGCAGAACGAATTCAATTTTATTATGATTTAATTAGAGCTTATGCGACAGTTGATTTAAATGCCTGCTTAGAAGTAATCAAAAGTATTGATGACCAATTCAATAATTATGAAATTATTAATAAATTAATTTTAGATTTTGTAGATATTAACCATGAGGAAATAATAAAAATATTAAGTCTAGTTGAAGACCCTTCAAAGAAGGAAGAAATAATTGCTAAAGTATTAGGAAATGTGATTAAAAAAGATTACAGACTGGCACTCAAACTTACTTATTCAATTCAGGATGAACTATTAAAGGTTAAAGCGTTGTTTGATGTAATTAAAGAGCTTAATAGAAACAAAAACTATGAGGAGATTTTAACAGTTATAAATCAGATCAATCAAATCATAATTAATTCATCTAAGATAAATTTAGCTAACCAAAATTATCAAAATCCAGCATATGAATATTTAAAAAAGGCTATTTATATTATAGCAGAATTAGATTCTCCAAAAGCTGCTGAAGAGGTTATTTCTACAATAAAATCTGAGAGTGTTAGAGAGAGAATGTTGAAAGATACTTTTGATATTATATATATCCTTGTTGATGAATTTAGAGAAAGAGTTGAACCAGTACCACTCTTTTCTCAACTCTATTTGTTAAATGTATTTTCGTCTAAAATTAGCAGTGAAGTTAAAGATTTTTCTCTAATGGGAGGAAACATAAGTAGTAATCTTTTATCAAATGATTATAATTGTAAGCTGGCTATTTTATCTCTATTTAGTTATGATTTTAGTATCTTCCCTATTATTGATAGAATTTATACTGATTTGAAATTTAATGGAAATAAATCATTTGCATATTATATCTTTCCATCAACTAAAAACCATAATGAAGAGGAGTTATCTATTATGCAAAGTACACTTCGCTTATTTTTACCGCCGAATAAAATTTCTAATCAAATGATTTTGTTTAATTTAGACTTTATCCCTTACTTAGGACAGCCTACAGTTATTCTTGCGTCAGAATCAGAAGATTTAGCAAACTTAAATGCTAAAATCCAAAAAACTTTTGGAAACAATGTACAAACATTAATTGATAATTCATTCTTTGAGGGTGGTCAGACCGTCACCAATTTAAACAATATTTTTATGTCAAATAATTTCAAAATTATTAATCTAATCTTATCTTATGAATTTTTGAATGATTATAATTTATTTAAAAGTTTTATTGAAACATTTTCTTGAAGTAAAATTTTAATATAATACGTGAAAAAATGCATGGCTAAGGACAAGAAAAAGAAGAAAAAGAAAGGAAGGAGTAAAGGAGAAACAGATACTTTTAGTGTTTTTATGGGTTCTGGAAAAGGAAAAAGTAAAAAAGGTGAAGCAAAAGCAACTGTTGCGTCTATTGGAAAGCCTATAGATCGATCTGGTGATCAATTATTTCTGGGCACAGACTATCGTGAGGTATTTATTCCAGAACGATCCTGGGGAGAAATTCTTTGGGATATAGAGCATTGGACACCATTGCCATTCACTCATGGAATTGAAATGGAACTAATTATCGCGGACGATCAAGGCAATTATCCACCCGGTGATGAAATGGTTTTTCGTATGAGAGAAATCGTAAAAGATGCAATAAAAATAATGGATCAAATTCTTTATGAAGGTAGAGATGATTTCTATCCAGTTCCTGATTATATTCGTTCTAAGGTCACTGCTCGTCCATATGGTCGGGAAGATTTGGAAAAAGGTTATGCAATGGACATTCGCTATCGTTTACCTGACGGTAATGAAGTAGATATTGATACATTTGCGAGAGACGGTAATGTTACTGCAGTTACTTATATTTTAGAGCTCGTAACACCTCCCTGTGAATTTGTAGAAGAATTGGCATATTGGGCAAGTACGTTGTTCCTGTTAGCTAAAAGTACTCTACCAAGCGACTTACATATTATAGCTTCAGCTATAAATCCCGCTGCGCAAGAGTACATGCGGGGATTAAGTCAAGCAGATCATAGCCATATAGGATCCTTCCAGTCAGATTTGGAGAAAATACAATCGTATTGTATGATAAGGAATTTCATTCCTCACATCATTGCGCTCACTTGCAACTCTCCCATTATTAATAATAAACCTACTGATGTGGTAAAGATTGTAAATAATAGGATTACTGCACCTAATTGTGTACGCTCATTGAGATTAAAAAATAATACAACAATGCTTAGTAATAATGATCCTAAGCACTTCATTC
Organism: Promethearchaeota archaeon; assembly: GCA_048940445.1. GTDB lineage: Archaea > Asgardarchaeota > Lokiarchaeia > Sigyniarchaeales > SOKP01 > SOKP01. The sequence goes on from JBHLON010000006.1 coordinate 86,806, forward strand.
CATATATTACCTCATCCGATCAAGACACTATTAACTATTTTCTTGGCGTAATCCAGAAAGCAAGTTTAGAAGATGGTCGATTTCAGGATGTGTTTCCATTTACTGATTGGGGAACAATTGAAGTAAGAATTAGTGATGCACAGATATCAATATGTCGAAGGATAGGGATGGTAATGCTTTTTCAAGCTTTTTGTTATAAAGCGCGTAAATTACTTCAAAAAGGTGTATGGGTCCCTGATGCTGGTTCAGAAACAATAGCTTTAAACCGTAAGGGTGCAATTGAACGAGGTTTGATATCACTTTTTCGTCCTGCGCCAAACTTAACAAGAGAAGCTCTTGCGAAGTATGATCCCGAATTTGCAGAGCAATATCTAGGACCAGAAAATCAACCAGTAAGGTATATGATGCAAGCAGTTCAACGTATGTTTTTCTACTTAAGAGATGAATTAAAAGAGTTGGGATTTCTTTATAGTCCATTCCTCAAGCCAATTCTTCAATCAGTATTCGGAAGTATAAGCTATGCTGAACCTCCAATTACAGAAGCGGAGTATCAATTATCATTATATGATTACAAGTTAAAAAATGGAGAAAATCCAAGTATTTTATACGATCTGATTTATTTCACTATTCAATATTGCCAAGATCCTTTAAATAATCCATTAACAGGAGTATTGACACTTCCTAAAGAAATGAGGGTGTAAAAATGTTAACAGCAACATTTGAACAAGCTGGGATGAAACGAGTAGAACAGATTTTCGTAATTGATGCTCATTCTCATTTAGGGGAAGATGTTGATGGAGCAACAATGATGAATCCATTAGCGCCAGGTACAGGTACTTTTGATTTTTGGGGTAATGTACAAGGTCGTATTACAACAGATTGGGAAAAAACAGGGGAACAATCATTTATAACTACAATGGAGGGAAAGTCAACCCGAATTTCTTGGTCATTTACGCCGTATCCATTTACTGAAAAGTTATATACTGTTCTAGAAAGCCTAGGGAAAAGATATTCAGATTTAAAAGAGAAATCCAAATTTTATTCTTTTATTGATCAAGGAGTGGTATTTCCTTTCCAAGATGTATTCCGTGACAAACATCCAGAAGCCTTGTATCGAGCAAGTAATATTAATGTTTCTCGATTTACAACGCGATTTCCGTTTTCAATGAAACTAATCGGTTATGGTCGAGTAGATCCAATGGAAGGAAATAAAGCTGTAAAAGAAGTGAGCTATGCGCGAGAAACATTAGGTTTAAGAGGGTTAAAACTCCATCCTCGCTCAGAAAGATGGATTGACAATATAAAATCGAATAAAGCAGTTAATGTTCTTATCGAAGCAGCTAGTCATTCAATGCCCGTGATTTTTGATACTAGAGGCAGAGGCTCAATTTTAGATATCGCTGAATTAGTAAAATCGACGAGGGGTGTTATAGTGCAACAGTATCCTGAGCTATTACCTCATTTTAAGGTAATTATAGCTCATTTTGCTCAGGGGAACATTGGAGATCATGAAGTTTATAACGCTATTGTTCAACCCAATACATATGGAGATTTGTCAATGCTCCATGGAGAAGGTGCTGGCAATTTCTTCGAGGATTTTCGACGTTGGTTCAAATCTAATAATAAATATAATGTTGATAATAGAGATTGGTCAGAATATCTCCTATACGCATCAGATTACCCTTATTTTGGTGATGTCCATGCCCAGAAACTGATAAAATACATCATTAATAAACAATTTTTTGATAGCGGTGGAACTATCAGAGATGTGAAGAATATACTTGGATTAAACCAATTAAAGATACTTCCTGAGTATAACATTCCTCTAGTTAAAAAAGATGGAAAACCATTATACAGTACGATCATTTCTTGTGCTTCAGATCATAATGCATATGAAATGACATTGAGAGCACTAGCAAAATTGATACTAAACAACAAAATTGACATTAAATCTTTTTGTATCCAATTCAAGGAATCATGGGACAAGTTTAATGATGATATATTATTGAATGTTACTAATCTTGGTAAAAAGGAAGATTTTCCTATAATAGTAACAAATTTAGTAAAGAACAAATTATCACTTGTTGCACCTCTAAATAAAGGGATGGAGTGGAATAAATTTGGATATAAATTTTTTAATCCAAAAGATCGTTTATTTTTTGCTACAGCATTTAAACATAATTTTTTAGCAACTGATGAAACTCAAGTATTAAATTGCATAACTCAAATTTTTAATTAATCTCCATTTTCTATATTTCTTTCATGATATTTGCACCCTATGGCAAAAGTTGATTCTTTGGTTGCCATTTTGGCTTAAATAATTAAATTTTTTTAAAAAGTATGTAAAAGTTTAATTCATAAAGTTAGATTTAAAAATATCTAAAGATAAAATAAATAGAATATAATTAATATGTAGATGTAATAGATAATGTTAAAAATTTATTTTATATCATTAAAACTTTCTTAGAGGCTTTAAATTGAAAGGAATAATGATTCTTGGATTTGATGAGCATGATAAAGTATTTATTGACACTCAATTTCCTTCAAACTTGGATGAATTTTTAAAGATCTCAGCAGATACTCTTACCTATTTAGAAAAACAACATATGCAAGAGAAAATGGAGCCAAACTATTACGAATTAATCCTTGAAAATGAGCTGAATGTAGCAAGTTTTTACACAGGATTTTCATTTCGCCATTATGTTGGAAAACCTAATTATGCAATTACTATTTTCTTATCAGAAGATGATAATATATCTGAGGGGTTTGAAGGTATGATAAGAAGAATAGCCTATGAGCTATTACCAAAAAGAGAAGCGCTAAATTTTGACGATATTTTTGGAAAATACTATGAAATGTTAAAAGATGATGAGTTAAGCCCATATTGGGAGGAAACCATCGAAGGTGAAACAAGCAAAGTAGATGTAAAGGAGAAAGAAAAAAGGAAAGGAGAAAAGGAAATATCTAGTGATAAATCAATGGATGTATCAGAAACTTCTGCTGATGATGTAGAATTACTCAATCAATTCGAGGAAATGAAAGAAAAAAATCAAGAATTAGAGAATCTACTAGAAGAAAAAAAAAAGAAAATAAGGGATCTAACTAATAAATATACAGAGTTAATGGAAGAAAAAAATTCTATTAATGGGGAAGTTGAATCTTTAAAATCAGAAATTAGTGAACAATATATTAAGTTAGAGAAGTGGAGTCAGCAGATGGCTGAATTAAATGAAAACAATGCAAAATTATTAAAAGAAATCAAGGAACTTAATGAAAAAAATGAGGCAAAAGATAATGAAATTGAGGGTAAAGATAAAAAAATTCAGGAGTTGAGCCAACAATTAGATTCTGCAAAAAAAGAGGAGAATAAAACCGATAATTTAAAACAAGAAAAAGAAAATTTGAAGAAAATTAATTTAAATCTAAACACCGAAATTGAAAAATTCACGAATGAAATAAAGAAGTTAAAAGAAGAAAATGAAAAAGTAAGAGATGAAAATGCTATACATATTGATTCTATTACAAATTTAAAGTATGAAATAAAAAATTTGAAAGATAACTTAACCTTTGAGGTAAAAGAAAAAGAGAAAAATAAAAGTGAAACATTCGATCTCAAAAAAGAGATTAAAGTTTTAAGAAGAGAACGAGATCATTATCAGAAAATCGTAAAAGATAATGACTTACTCTGAGTTTATCTCTTTTGTCTTCGAGTCTTACTCACTATTCTGCTTTGGAAATGAATTGCACTAATTAATCCAATTAAAATTGCAAGAATATACGTTCCTGAAGAGATTGTACCATTTTGTGTTTTGTGATAAATAAATTTGAGAACCAAAGTAGATTGAGAGCATATAATTTCTTGTTTGAAATTTTGATATATGGCTGCATTATCGATTCCACGATTATTAAGGGCAAAAGATATGCGTAGATTCTCATCTAATAACCACATTTGTAAGTCATCGTTTCTCCCTATGAAAATACCATTTTCAATCGTACTATAACCTAATGGTGGTTCTATTATCGCATGTTCTCCATAAATGTCAGAGAAATCAGCAAAGTCTGTTGTAATTTTTTCTATATCCATTGATCCATCTGGTATTTTAAAAAGTGTGTTGTTATATGCTTCATATATATAAATGTTTCCATATACATCTGTTACTCCAACGATTCGAGTTGAATTTTTAAAAGTAGCTACTTTATAGTAATCCATTGGATTTTTTATTGGGATTCGGTAAACATTAGTTTCATTTTTAAGCAAGTCTTCTGTTAAGAGGATAATTTCATAGTTTTTAACGTCAAAATAAATTGATTTAGCCCACTCATGAATATTTTTATTAAACCAATCTTCGAAAGAGCCATCATGATTAACTTTTTCAATCGTTACAGAGTCATTTACTAGCAAAGCAAAAATATTATTGTCGGTATCCACTATTAGTTTCGAAATGCTCATATTATATGGACTTTTGCCAAAGTAAATTGGTCCGAATACATTTAATTTGTAGATTGTATCTCCTATAACATAGAGGATTTTTTCATCGTATGTTTCTATTATTGTGTGAGAGTTTACAACCGGGGTAAGTATTTGAGCTTCTGAATCGTTGGGATTATACCCAATTAAGCACCCTCCAAAACTCCCTGCCGCAATGAACATTTGTAATTTCTTTGACCAAGTTAAGGTACTCATTCCTAATTTCGAAGCCATTAGAAACATAAAAACATTATTTTCATATTTATAAAATCCTCTATTATTACCATCAGCAGTCATGTAATATAATTCATCGTTATCATCAACACCAATTCCAATCACTTCTTCTGTTCCAGGAAGTCCAATTTCAGTTTTTAAAACTGTTGTAACTAACGAAGTTAAATTCATCATTGAAAATGATCCAAGATACGTCTCAGTATAATAAAGAATGCTATGATTATTGTTTAAAACAATCTGGCTACAACCCTGGACATTTGAAAGGATCGTGGTGAGGTAATTACCCTCGGCATCAAACCTTAGAATATCAGTTCCATTCTTTATTGAACCACAATAGAATGAATCATCTAAAGGATCAACCGTCATTGTCGTCAAGGGAAAAGCATAGGAATAATTATTCAAAAATGTAATTCCGCTAGAAGTCATAGTGTAAAATCCGAATTCATTCATTCCTAGAAGTCGATTATGATTAGGTTGGTAAATAAGATCACTTAACGACATTGAAATATTGAGATATTCACTTTGAACCATTGATTCATCCACTTTCATAATCATATGATTAAGATTATCAACATAGTAAAGGTCATTGTTTTCACCTATGCATTTTGGTCCAGGGGGATGGGGAATCTCATATATTGTTAATACATCCCAACCTGATCGAACATCTCTCATGCTTTCAGAAGAATTTCCGTTTATGCTTAGATATAAAAAATTAGCAGTAAACATCACTAGTATTATTATACAATAAAATTTAAGCTGTTTAACCACTAGAATTACCCAATATTGATCATTCTTTAGTTAATGAAGGTGACTGTTTTAAAAAAATTATTCAATCTTAAAATCATTTTAAACATACAAAATTTCGAAAACAAATAGAGTAAAAACAAAGATTTTTCACATTTTAATAACTTCTTAAGTTATTTTTCGTTAGGTTTAATCTGGAGTTAGTTCATCTAAATCGCTTAGATCTAAACCTGAATCAAGCGTATCTGGTATATCTGATAAGAATTCATCAAGAATCTCTTTCAATTCGTCTCCAGATCTCTTTAAAATTAATCTAATTAACCCAATATTGATGTCTGGATCAGAGATGAGAGTTAAGACCCCCTTAGGACCACAACTTGATGCAAATATCTTTCCCCCTGAAAACTCGCTTGTAACTATCTCTAGGTCTCCTAGTTCAAGATTTTTTCCTTGTTCTTCACTGGCACAAAAAACCGCACTAGCAATTGCGCCAATACCGTCAACATCGGCAGGAAAATAGGAAAATTTAGATACACTTGCGATAGTTAACCCTGTTCTATCGACCAAAATGACTTTTTTTATTCCGCTTTCTGATTTAATAATCTTACTTAAGATGTTATCAAAACTTTTAGTGTCTAAGCTTATAGTTCACACCTTTAGGTATTTTGATAATTTATATAATAATATTAAATTTTATTTTAATAAATATTTTCATACAGTTTATTGATTTAAAAATATTATGAAAAGAGTGGTATAAAAAATTATCTATTTACTTTTTTTTATCATCCTTTTTGTCGTTGGAAAATTGTGAAAAAATATAATCATACTATATGATAGAAGGATCTGATTACGATGGATTTAGGCTTAAAGAATAAGGTTGCACTAGTTTTGGCAGCAAGTAAAGGTTTAGGTTTTGCTTGTGCGGAAGGTTTATATCAAGAAGGAGCAGATATTATGATCTGTAGCCGTTCAGAGGAAAATTTAAGGAAGGCACAAGAGAGCCTTTTAAGAAATAAAAAACATAATTTTGAAAATGACGTTTATTATTGTATAGCTGATTTAAAATATGAAAATCAAATCGAACATTTGGTATCGGAAACTCTAAATAAGTTTGGAAGAATTGATATCCTAATTCATAATGCAGGTGGACCTCCTTCTGGACCTATAAGCAAAATAACAAAAGAGGATTGGAAGAACTCTATTGACTTAAATCTGTTATCTTTTGTAAGAATTACTAAATTAATCTTACCGATTATGCATGAACAGAAAGGAGGAAAAATCATTGCAATTACTTCGGTATCTGTAAAGCAGCCATTGGATAACCTAGTATTATCAAATACTACTCGGCTTGGAATTGTAGGTTATGCTAAAACACTTGCTAATGAATATGCAAAAGATAATGTTCTTGTAAATGTTGTGTGTCCAGGACCAACATTAACAGATAGAATGAAAGAATTGATTAATAGAACAATTAAAGTGACCAATAAATCAGAAAAAGAAGTTTTAAAAACATGGATAGATCAAATTCCTTTAGGTCGATTAGGAAACCCTGAGGAATTAGCGAATTTAGTGATTTTTCTTGCTTCTGAAAGAGCTAGTTATATAACTGGAACGGTTATCCAAATTGATGGAGGATTTATAAAAAGTGCTCTTTAAATTAATGTAACTTAGATATTACTTTAATTTTAGACTTTTTTATATATACTTTATAATTAGACGATATAATTATGTATAAAAAAGATTTTTAAAGTGGTACTTTTATTATGTTTTTAAAATTAAGTTTAGATGAATTAAGAATATAATAACTTTATAAAGTGAGTGATATTGCCTATAAAAAAGAAAACATATTTTAAGTTAAAAAGAATTCATGCAAAAGCAGTTTTAGTTTTATCTATTTTGCTTTTAAATTTCTTCGTAATTAATTTTTCAAATAATCTCATTACAAATCAGAATATAAATAACATTGAAAGTAAAAACAATAAAAGTGAAGATTTAAGAACTGAAAATTTGAAAACTGAAGATATTGCTATTGATAATACTTTCACGGGTACAGGATCTCCTTGGGATGTGACTCATTATGCAAATTACACAAAATCAAATTTAGAAGTTAGTTTTAATAATAATTCTTACGATGATACTCACGCAAAGGTTGAATTATATGGATGGAATGGACATCAATTAAATTCTACGATAAAGAATTTATATGATACACGAAATTGGATTAATGGAACATTTCATTGCGGTCCTGATGATAATGATGATTCCCGAAATGATAATGATAGTAGTTTAGTTGCTGATTGGACATTTAAGACGAGAGATACAGGAGATCAAAATTACATGAGTGGTAATTATTTTGATAGTGGTTATGTTGCATCTGATGGTGCCGATTGTTTAGAATTATTGATTGGAGATTATAATAATTATTATTATGACGTTGGTGATAAGTGTTGGTGGGAAACTACTTTTGCGATTGATAGAGATAATATCGATAGTGCATGGTTAAGTTTTGCAGTACGTCCCAAAGATAGTGACCAATATAATAATCATTTCGTTTTGCAAGTTATAGTTAATAATAAAATTCTATGGGGTAATGGCCTTCAATCAATGATAGATGCATCTGGGTCTGTTGAATACGTTAATGGTGAATATTGGGGACAATGGTATAGTCCACCATCTATTTACTTAGATGTTAATGATAATCAATTATTTCCTAATGGCGTCAAAAATATGAATGTCACTTTAGAATTCAAAAGAGTTAGTGGTAATACAGGATCAGGTTATGCAGAAGATTATTCTGTTCTTATTGATAATGTATCGTTAATAGTTAAAGGTGAAGCAAAACCAAGCCAACTGCAATTACAATTAAATAGTGAAGATGTAAATGATAAGGTCAATTATGGTGAAGGTAAGCTTGGTATAATTAGTAATTGGGATGGAAGTCTCCAATCTTCCGTTATTGCTAATTTTAGTAGTGATTTGAATTGGCCTTTCACTTATCAAGACGATGGAAATTGGATTAGCTATAAAGTTGAATTTAGTACTAATTTGAATTTATATACAAGTAAATCTACCCCCGAAAGCTATTATAAAGCGGATCCTGATTTAAGTTATCAAGGTTCATCTTTTGTTGTATCTAATAATAGTAATGTGAATTGGACAACATATGCACATATGGAAGTTCCAACAGGATATGAAGAAACAAATATGACTGTTGAATATCCTTCGGATTTTGATTTGACAGGAGTATTTTTCTCACTAAATCCTAATTCACTTTCTGAAACCTTTATAAAAAAAATTGGTAATAAAAAAGTAGTAAATGTACCAGTAAGTTCTATAACAAGCAATACAAATGGATTTTGGAGGTTTGAGGCAGTGTCTCCTA
>JBHLON010000080.1:0-6539 GCA_048940445.1 Promethearchaeota archaeon
TATAGTCTCAATAATGTCATTTACATCCTTAATAGAATCAATAATACCAATAGATTGGCCTAAAAGTACAGCTCCAGTTTCTGTATCTCCATTGTACACTCTATCATAAGCTCCTAAATCCTTTGCTGCTTGTTCAGGTGTAATTGATCGCTCGTAAGCGATCATAGCTTCTTTACTGGTTGGAGCTGGGTGTTCTAATGCATATTTATTTTTATATAATCGAATTGGACCAAAAGATCCTGTAAATAAATCAGTGTCTTGGGGAATTCCAGGTGGTATTAATGCTTTATACTTAGGATGGAACTCACTTTGATTACTGGCTATAAATCTAGAACCCATTGCTATAGCTCCTGCTCCCAGAGATAATGCTGCAGCAAGAGAATCGCCAGTAGCGAAACCACCACAAGCTATTTTAGGTAAATCTGGAAAGAGTTTATTAATTTGTTGAAGCAATACTAGAGTTGTTACCTTTTCATAAGATTGATGGCCTCCTCCTTCAGTGCCAGTGACTACGATACCATCCACCCCTGAATTTATACATTTTTTTGCTAACCATACAGCAGGCGCAACATGAAAATGTTTAACTTCAGATTTTTCTCTCAGTTCTTTAAAAGATTTTGATTCTGGAAGGAATTTGGATGAACCTGCCGATGTTAACCAATATAAGCACTGCTCTCTCATTTTAGGATTATTCATAACTATTTTAGGTAAATCCCTAACCATTTCAACAACACCTTTATTATTCCTAGAAGTAAGAATATTAAGTCCAAATGGTTTATCGGTATGTTCTATCATATATTCCAGGCTTTGCTTATGCTCCTTTACGGGATCTGTTCCCACGATATTCACATTTGATAATACACCTAAACCACCAGCTTCGCTTACTGCCAAAGCTAAATCTCGTGTAAAGAAAGGACCCATTGGAGCATTAAAGATGGGATGCTTTAACCCAAACGTTTTGGTAATATTAGTCTCAATCAATTCGATTCACTTTTAATAATAAACAAAATCAATATCTTATACTTATTAAAACTGATTTTTGAATATTATTAATTAATCTTCTATCTCTTCAATTACTTGATATAATTTTAAAATTAAATAGAATTTGAAGGAAAGTAATTTAAACCATTTTAACGAAATTCCCCGATCTGAACAGATCGCATGGCATGAGATACGGTTTTCCTATTTCTTTTGATGTCTTTTCTAATAATTCTGCTAACTCTTTAAACTTGGTTGTAGCATTAGCCATAGGACCAGGAAAGTTCATTCCTGCTAATATGGCTTCATCAATTACTTTCCAACTTTTTATAACGCCTTCTTCTAGAATTCTACAACCTTCATTTGCATTTATCGCATCAAAAATTCGATGATCAACTAATCCTGCCTTTTTGGATAAATTAGGTTGCGGTCGTCCCTTTGACCAATTATAAAATCCTTGACCTGTTTTTTTACCTAGTAAGCCTTCATTGTATTGCATAGTTAGCACTTTTCCCGGCTGGAAATCAGGAGATAATTTCTCAGCATAATATAATCCCGCATGATAAGCAATATCCCTTCCTGTAAAGTCTGCTAGTGTTAATCTAGACATTGGAGCATTTGGAGTTGATAAATCTGCATCAACATGTTCCCATGGTATTCCTTTCTCATATGCTAAATCTATAATATAGTTAGAATATATATTAGCTGGTGCAAGTACTCTGTTTACAATAAATCCAGGATGATCCTTTAATACACGGGCTACATATCTCTCACCTCTAAGACAAGGCAACTTTTTAGAAACTTCGACTCCAATGTTCATTGCGTCTTCTGAAGATTTTTCTCCTTTTATCACTTCAACTAAACGCATTAAGGGTGCGGGATTGAAAAAATGCATTCCAATAACATTTTTAGGATTATTACATTTTTTAGCTATTTCAGTAATACTAATAGATGATGTATTGGAAGCAAAAATACAATGATCTGAAGAATTTTCAATAACATCCTTGCATAATTTCTGTTTAATATCCAGTTTCTCTACAACAGCTTCAATTACTAAATCCGCATCTTTTACAGCATTGATCAAGTCTTTATTAACCTTTAATCTTTCCATTAAATCTACCACCTTTAGTCCCTTAGGCAAAACACCTTTTGCTTCTAACTTCTCAAAACCACTCCGATTATACTTTAAACCTTCCTGTATTATATTATCATCAATATCAACAGCTGTAACGTTAAAACCTCCCATTAAACAAACTTGGGCAATACCTTTTCCCATATCACCAAAGCCTAGCATCACAATATTTTTAACACTCAACTTTTCTCACATTAATAATTCTTAAAATGATGTATAATATTGGAGAATAGATGTTAAAAATTTTTTTAAAAATAATTTCTTAATCAACAGAAAAATAAATTTGTTAGATTTATATAATTCAAATAACTAATAATTAATCTAAAATTATCATTATTAGAATAATAATGCCAGAAATCAAATTAACTGAACCGGTTGAGGGACTTAGATTCATTGATGTCCATTGCCATCTTCCATTTCCCCGTTCTAAGAAAACTAATAAATTACCTTCAGATGAACAACAGTATTTTGATTATTTTAAAATGGGAGGAGTTTATCTAATTACAAGTTCAATAGATAATATCACCCTCAATTTAATTTTAGATTTTGCTAAGAATAAAAAAAACATAGGAATTACCTGTGGTTGGGCTCCCCAAACAGTTACATATACCTCTAAAACTCAATATGAAAATGAGTGGGAAAAATGGTTCAAATTTATCAGAAATAACCAAGATAAGTATATAGCTATTGGTGAAATCGGCTTAGACTTTCACCATGCTCAAGATCTAGAGAAAAGAGAAAAACAAATCTCAGAACTAAGAAAAATATTCAAATTAACTGAATCATTTGAAAAACCTTATGTGCTTCATGTAAGAAATGCGGCAGAACATGAATATGATAAAAAAAATCCTAAACATCGATATAATAAAAAAGATGGAGCTACTAAAGAAATCTTAAATATTATTAGAGACTTTAAATTAAATCCAGAAAAAATTTTATGGCATTGCTTTTCTGGTCCCGATGAGTATGGAACTATGTTACCTAAACAAGGATTTAAATTATCCGTTCCAAGTTCAGCATATAGTAGCAAGAAATGGAGACGGGCTACTCAAAATACTCCTTTAACTGCGTTACTAACTGAGACTGATAGTTATTTTCAACATCCTTATCTTAGGGGTCCAATAAATGTCCCTTCGAACGTAAGATACTCCATTGCCGCTATTGCTCACTCTCATAATGTATCGCAAAATTTGGTTTGTGAAACAACTATTTCAAATGCAAAAAGTTTCTTTAATTTAGAGCTTGACTAATAAGTATCTATTTTAAATAGTTTGAAGGTATAATGTAAAATTATTTATAATTTAATTAATATTCAAGTTAAACACAATATTGGTAAATATGAAAATTCTAATTACTTATTTTAGTCAAACTGGAAATACAGAAAAAATAGCTCAAGCAATAAAAAATGGATTACGTGATCAAGATGTTGATGTTAAGACTATCAATGAAACGAATCCCGATGAATTTATCAATTATAATTTAGTATTTATTGGTTCCGGAGTCTATGCTAGTCGAGTGCATGGCTCAGTTGTAAATTTGATTAAAAAAGTTTCAAAATTTCCTAAGAATTTTATCTATTTTTGTACTCACGCTAGCCAAAAACTTTATCAAACTCCTTTTGAAAAAATAGCTAAAATTTTGGAGAAAAATAAATGTACTATTATTGGAGAATTTGATTGTGTAGGTGAAAATAAAGCTATGTCTTTAGAGACAAGAATGGCAATGATAAAAAGATTACCAACTAAAGAACAAGAAAAAGCATTAAAAGATATAAAATTAACAGAAGGACATCCCGATCAAATTGATCTTGACAATGCAAAAAAGTTTGCGGAATTAATATTAGAAAAATTTTAACTAGAGATAATGATTTCTTTTCTTAGATAATTGTATTTAAAAAAGTTTCCATAAAAATCAGACTCAATTTTATTTAAATACTATGTATTAATTGATTTCCATAATTTTAACAAAAAAATGGTGAATTAATTGAGAAAAAATGTAAAAGTTCTAATTATAGCTTTAGTAGCCATATTTGGTGGTGGAGCGTTAGCATTTTTTATTACTGGTTTTGCAACTTCTGGCACAATTAGTGAATCATTTACCTTTAATTATCAGAATATTCCATTATCAATAGAGGATCTTAACTTAAATGTTGATCTTGGAAGTGTAGATATTAAGTATAATACCACAAATACTCCATATATTGTTAAAATCGATGTAGATTTAACCATTTCAGGTTTATACATGACTGATAGACAATATACAGCCTTCTTTAAGCCTGCTGCGGAATGGTGGCAAAATACAACTTCTCCCCTAACATTTAATATGAAAACTCTTACAGAAGTTTGGTTTAATCCTGCATTTTGGTTCAAATCATATAATATTGATGTAACAGTTCTCCTTAGAACAGATGTCAAATATGATATCAAGGCGATAACTGGAACAGGAGCCATAACTATAAACGCTCCAGATCATACTATATTGAATGGCACTCACATTCAATCGGGTACGGGATCCTTAGGAATGACGATTGGTGATAATGTATTATTTGATGGAAATGTACGAGCTGAAACGGGCACAGGAAGCGTTACAATGAATTCAGGAGCTACAAACTTTTCACAAGGCTTAACTTTAATTTCATCCACTGGATCTTTAAACGTGAATATTGGAAATAACAGTGTTTTTGGAAATCTTTTTAACGTACAAACGAGTACCGGAGGTATTACCGTAAATGCTGATGAAGCGAATTTCACGCAAGGTTTGTATTCACATACATCTACGGGATCAACTAATCTGTATCTATATAATTGCTTGATGGGAGATGATTTGTCTAGTGATGTTTCTACGGGAGGTATTACCTATTATAGCTATAATATGCAATACTCTAAAAATATTGCAATTTCGCTTAAAACCTCAACAGGTAGTATCAATGCAGATATTTATCAATACATCGCAATGGGTGCTAATGTTTCAGGCACCATTGAAACAAGTACGGGTGGAATTGATGTGTTTTACAGAGATTCATCTGTACAGACTGGTGTAAGATTTGTGAGTAGCACTAGTACTGGTGCAATTAACTATACTCCTCACGTAAGCATGGAGATTATCTCAGATTTATATCAATCAAATGATTATAATACTGCTACTTCAAGATACTTATTTAGCCTAACCACAAGTACCGGTAACATTAACGTGAATGCTCAAAGTCCTTAAACCTAATCAAATTTTTATATTTTCTTTTTTCTTATTTTTATAATCTAGAATTCAATTTTTATTATTTGCTAACAACACATATCATTGGTTGGTTTATCACTTGACTATCTATAAGTAATCCATACATCTTATTCTAAAAGATAATAGTAAATGAAATCCATATATCAAAATAAAAAAATAGAAATAAATTTAAAATTTTGAACCGCAGTAAGAACAAAACACTGCAGCTTCCTTTGCTTTAGCAGTACCGCAATTTGGGCAATATTTTACATTTCCTTCTAGAGATTGACTTGTCCCACTTTTGACCACTTCAGTGTGAATCATCTCTCCAGTGGATGAGGAAAACTTACCACGTAGAAGTCCTCTTGACTTTAAATCTAACACGATTGCTTGTACATCTTTTAGCGTAATTCCAGTTTTGTTACTTACTTCTTCAATTGTAGCAGTAGGGTAGTCTTCATATTCATACAAAATAGCATTTCTTAACTTGTCTTTATTTACCCAAATAGCTATTTGTCCTATTATTATTGCCACAGCGATGCCTAACCAGACAATTCCAAACCAATTGAATCCTTGACCCTGAAGGGGTGTTATCAAAACATCATTTATGCCCCAATAAATCAGAATTCCTGCAATGATAAAAGCGCATACACTTATACCTTCTGAATATTGATTTTTTCTATATCTCATTAATAATTCTCCAAATATTTAAAAATTGATGTTTTTTTAGATAATTCGTCTATTAGTTAAGTTCAAATTTAAATTCTCTCATTAATTGCAAATTGAACTTATTTTAAATTGGAAATTTAAAATATAAAAGATTGCCAAATCAGGAAATTCTCAAATATAAAGATACCAAATTTAATTCTATTAAATTAAATAAAAACAAGAAGGTAATGAAATTTTAATTCTAAGAACCATAAACTGGATTTTTGACGCACCCCTAAAATTTTGTATTAAAAAATTAATCAATTTAATTATTAAATGTTGAGTAACTTCTGATTAACGAGGAATTCTCTATTAATTTATACTCTAAATTTTTTTAAGTAGCATATTCAACCCAAATTGGACCAGCATAAGTTGTTCTTCCATTCTCCCCTACTATCCGTACAACATAAAAATCAAATCCATTAGTGTTTAAAGTCGTAGGATCAATAGGATTATCGCTAAAACTATTTATATAGTAATTTCCATTGTTTTTGATACAGTATGGTTCAAA
>JBHLON010000081.1:0-6433 GCA_048940445.1 Promethearchaeota archaeon
ATCGAGCATATGGGTCATTGAAAATCTCTTGAAGACTAAAATGAATTCGTGGGTTTTCACCAAAATCACCAATTGTCTTAACAGTAAAACCCAATATAGAATGACCGATATCAGGAAAGTTCTTGTTTTGTGATCCGTTTAATGTTGTTGGTTCGTATCCTCCATCAGCCTTAACTAAACTCGTAGTCGCTAGACCAGTAAAACTTAAAGATAGTAGGATTAATAGAAATAAAACTATCTGTCTTTTTTTTAAAATCATTTTTTTGACTTCACCTTCTTTAGGCAAGTGTTCTTTGAAAGAACATTTTTGTATAAGTTTTTATACAATTTAAATATGATCTAATGGTTATTTTTGAGTCTAAGAACAAATCGAAAAGGTTTATTTTATTTAATTTTATTGAGCTTCTTTAAAATAAGAAGAAAATACCAGAGAATGGCTTGTTAAAGTAGATTTTTTTGCAAAAAACTCTTGAAAAGCTGAGAAAGTTTATCAGGGTTATACTTAATGAATAATAATGATTAAATACTTCCTGAATTAACTAGAAAATTAAAGAACATTGAAAAATTAAACCTAAATAGAATTGACACATTATTCAGAATCAATGGGGTAGACAGTTTCGCTAAAATTTACTAAATTAGGCTATTATTAAAGTTTACATATTCCAATAATAACATTTATAAAGTTATTTATCTTAAGCTTTTTTAACAAAAATGTCCTAAAAATCTTCTAGTAGTTTAATATACTTTACTAGTTTTATTAAATTTTAATACACAAGAGGGTGATAAAAAAAGAATGAAAAGGAAGTCTCAATTATCCCTAATCGTATCAATATTGTTTTTAGTTATTACAGGACTTCTAATTTCTCCTGCGAATGCACAAGCTTTTAAGTATGAAGCCCACGAGGAAAAATTTTATGGCGAATGGGATCCAATCTATGGTCAAGAAGTACAATATGAGATTAGGTTGGATTTGCAAGGTGATATTGTGTATGAAGAGGGTAGTGGCTATACTGAATTTGCAATGTGGTTATATGGAGTGAATTTGGATGTATGGGATTATACCTTTAGTAGACGTATATTGATAAAGATGTATGCAACGGCTTATTATAAAAACGTATATATCATTCCACGAAGACCAACTCAATATTATTGGGGTCCTATACCGAATGGATTAATACAATGGACTGGCGATTGGGATATCCATTTAGATGTTTCAGGTACACAGTGGCAGTGGATTACTAATGGACAAACAAAATACTCTGATGGTAGTGATAATACTGCTGCACAAGGAAGTAAAAGTCATTCTTCTGGAAATGCGATTGATGGTATTTACCGCTATTTAGGTTGGGCGAAAGTTCAAAAGAAAACTTGGTTTGTCTATTTTGATGGTCTATTAAAATTTCACATCGATAATACATTAGCAAATAATTGGGATAATGGAATATATCATGAAGAAGGGAGTACTTTTTGGGTAGAAAGTATTACAAAATTGCAGTTTAAATTTATAGTGTACTTTCAATATGAATGGTTTGGTTGGCGATCCTCCAAAGTTTTCACTATTATCTTAGGAGATGGAAGTCCTTCATCAGATCTTTCTGCTATTTCACTTGTTCCTGGTCAAATCATTGGATTAGTTAATGTTTAAGAAATTTTAATCATAAATTTTTTTATTTCTTTATTCATTATTTTTTGCTTTCTATTGATGGAGTTGAAAGATATAAAAAAAATTTGTGATATATTATAGTATTATAAAATAGAAGAAAATTGATTAAGAAGACTAAATATTAGTTTTTGCCTCCAGAAAATTTAACTACTTTAATCTATTCTGAAATTCAATCTCTTGAATCTCATTGTGTTTAAAAAAAGATTTCCAATGAGGATATCATTTTTTCCTAACCAATTTATCGGCATATTTTTATTTCGTGTGTTCATTTTGGGGATTAGATTTATTCATAACTATATCTTATTTGAACATACATATAAAAGAAAAGCCTAGCCCTAAAATTCTTACTTAAAATTTTTTATTATATAATCAGATATGGAAAGCCAAAGAAAAGTACCAAAGGAATTAATACACTTTGGAAGGTATGAGCATCGAGAAAGAAAGTTTATTAAAGTCCAAATCTTGCGAATTAAGGATAAAACAGTTCTTATAAGTGGATTTATAGGTTTATTAGTCATAAAGCAACACGATGCAATCCAGTATTTTGTTTTGGCTGAATATATTGATCTTTCCTGTCTATATTTCTTCAATTCTAACGGAATCCTATTAGGGGCTGTGAATGTAGAACAAAAATCTCCCATTCTTGAAAAATTAGCAAAATCAAGTAAAGCTATTTTTCATATTCCTTAAGACTTAAAGGGCTCTAGTAGTAAAATATATAAATTTCATTTGGTTCTAATGTTCTTAGCAAAATAGGGTATGCAAAAATCATGACTCCTGCTATCACCATGGATTTTTGTCTTTTGGTAGTCTGTGAACGCACACTCTGATTTCATCCTCCTATCCCTATTTTGTTCTTGACCTTGCGTTTAGTCACTTAGGTCTCGGTGACGGGTCCGCTTAGTAAAATGGGTGGTGAATATAAAGATAATAATCATTGTAGAAATATTAGAAATTATTGGGGGATTTATCTGAATTATTGCTATAATTATTGTCATCTGGGATCATTTTAAGTATGATAGACAATCAGTCAAACAACTTCAAATACTGGAAAACTAGAAAAGCTTAGAAAATCAACTATTCAAAAAATGAATTTTATTTAAGTTTGTAGACCTCTCGTCATCCTATAATATATCATAGTAAGAGAGAAGCAATAAGCTAGATTTTTATTTCCATTTAATAAAATTAATCTAATGTTATCAATCTTTTTTTAAAAAAAAGGAAATTTTAAGGTTGGAGCCATTTCAGGAGTTATAAAATTTATGATGAGTAATTATAGTTTACTATTATGGTCCGAAATAAAGCATTCCTAAATTGTCATCCCAAATATCAAAACCTCCATCTTTACTACCATCAGCCCAGATTTTAACCCAAACCTTAACCATTACGTAATTACTACTGTCAAATGTACTTTGTACTTTTCCTTCAACGCTATAATAAAGAGCAACCAAATTTTGCTGATAAGTCCATATATATGTGCCCACCGTAGTTTGTACTACATTTACAAATTTATAATAATAAAGATAAAATGGGAAAATAATCAAATGTCCTTCACTCCAAAATGAATAACTTTTAGTATATGAAGTAATATGAGGAAGGCCTACATTGCTTGTCGTGACGTCCAACTTAGCAGTTACTTTAAAATATTTCATTAATCCCCCCAAAGGAGCCGAACCCCAACCCTCCACATAATACTGGTGGCTATATTGAGCTGCTAAAACTGGAGTAACTAACGATCCAACAATAGCTAACGATAACAAAATCGTTAGAATTTTTGATTTTTTTGATAACATTTTTTACTCTATCTATCTAGTAATTAGTTTAATTATAGATTCTAAAAGCAATTTTATGTAGATTTTGTCAAAATGCATAAAGTAAGCTCTTTATTTAAGATTTACTTTAATGTCAAATATGATTTTTTTTAATAAATAATATACAAATTGTAGACACGAATGCATAAAAACCTTTGGAACAAAGGCGAGAAAGATTCTCAACATTCCTACTTAAGAGATTAATGGATAAACTAGCATCTCTAAACTTTAAAGCCAGAAATTTACTTATGGTTGTCTGGTTAATTATTCTACTGGAGAAAGGCTTTGGTAATTGTTCGAGTGTCGGAGAGAATAAATGTTTAAAATTACAATAAAAAAAAAAAGAGTTAAGTTAATGGTGTTTTTATAAAGGGAAATGTGTTAATGCATAATTGACTGCAGCTTCAGCGTTTACTAAGCCCCATCCATAATATTGATCCCATCCTGAACTTCCAAGATCTGTTGTACTATTGTATAAGCACCATCTTACTTCACGTGGTTGCATGAATGGATTAGTACATAAAATCAAAGCGCACACTCCAGCGACCATAGGACACGCCATCGAAGTTCCACTCATATAATCAAAGTTAGAATTAAGAACAGTACTATAGATATCAACCCCAGGAGCAACTAAATCTAATTCAGAGCCATAATTGGAAAAAGATGCACGAGTTAAACCTGAATTGATTGCTCCTACTGCAATTACACTGTCATATTTAGCGGGATATGATATAGCGCCATTATTATTCCCGCTTGCAGCAACAAGGACAATTCCTTCATTATAGGCGTCCTGACAAGCTTGAGACAAGATATTATATGTTGATAGACTCATAGATATAATATCTACATGATTATTTATACCCCAGTAAATTGCATTTTTAACATACTCTGAATCGATTCCGGGGCCAACTCCTACTCTTGCCATGTAAATTTTTGCAAAAGGAGCTATCCCAATAACACCTGCATCATTATCTTCAGCAGCTATTATTCCAGAGCAATGGGTACCATGTCCATTTGTATCCATTGGATTATTATCCCCCCCTTGCCAATCATAACCTCCATAATAATTATCATTAAGATCAAAATGATTATAATCTATTCCGACATCAATAACTAATACTTTTATTCCTTGACCATAGATATTAGTAACCACATTAGTAGCTCCATCAAAACCGCCCCATACCACTTCTGCATTAACTAGATCAATACCCCAGTCAAGAATATCATTATGTTGAGTAAATCCAATATAACCAACTTTAAGATATCCTAATTCCCAATTTTCATTCATATAATAATAATCGCTGACTTGAATTTCAATTCTATGTGTACCTATTTGCTTCAATAGATTGGAGTCGACTTGTACTTCTATTGAATCTCCCATTGACGCTAGAGAGACAAATCGAGAATCTATTAATTGATCATCCACATAAAGCACTATGGAAACATCGTCATATAATCCCAGACCATTTATGAGTTGATAAGTAATAAACGGAGTTTGGGGTCCAAAATCATATGTGGATTCAATTTGAAAACCTAGTTTTGAAGGTTTTGGACCGGGATCAAGAAAAAATCTGTTAATACTGCCATCCAGCGTAGAAGGACCAAAATAAATTGCCCATAATTTATCAGTGGTGCAATCAGGGAGCATATATGAGTTATAGTAATATTCATAATATCCCGATTCGTCTAGTGCCAAATCGACATAACTATATTGATAATATTCTCTTCGATGATAACAATAGCAGCTATAGTCGAAAAAGTAATCCCCATAAGTGGAGTATTTAGTGACTTGATGTTCTACTCCATCAATGACGAGATTTGCCTGAGACCAATATGTTGAACTGGTAAATTTGATTTTAAAACGATAGGTATTTCCAGAAAGATGTTCAACTGTTTGCCATTGATATTGGAGGGGATAGGTTGGGGTATGACCAAGAGGAGTTCGTCCTGTATCACTTATAAAAGGACTGAAGTATATTGCCCATAATTTGTCAGTAGTACAATCAGGGAGCATCCAAGAATTGTAGTAATATTCATAATATCCGAATTCGTTTAGCGCTAGATCGACATAACTATATTGATAATATTCTCTTCGATGATAGCAATAGCAGCTATAGTCGAAAAAGTAATCCCCATAAGTGGAGTATTTAGTGACTTGATGTTCTACTCCATCAATGACGAGATTTGCCTGAGACCAATATGTTGAACTGGTAAATTTGATTTTAAAACGATAGGTATTTCCAGAAAGATGTTCAACTGTTTGCCATTGATATTGGAGGGGATAGGTTGGGGTATGACCAAGAGGAGTCCGTCCTGTATCGTAAAGCTCAAAATCAGCTTCTGCTGCTACAAAGTTTATAGGGGTCATGGTAAAAAGAGTTCCTAAAACTATTACCAACAATAAATATTTATATAATTTTTTGTTTTTCGTCAAAATTTTACCCTCTTTGTAGTTTAGATTCAACTTTCTTCGAGAAAGTGTATATAATAAACGTATAGTTTGCTATATAAATTTGACTCTATTGTAGAAATTTTTTACCTAGAGATTTAATAATTATTGAAGTTAATGGATGACACTCAATTCTAAATTATTTATGATAATTTTGTAAAAATTGAGGTATTTCTTATGAGAGAACCCATGCAAGGGTTAGTCATTTTGCGACTAGTATTTTCTCGCAAAAATCATCCTATTTTGGAATAAAAATTACAAAAAACCATAGCAAAACAACTGGAATCGTACCGGAACATGGTCATTCTCCTGATGATTGAGTATTGATAGTTACAAGAGTAATAATAGTAATTAAGGTAGCTATGACCGCAATTATCACAACGATTTTTAGTAATTTTATTAATTTCCTCCTTCCCGAATCTGTTAATTCAACCATTTGCCATTCAACTTTTTTTTGGGTATGATATAACATTCATCAATCATAGAAAAAAATTTGGATAAAATTGTAAA
>JBHLON010000039.1:0-27843 GCA_048940445.1 Promethearchaeota archaeon
ATACTTGGATTTTTTTCAAATTTTTTCAAAAAAGTTTCTAATTTTGTCTCTGGATACTGATCTGCGATAAGAAAAACCTTATTTTCACCAGTTGCTTTACTTTCAGCTATCCATTTATTTTTTTTCATGTTTGAAAGTCCAATATAGAACATACTTCTGGCAAATTTAGACTTTTTTAAGAATTCTTTTATGGGAATTTCTTTGACATCATTTTTGATCAGTAATTGTAAAAGTTTTCTTTCAGGTAAACCCTCTTTCAAGTACTTTTTTCCTTCTTCATTTAGCGATACTTTATTTATCTCTTTCTCTTTAAAGCCCGCAAGATTATATTCTATTAAATCATTAATGGCTGACATTAATACTATATAATCAAGATTTAATTCTTGTGCTAACTCTCCTGCAATAAGGTTTTCTTCTCTTTCTTTTAAAATCTTTAATATTGATATAACTTGTTTCCTAAGTTTGATTGACATCTAATTCCATCTAAAAATTATTACTTTTTAATATATACTTTCTAAATTTTTAATCTATTTAAATCTTACGCGTAAATATTAGCTTAAAATAACACTATCTCGAACTAGAACAGCGTTACATACATTAAGGGAGAAATAAATTAAACATATTTAATCTATATAAATTTATTCCGCAGCCAAGGGAAAAATTGAACATAATTGTTTTATTCCCTTGGCAAAATAAAGAATTGAAAGAAAAGTAAACCATGCTTGAGATAATATGTAAGATATAATTCAGTAATTGCGTTCTTCAATTTATATCCATCTCAGGCAATTAATATAATACTAGATATACACAAATCTTAAAAAATTTTACTTTAAATTCTGACGAATAGATGTAGAACTAATTTTCTTTGAATTCTTATCTTTTATTAAGGGTATCACAATTAAAATTAATCGATTCATCCCCTTCTCTTCTCTGAGATCATTTAATTTCAATGCGTTTGAATATGTTTCTTCACTCACAATTAAACCTTCATATTCAGGATTTTGAGAATATTTAGCCATGTCATCCCAGCTTTTTATTTCGACTATATTAACTCTATTTAAATCAGCAACGGACTTAAGAAAGGCTCTTAAATTTTGCTTTCTCGTAGCATAATTTTCTAATTTCGAATAAGCTTTTTTATTCTTCAACAAATCTTGTGATGTTAAACCTATTTCAATTTGATGCGATAATCTTAATGCTGTTTTTAATAAATATTTATGACCTTCATGTAAATGATCAAAAGTCCCACCCAGACCTAATTTGTTTAAAATAGGGGAACACCACTCTTAATTAAGGATTAGTAATCTATTTTTCAGATTTGATAATTTCTTTCTTTAAATCTTCTTTTTTTAAAGCAACGGATTTCTTTAATTTTACGCTATAGATTTGGTTTACTTCCATTGCTTCATTGCATTCATTACAGGTGTCCACTTTTTTAAAAACAAAATCACCATACTGATAATTTCTCACCTTAATGACACCGCATAAATTACACTTTAAAATAGAGAGGGTTTGTCTAACTGGTTCAGAAGGATGTCTTTGAACTTGTAGGAGGGTAGATCCTAAACAAATAAGTGTAAAGCCTATGAAGAAATTGTAAATTTGATTTTCCCCACCACCTAAGTAAATAAACACTGCACCGACTACAATTAAAACTATCATTAACAGATTTTTTAAAATGCTTTTTAGCGAAATCTTTTTCTTTAAGACTTTTTCATCTTCATCCTCATCGTCGATCATGTATCTTTCTTAAATCCTCTGGCTTCTTTTGAAATCTATTCTTTATAATAGAAAAGAATATAAAACTAAATAAATTTTGTTATTATGAAAACTAAACAGATTAGAAAGCGAATAAATTAAAACTTATAATTAGAATAAAAAGATAATTATGATCTGGAATTTAATGCAATTTGGGACTCAATTAGATCCACTTAGCCTAGTAATTCAAATATTATGGTTTGTATTGATCTTTGTTTCAATTTTCTATGGAACTCGGATTCAAGCTTGGAGGTCACAAAAAGAAATAGAGTCTGGTTTAGCTAAGCTTAAGGAATGGGATGATGAATGTAAACAACTATTACTAACTAATGTCAAGAAGTATGCAGATAAAAAAGAAACTGACAAAGACTTAATGCTGAAAATTGAAGATTTTTTAACCTTTATCGCAATTACTCCAGTTTCGCTTGATCCATTTGGAATTGTTCCCAAAATTGATCATGTAATTGACGTAAGAGATAACAGATTTGAAGAAGAAGTAAGTACATTAGCACCAAATGTAATAAAGGGCTCTGCCGATTCTCAAAACATGGAAAATTTGTTTGAAGCCGTAATGGCTGTGGATTATGTTTACCGCTTAGTCAAACACTTTCTAATTTTAGGGAAAAAGACCAAATCTTATATTCTATTGGTACAGATTTCAATGCAAATGAACTTAATCACAGCAATGGCAAAATCTTATTATCATGCTGCTAAAGCTTTCTCAGAGGGAAGCCCTATAGGAGACGCTCTAGGACCTCTTGTGGCAGGTAATTTTGTTAGAAATATCACAGAAAGAGATGATGTTCAGGCAGAAGAAATTGCAAAAGATACAATAGTACAAGAGATTAACTTTGAAGATAGACTTGTTTACGTTGTTCGAGCAAAAGGACCAGGTGGGACTGTGGGAAAACCAGGAACGGCTATAAAAAAAATTGTCGAAGAACATGGAGATAATATCTCTAGAATCATTATGATTGATGCAGGATTAAAACTTTCTGGAGATAAGACAGGTTCAATTGTTGTTGGTGTAGGCGCTGCAATTGGAGGGATTGGTGTAGAAAAGTATTATATTGAAGACTCATCAACAAAAAAAGCAATTCCTATTGACGCTTTAGTATGTAGAGAATCATTAGAAGATGCAATTACAACAATGCGAAGAAGTATTACTCAAAGTGTTCCAAACTTAGTGGAAAAGGTTAAAATGGCAATAAGAAAACGTACTGAGAAAGGGACAAAAGTCATTGTGGCAGGTATTGGAAATACAATAGGTATAGGAGTCTAATAACTTATTTACATATAAATTACAAAACTGTAATAATATTTTCTAAACCTATATTTGACAAAATTAATTTAAAATCAAAGCTAATATCAATCATAAATCTAAAAAATTTCAAATAAAGAGTGATAATAATGAAAGTATTTTCGGAAGAATGGTCAGATGCTTATGTGAAAGCTCTTAACAATAATCCTAACTATAGAGCTGCAGCTTCTTGGTGGGAAGGAGATTTTATCTTTATTGTTGAACCAAGCGGAAATTTAGATCACGAAATTAAAATGTTTATAGGATTGTATAAAGGAGATTGCACAGGAGCGAAAGTTTTTGCTCCAGGTGAAGAATATGACGTTCTACCACCTAATTCCCCTCCCAGACCATTAAAAGAAGGTGAAAAAGTTGGTGCAGAATTTGTATTTTCAGGACCTTATGATAATTGGGTAAAGGTTCTAAAGAAAGAACTAGATCCTATACAAGGGCTAATGGCAGGGAAGTTTAAGCTAGTTGGGAACATGGCAAAAGTTATGCGTGCTACAAAGGCAGCACAAGAAATGGTTGTAGCCACTACAATGGTTGAAGGCACGGAATTTTATTAACACAAAATTTTCTCTTTTTTATTTTATTGGTGCTATTAGAGATTTATTTTTAATTTCATTTGGGATTATCTCCAAAACACAAAGTTAAACTGGTGTATTTAAGTTCTTTTAGTTAATTTAGATACTTGTTATTTAATTCATTTTACTAAACCTTTGGAATTATAGGAAGAATTCAGTATAATCTCGCATAATGTAAACAATTGATAATAATTGGACTATAGTAATATTTAATACCCTATTCATTTTCTATAATTATTAACCAATTTAACTAAAAATATGTGATAAAAAATGGGCTTATCCACAAAAAAATATTATGTAAAAGATTTAATCATAGACGATGAATATGGAACTATAAGCAGTAAAGCAACCATTAATGAAGCCGCAAAAAAGATGAAAGAATTAGGCATACCTGACTTAGTTGTCGTAGAAGAAGGTACTGAAAAAGTTTTGGGAATAGTTGGCGACTTCGATATCGTTCAAGATGTCATAGCGGAAGGATTAGACCCAAACACCTCAAACGTGATTAAAGCAATGTATAAAATCCCACCAGTGACATTAGACACTCCTGTAACAGAAGCGTTTACAAGAATGAGAGACTTACAAGCGAATGTCGTACCTGTTGTAGAGAATGACAAATTACTAGGCGTTTGTTCAATTCATGACACTTGGAGTTATATTCCTGATGAGAACGTCGATGAAATTGGTCTTATACAAGTTAACAATACACGGATGGCAGAATTTCTATTTACAACCGTGTTTTCAATTTTAGCAGTTCTAATTGGAATAATCTTACCTTTTGGGGGTGCTTATGGACTTTTTGCAGCAAATCAGATAAATTTATCTAGTTTATTTGGCATAGTATTTCTTTTTAATGGAAGAGTAACGTTTCAATTGTTCGAAGCAAAGGGCATTAATTATTTTGTCTCATATGGTGATATATCTGCTTTAAATGGACCGATTTGGATATCAATAATGGTATTTAGTGTTTTAATTATAATTTTTGGGGTAATAAGTTTAATCTCTCTAATTTATGTTAGCTATACGGGAAAAAGGTATAATCTTACGGAACTTTTATTACGAAATGTTTTTCCAATACTTCTCATCGTTTTTATGGTGATTGAATGGATCCTATTTGGAAGTGCATTTGCGCTCTCTGGATTATCAACTGTTGTTGCCCCCGATGCTTTAGGGTTATCTATGTCAATAATTTCAATGGTTCTGATAATCGCAGCAATAAACCATGACCGATTTTTCAGACAAAAAGGAACATCGAGAAATAGAGAGGTGAAATAAGTAAATGCCTCGAGGTGGTGGATCTAGAGGTGGCGGATTCAGAGGCGGCGGTGGTTTCAGAGGCGGCGGCTTTGGTGGAGGTGGATTTCGAGGTGGCGGTTTTAGAGGAGGTCCTGCTAGTTTCCGTACTGGTGGTTATCGATCAAATGGTGTACCTTTTGGCAGGACCGGAGCATCACGAATAGTTTCACGTACTCCACGTGGACCTTATAGGCATTCATACTATCGTCCCTATAGAGGTTACTATTGGTGGGGATATAGACCATGGTACTGGCGTTGGTGGTATTCTCCATGGTGGTCTGGATATTGGTATAGACCTTGGTACTATAGCCCTGCGTATGTAGGCGGTGGAATTTTTTTCGTTATTATACTTGGATTAATTATTCTACCTTTTCTTGGTGTAGGATTATGGTTTCCTTTCACAAGTGCTGACTCCACTGGAACCGTGAACTATCGATCTACTGAGACTCTTTATTATAATGAATACTGGTATGAACATGAATATACAAATATAGGTAATACCATTACCTATTCAGTTGACTCACGCGACAGTTTAATAACATTTGCGATTTGGGATCAACCCTTTGATAATTTACCTACTATTAATATACCAGGTAGTAATCCTCTTGATTCATTTAACCTGACCTATAATGAATATCAGTATTTTTGGCTTTTCTTAAACCCAGATTCATCTATTACTTATAATTTTGATGCAAATAGTTCTGTTGATTTCTTTATAGCAGACGGTTATCAACTTTACCAATGGAATCAAGGAGGAAGTCCCAGTTTTTACAATGAAAGTTTAAATACCCTGGGTGAAACTGGATCTTTACAAATTTCTGAGGCAAATGATTACTATTTAGTATGGTATAATGATCTTTCTGGAACTGTTAACGTTAATTATACTGTAAGTTATTATGCTGCAAATGTTATTGATTTTTCTGGAGCTTATGCAGTCCATGAAGCTGTTTATATTACAAATGGAATGTTTACCGTTCCTAATTCAGGTGATTGGTACTTCTTCATATATTTTGATCCTTTTTATTCACCGAATGTATCAACTACAATTACTTTTGACGTTACATATGATACAGGAGTGACCTATGCTGAAAGATGGACCGATATTTCATGGGTGTTAATTATAATATTAGTAATAATTGTAATTATCGTTATTGTAGCTTTCGCAGCAAGAAGAGGCCAAAAAACTCAAAGCCTAAAAGCAAAGAAGGAAGAAAAACCAGAAACTGCTAAGATAGCCAAGGAGACTAAAGAAACCAAGGAGGTTGCTGAGGTTGAGCTTGGAAATTGTCCTCGTTGTGGTTTCAGTGTCAGAAAAGACGCAAATTTTTGTCCGAAATGCGGTGCCAAGATAGAAGGTAGAAGTATTGGGACCTCAGAAATAATAACTCCTGCTGAAGCTAAAGTATGTTCCTTCTGCGGAAGTAAGCTCTCAGAAAAAGATAAATTCTGTATCTGGTGCGGAACACCCATTGAAAAATAACTAACATTAGTAAAATTATAATAATTTTCAAACTTTTTTTTCTCATATTTGGAATCATAAGAAAATGAGTTAATTCTAGGAACATTAAGATGCTGTTAAAATTTCTAATATTATATTTACGTGCTAAATTTGAGAAGGTTGTAGCGAATAGCATTTTAATGATAATTTTATTCTTTTGGTTTGTTCCAATTGAAATTTTGATTAATTTGAAATGGTATTTATATCTTTTATTTTTTCTATCATTCCTATTTATCCTATATTTGCTAATTTTAAGACGAATTAAAAGAACTTGTATAATACTGGATTCAAAATTAAATCGTGATAATTTTTCAGAACAAATGGGCATTGAACCTTTAAATAATGGAAAATTAATGAAATCTTATAGAAGATGGTTGATAGACGATGCAAAAAACCATCACATAGATATTAATTTTAAGTCAGAAACTAAGTACTATGGCACAACGTGCTGTTATTATTGTTGTTATTGTACTGTTCCATTATTGTTAGTCTTTGGAACATTTTCGCTTGTCTATTCACCACAATTTGCACGATGGGTAATTTCACCATCCGTAATTTTCTTAGCTATCTTAATTTTTTTTCTCATTGAAAGATCATCCAATAAGGAAATCTATAAAAAATTAGATTCTGAAATGAAACGAATATTATTTGAAGAAGAGACATCTTATAAGCCTTTAAAAAAAAGAAAAATGACATTTAAATATAAAGCATGGTTGTTGGAAAATCAGAAGAAGGAAGATTCCTTTTTCACTGATATGTATAAAAAGTGATTTCTCAGTGAATTTTTTATCAAATTATTATTTAGTTACCTAATTTTGAATAGATTTATTAGATCAATTTAATTGAGTAATTTATAATAGCTTTATTATTAGCATTTATGTCTGCTTATGACCAAGATTTTTCTGATGTAGCCCAAGATGCCAAAGTCTTTTTCTTTGATCTAGATGGTACTATTTACTTAGGTGAAAAGCTGTTTGAGGGCGTTATTGACCTAATAAGATTATTAGAGAAAAAGAATAAATTCTTTTTTTTTCTGTCCAATAATTCCAGTAAATCAACTTCAGATTATCTATTGAAATTAAATAATATGAACTTGAATATAACTCGAGAAAACATTATTTTATCACAGCATCCAACAATCGATTATCTAAAAAAAAATAATTTTGAGAAGATTTTCTTATTAGGGACTGATTCTCTTAAATATGAATTTTTAAGTGAAGGTTTTATCTTAACGGAAAAGGATCCTGAGATATTAGTGTTAGCTTTTGATCAAGAATTAACTTACGAGCGATTAGTTCGCGCTTCCTATCTCTTACAAAATGATATTCCTTATATAGCAACACATTTAGACGATAAATGTCCAACTCAAGAAGGGTATATTCCTGATGCAGGAGGGATTGCCGCATTATTATTTAAAGCTACTGGTAGAATGCCGAGAGTTTTTGGAAAACCAAACAAGGAAATGCTTTTATTTAAGCTCCAAGAGTTACAAATTCATCCTAAGGATGCAATTATGTTTGGAGATAGATTATATACTGATATCAAAATGGGAATAGAAGCAGGAGTAGTCACTTGTGGTGTATTATCTGGAGAAATCTCTCTTGAAATGATAGAGGAGAATAGTGATTATAAACCAGATTTTGTAATTAATGGAATCTGGGAACTATTTGAAATATTGAAATAAAAGGATTCATATATTTTAAATAAAATTCTATAAAGAAAAATTTTATTTCAGAATATAGATTTATAAACTTAAGAGTATTAAAGTTCAAGTCACTTGAACGAAAATGATTTGGTTTTTATCTTTTTAATCATATGAATTGAGTAATACTATGAAATTGGAAAAATAAAATGACCGCTACTGAAACTAACAAATATGTGTATAACTTTAGTGAAGGAAAGAAAGAGTTAAAAAACTTATTGGGCGGAAAAGGAGCAAATCTTGGGGAAATGACTAATTTAGGATTAAATATTCCACCAGGATTTACAATTACAACAGAAGCTTGCTTGTTATACTTTCAAAATCCTGATAAAATAATGGCTAAAATTGAACCATTAGTAATTGAACATCTTAAAGAATTAGAAAACAAAACAGGGAAAAAGTTTGGTGATACAAGAAATCCCCTCCTTGTTAGTGTGCGAAGTGGAGCTCCACAGTCGATGCCTGGAATGATGGATACAGTTTTAAATCTGGGGTTAAATGACCAATCTGTCAAAGGGATGGCAGAACAAACGGATAATCCTAGATTTGCCTATGATTCATATCGTAGATTTATCCAGATGTTCGGAGATGTAGTAATGGGATTAGGAGATGAGAAATTTGAGAGAATTCTTGATAAATATAAAATAAATATCTCCAGAAAAGCTCAAGATACTGATTTAACAGTAAAAGATTTACAGAAAATAATCGCAGATTATAAAGCATTATATGAGAAAGAAATTGGTTCTCCCTTCCCCCAAGACCCATATAAACAACTTTTTCTTGCGATTGATGCTGTTTTTAAATCATGGAATAATAAACGGGCTTTAATTTATAGAAAGCTTAATGATATTCCCGATTATGGGACTGCAGTAAATATTCAAACCATGGTTTTTGGAAATAAAGGATGGGATTCTGCAACTGGAGTAGCCTTTACAAGGGATCCCTCTACGGGAGAAAACATAAAGTTTGGAGAATATTTATCAAATGCCCAAGGAGAGGATGTGGTTGCTGGGATACGTACTCCGAAAAAACTTGAAGAAATGAAAAAAGAGTTCCCAAAAATTCATAAAGAGTTATTAAACACGATGGAAAAACTTGAGAATCATTATAGGGACATGCAAGATATAGAATTTACCATCGAAAATGGAACTTTGTTCATACTTCAAACAAGGAATGGAAAGCGTACTCCTTCAGCAGCAGTTAAAATAGCTGTTGATATGGTCAAAGAAGGTTTAATTTCCAAAGAAGAAGCAATAATGAGTCTGGATCCTAACAAAATTTCAAAATTATTATTTAAAAGTATTGATGATCATGCTGTTATCCATGTTTATGCTACTGGTATTAATGCATCTCCTGGAGCTGTCTCAGGTAAAGCAATCTTTGACGCTGATAAAGCAGAAGCAATGGCAAATGCTGGAGAAAAAGAAATTATTTTAGTTAGACCTCAAACTAAACCTGAAGATGTACATGGATTATTCGCCTCAAACGGTGTACTTACACAATTTGGAGGAAAAACATCCCATGCAGCTGTTGTAGCAAGGGGGATGGGCAAACCAGCAGTAGTGGGTGCTCAAGATATTGAGATTGATGAAGAGAAAAGAGAATTCAAGGTTGGGGAGACTATTGTCAAAGAGGGGGATTATATAACTATTGATGGTACAACTGGTCGCGTAATAGGGGGGAAAGTTCCATTAATAGAGCCAGAAATAAAAGGAGAATTTTTAGAATTACTAAATATGGCAGATAAAATTAGGACTCTTGGAATACGAGCAAATGCAGATACTCCTATAGATGCTATGAAAGCTATAGAATTCGGTGCTGAAGGAATTGGATTAACTAGGACGGAACATATGTTTATGGCACAGGATAGATTGCCAGTAGTTCAGGGAATGATTTTAGCTCGAACTCAAGAAGAACGCCAAGATGCATTAAATAAGATTTTACCAATGCAAAAAGGAGATTTTTATGAGATATTCAAAATTATGGAAGGAAAACCTGTTACAATAAGATTATTAGATCCTCCATTGCACGAATTTTTGCCTGATTTAAACATAGTACAGCAAGAATACCAAGAGTTAAAGATGACAAATGAACTATCGAAATCACTTCTTAACATTAGTCCTTTGGATGATGAAATTAAAAAGAAAAATAAAGTTATATCTTTAATCCGTTCATTATCAGAAGAAAATCCAATGATGGGACTTAGAGGCTGTCGCTTAGGGATTGTATGGCCAGAGATAAATGAAATGCAGGTTAAAGCTATTTTTCAAGCTGCATGTGAATTAAAGCTTAAGGGAGTTGATGTGATCCCTGAAGTGATGATTCCATTAATAGGGATGCTTTCTGAATTACAATTAGTAAAATCACAGTTACTAGAGATTGCAGAAGAAACTATAAAAGAATATGGTGTAGATTTAGATTACAAATTCGGGACAATGATTGAAATTCCACGAGCTGCCTTAACTGCTGATGAAATTGCTATGGAAGCAGAATTCTTTTCATTTGGAACTAATGATTTAACCCAAATGACCTATGGATTCAGTAGGGATGATGCTGAAGGTAAATTTTTGCCTATTTACCTAAATAAGGAAATCTTAGAATCGAATCCATTTGAGATCTTAGATCAAGATGGCGTAGGAAAACTTGTGAAAATGGCCATAGAGCTTGGGAGAAAAACGAGAAAAAATCTAAAATGTGGTATCTGTGGAGAACATGGGGGCGAACCAAAATCTATTAAATTTGCAAATTCTATTGGTATCGATTATGTTTCTTGTTCTCCATTTAGAATTCCTGTTGCTCGATTAGCTGCTGCTCAAGCTGCGATTGAACAAAAAAAGAGCAAAACAAAGAAATAATAAATTAATTTTTTAAAAAATTCTTATTATCCTTATAAAATTACTAGTTTCATAAAGATTATATCATAAAATTTATTTATTATTTTAAAAATAACTTATTGACTGGAAAGATGACATTAACTTTAGATGAAAGGATTGCATTACTACAAGAAGTTGGTGAAGAGATAATAGATTTAGATGAACTAAGAGAGATGATCCAATGGAAAATTGATCATAACCAAGAGATTTATGCCTATGATGGTTTTGAGCCTAGTGGAAATATTCATATTGCTCAGGGTTTACTTAGGGCAATAAATGTAAATAAAATAACCAAAGCTGGAGTGCGATTTAAGTTTCTTGTTGCTGATTGGCATGCTGCAGCAAATCTGAAATTTGGTGGAGATTTAGAAGTAATTAGAAAAGTTGGGGATTTTTTTATTGAGGTTTGGAAAGCTTGTGGGATGGATTTAAGCAAAGTAGAATTTATATATGCTTCAGATCTAGTGAAGGAACCAGCCTATTGGGAATTAGTATTAAAAATTTCGATAAATTCTACTCTTAAAAGAGTGAAAAGATGTACACAAATAATGGGTAGAGAAGAATCTGAAAAGCTAACAGCCTCTCAAATTCTCTATCCCTTGATGCAAACAGCTGACATTTTTTATCTTCCAGCAGATATATGTCAATTAGGATTAGATCAAAGAAAAGTTAATATGTTAGCTAGAGAGCTTGCTCCTAAACTGAATAGACCTAAACCAGTAGCAATTCATCATCATATGTTGATGGGTTTAAATAAACCTCCAGATACTGACTTAGCCGGAATTGAAAGGGTAATAAAATTAAAAATGTCAAAATCAGATCCTGACACTGCAATCTTTATGTTAGATTCTTTTGAAGATATAAAAAGAAAAATAAATAAAGCATATTGTCCTCCAAAAGAAATCAATGAAAACCCAATTTTAGAATATTGTAAATATATTCTTTTTGAACTGATTGATACCTTTGAAGTAGAGCGCCTTGAAAAATATGGGGGAAATATAGTTTACACTTCATATAAAGAATTGGTAAATGACTATAAAACTGATAAGTTAAATCCTGCTGATTTAAAACCCGCTGTAATTAAATATCTAGATCAACTACTAGACCCTATAAGAAAGCACTTTAAACGCAATAAAGTTGCGAAACAGTTATATCTTTTTGTCCAAGAAGCGGATGAAAAAGATAAAAAAAGGAAATCATAAGTTTAAAAGAATGATTTATGAATAAACTGCTTTTAATTGGAGATAGTCATGTACCAAAAAGGGCAACGAGTGTATCTGAACGCATTCAAATTAAATTAAAAGAATTGAGTAAATCTAGCTTATTTGAATATACTTTTTTTACCGGAGATGAGATAAATTATCCTCAATTCATGGAACTTTTAGATTTAATTACTAAAAGAGATTTGTATAGAGTCATTGGAAACATGGATTATTATTATGGAAATAGGAATGCACCTCTCTATCAAGAACAAGAAATCAAGTTCGATAGCGGAGAAGTTTTAATAATAGGTTTGACTCATGGAGCAGAAATCGAACCCAGAGGGGATAAAATGCAATTAGAGCTTCTAGCAATGGAAAAGAAATGTAATATTTTAATTTCTGGTCATACACATAAAGAAGAAATTTTCCTTACGAAAAACGGGATTCTATTATTAAATCCTGGAAGCGTGACTGGAGCATGGTCCTTTGTTGCCAGTCAAATTCCGTCATTCATTGTTTTAAATGTAGATAATAAAACTTGCGACATTGTAGTTTATTTATTTCAATTAGACAAGGAATCAGAGGAAATAAATGAAGATAAATATTATTTTTACTTTGAAAAAAATAAAATTTTCCATAAATACTAATCAAATAGCATTACTTTTTATTCATGTGTTTGATCTTATCCAAAACAAGTATTTTTGGCAACTTTAGCAAAATTCCAAAATAACCTTTTCCTGTATTTCCCTTTTTATATCGTAATTTTCTAAAACCAAATTTATTTTTTTTGAACATCATATGAAGAGTTGAGTACTGGCCACTAGAGAAATACATTAAATCTTCTGGATCAGAGACTATTTCCAAATCATATTGTTCTAATTTGTCACGTCCTAGTTTGTAATTGCCATCTTTAGCAACTAAATTTACCCAAAATGTATAATCTTCTTGGATTTGAAGACCCAAATTAATCTTCGCTTCAAATTTCTTGAGATTTTTTAAATTTTTAGGATTCTTTCGTTTATCTTCTATAATACTTTCTATTACTCCATTAAAAGTTATAAATAAATTCTCTTTTTCAGACTCTTTCATTTAAAAGCACCCTAATTAGCGAGTATTTTTGTAGCTAAGTTTGCATTTAATAATTTATTTAATTTAATAAAGATATTAGTATAATTAATATCCATATTAGAGAAAATTATATAAAAATGTAAAAAAGGTGATTTACGTATGTGGTTCTTTTTCTCTCCAAATATTATCTATGGACCAGATTCATTAGACTTTTTTGAAAATATTTCTGGAAGTAAATGTTTTATTATAACTGACAATGTTCTTGAAAATTTAGGAGATCTTAAAATATTAACGGATAAATTAGAAAAATTTGGTAAATCTTATACAGTATTCAATGAAGTGCTTCCAAATCCAAGAGAAGAAGGTGTTTTAAAAGCCAGAAAGCTATGCTTAGAGTACGAACCCGACTTAATAATTGCACTTGGAGGAGGTTCTGTAATGGATACAGCAAAAACAGTATGGTGTCTTTATGAAAATCCAGACTTTCAACTAGATGATATATATGTGTTCAGATCAGATCTTTATGACATGGGAAAAAAAGCTAAACTGATAGCAATTCCAACAACATCTGGAACAGGAGCGGAAACTACATTTGTAACTGTAATCTCTCGTTATGAGGAAGAAATTTGGAAAAAATACTTATTTATCCATAGAGGTTTAATCCCCACCTATGCTATAGTAGACCCAATCTTTCCAATGGATATGCCCCCTGAATTAACCGTTAATACTGCATTTGATGCATTAGCACATTCAATTGAGGGTATCGGGTCACAATGGAAGAATGAATTCAGTAATGCATTAGCATTAAAAGCCATTGAACTAATATTTAAATATCTACCAACTGCTTATAAAGATGGAAAAAATGAAGAAGCTCGAGATTACTTGCACCAAGCGGCTACACTTGGAGGATTAGCATTCGGGAATTCCCAAGTACATATTGGTCATACATTAGGGCATAGTTTTGGTTCACTATTTCATGTCGCACATGGGAAATCTGTAGGGATAGCGCTTAAATATGTTACTCAATTCATCCTTAATGACCCAAATACAGATGAAGCCATAAAAATCTACGCTAAAATAGCAAAACAGTTAGGGTGGGTTGAGTGGAATGAAAACGATCGAAAAGCAGCTGATAAAGTTATCGAGAAAATAGAAAAATTAGCAAGTGAAGTGAAATTTCCTTTATCGTATAAAGAAACAGGAGTCTCACAAGAAGACTTTGATAAAAATCTTGATATTTTAATAAATTTATGTTATCAAGATGCAAGTTCAACTTTAACTCCTAGATCAGTTTCAGCAGAGGAATTTAAAAAATTATTCAACTATTCTTATGCTGGAAAAGATATTGACTTCTGAATATCCTTTTTTCTAATTATAATCAACATTTTCCAAAATGTTAAACATAAATATAATATTCTTTTATTATTTTTTTGTAGCTTAGAAAATTGGTTTAATAATACAATTATTTAGATTTTAAATGACTCTTCTGGACATAGAACAAAAATATTTGAAAAGTCTAGAATTATCTTTAGGATTTCCTATTCCTGAAGTGTCAGAGATACATAGCTATACTATTGGTTACACATTAACAAATGGTCACATTTCGGGATTGAGTCTCTTCTCTTCTAATTTAAAGTTTCTCCCCGAAAAAATTAATGTTCTGAGCAATTTAAAGCAACTTCTTTTAAGGGGAAATCGGCTAAAAGTTATACCAGAAGAATTATCGTTTATTTTATCATTAAATAATTTAGACTTAAGTGAAAACAATTTAATCAAGCTACCTAAGGCGATTTTTTCACTTAATTCCTTAAAGGAGTTATCTTTAGAGGCTAATAAGTTAATATTTATACCCGATTCAATAGGATCTTTAAAATCTCTTGAGGTATTAGATTTAAGTGGCAATATAATTACTAACGTGCCTAATTCACTCTGTATATTGTCAAATTTAAAAATGTTGGATTTAAGTAGAAATCTACTACATGAACTTCCTGAAACGATTGGAGATTTGAGATCATTAGAAATATTGTATCTTAGCAACAATGATCTGACTAAACTTCCAGAATCAATTAGCTCATTAAAATCTTTAAAAAGGCTCAATTTGAGGAATAATCAATTAGAAAGGCTTCCAAATTCAATTGGAGATTTAGCTTCTTTATCTTCTTTATTTTTAAAAGGAAATAGATTATTAAGTCTTCCTGATTCAATTGGTAAGTTATACAACCTTAAATATTTAGGCTTATCTAATAATCAATTAAAAAGCTTACCTAAAGATATAGGTTCACTAAATTTATTAGAAAGTCTAAGTTTAGGATCGAATTTTTTAACTGAAATTCCACATTCAATCAGTTCACTTAAGTCATTGCTAAAATTAGGGCTTTCAAATAATGATCTCAATTCTTTACCAGAGCTTTATAATTTAATTTCTCTAAAAATTCTAAATCTAGAACGAAACAATTTAAAGAAAATTCCAAATTCAATTAAAAATCTTACTGCTCTTGAGACATTAAAATTGGATCGAAACGAACTCGAAGCTTTACCATCAGATATTAAATTCCTCAACTCATTAAAAGAACTCGATTTATTTGATAATAAATTAGAAAACATTCCAAATACTATTGGTGATTTAAAATCTTTAGAAATTTTAGATTTAAGTAAAAATTTATTAAAAGATTTACCAGAGAGTTTGGGGTTATTATCATCACTAAAAGAATTAGATATTTCTAATAACAGATTAGAATGTTTACCTAATTCAATTGGGAAACTGTATATGTTAAAAAATTTTATACTAGGGTTTAATCGTTTGAATTCTATTCCGAAATCAGTTGGACAATTACAAAATTTAGAAACTTTAGATTTAGGAAAAAATCATTTAAACAGTGTCCCAGATACAATTGGGTCTCTAAAATCACTTAAAAGGTTGTATTTGTATTATAATGAAATAGATGATATCCCCGCATCTATTGGAAACCTTGAATCTTTAAAATATTTATATTTAGGAAATAACAACTTATCAAGACTACCCAATTCTATTGGCAAACTCAAGTCTCTAAAATATTTATTCCTAAGGGCAAATAGTCTTTCTGAGTTACCAAGATCAATTGAATCCTTGCCCTCCCTTAAATATCTCAATATTGAAAAGAATAATGAAATCAAATTTCCTTTTATATTAGATAGATTAAAAGCTCAAGATGTAAAAGTTATTAAATAGAATTTTAGTTTTTACAATTTTATGAAAACATCATTTCAAATTTGAAAACTAAAAAGCTTAAAATTTAAGAGACTTATATAAGTACATAATTAAGATATTTAGAGGGAAAAGATATGAAAGGATTTATTGGAAGATTATTAAAAGTTGATCTAACAACTAATAAAATCTCTGAGGAGTCTCTTAATGAAGAAATAGCAAAAGAATTTTTAGGAGCAACAGGTTATTGCGCAAGATATTTGTATGACAAAATAGACGGAGAAACAGATCCTCTGGATCCTGAGAATATTTTAATATTTATGACTGGACCTCTTTGTGGTTCGAATGCTCCTACAAGTGGAAGATTTTCAATATGTTCTAAATCACCTTATACACGAATTTGGGGAGAATCAATATGTGGTGGCTTTTTTGGACCAGAATTGCGAAAAGCTGGGTATGATGGAATAATAATTACCGGATCCTCACAAAATCCTGCTCTTTTAGAAATAACTGACGGTGAAGCCGAACTTAAGGATGCCTCCTTTATATGGGGAAAGGGAACTTTTGAAACTACTCAAATTCTTAAAGAAAAATCTGGTTCAAATTTAACAAGAATCGCATGCATTGGTCAAGCTGGTGAGAATCTAGTAAAATATGCAACTATTGCCTCCGAAGATAAAGCTGCTGGAAGAACAGGTATGGGGGCTGTAATGGGGTCAAAAAAATTGAAAGCAATAACCATTAGAGCCTCAAAAAGAGCATATGAACCAGCTTATCCTGAAAAATTTAAAGATGCTGTTAAAAAAGCTACAGAGGATATATTGGCTTCTTTTCCAACTCAAATGTTTGGGATTTTGGGCACCTCTGGAGGAGTGGATAAATATAACTCAGAGGGTGAATTACCGATAAAGTATTGGACTCTAGGTACATGGGATGGAGCATTTAATATTTCTGGAGCAACAGCATCGGAAAAATTATTTTCAAGAAATTATCCCTGTTTTTCATGCCCTATTGGCTGTGCTAAAAAAGCAATGATAAAAGAAGGTGAATATAAAACCGATTATGAAATTGAAGCTGCTGAATATGAAACTGTTGTGAGTTTTGGATCCTTAATTCTTAATGATAATCTTGAATCGATACAAAGAGCTAACTATTTATGCAATGATTTTGGATTAGACACGATTAGTGGTGGCAGTGCAATTGCTTTGATTTATTATTTATATAATAACGGAAAAGTAAACTCTTCTGATATTGATGGATTGGAACCAAAATGGGGAGATATTAAACCAGCATTAGAAATGATAAAGAAGATAGGAATTCGAAAAGGAATAGGTGATATTTTAGCAGAGGGCTCAGATGCAATAGGTAAAAAGTTTAACGTCTCTAGTGATCAAATTGCTACAGCTTATGGTATGGAAATACCTTACCATGATCTAAGACGTTGTTTTGGAATGGCGATTGCTTATGGTATCTCACCAACAAGAGGACCTTGCCATATGGGCTGTGATGCATATTATGTGTTTCTAGGAGTTCCACTTCAAGAATTTGGTGTAAATTTAGACGTCGATTGGTATTCAGATGGGGAAGATATGGTAGAATCGTGTGCAAGAATTCAAGATTATAGATCAATATATAACTCATTAGTTTTATGTGGCTTTGCAAACCCTCCTCCTTCAATGATTATTGAAATGTTAAATACAGCAACAGGTTTAGACTTTGACCTTGAAAAATTCAAAATACTTGGTGAAAGAATCTTTATGATGAAACGGTTATTTAATTTAAAGATGGGGGTAACCCCTTCAGATGATAAGTTGCCTAAAATTGTTCTCGATCCACTCAATGAAGGAGGTTCTGCTGGAAAAGCTCCAAATTTTGATAAGTTAAAATTAGCTTATTATAAATATAGGACATTTGATCCTAATACTGGATATCCAAGTAAAGAAAAATTAAAGAGCCTTGGTTTGGATAAACTCTAAAAAAACTTTTCTTACTTTTTATTTTAATCTTTTTAATTTTAAATTTAATAGCTAAGAAATCTGATTTATTTAAAATTTAAATATTAGAGGGATTTAGATAACAATATGCCTAGCTTAAATACTATTAAAGTAAAATTATCTGATGAGTTACCTCCTAATCCTGCCTTTGAAGAAGGTATAAGAAGAGCTCCTAATCGTGGATATTACCTATCACGAAAAGAGACAGCATTAGCATTAAAAAATGCGTTGAGATATATCCCTGAAAAGCTTCACTTAAAATTGATTCCAGAATTTTTAGATGAGTTGATTAAAAAGGGAAGAATTTATGGATATAGATATATGCCGCATAGAGAAATAAAAGCTAAAGCTATAGAGGAGTATAAAGGGATTTTAGAAGCGCGAGCAATACAATTAATGATTGATAATAATTTAGATCCAAATGTGGCTTTATATCCATATGAATTAGTAACATATGGGGAAAGTGGTCAAGTATGTCAAAATTGGATGCAATATCAATTGATAAAGAAATATCTTGAAATAATGAATGAAAATCAGACTCTGGTAGTGATGTCAGGACATCCTTTAGGACTTTTCCCTAGTAAACGGGAAGCACCCAGAGTAATTATGACAAATGGTCTAATGGTTGGGATGTTCGACACACCTCAAGATTTTCGATTATCGGCAGCATTAGGTGTTGCTAACTACGGACAAATGACTGCGGGTGGGTGGATGTATATAGGCCCTCAGGGGATAGTTCATGGCACATACATTACTTTACTTAATGCTGGAAGATTATATCTTAACATTTCTCCCAAAGAAGGTCTTAATGGAGTTTTATATTTAAGTTCTGGGCTAGGTGGTATGAGTGGTGCCCAAGCAAAGGCAGTTGAAATAGCTGGAGGTATAGGAGTATTAGCTGAAGTAGATATGTCACGAATTCAAACCAGGTATGAGCAAGGATGGGTTAGTAAAATATCGGACAATCTTGAGGAAATTTTTAAATTAGTTGATGAATATAGAAAGAAAGGTGAAACTATATCTATTGCATATCATGGTAATATAGTGGATATTTGGAAGTATGTAGTAGATAAAGATATAAAAGTTGAATTAGCATCAGATCAAACTTCTTGTCATGCAGTTTATGATGGAGGTTACACTCCTATGGGAATGAGTTTTGAGGAAGGCAGAGAATTATTAAAATCTAATCGAGAAAAATTTGTTAGTCAAGTTAATGAATCATTGAAGGAACATTATAGATTGATTAAAATAATGTCTCAGAGAGGCACAAAGTTTTGGGATTACGGCAATTCCTTTCTTAAAGCTGTTTACGACGCGGGGGTTAAAGATATAGCGATTAAAGGTGATCCTAAAAATGGGTTTATATTTCCCTCCTATGTACAAGACATTATGGGTCCCCTTTGTTTTGATTTAGGATATGGTCCATTTCGTTGGGTTTGTCTCTCTCTAAAACATTCAGATTTAATTAAAACAGACAAAGCCGCAGCATCTTGCATTGATCCAAACAGAAGAGCTCAAGATCGTGATAATTGGTTTTGGATAAAGAATGCTGAAAATAATAATTTAATTGTAGGGTCTCAAGCTCGTATATTATATGCTGATAGAGAAACTCGAATAAAAATAGCATTAACTTTCAATAAGATGATTAGAGACGGAGAAATAGGTCCTATAATGTTAGGTCGAGACCATCATGATACAGGTGGAACAGATTCACCATTTAGAGAAACATCAAATATACTAGATGGGAGTAATTTAATGTCAGATATGGCACATCATTGTTGGGCAGGTAATATAGCAAGAGGGATGACTATGTGCGTACTTTCTAACGGAGGAGGAGTTGGCACCGGGAAAGCTATAAATGGTGGCTTTGGATTAGTATTGGATGGTTCAGAAAGAGTGAATAATATTATTAAACTTGCAATTGATTGGGATGTTTCTTGTGGTGTAGCTCGGAGAGCTTGGGCGCGAAATGAAAATGCACTTGAAGCTGCAAAGGTATGGAACATGGAACATAAAGAGGGTTATATAACAATACCATTTGTAGCTGACGATGATTTAGTGAATAATTTAATAGATGAATTCTTTAAAAGCAATAAATAATAAATATTAGTTCTTATGATAGAAAAATTCAAATTTGGTCAAGATCGCTTAACTGTTGATATATTGTTAAAATTAGCAAGAGGAAACCTTCAAGGTATATTAACTGAGCAAACTAAATCAAAAATTAATAAAAGTTTTGAAGCAGTACAAGCAATTGCAAAAGGAGATAAACTTGTATACAGCATAAATACTGGTTTTGGATCTCTATGCACAACTAAAATTTCAAGAGATGAAACAAGGAAACTTCAAGAAAACTTACTTAAAAGCCATAGTGCGGGAATAGGAAATCCTGTAGATCAAGAGATTGCTAAATTAATGTTAATTATTAAGGTTCATACTTTATCTAAAGGATATTCGGGTTGTTCTTTAGAACTAATTAGACGTATTATGTGGCATATAGAAAATAATTATATTCCTCTAGTACCCGAACAAGGTTCAGTTGGTGCTTCAGGGGATCTTGCACCTTTAGCGCATTCATTTTTACCATTGATAGGATTAGGTTTTCTATCGAAAGATGGAGAAAACTATCGACCATCTAAAGAAATATTAGATGAAAGTGGGTTAGAACCATTAAAGCTTCATGCTAAAGAAGGCGTTGCTCTGATTAATGGCACCCAATTCATATCAGCTTATGCTGTAAAGATAATTGAAAATTTTATTAATTGCATTGAGCATGCAGATATAATAGGAGCTACTACTCTCGAAGCATATTTAGGATCACCCCAACCTTTTGATGAAAGGTTGATAAATCTTAGACCACATCAAGGAGCCCAAATTGTTGCGAGAAATTTTAGAGAATTTCTAAAAGAATCCCAATTTGTAGAATCTCATAAGGATTGTGGAAGAGTACAGGATCCATATTCTATTCGGTGCATACCACAAGTCCATGGGGCTTCTAGAGATGCTTTAAGTCACTTAATTGAGAAAGTAGAATGTGAATTAAATTCTGTAACAGATAATCCTATAGTTTTCAGTGAACATGATACTGTAAGCGGAGGAAACTTCCATGGTCAGCCACTTGCCTTACCATTAGATTATGTAGGTCTAGCTGCATCTGAAATAGGAAACATTTCTGATCGTAGAATTTATCTTCTTTTAGAAGGAAAATGGGGTCTTCCTCCTTATCTCATCAAAGAATCTGGACTAAATTCTGGTTTTATGATAGCACAATATATTTCAGCAGCTCTTGTAAGTGAGAATAAATCTATGTGTTTTCCTGCCAGCGCAGATAGTATTCCTACTTCAATGGGTCAAGAGGACCATGTTAGTATGGGCTCAATTAGTGCTAGAAAAACAATAAACATTGTAGAAAATCTTGAAAAAATTTTAGCAATTGAACTTTTATGTGCTTCACAAGCTTTTGATTTTAGGAGACCATTGAAATCAAGTAAAATTTTAGAATCTTGCCACAGTTATATTCGAACAGTGATTCCTCATATTCATAATGATGTAATTCTCTCAGAATATATAGAAGCAAGTTTGGATATTTTAAGAAGTAAAAAATTAATTGAATTAGTCAATCTAAGATAAGCATATAGATAAAATGTATGTAACAACCACAGTACCAGTAAAAAAAACAAAAAGAAAGAGAGAATCATTAAGTTCTGTTATGAATAAAGGAAGTTCTCCAAGTTTGATAATAATCCATGCAAATCAGTTAGTTACTTTAGATTCAAAATATGGCGTTCCACGAATAGGAGATCAAATGAAAGAGCTTGCAATCATAGAGGATGGAGCTATCGCAGTTAGGGATAATATTATTGAATTTGTTGGGACTACTGAAGAGCTATATTCTTTTTTCAATATAAACAGAGATACGGTAATAATAGATGCAAAAAATAGACTTGTTACTCCTGGATTTGTAGATCCTCACACTCATATTATCTTTGATGGTTCAAGAGAAGATGAATTAGAAATGAAACTAAATGGGTTGAGTTATCTTGAAATTTTGAAAGAGGGTGGAGGGATTTTAAAAACAGTTAGAGCAACAAGAGAAGCAAGTTTGGAGAAATTAGTGGAGAATGGGAGAAAGATATTGGATCGTATGATAAAATTTGGCACTACTACGATTGAAACTAAATCAGGTTATGGTTTAGATGTAGAAAATGAAATTAAATCTCTAAGGGCAATTAAAATGTTAAACAACGAGCATCCAATTGATATTATTTCAACGTTTTTAGGAGCCCATATGATTCCAATAGAATTTAAAGATAAAAAAGAAGATTATGTAGATTTAATAATATCGGAGATGATTCCTAAAATTGTTGATGAAGATTTAGCTGAATTTTGTGATGTATTTTGTGA
The DNA here is from genome assembly GCA_048940445.1 of Promethearchaeota archaeon. Taxonomy (GTDB): domain Archaea; phylum Asgardarchaeota; class Lokiarchaeia; order Sigyniarchaeales; family SOKP01; genus SOKP01. The sequence goes on from JBHLON010000039.1 coordinate 22,867, forward strand.
GGAGGGGATTTTTTCGATTGAGGATGCAAGAAAAATATTAACTATTGCTAAACATTTTGGTTTAAAACCTCTAATTCATGTTGATGAGATTTTTGATACAAACGGAGCCTTATTGGCAGCTGAATTAGATGTTACTCAAGCTGGGCATCTTTTAAAATCGAATGACGATGGATTAAAAGCAATGGCTAAAGCGGGAGTAATAGCAACGCTCCTACCCGGAACACCTTTCTCATCAATGTTAAAGGAATATGCCCCTGCTAGAAAGATGATTGACTTTAGAATTCCGGTTGCCTTGGCAACAGATCTTAACCCCAATTGCTGGACAGAATCGATACAAATGATAATGTCATTGGCTTGCTACAATATGAAGATGTTTCCTTCTGAAGCCTTAACTGCAACTACACTTAATGCTGCATGCGCAATCCAAAGACAAGATGAAATAGGAAGTATTGAAATTGGTAAAAAAGCAGATATTTTAATTTTTAATATCCCTAACTTTAACTTCTTACCTTATCAATTTGGGATTAATTTAGTTGATAAAGTTATTAAAAATGGAAAAATAGTATGTAAAAATAATTTATAATGATTTTAGCTAAAAATTAAAATAGTATTCTAATAAATGCTTTTCTTCAAGTTTAGGGGGATTCTGTAGCTGTAGATAATATTCTAAAGTATTAAGTGCAGCTCCAAGTGGTAGAACTCCCACTAATTCAGTACCTATTACATTAACTCCATATCGTGCGGCCTCAATCCTTACAAGCTCAATTTGTCTATAAAGTGGAGTCTTTCTATAATTGATATTACTTATTCCAACTTGGACATAATCTTTTCCCTCTAACACAGTACCCATTGCTTTAACATTAACCAAACCGCCAGATCGTAAATGAATAGCCTTGGCAACTTTTTTAGCGATTTTCACATCTTTAGTTCCAAGGTTGATATTAAAACTGATGAGAGGTAATCTAGCTCCTGTGATCATCGCTCCTGCTGTTGGATGTAATTCTGAAGGCCCAAAATCAGGCTTACGTTCAGGATCTAATTTAATAGCTTCTTTTAACCCCTCATATTCCCCTATTCTTATATTATCTATATTTTTTCTCTCTAATTTACGAGCAGATTCCTCATATAAATAAATTGGAATGTTCTCTTTCACCATTATTTCAGCAAATTTTATAGATAAATCAATAGCTTCCTTTATTGTGACATTTTGAGCTGGAACAAATGGTACAACATCTACAGCACCGATTCTGGGGTGTTGTCCTTTATGTGTATTCATATCAATTAATTCGATTGCTTTCTTGGAAGCACTTATATTTGCTTTTAAGACAGCTTCTGGAGTTCCTAGAAAGGTTACTACAGCACGATTATAATCCTTATCATATTGTACATCTACAATTTTAGTATCTGGTGTTTCTTTAATTTTATTTACTATTCTATCAATTATACTAGCATCTTTTCCTTCACTATAATTGGGAACCGATTCTACAATTTTCTTCTTTGAACTTTCCATTTTAATTTCCTCATCAAAAAATTCTTAGTTAGTTTAAGATGAATGCAGTTATAATTAAGAATAATCCCTTCTCTTATAGCTTTTATTAGCGAAATTTTTAATATGATCTTCAAATTTATTTAGGATACTTAATTTTTTATCTAATGAAAAAAAGAACTAAACGCATCATTATTGGATGTGTTACTATCGTTATAATCATATTAATGATAGTATATGTCGATTTTCAAAAAATAATTATTAATTTACAAAAAATTTCGATTTTAGGAATATTCTTGTTTTCTATTACTTATACAGTTGCATTTGTATTTCGAGCTTTAAAATTACAAACTACATTTAAAGCCATTAAATTAAAACCAAGATATTTAACTATATATGGGGCTATCGGTACAGGTTGGGCTATAAATGAATTGACTCCCGCAAAATTGGGAGATATTGCAAAAATGGAATACATACATCAAAGAGAATCTAATGTTCGTCTTAGTAAAAGCGTGGTTGCGGTTCTAATTGATCGCTTTATTGATTTAATAATATTATTTTCAATAACATGCTTTACTCTAATATATATTTACGTAATAAATGTTTCATATCCATCTGATCTAAATCTATTTATTATTTTTGGTGCGTCAATATTATTTTTAGGCGCAATAGCACTTGTATTGCTTTTTTTTAAAACAGAGGGTGTTTTAAACTTTATAGGTAAAATTTCAATCAGACTTAGGAATTTTTTGGAGAAATTTATTTATCGATTTGTCGAGGGGTTAGATGACTTTAGAAAAGACAAAAAAAGGATAATACAGATATTAGTATACAATGTACCCACTTGGTTCTTTGAATCCCTTACCTTAGTCATCATTTTTTATCTAACAGGTTATGAAGTAGACTTTTTTATTATCATCTTAGCCCAAATTATTACATTCTTCACAAAGACTATCCCAATCACACCAGGAGGTTGGGGGGTTTCTGAGTTTGTCGGTGCTGCAATTATCTCTTTATTTGTTCCTTTTTATCCCAATACTGAGATATTATCTCTTTTTATAGTGGACCATATGTTAAGAGTAATCTATGTCTTCATATATGGAGGAATTTCTACAATTGCCATTAACTTTAAATTCAAAGAAGTAAACGTTGATCAAATCAGCAGAAGTTCTGCTACATAAAAAATATTATAAATACTTTAATCTCAATTTGAATAAGTTAATAAGGATTAATATTGGATCTAAGATTTTTATTTTTGAACCTTCTTCATGTTTCCATTCAATTGGCAGTTCATAAATCATATATTTGTGTTTCCTTGCATTATATAGTATCTCTACATCAAATTCCCATCTAAAAGATTTAAGGTTCTTGAATAAAATAACTGCTACTTCTCTTTTAAATCCTTTAAAGCCGCACAGTAAATCATTTATTTTTATTCGAAATAGGAAATTTGAATATAAATTAAAAACCTTGCTTAATAATCTCCTACTTAAAGGTTGGGGGATTTTTATTTTAGAAGATTGTTTAATTCGTGAACCAATAATTATATCAAAATTATTTTGTTGGAATTTGTTTAATATATTTAATATTTCAGTTGCTGGCGTTGAGCCATCAGCATCCATAAAAACGATAAATTTGCCTCTGGCTTTTAGGACCCCTCGTGATATAGCAAAACCTTTTCCCATATTTTTTTTATAATTGATAAGTTTTATAAACGGTTTATCTTTTTGAATTTTCTGAGCAATCTGTTCCGTTTTATCACTGGATCCATCATTAATAATAATTATTTCATAATGATTTAGATTTTCACTCAAGAAATTAATTAAAGTATTTAAGAAATGTGAGATTCTTTTTTCTTCATTATAAGCAGGTATTAAAATGCTTATTATTATTCCTTCCATAATTTTAACAAATAGATCTCAATCAGTTTAAAATTTTTAATTAATTTTTGAATATAGTATTCTATTCTTAAGAAAATTTTAATTTAATTGATCTTTGTAGTTCTTATTATTTCAAATTTTAAAGTTTAATAGATCGATTTTCATAACATTATGTTCTTTAAAGATCAAGAAGGTTTGTGGAAAGTCAAAAATTATCGTTTATTAGGGCTGTTATTTGTATCTGTCGGAGTAATAATAAGAATCATTATGCTTATCTATTATTATATAGTTCATCTTGATCCAACTTTTCCATGGGGAGATATCATGATAAATTATCACACAACAGATACTATGTTTACAGGTGAATGGATCTGGGCTCCGACAAAATTAGAATATCCTCCATTAACTTTATATTTGCTCTTAATATTAAAAGTTCTTTCTTTTGGCGTATTTGAATTATTTGTCTTTTATGCCTTTCTTTTAGAGATGCTTACTTCTCTTTTATTTTATTACATTCTTAAGAAATTTAACATTTCAAATGCACTGTTTGTTCTAGGTGTTTTTTTAATTAACCCATTTGTTTTTTTAAATAATGTATTCAGCCCTTTTAATTGTGGTTATCATATTACTGATAGTATATTTTATCTGTTTCTAATTTTAGCTTTATATTCTTATCCAAAAGAAGATAAAAGATTATTTTATCTGTTTTCTGGATTAACTATGTGTGCTAAATGGTTTACTTTACCAGCTGCCCCTTATTTTTTCTTTAAATTTCTTATAAGTAAAGATTGGAAAGAACTAAAAAGAATTTTAATCTACTTAGGATTACCTATTTTGATTTTATTAATTTCTCCGTTGTTATACTTACCAAACTATATCGATCTTTATATTGGTTGGATTTCGGGCTCGAAATCTGCCCTTCCTTACCAACCACCTGTATATATAAAATTAATATTATTTGGGGGAATCTTCTTAATTTATTTAATATTAAGAATACGAAAGGCAGATTTAGTTGAGATAACTTTTTTCTCAGTTATCGTCATGTTTTCTCTCATGTTTTGGAGAAGGCCTTACGTAAGATATCTAACCCCACTCGTATTATATGGTAATTTAAAGACAAACGAAAACATTTTGACGATTGATCTTAATTTAAAGATTACTCGTATTCACTTTAGGATAGGAAATTATCTTTTTACTTATCTCTTATCAATTTTGGGATGCCTTGTAGCAATTGCGATGATAATTTTTATTCTTTAAAAAATTCAATTATCCATTTAACCAAAACTACTTATAAAAAAATAATTGTTTTTAACCTTTTATTTGTAAATTGGGATGATTTAATTATAAAAAGAAGAACTATCTAACATAAGAGTAGGCTTATATTGATTTAACCAGCTAACTGAATACTAGTAGGAAGTACTATTGCTTTAGGTTCTTTTCCATAAGATAATTCTAACTTTTTTATCAAGTCGTCCCATTTGTTAAATAACTCAACTGATTCAGGAAAGAAATGATTTTTGTCATATTCATTTACATTGGGAGAAAATAAATATACATTTCTTTTTTTGACAAAGGCTCTCCAAACGACACTTTCAATTAAATTCTTATATA
>JBHLON010000040.1:0-2246 GCA_048940445.1 Promethearchaeota archaeon
TTTTTATTTCCGATCGCACAATTTATGTTATAAAATAAAAATTATGGATTTTGTATCCGTATTTTAAAAATAGAGCTATAAGGATATTATTTAAAAAGGAAGAATGGTATGATTAAATGTCCAATTTGTGGTAGGAAGTATTCTTACGAGAGTAAGATATGCATAGAGTGTGAGGATTATTTAAAATATAGTGGTTTATCGAAGCATTCAGAGGAAGGTAATTTAAGGAACAGAGAATTTTATAAATGGAATTGTGCTGTCTTTTTAGATGATGAAAATCATGTATTTGCGAGTAAGCGATTACCTACGATGTATATGGAGATAACAACTGAGCCTTCTAGTTTGAAGGTCGAGTCAGTGACAAATAATATGTGGAATTGTGAAACAGCTGAGAGATTTCGGGCCAGTATTGAAAGGTCATTGGAAGAATCACATATAGCAATCAATCCAAAAATAGTGGATGAGATTGTAGATTTTGTATCGAAAAAGAGTGATTCTTTGTTAGTTTATGAATGAATTAATAGATACTTTTTAATAGATGGAAGAACAAGAAGGAAAATTAAGAATGAAAGGATATTGAATACTTATGATTGAGAAAGATGATCCAAAGCGGAAAGAACTGTGTGATAAAGTTATTGAGAAGATAAAGGAAGAGGATATCAAATTTATTTATCTTCAATTCACTGATATTCATGGAATAATAAAATCTTTTGAAATTAATTCTAAACGTATTGAGGATATTTTTGATGTTGGTGAAAATTTTGATGGAAGCTCTATAACTGGTTATGGAGCAATTGAGGAGAGTGATAAGGTTGCTCTTCCCGATCCTAGCACATTTTATCTCTTGCCATGGAGGACGCAAAATAAGGTAGCAAGGGTAATTTGTGATATATATAAACCTGATGGAGAACGTTATGAAGGAGACCCTCGGGCAATTTTACAGAGAGCAGTAAAAAAGGCAAAAAGTTTGGGTTATAAATACTATTGTGCCCCAGAGATGGAATTTTTCATTCTAACTCCAGATACAGAACAAGCGGTGAAACCATCTGACATGAGAGGCTATTTTGATTTTGATCCGTATGATGTTAATGAGCTGATTAGATATAGAATAGCTGAATATAGTGATGCTATGGGGATTTCCGTGGAATGTATACACCATGAAGTTGCGTATGGTCAACATGAAGTAGATTTTAGATATGACGAGGCAATAAATACAGCAGATAATACCATTACAATTAAAACAATTGTTAAAACAGTTGCTGCTCAACATAATTTAATAGGGACATTTATGCCAAAACCATTTGAGGGAATTAACGGTTCTGGTATGCATGTACATCAATCTCTTTGGAAAAATGGTAATAATGCTTTTTATGACGAAAATGACAAGAATAATATTTCTCCTTTAATGAAGAAATGGATTGCTGGACAATTAAAACATGCTATTCCAATGTGTGCTGTTTTAAGTAGCTGGCCTAATTCGTATAAAAGATTGGTTCCGGGATATGAAGCGCCAGTGTATTTAGCTTGGGGTTTCCGAAATAGATCCCCACTACTCAGAGTACCAGATTTTCATGGTAAATCTAGTGCAGCCAGGGTTGAGATTCGCTGTCCAGATCCCGCTGGTAATCCATATCTCCAATTTGCAGTACTTTTAAGTTCAGGTTTAGAGGGAATTCTTTCAGAAGATATTAAAATTCCTGACCCTACGGATAGAAATGTATATCATTTATCTTCTAAAGAAATGGAGAAAGAGGGAATTATTTCATTACCAGGAAGTTTGCATGAAGCTTTAGAACAATTCAGAAATTCAGAGCTTATGAAAGATATTTTTGGAGAATTAGCATTTAAAAATTATTATTATGCTAAGCTTGAAGAATATGATGCTTATCGCGTTATAGTAAGCGAATGGGAAAGAGATAGATATATCCGATTATAATATCAATCATTTATTCTCTTAAAAAAATAATAGTATACTTTATCCTTATAACTATATTCGCATAATAGGGATTTGAAATATGGAAGACATAAAAAATTGGAGATTTTCAATCCCAAGAGTACATTCACCTCAAACATTAAAGAGTTCAAAATTTAAAATAACTGAGAAATCAGATTACGTTCATTATGGTCAAAAAGGATTTGGTGAATATTTTACTCCAGAGAAGTATTGGTCGCCTCAAATTATATCCCAGATTTTATACCAAGCTGAAACAGGAAAAATTCCTGTATCTGGTGCGGGGTATGGAGGA
>JBHLON010000040.1:2346-27824 GCA_048940445.1 Promethearchaeota archaeon
CGCCTCAAATTATATCCCAGATTTTATACCAAGCTGAAACAGGAAAAATTCCTGTATCTGGTGCGGGGTATGGAGGATCTTTTGCAGGAGAGGGATTTGATGCTATATGGTTCGATATGTCGGAAATTGTACGTCCTACAAGGGATGGAATCCACGGGAGAGAATACATTTCCACGAATATTGAATTAGGTCGAAAAGCATTGAATTTAAAGTTTGGTAATGAGAAAAAACTTTTGAAAGAACGCCCAACTCTACTAAAACTTCCTTTCCCTATTATTTTTAATCCAATTCCTTTAATATCACAAGATAATAAAAAAATCAAATCTATTGTTTCAGTAGCATATTCGTTAGGTACAATTGCGATTGTTCCTCAATCAGACTTTTCAGAAGATTTGTTACCATTTTCTAAGGCTGTTTGTTTAAGACTCAATAGTAAACCTAATCAATTGGAAAAGAAGTTGATTCAAAAAGCAAAAATTGTTGAAATTGAAGATTTTTCTCTAATGAAAACGGTAAAGAAAAGTAATCCTGATATTTTATGTTCAATTTTTCTTCATGTAGATGAGGGGATTGAAAATAAAGTCTTTTCTCTAACTAAGAGTGGAATGGACATTATTCACTTGAGCTTTGATTTTTATGGAAAAAGTAAAGCGGGAGACATTCCAACTGTTTTAAAAAAAATTCATGATTTTCTCATTGAAAAAAAGTGTCGAAATTCTGTTAGCATTATAGTTAGTGGTGGTATAGCAGCTGCAGAACATGTTGCAAAAGCTATGATATGTGGAGCTGATTGTGTTGCAATAGATTATGTATTATTAATTGCTCTCGGATGTTCATTATGGGCTGATTTATCTTTTCCGTGTGTAGCTGAGCATGGTAAGATTGATTTGAAATGGGCTATTAATAGATTAGAAAATCTAATAGCAGCTTGGAGGGATCAACTTCTTGAAGTTCTTGGTGCTATGGGAATTAGAGAAATTAGGAGAATTAGAGGAGAAGTCGGGAGGGCAATTTTTTATCAAGAAGAGAAAGACAAATTTAGAAATCTATTTGAATCAGTAAGCATAAATTCAAAATCAGGGTATTTAATCCCTGTTGAACAGTTAAGTGTTGGAGATTGTCGTTGGCCGCTCGAATTAATTCAAGCAACATTTGAGCAAGCACGTACAGGAATCATACCAAAACATCTTGAATATCGTGTAGGTAGAAGTGCAGGAGGATTTGATCGTCTTGCTTTTACTTTTGAAGAAAATGAAAAATATTTAAAAGATAATACATCGATAGATTTATCAATTTCCTTAAATTTGCGCTCTAAAGGACCAAGAATTGCTATTCCTATGCCAGTTTATTCAGGAGGAATGTCCTTTGGTTCGGTTTCCTTGAATGTGATGCTTGCACGAGCAATGGCAGCTCAAACAATTGATTCTTTTATGTCTACGGGGGAAGGTGGTTATCCGCAAGATTTAATACCTTATAAAGAACATGTTATAACTCAAGTTGCTACTGGCTTATTTGGTGTGAGTGAAGCTTCAATTCAAAGAGCTCCAATTATAGAATTTAAATATGCTCAAGGAGCAAAACCTGGTTTAGGAGGTCATTTACTTGCAGGAAAAGTAACTGAAACTGTTGCTAATGCTAGAGAATCAGTAGCAGGTATAAGTCTATTTTCACCATTTCCTTTCCATAGTGTTTATTCAGTTGAAGATCATAAGAAACATATTGATTGGATTAAACAGGTAAATCCAGAAGCTCTAGTAATTGTTAAGGTTTCAACGCCTACAGATGTAGATATGGTTGCAGTTGGTAGTTATTATGCTGGTGCTAATATTGTAAACATTGATGGATCATATGGTGGAACAGGTGCGGCTCCAGAAGTAAGTAAAAAAAATATAGCAATGCCAATAGAATATGCAATCCCAAAAGTTCATAACTTTCTCATAAAAGAAGGAATAAGAGACGAAATTGTCCTTATTGCATCTGGAGGAATACGTACTGGATACGATATTGCTAAAGCGATTGCTTTAGGAGCAGATGGTGCAATGGTAGGTACCGCAGATCTAGTAGCATTAGGATGCGAAAGACTTGCGGTTTGTGAAAAAGGAGACGGATGTCCTGCAGGTATTACTACAACAAATCCTAAATTTGCTTCCTTAATTGATCCTCAATGGGGTAAAGAACGCATAATAAATCTTCGAAAAGCATGGGCTATTCAATTACGCCAAATATTAAACGCCCTTGGAATGAAAACTATAAGGGATTTAAGAGGTAGGACTGATACACTATTCTATTTAGACAAGAAGGTGAAATTATGAAAGTTATGAAAAAAGAAACTGAAGGCGGATGTGGAGTCGTTGGATTTTGTTCAACTGAAAAAATAGCAGGTAAGCATTTATTACCTCCATGCATCCAAATGCATAATAGGGGAAATGGGAAAGGTGGAGGTATTATTGCCATGGGTTTAGAAGCTTCTCAGCTGAATGTCACAGAAGAGATTTTAAAATCAAATTATTTGATTCAGATTGCTTACCTTAAACCTGAAATACGTGAAAGTGTAGAGCGTCAGTTTATTTTTAACAATTTTGATGTTTTTACTTATTACAAGATCAAAACTAAAAATCATAATTCAAGTAAGCTTGAAACAATTCCACCTGAAGTGTATAGATATTTTTGTCGTGTGAAGAAGCAAGTTCTAAAGAAATTCATGAAAAGTCATAATTTTAAATATCTAAATAAAGCTGAAGATGAGTTTGTGTTTCTCAATAGTTTTCAGATAAATAAAAAATTTTATAGTGAAGACAGTGCTCAAGAAGCATTTGTTTTATGTCATGGAAAAGATATGATTGTTTTTAAGATTGTGGGATATGCTGAAGAAGCAATTGAATATTACAATTTAATGGAATTGAAAGCACATATTTGGGTAGGACATCAAAGATATCCTACCAGAGGAAGAGTCTGGCATCCAGGTGGGGCACACCCTTTTGTTGGATTAAAAGAAGCTTTAGTACATAACGGAGATTTTGCAAATTATCATTCCATCTGTGAATATCTTTATCAAAATGGAAGGGAACCATTGTTTTCAACTGACACTGAAGTAGCTGTATTATTATTTGATCTATGGACAAGAATTTACGAATATCCATTAGAATATACAATTGAAGCATTTGCGCCTACGACAGAAAGAGACTTTACTATGCTTTCAACTGAAAAACAACACATTTATCAACTTATTCAAAGTTATCATATCCAAAATTCTCCTGATGGTCCTTGGTTTTTTATTATTGCCAGAAATGATGATATGAAGGATCAATTCCAATTACTCGGTATAACTGATACATCTATGTTGAGACCACAAGTATTTGCTCTTCAGGAAAATGATGGAGTTAAAATTGGTATAATAGCTTCCGAGAAGCAAGCAATTGATTCTATTCTCTTAAGTATTTCTATGGAAGATGATAGATATTGTTCCGTTGCTGATTTATATTGGAATGCTCGTGGTGGTAGTTATACTGACGGAGGTGCTTTTTTATTTACTTTGAAGAAGAATAAATTATTTTGCACTGATAAGTTTGGTAAAAGAATAGAGATTCCAAAAAGAAGAGCTCTAAAGGTTAAAACATTTAAAAATTATCAATTCGATCCTGATTTTAATTCAATTATTAAGGATTTTGTTAGTATGGACTACGAGGAAGTATTAGGTTTTTTAAAATCTGCTGAACTTTATGCTAAAGAAGGTGATACTGAATTCAAAAAAACAATTAAACTTTTAACTAAATTAATTGATAGAGTGTATTCAATAGGAGAAAAAAAAAGGAGTAATCTTTTAGCGTTATATCATAAAACGTTATATGCAATCTTTCGTGGAATATCAATAGATTCAAGATTGTTTAAATTCTATAGTTTACAATCTTCATCTATCCCTTTTCCCGATTCCAATAATCAATGTTTAATTATTGATAGTAAAGACTTTTCTTCAGAAGGATCTAAAAGCTTGGCTTCAATTTTAGTTAAGGCTTTTAACAATGGATGGTTGAATTTCATTTTGTTTGACCTTAAAGGACAGAGATTTTGCGGATGTGGTTTTGGGAATCATTCGAAACCAATTAAAATTGAAGTATATGGTTCTCCAGGTGATTATTTAGGATCAGGTATAACTAATACTGAAGTTTTTGTACATTCTAATGGACAAGATCAATGGGGACAGATTATGAAATCAGGAAAACTTGTTATCTGTGGGGATGTAGGACAAACATTTCTTTATGGCGCTAAGGGGGGTACTTGTTATGTGAGAGGAAATGTAGCGGGAAGGGCTCTAATCAATGCAGTTGGGAATCCTCGTGCTATTATTAATGGAAGTTGTTTGGATTATTTAGCCGAATCTTTTATGGCAGGTGATGTTTTCCATGATGGTGGATTTGTTATTTTGAATGGAATTAGGTTAAATATAGATGGTTTATTAGAAGAATATCCAGAACCATATCCAGGAGGAAATTTGTTTTCTTTAGCATCTGGAGGAGCCATTTATATTCGTGATCCATTCAAAAAAACATCAAAAAGTCAACTTAATGGAGGCTATTTTGCCCATTTTTCAGATCAAGATTGGGATCTCATTAAACCCTATCTACAAGAAAATGAGAGATTGTTTGGCATTAAAATCGATGACTTATTGTCTGTAAACAATCAAATAAAGTCTCCAAAAGAGGTATATAGAAAAATTGTTGTTGGAAGCACAGAGGTTTTAAAATGAATATAATGGTATGTTTAAAACAAGTTCCAGACACTGATGAAGTGAAAACTGATCCAGAAACGGGTCGAATTATTCGAGAGGGAATAGCTGGTACTATAAATCCTTTTGATATGTTTGTTCTTGAAGAAGCTCTACGATTAAAGGAAAAGTATGGGGGAAAAATTACTTTGCTGAGTATGGGACCAAAAGATGCTATCAACACTCTTTATTTTGGTCTAGCTTTGGGAGCTGATGAGGCATATTTACTATCAGATATTAAATTTGCGGGATCGGACACATTAGCTACATCCTATGCACTTTCTTGTGGTATAAAAACACTTGGGTATTTTGATTTAATCATCTGCGGAATTAAAACTACTGATGGTGATACTGGGCAAGTAGGGGCAAATTTAGCAGAAATCCTTGATATACCAAGTGTATATTATGTCAAAAATATACTGAATTATCAAAATTCCAAAATTGAAGTTGAGAGACTTTTAGAAGACAGAACCCAAATTTTACAAATCTCTCTACCATGTGTTATTTCAATTGTAAAGGGTGCGAATATGCCTCGAATGCCTACATTAATTGGAAAAATTGAAGCTGAGAGAAAATTATTAAAAATTCTTAACGCTTCTGAAGTTAATGCTAAAGAAGATAATTGTGGACTTGAAGGATCCCCTACCAGAGTCGTAAAAGTATTTCTTCCAGATAAAAGAAAACAAGGAGTAATTTTAAAAGGTTATTTTGATCGAAATATCAATAAATTAATAGAGTTTTTAAAGAGTAAGAAGATGGTGTCATCGTAATGATTCATATTGATCAGAACAAATGTATTGGATGTGGCGAGTGTGTTGATGCATGTATGTTTGGTTCTATATCTCTTAAAGCTAATTTTCCTTCAATTTCAGAAGACTGTCGCTTATGTGGAGCATGTGCCAGAATTTGCCAATATAGTGCTATAATCATTAAACGAAAAAAAAAGAAGAAAATTATTGACTGGAAAGGTGTCCTCATTTTTGGAGAACAACGTGATGGAGAAATTTTAGAAGTTGTGTATGAATTGTTGAGTAAGGGTAAAGAATTAGCTGACAAACTTAATGAGTCTCTTTTATGCATTGTATTAGGAAATTCAGTGAAAAAAATTAATGATTTAAAATTTTATGGAGTAGATGAGATACATTACTTTAATGATAATAATTTAGAGAGATTCAATTGTGAAATTTACTCAAAAATAATTTCTAGTTTCGTTAAAAGTATAAAACCAAGTATTTTTCTGATAGGTGCAACTTCCATTGGACGAGAATTAGGTCCTAGAATAGCTGCGAAACTTAAAACAGGATTAACTGCAGATTGTACTAGTCTAAAGATAAACAAGGAAAACTTATTGCTGCAAACTAGACCTGCATTTGGTGGAAATATAATGGCATCCATAATATGCCCATCTTCCAGACCTCAAATGGCTACTGTTCGCCCAAAAGTCATGAAAATAATGGAAAAAAAAATCGGAGGGGGAAGCTTAATCTATCATCAAGTAAATTCAGACTTATTGAAATCAAGAATTAAAATTTTAAGAGAATTAAAATTTGACAATCACCATAATATAGAAAATGCTGATATTATAGTTTCAGGAGGATTAGGAATAGGTAAAAAAGAAGGTTTTGTCTTATTACAAGAACTTGCTGATGAATTAAATGGAGTGGTTGCTGCAAGTAGACCTGCGGTTGATGCTGGATGGGCAGATCCTACTGTTCAAGTTGGAATGTCTGGTAAAGTTGTACAACCTCATTTATATATTGCTTGTGGAATATCTGGAGCTATTCAACATCGAGTTGGTATGGAAACTTCCGATGTGATTGTTGCTATTAATAAAGACGAACGAGCTCCCATTTTTGATATTGCAGATTTTGGAATAGTAACTGATTTGTATGATTTTCTTCCAAAATTTATCCAAAATCTAAAAAAAACTAAAAATGATGTTATTATTTCAAAAAACAAAATGGAGAATTTTATACCTTTACCTAACAACAAGTAGTTAATATATTTATCACTTAAGGTCAAAAAAAATGGAAAAGGAAGGTATTTTCGCATTACCAGGAAGCTTACAGCTAGTTTTAGATGAATTTAAGGAGTCAGACTCTATGAAAAAAGTATTTGGCGAACTTGCATTTAGGGATTATGATTATACGAACCTTGAGGAATATGATAAATATTGAGTTGTTGTCAGTGAATGAGAAAGGGATCGTTATATAAAACGTTTATATATTTAACATTACGTCATTTATTTTCGATATTAGATAGGATGTAAACTATTTTTTTATTTTTAATAAATTACTGTTATTTTATTAAGTAATCTAAGCTTTTTTTAAATATAATGAGATTTTTATCTTTTCATTGTGAATATTTTAATTACAAAGCCACGAAAAGAAGTCGTTCGAAAATTTTTGAGGAGTTAACAGAAAGCAACAGAGAAGGTAGTCTAGAAGATCTTATTTTACTTTTTATAAGTGTTGAGAAAAAAGATGAAAGTAATTCTAAGTTGTTAAAGAGTGCTGTTAGCGAAATTGATAAAATAATAGATCAAATAAAAGTATCCAATATTGTACTGTTATCATTTGCACATCTTTTTGGAGAATTAAGTAGTCCAGAATTTAGTTTAAAAGTTCTAAAAGAATTAGAAGATATTTTGAGAGACCGATATATTGTATTGAGACCCCCCTTTGGTTGGTTTAATGAATTAGAAATAAAGGCAAAAGGACATCCTTTATCAAGAATTTCAAGGAAGATTGAATAATATTTATTGATTGAAATGTAACTTCATTTGAAAATTCTTAATTTACATTGATTATAGTTAGAACATTTAATAAATTTAGCTAGAATAGGCAGTTATATCTTCATTTTCCCCATTTCTTCAATATATTTTAGAGATTGATGCCTAAAGTAGGTGTTATATAGATTTGCATAAGTTCCACCCAGTTTCATTAGCTCGTCATGGTTTCCTTGTTCTACTATTTTTCCATGATCAAGCACCACAATACGATCGACATGTCGCACAGTCCATAATCGGTGGGCTATAATTATAGAGGTACGACCTTGCATAGTTTTTTCCATAGCATCTTGAATTTTAGTCTCAGTAAAAGGATCAACGGAGGCGGTCGCTTCATCTAATATTAGAATTGATGGATTTTGTAATAAGACACGCGCAAACACAACCAATTGTCTTTGACCCATAGAGAGTAATACACCTCGTTCCCCCACATTAGTCTGGAGTCCTTCAGGTAGACTATTAACCCAATCAGATCCTCCAGTTCTATCTAATGCAACAGTAATATCATCACAACTAACCCCACTACAGCCATAGCTGATATTTTTCTCAACGGTATCTGACCATAGAAATGGAGTTTGAGGGATCAGCCCTATTTGTTCACGGTATTTTTTTAATTCATAATTTCGGATGCTAATACCATCAACTAAAATATCTCCGCCTTGAAATTCATAGAATCGTGCTATTAATTTCGCAATGCTAGACTTACCTGCACCTGTATGTCCCACAAGTGCAATTGATTCTCCAGGATTAATCCTTAGGGAAAAATTATCAAAAACTTTTTTATTATCATCATATTGGAAAACTAAATTTCGGAACTCTATCTCACCACGTAAATTCAATGGATCGATATTATCATTCTGAACAACAATTGGTGGAGTGTCTATTATAGCAAAAATTCTCTCAGAAGCGGCCAAACCAGATTGAAATTGCGGCCAAAAGGAAGCTATAGTAAGCAACGGAAAAAAGAGAAATGATAAACTTTGGAAAAAAAAATTGAAATCTCCCGCATTAAAAACTCCTAAAATTAAAAGATTACCACCATAATAAACTATTATAGTTAATACTACGCCTTGTATTATCGATAAAGTTGGAAATATAGCATTTAGAACGAGTGCCCTCTTTAAATTTACTTTATAGGATTGAATATTAACCTCTTCGAATTGTTCATATAATTTAGATTCTTGTCTAAAAGTTTTAGCTATTTGTATCCCTGAAAAGCTCTCTTTCACAAAAGCATTTACTGATGCTAACGCTCTTTGACCGAAAAGGGTCATTCTCCGAGCAAATTTACGATAGATTAATGCAATTAAAAAGAAGAGAGGAATCATAATTAAAATTACCAAAGTGAGAATACTATTGAATAAAAATAGTAAGATAATCAGAATGATCATTACAATAAAATTTGATGCTACCTCTACAGTTAAATCTACAGTTTGGGCGAAATCCCGGCTATCTGTGTTAATTCTACTAACAATCTTCCCAACAGGATTTTTATCAAAAAAGGAAAGATCATGTTCTAATACAGATTTTGTCGCACTTTCTCTTAAATCTAATTCTACATTCCCTATGGCCTTTGCTGCATAGATGTACCTAAAATAATTAAATACATATGTTAAGATGTTTAAAAAAAAGATCAATCCAATTAAAAGTATAAAGCTTGTTAATTTAGGATCTGCCCCAAGGATGTTTATTGCTATAGAAGTAATTAATGGAACAAAGGAATTTGAGAGGGATGACAGAATAAGGAGCATGATAACAATAAACATATACTTTTTATAGGGTGTAAAATATTTGAAAATCCTCTTTAATAGGGTTCTATCTCGAAATTCTCTATCATATTCTTCAGCTTCTAATCCTACCCACATTTTTCTAAATCACACCCCTTAATAATTCCTGTTCGTCAAGATCAAATTTCTTAACGAAAATTTTTCTATATTCTTCAGAACTCTTTAGGAGTTCTTGGTGAGAACCCTTAGCTTCGATCCTACCATCTTTTAATACGATAATCAAATCTGCCCATCTTATTTGGCTTAGTCGATGGGTAATTAAAAATGTAGTTCTATTATGTAAAATGTTTTTAATAGCGAATTGAATTTTATCTTCAGTATTTGAATCGATTGCTGATGTTGAGTCATCTAAAATGAGGATTTTAGGATCTGCTAAGAATGCACGTGCAATTGCTATTCGCTGCCTTTCACCGCCGCTCAGTAGAACTCCCCTTTCTCCTATTTTAGAATCGTATCCTTCTGGTAATTTACCTATGAATTCATCTGCTTGAGCTTGCCTTGCTGCTTCAATAACTTTCTGTTTGGAACTGATTCGTCCAAAAGTAATATTCTCAAAAACTGAAAAGGAGAATAAGAATACATCTTGTTCTATATACGAAATTTGGGCTCTAAGCGATTTTAAGGCGTAGTCTCTTATATCATGATTATCAACTAATATTTTCCCTTCAGATATGTCATATAATCGGGAAATTAACTTTGTTAACGTTGTTTTTCCAGACCCTGTAGTTCCTACAATTGCTACCGTTTGACCGGGTTTAACTTCAAAGCTAATATTTTTTAACACCAAATTTTTTGTACCAGGGTAACAGAAAGAGACATTTTCAAACTTAATAGAACCGCGTATATCCTTTTGAATTCCATCGGGATTTTCATCAATTTCGGTTACTTGGTTCATTAATTCAAGTAATCTTTTAGCGCTACTTCCTGCTAGCTTTATTATCGCAAATACAAAGATTGAGATAAAGGTTGAGAAATACAATAAGTCTAATAAACCAATATAAGAGATAATTTGCCCTATTTTAATTAAACCTAAGTTAAATAAAATAAGTGAATGTGCTAAACCAATAGTTATTATTATTCCGAGAAATAAAATAGGCATATATTTTGCTTGTATTCTCCCTTGTCTTACATAAGCATCTCTATAACTTTTTGCAAAGGTTAAATACTTATCAAGTTCATAGGCTTCTTGAGTAGAACCTTTCACCACTTCAATCCCAGAAAGAGCTTCATTTAAAGACGCATTGATCATACCAAAATTCATTCTCAAATCTCCAGTTACTGGTGATAACTTTCTATTGTATCTTCTTAGCGAGATGAGAAACAGACCCGTAAAAATAAGAGGTTCAATAACCAATTGAACGGGATAAAAGAGTAATATAAACACTATTGGTATAATTAGAGAAGTAAACGATTCAAAAATAAGAGACACGGCAGGGCTTATCATAAAATTCAACATCCTTACATCATCAGTTGCTCTTGCCATAAGATCTCCAATTTGCTGTTTATCGTGAAATGATTGGCTCTTCCCTAGTAAAATCCCATAAAATTCTTTTCGTGTGTCTCGTTCAAGTCTTTGTGCTAACACTTCTCTTAAAAAGTAATTTAAAAGTCTTAATACAGGAGTTGTTAATCCGAGAATTAAAATCATAAGTGTGAAATAGATTAAACTTCCAAAATTTGCGAGAATGAATTGGTCGACAGCATTTCCAATAGAAACTGAGATGGTTGATGCTAAAATTGAAGCGAGAACTGTTGTAATCAAAACAACTAAGATAAATATTTTATTAGTCCCATGAAAAATATGGGAAAAAATCCATCTACGAACTCCTTTTTTTCGTGATTTTTCAAAAAAGTCTTTACCAGGGGAAAATTCTAAAATCTGACTTGATTGGTTAAGGTTTGCACGTTTGGGCAACTTCCAGACCTCATTTATTTTAGTCTCAGTTATTTTTCATTTATTGGGTATTAATATGATAAAAACAAGATTATTAATAGACTTTTTAGCTTTGTAATATAAATTTTTAAGTATGGAAAAAGTACTCCGTAAAGAATAAAGGATTTATCAAATTAATTTGATTATCTAGAAAATGATTTAAAAGAATGTAAAAATGATAAATAAAAAGCTGAAAATAGTCTTAGCCCAAATTAATCCTATAGTTGGAGATTTAGAGCACAATACGAACAAAATTTGTTCTATAATAGAAAAACACCAAAACGCAGATATTATTATTTTCCCAGAAATGGTTCTTGTTGGATATCCTTTAATGGATCATATCTATGATCCCTTGATAAGATCACGAAATAAAAAAAGCATTGAAAAAATTAAGAATCTAGATTCTGAACCAGCAGTAATTTTCGGAACATTTACAGAACCTGAAGAAATAAGAGATAAAATTCATCCATTTTATAATTCTGCAATAGTTATTAAAAATAAAGAAATAAAAGCTATAATAAATAAGCGTATTCTACCAGATTATGATGTGTTTAACGAAAGAAGATACTTTACTTTTGATACTAACTATCAACCAACACATATCAATGGTTTAAAAGTTGGAATATTAATTTGTGAAGATATTTGGGATGAAAATTATGACATTAAGGTGGCTAAACAATTAGTTGAAAATAAGGCTGAGATTTTAATTGTCATTAATGCTTCTCCATACAATATAGACAAATTTGACATAAGAAAAAACCTTGTTTGTAAAAAAGCAAGAGAGTTTTTAGTTCCAATTGTATATGTAAATATGGTAGGTGGAATTGATGAAATCGTCTATGATGGTCAGAGTTTCATAGTAGATGAGAATGGAGAACTTATTTATAAGGCAAAAGCATTTCAAGAAGAAATAGCTGCTATAAACATATTTGATAGCGAACAGAAGAATATTAAGGATTATAGATTAGATTGGAGAGAAGAAGTACTTAGAGCTTTGAAATTAAATTTATATGACTATTATTATAAAAATAAGATTTTTGATGGAGTGGTATTAGGTCTAAGTGGAGGTATAGATTCTGCTTTTACAGCATACGTATGTGCTAAGACTCTTGGTCCTGAGAAAGTTAATGCAATTATGCTCCCTACAAGGTTTACATCTCAAGAAAGCCTCAAACTTGCTGAGGATTTTTGTATGAATGTTAACATTAATTATAAAATCCATTATATTGACGATTTGTTCGATTTATACCAAAAAAATATCGAAAGTAATGTTGGAAAATTAGAATTCGATATCGCTGATGAAAATCTTCAAGCAAGAATAAGAGCCACTATTTTAATGTATTATTCCAACAAATTTAATTGGTTATTGATCTCAACCGGAAATAAATCCGAAATTGGAGTTGGCTATTGTACATTATACGGAGATACGAATGGGGGGAAAAATATACCTGGAGATTTATTTAAAACCCAAATATATTCAATTTGTAAATGGATTAATACTAAAAACGAAGTAATTCCAAGAGGGATTATAAGTCGCCCTCCAACAGCGGAGTTACGCGAGAATCAAAAAGACGAAGATTCATTACCTCCATACAAAATACTTGACATAATCTTAGAGGAAATTATAAAACATGGAATTGGTTCTGAATTAGAACATATAAAAAGTAAAACTATTGACCAAGAAACAATTGATAAAGTGCGAAAATTGTATTTAAATTCAGAATATAAAAGAAGACAGTTAGTTCAAACAATAAAAGTTAGTGAGAGTGCTTTTGGAATAGGCAGAAAATATCCAGTTCTAAAAAGAATTAAGTTTTAAGTTATTAACCTATTATATCATTCTTTTCTATTAACCCTTCTTCCATAAGCATTAACTTTGCGATATTATCAAAAATATTATCAACGTTATCCCCAGTTTTAGATGAACATTCGAAATATCCCTGTAAATTGCTGGATCTTGCGGTTTCTATTCCCTCTTCTGTAGATATAGATCTATTATCTTCTAGATCTAATTTGCTTCCTACCATTATTATAGGAATGTGTTTATTAGTTACTTCCATTTCATCTTTGAAAAAAGAGAGCCAATTATCAAGATTTTTAATACTGGTATACCTTGTGATATCAAACATAAATATTCCACCTTGCGCGTTTTTTACAAAGCTAGGAAAAAGTATTTTATAGCGTTCCTCTCCACCAAAATCCCAAATATGGAACCTAGCATTAACATTGTCAACAATTACATCTTTTACATAAAAATCTGTCCCAATAGTCATCTTAAGATCTTCATTAAAAACTCGGTTTAAATAACGATCAGTTAGGGATGTTTTACCAACCCCTCCATCTCCAAAGATACAGAGCTTAAGTTTTGTTTTTTCTGGCATTTTTCAATCAAGCATCAATTATAGTATATTTATGAAAAAAAAACTTATTATTAAATCTAATTAAAAAGAAAGTTAGATTTAAGGATTAAAACCGGGAAGTAATTCTTCTCTAATCCATTGATGAATTTGATCCCTAACCTTTCTAAATACTTCTAATCTTTCCTCTTCAGTTCCATTAAAGGTAGCAGGATCAAGGAAAGGTTTATGTACATTTTTCTTAGCACCCGGAAAAACAGGACAGATTTTTTTTGCATTATCACATACTGTAATAGCTAAATCGAATTTGGTTCCGTAAAAATCTCTTATATGTTTAGAATAATGATGTGAAATATCAATTCCGATTTCTTTCATAACTTCTATAGCTTGTGGTCTAACTTCTGAAACTTCTATACCTCCACTATATGCCTCAAATTTATCATTGTATAATGCGTTAATTAACCCTTCTGCTATTTGGGAGCGAGCAGAATTATGAGTGCAAATAATAAGTATTTTTTTTCTTTCCATAACTAATTTTCTCTCACTAATTTCATATTAAGAAATTTCAATATGGTCGCCTGTAACCATATAATGTACTTTTTCAGCAATTTTACAAGCGTGATCCCCACATCTCTCTAAATAACGGGCAATCATCATAAAAAAAGCACAAGCAGTGATCGTTTTAGTATCTTCCATCATATAGGTTATACATTCTCTAAAAATACTCCATCTCATCTCATCTATTTCATCATCTCTACTAGAAAAGTGTTCGATATATTTAATATCAGATTCTTCAAAAGCTTTTAAGGCGTCAGTAATCATACTCTTTACATGTTCCCACATATGCTGTAGATTAACATATGGAGCAGGATGAGGTCTCTCTGATAATTCTTCTACTGCCGAGGCAATATCTTTCCCATATCTGCCTAATCTGGCTAGATAAGTGATTACTTTTAGAATTGTAGCTAATCTTCTGAGATCAATCGCCATTGGTTGATACAAAGCAATCAATTTTAATGCTTTTGCTTCAATGTTAGAATCCATTTCTCGTATTTTATGCTTTTTTTCTTCTTCTAATTTCGCCAATTCTATATTTTGATCAATTAATGCCTTCATTCCATTATCTAACATTTCTAATGCTAAATGACCCATATCAAGCACGTCCTTCTTCAAATCTAATATCTGATTTCTCATTTTAGTTGCCATATATCATTACCTCCTATCCAAATCTACCAGTGATATAATTTTCCGTTAATTTTTCTTTTGGACTTTCAAAAATTTGGGTAGTTTCACCAAATTCAATTAATTTTCCTAAGTACATGAATCCAGTATAATCGCTAATTCTTGCTGCTTGCTGCATATTGTGAGTTACTATAATTACTGTCCAATCTTTCTTCAATTCAAGTATTAAATCTTCAATTTTTCCAGTTGCAATTGGATCCAAGGCTGAACAAGGTTCATCCATTAAAATTATTTCGGGTTCGACTGCCAATGCTCTAGCTATACATAATCTTTGTTGTTGGCCCCCGGAGAGGCTTGCTCCTGATTTATCTAGATCATCCTTTACTTCATCCCATAAATGTGTCAATTTTAAATTTCTTTCCACAAAACCTTCTAACTTTTTTCTATTTCGCATACCCTTTAGTCTAAGACCAGCTATTACATTATCAAAAACTGACATGGTTGGAAATGGATTAGGTTTTTGAAATACCATTCCTATTTTCCTTCTAACTAATACTGAATCAATTGATCTATAATTATTATTATTACCATATATATTATAATTGTCCATAGTAATGTTACCAGAGACTTTCGCATTAGGAATAAGTTCATGCATCTTATTCATACTTCGAAGTAATGTAGTTTTACCACATCCCGATGGTCCAATTATAGCGGTTACACGGTTTTTTTCAACATTTAAATTAATGTTAATTAATACTTGTTTCTTACCAAACCAAACATTTAAATTTTCAATTTTTAGTTTAATCAAAATAAATCACACTTAATATTTTTCCCTAGTTAATATTCTAACTATGATATTGAGGAAAAGAACTAGAAAAATTAAAACAATTGATGCCCCCCATGCTTTAGGCCAATCAATGGAAATAAATGGAGATTGAGACGAATTGAAAATTGTTAATGGAAGCGCTGCTGCTGGTTCAAAAAGACTTGCTAAGAAAAATCTGCTTCCAAGGATAGTAAGTAATAATGGAGCTGTCTCACCCGCTACTCTAGCTATTGCTAACAATATTCCAGTGACTATCCCTTTTTTTGCTGTTGGAACGGTTACAGTTAGTGTTGTCTTCCATTGAGGTATTCCTAAAGCTAAAGCTGCTTCTTTTACTGTAGAAGGTACTAGTTTAATAGATTCTTCTGTTGCTCTCGTTATTAAAGGAATCATCATTATACCTAAAGCAAATCCACCAGCCAATATAGACCATCCTGTAATAGTTACAATTAATATCCATGTAAAAATACCGATAACAATTGAAGGCATATTAGAAAGCACATCACTTAAAAATCCAGCAGTAAATGCTAACTTACTACCAGGATATTCTGCCAAAAAAATTCCAGAAAAGATTCCTATAGGTATGCCTATTAAACATGCAAAAAGAATTGCTACAAAGGTCCCTTCGATAGCAGGGGCTATTCCCCCACCAGGTTGACTTAATGGAGCAATTTCTTGCGTTAAAAATCCGATATTTAACTGACTAATTCCATTTATAATTACCTCTGCTAAAATACTGATTAGGGGTATTAAGCCAATAATTAAGGCTAAGAAACAGAGGGCTATCATCACATAATTCTTAATTTTTCGGACCTTAAACCATGTTTCTTCTGAAAGATTCACTAAAAAGTTTCAACTCCTTTAAATTTTCTTGTTGTATATCTAATTATTAGTCTAGCTGTGATGTTTATGACTAATGCAAGAATTAGTAATACTAATCCCGTTTCGATTAAAGCAGAGAGATATACTTTCGGAGAACTGGCTTCTGTGAATTCATTTGCTATTAGAGACGCTAATGTGTAGCTAGGATCAAATAGGGAGTCAAATAAATGAAATGAGTTTCCAATAACCATCGTCACTGCCATTGTTTCTCCTACAGCTCGACCAAGTCCTAAAATTACCGCTCCTATTACACCAGATCGTCCATATTTCCTAATTATTTTTGTTGATTCCCATTTTGTTGCACCTAAAGCGATTATTGCTTCTCTCTGACTATTCGGGACTGCTGAGAATATGTCTCGAGAAATAGCTGTAATTGTAGGAATGATCATAATCGCTAAAATAATACCCCCTGTAAAAACATTGTAACCATTATCTGCTCCTTGAAAAATTGGAATAAAACCAAATATAGCTTGAATACCAGGATAGATATAATCTCTTAAGAATGGTATTAAAATAAATATACCCCAAAGTCCATAGATTACGCTTGGAATTGCAGCTAATAGTTCAACTAGAAAAGAAACATAAAAATTTATTTTTTTAGAGGTAAATTCAGAAAGTGCTAATGCAATTCCTATGCTTATTGGAAAACTTATGATTATAGCAATTAAAGAAGTAACTAATGTTCCTATTAAAGGAGGCAAAATTCCA
This sequence comes from Promethearchaeota archaeon, assembly GCA_048940445.1. Taxonomy (GTDB): domain Archaea; phylum Asgardarchaeota; class Lokiarchaeia; order Sigyniarchaeales; family SOKP01; genus SOKP01. The sequence goes on from JBHLON010000040.1 coordinate 19,572, forward strand.
AATTCAGGTGGTGTATTAGGATTTGCTGGAGTTGGATTCCATACGGTTCCCCAGAGAAATTCAAAACCATAAGTATTAATTGAAAGTAAAGAATCTAAAACGAGAGTTAGTATCAATAATCCCATGATGATAAATATCAGAATGGTAATTATTCCTAAGAATGACTTAAAGAATGAATCTCCAGATAGTTTTCCTTTTAAAATATTTATCTTTCTTTTTTTTTTTTGATAATTTTCTGGAAATATAGATATTTGCTCTTCCATCTTTAAACTGATAAATCATGAATTTTTTAATCATTATAAAAAAAAGATTTATTTAAAGTGTTAAACTTTTAAAATTCTATTCCCATGTATTAACAATTGCCCCATTATACGTAATAGAACGTAAACTTGCTTCATTTATCGCTATCACTGTGGCTGGAATTTCAACGTAATATAATGCTGGAGCATAAGATTGGGCTTGATGAGTACACCACCAGAGCCAATTTGTTAAAGCTCTTGCTTTTGTTAAGGTCATGCCAGGAATTACATTTAATTCTTGATAAACCAGCATATATGAAAATGATGAAATTGGGTATGCATCTCCACAAGTTGGACCTAATTTAAAATAATTTCCTACAGATTCCCAATTTTCATCTCCAGCGGGCAATGTAGTTGAAGCATAATCAGCTGCGTCCGCTACAGTTGCTAAGCTTGGTGAAGAATAAACTAGATCTGCGTTTTGTATCAAAGCGTAATTAATATTACTTTCAATAGCATATGCTAATTCAATATAGCCAATTGAGTAATCATTTGTTTGAAGATACTGCGCTACTCCAGGATTTCCTTTTTGGCCTATAGTATCAGGGTCCCAATTTATGGTCTTAGAGGCTCCATAAGTAGAATTCCACATTGCACTCTCATCTGATAAAAAGCTGGTAAACACTGCTGTGGTCCCACTTGAGTCTGATCTATGAACAACCGTAATTGGTTGATTTGGTAAAGTTACTCCTTTATTCAAATTTTGTATTGTTGCATTATTCCACTGAGTTATCCACCTTGCATATATTTGAGCAATAACTGATCCCGTTAAATTAAGATGTTCTGATATTCCAGGTAATCTATAACCAACAACCACACACCCTATTGTCATGGGCAATTGTAAAGTACCTGGTGCCGCCAACCATTCATCTGTTTTCATTGGTGGATCTGATGCTGCAAAATCCACTGTTTTTGCTGTATGTTGAGTAATACCTCCGCCACTCCCAATCCCCTCATAATCTACTTGAATTCCAGTAAGGCTATTAAATTCTAAAGACCATTTTTGATATAAAGGTGCTGGGAAAGTAGCTCCTGCCCCGCTGAGTCTAATAGAAGTTCCAGGTTGACTTACAATAAAAAGTCCAGCACTGAACCCTATAATTGTTCCAATTAAGGCAATTGTTAAGGCATATATTATAGTTCGTTCTCGCATTAAAAAAATCTCATTTTTGTTGTAAATTGTAATTTTTGTTTTAAATTTGGTTATTTAATGTTATTAGAAGCATAAGATAAAGTATTTCGATATAGATTCTATCTTGATATTTAGACTATAGATTCTATATAGTTCTGCTTTTTAAAGTCTTTAAAGAGTCTTTGACTACTTCTTAATTTTTAATAAGTTAAAAATAGCTATTATTGGAGAGCTATTGATCTGATGTAATCACATAGTTCACTAGGCTTTCAAAAGCGATTTCTACATTTAATCCACTTTTAGCAGATGTTTTTATATAATCGATCATTCCAAGCTGCTCTTGTGTTTTTTTTGCATAAATGTCTGCCACCATAGAAAATTCTTCCAAATCACATTTTGCAGCAATTAATGCAATTGGTAGGTTTTGATAATACTTTTTTACAAGTTGTACCCACTTTCTGATGTTTACAAAACTAGTCATGTTAGTTATATCAAAAAGCACTAACGCCCCACTTGCACCCCTCATATATTTATCTATCATAAAGCGAAATCTTTCCTGACCAGATATGTCCCAAAAAATTAGCTGGCACATTTTAGAATCTATTTCGATTTGCTTTGTAAGAAATTCTACTCCGATTGTCATTGTTGTTGTATCGAAAAACCTTCCTTCAACGTATCTATGCAAAAGTGTAGTTTTACCAACGCCTCCATCTCCAAGAATGATAAATTTAAAACTTAGGAATTTTCTCATAGCTCACGCTTTCTCTTCTATCCTATAATAGAATGTATACAATATAAAAGTTGCAGAAAGATTTTAAGGGTAAAGCTATATTGTTTTAAAAACATAATTTACAATTTTATGTATTATTGTTAGCTAAATCAAATGCAGATGTAAACAAAGATCTTTTTGATTTCTTTTTTTTTTGTTTAAATTCTACAGATGATGTTCGATAGACATTTGAATCTAATTCCGATATAAATTGTGATATTTTGGCAATTTGATTATCCCTATAGGTTTGAACGATCGAAGGAGATATCAAATAAAGCTGATCTTTTGCTCTTGTTACCGCAACATAAAATACTCTTCTCTCTTCTTCAAAAGTGTCAATATCACCTATCGTTCTGCTTGAAGGAAAGAGATTTTCACATAACATAGGAATGAATACAATGTTCCATTCAAGTCCCTTAGCTCGATGTATTGTAGACAAAATTATTGGCTTTTCTTCAATTTTTTGATCTCCCACAATTATTGTTTTTGATTCCAAATTTGAGTAATTCAAGCTCAGATTTTCTAAAAACTTTTGGACTGATGGGAAATTTTTAGCATAAATGCCTAATTGAATTAGGTCTTCGATTCGATCTTGCCAGTTATCATACTTGGCTTTTAGATGTTCTTCAAGCAACGGTATCAAATTTTGGATGACTTCATCCGCATTATCTTCTGATTTAAAGGGAATGAGTTGTTTTGTATGAGAAATAAGTTTTTTTTTACCAATTTCTGAGATTCTTGACCCTTTTAAGTGTTCTTCAAGAAATATCTTGCTGGATATATTTTGAATAGGGTTATCAGTTTTAGAAATCGCAGTAAATAACTTAATTCCTGATTTAGTACCAATACCAGGAATTATTGAAAAGATTCTCATCCAAGAAATTTCATCAAATGGATTTTCAAGTACTTTTAAGTGAGCTAACATATCTTTAATATGTGCTTTTTCGAAAAAAGCTACTCCAGCCCGTACTTCATAGGGAATATTTTTAGCTTTAAGTTCCATCTCAATTCTCAAAGAATGAGAACCGGCTCTAATTAGAATAGCCATTTCGGACAATTCAAACCCATCTGATCGTAATTTTAAAATTTGATTCGCTATGAATCGAGCTTGATCCCAGTCATCACCAACGTTTACTTGATAAGGCTTGATTCCAGCTTCCCTTGTTGGTTTCATTTTCTTATGATATTGCTTTTTATTATATCTAATTGAATCATTTGCCAATTCTAAGATTTCAGGAATACTTCGATAATTAAATGTTATAGTATAGCGTCTACAATCCTTATAACGACTTTCAAAGTTTAAGATATTTTCATAATTAGCCCCTCTAAATGCGTAAATACTTTGAGCATCATCCCCAACAGCCATAACATTATGTTCTACGTTTTGTTGGGCAATTTTGTTGATAATTTTATCTTGAATATAATTTGTATCTTGATACTCATCTACTAATATATATTTAATACGCTTTGCTACAAGTTTTGCCACATATCTTTCATCTAATAGTTTATTCCAAAACACTAAAAGATCATCAAAATCAACTAAATTATCCTTTGCCTTTTTTTTTCTATAGAGATCAAATACTTCCTTTAATTTCTGGATAACTGGCTCGCTATCAAATTGACTATATTTCCACTGAACAATCTCCTTAATTTCTTTATTACAATTAATAGAAAAAGATAAAATATCCTTACACATTCCCGCAGTTGGAAATCTTTCCTCAATCTCTTCTTTTACATTTGCATCCCCTATAGCGAGTTTCATCAATCCCTTTGAGTCAGTCTCATCCATAATAATATAATTAGGTTTTAGTCCCATCGTCTTAGCATACATCCTTAAAAATCGATTAGCTAATGAATGAAAAGTTCCTGCCCATATTCCTTTTGGTCTCTTACCAAGTAGTTGTTCTACTCTTTTGATCATTTCATTTGCAGCTTTATTAGTGAAGGTTACTAACATTATTTCGCTTGGTTTTATTCCAGATAAAAGTAATTTTGCAACAGAGTAGACAATCGTTCTCGTTTTCCCTGAGCCTGCTCCAGCAATTACTAACATTGGGCCATGGATATTGTTCACCACACTGAGTTGCTCTTCATTTAAATCATTTTCAAAGTTGATTTCATTATATTTTTCTTTCTTTTCTGAGATTTCCTCTTCGAATGTTTCAGCGAAATCTTCATCATAAAATTCAAAGACATATTCTTCCGTTGTTTTATGTTTTTCTGAAACCATCAATATTCATTGAATTAAATCTTTATATTTCATACTATCTGTAATAATAAGTATATTTAATGATTATTAAAAAAAATCTTTAGCTCTGTAGATATTTTTCAAATTGTATTATGAACTCTCTATTAAGAATACTTAGTATTAATTTAATTCATCTTAATCGATATTTTATATACTTATATATTTTTTGGTTTATCTATATATGCCTGTATTTAGCACTCTGATTTCCTTTTATAATTTTAAGATTTTTTAGAGAAAAAATATATAAAATATATAGATAGATTTTTTCTATAAAGATATAATTATAATAAATAGGTATTAATAGAAAATCAAGAGGGTATATATATGGAATATAATATCGATACACGAAGAGTTCAACAAACTGGGGGCTCTTCATACATAATTAGTCTTCCAAAAGAGTGGATTGAAAAACATGGTATTGTAGCAAAAGATACGATTGGAATACTTTCACAACCAGATGGGAACTTATTAATAACACCCTATATAAATTCTCAAGAATATGTAAAAGAAAAGATTTTTGACGTTGATAATATTAATAACGCAACCTACTTATTCCGATTACTTATTGGGGCTTATGTTATGGGTTATACAATTATTAAAATGAAGACTAGCAGAAGCAAATTTAAATCCGAAATTAGAGAATGCATAGAAAATTTTATCAATATTGCTATGGGACCTGAAATTATAGAAGAAACTAGTCAATATTTACTAATTAAAGATCTAATTAATCCTAAAGAAATGCCTTTTGAAAAGACTATAAAAAGAATGTATATCTTAGCTCAATCTATGCATGAAGATGCTGTTATGGCTTTGGAGACAGGTAACAAAGCTTTAGCGAAGAAAGTAATTGAAAGAGATGATCAGGTTGATAAACTTAATTGGTTGGTTGAACGACAATCACATATAGTCCTTAGAGATATCATTTTATGCCAGAAAATGAATATTACTTTAGAAGATGCTAGTAATTTTCAATTTATAAGTAAGTTTTTAGAACGTATTGGAGATCATGCTGTGAATATCGCTAGAAATGTTTTAAAAATCGATTATAAGAAAATAGATAAGCAACTATTTAAGAGTATTACTGATGTGAGTAAAATTTCATTAGAGCTATTAAACATAAGCCTCGATGCTTGGTTAAGAAAAGACCTAAAATTAGCAAATGAAAATATAGAATCTATTGATACGTTTTTAAATGCATGTGAGAAAATAATATTCAATTCAGAAAATGCAGCTCAATTTGCTATTGAAATAGGTAATATTATTGAAAGTATTAGGAGAACTGGAGAATATTCATCAGATATTTCTGAAATCATTATAAATAATCTAATCTAGGTTAAGATAATGTTAAGTTTGAAAATTTTTTCTGACACTTATTAAAGTAGTTGTGGCCTCAATCCATTGTTTTAAATCATTGTCAAGCCTGCAAAATGAAATAATTTTCTCTAATTCACCTAAATTACTAAAAATACACTCAATTAATAAATCCCATCCGCCATAAGTGGGTGTTACATATGTAATTTTCCAATTTTTATCAGAAGTATTCGAACTAAAATCTTTTAACTTTTTAACGATATCCCATTGAGTATCAATAATTTTTAGCCTAATCAAAATATATCCACGATAATAGATTAGTTTGTCACCTTAATCCTTTAGTTTCAATTCTTTTCTTTGCTAAATCGTTAAGTATATCTAAAAATTATTAAGTCTATTAAAACTTTTCAAGCTTTCTATTAAGTCTAAAATGATTTTTTAATAGTTACGGAATTTTTTTATATAAGTTTATAAGAATATGATATATCGAATTTTTATAAAATTATAATCTAAAAAAGGGAATTTGTTTTGAGTGAAAGCAAAATTTTTTCTAAAAAATTGTTTCTATTCATTGTTATTAATATTATAGCTATATTTGTAATTGGCTTAATACTAATATATTCAGGTTATAACATTTATTTCGATGAATTGTTCTTTACTAATGACATAACTTATATGATTTTTAGTGCAATCAGTTTTTTGGGTGATACTACATTCATAATATTAGTAATGGCAACTCTTTGGTTTGTTTATGATGTTAGATTTGCTAAAAACTTTGCTCTTAGTATTTTAGGATCATATTACATTAATTCATTATTGAAGGATATAATACAAGACCCTAGGCCTTGGACAAACATAAAAACAGGGTATACTGATCCTGGTTTTCCTTCTGGACATGCACAACAAAGTGTAGCTGGTTATGCTTATCTAGGCTATGAAGCTTATCAAAAAGGAAAGAGATATATTGCATGGTTTTTCATAATTCTTGTATATTTAATAGCTATATCTCGTATAATTGTAGGAGTTCATGATGTGGAAGATATATGGGGCGGATTGTTAATAGGAATAGTGTGGTTGATCATTTTCATTCTATTGGAACCAAGAATCTCAGAGATTATAGGAAAATCTAAGTTAATAATAAAAATCTTAGTATCAATTATAATACCCATTGCTTTGTTTATTATAGCTATTTTAATCTTTCCTACTTCTGAATCTGTTTATGGATTAATAACAGGAAGCATGATGGGTCTCTCTTTAGGATATATTATAAATAAAGAATATATCGAATACGACCCACGAAAAATTAATACAAAACAAAAAATCTTGAATTTTATAATCGGTATAGTTATCACTTTAGTTCTCTACTTAGGCTTGAGATATATTCCTTTAGACTTCTTAGGGCAAATTTGGGATTTTATTCGATATTTCATCCTAGCAACAATATTAACTACCTTGGTCCCTTGGATATTCACAAAAATTCAACGATGAGCTAATTTTAATTATATTTTTAATTCTTTTATTTTTACCAATAAATCTCTTTTAAAGATTTATGATATTCGTTTAAGGATTTGATTTCAATATTCTTTTTCCGAACATTTTCAATAGCATTAACAATGGCTTCAGCTAATTGTAAATTGATTATAACGGGGATATTGTAATCGATTGCCATTCTCCTAATTGCATACTCATCTTCCATAATTTTTATGAACTTCTCCTCAACGGTAGTTGCTAATGGAATATTAATAACCATATCTATGTGCCCATTTTGCAAGCAACTCATTATATTTGGTTCCATCCCATATTCATGCACTTTATATAATCTCACAGCATTGATACTGTTTTCGCTTAACACCCTTTTTGTATCCTCAGTTGCAAATATCGCAAAACCTAGTTCTTTTAACTTTTTAGCTAGTGGTATAATTTTTTGTTTAAGACTTTCCCCTCCTACAGAGAGCAAGATATTTCCTTCATTAAGAGGGACATCCATCTCCGTTGCTTCGAGTGCTTTCATCAAGGCGTCAGGAAAATCGCTACCAATACATGCAACTTCTCCTGTTGAACTCATCTCAACACCAAGGATTGGATCTGCCTTATCTAATCTCATAAATGAAAACATAGGTGCCTTGATAGCTATATAAGGGCCCATTGGTAAATCCATTAGCCGTTTTGAAATCTTTTTATCCATAATGACTTCGGCTGCTAATTTCATTAAATTTATTCCCCGCGTTTTCGAAACATAGGGCATACTACGACTTGATCTTAAATTACATTCGATCACATATACTCCACCGTTTTTAACAAGATACTGGATATTAAATGGTCCTTTAATTTTAAGAGCTAAAGCAATTTCTTGAGTGTATTCTTCTATTTTTGATATAATGGCTCTAGAAATAGTTTGTGGGGGAATTGCCATTGTCGCATCACCACTATGAATTCCAGCATTTTCTATATGTTCAACAATAGCACCAATAAATACGTTTTCTCCATCACAAAC
>JBHLON010000082.1:0-1197 GCA_048940445.1 Promethearchaeota archaeon
TTTTGTCCCATTCGTAATGGGTGCATATCAAAAATTATTATTGAACCTTTCGTACTACGAATTGATTTAATAAAATGCTTAGCGATGACTTTGGCGTCCCAAATTCCCAATTTATCGATTAGAAGATCATCACTTGGTCGAGCTATTACAAATTCGGGAACAATTTGATTTATTGGCTTCCAAGGAGGTTTTTCTTGAAATTCTGAACTAGAACATGAGAAACCCATCTCCTTAAGAACCTTATAGAATTTAATCTTTCCAAGGTTACTAATAGAATTGACCGCATAAGGCGCACGAAAACACCATGATTCAAGATTATTTTTTTCAAATGTTTGTTTTGATTTTTTTATTTCATGAATAGCTTGGCTGACTTTTAATTCTTGTAAATTAAAATGTTTATATCCATGAGGAAGTGCTATGTGTACTGAATTTTTAAAAAGATTTACTCTTTCAGGATGACCTTCAAGGATGTATCCCGCTACGAAATAAGTCATATGAGTATTACATTTTTCAAGTACAGAATTAATATTTTTAATTAAATCTTCTGTTTTTGTTAATTGAAAAAAAAAGTTTAATATAGTTTTTTTTAATAAATAAATAAAGTCTCTTCTATAGACTTTCAATAGTTGTTTAAAATATTGGGGTAAAATCTTCAAATTTCCCACCTATTTCTATTTAAGATGGTGCAAATTTTGTGCAGCAATAAATGGGATGCCTTTTTTAGTCAGTGCTTTAGCTGTGTGATTTACAGCACGATATCTATCTAGATGATTAATACGTAAATAATCCCATAATCCTGCTTTTTTCAATTCTTCCTTTGGCATAAAATATTCAAGTATGTCGGTAGGATGTTCTCGTTTCTCTTCTATTTCAACATCACCTCCTTCATGTTTTGCACTTATGTTTTTAACCTTCTGAGCTAGTTCGAGGAGTTCATCTCTTCGATCATAAGGTTGTCTAACTATGCTTTTCCAAGTTTCTGTTATATGATGTTCTAATCTGACAACATCTTCAAAATCAAACTTTTTGCGAATATAAGCAGCTAGTTCAAGAGTTTGATTATTTACAGAATTAGCAAGATTAAAGCCAATTAAAGGACTCGTTCCATCCTCACGTGCAAATAGTTTAGCTGTTAATAAAGTCCAAAGGCAAGCATAGGGATTATCATTCCCCATATAAACGCTAATTTTGAATTCA
>JBHLON010000082.1:1297-6380 GCA_048940445.1 Promethearchaeota archaeon
ATTGATAAGCCATTCAAGATCTTTTACATAATTAGAATTAATTTTCTCTAATCGATGAATTAGATTATCAATTTTAGATGCTTCTTTCGCTTTCCTATTTATTTCCTCAATCCCACCATACTTATCCAATAATTCAAGAAGATCATTGATTAATGGGTTATCTTCATTTAAAATGAAATCATTTACTGCTTTTATAGCCTTATCGGATATTCTTAGTTTCTTTCTTAATTCCTTCATATTTCGTTTTTACCTATATCATTTTAGTCTTTTTGAAATTAATACTCAAGAGATTGATATTTCAAAAAGTAATCATAAATGTAATACTAGTTTCATTTTATTTTAAATTTATTTGATATTCATAATAATCTTTAATTAGAATTCCAAATAACATAAAGTATCTCAATTAATAATACAAGACTTCTATAAAATGTTTAAATTCAAGATATCAATTTTAGGGACTGGTTTTATTGGGTTATGTTCAGCAGCATGTTTTGCAAACAAGGATATCAAGGTATTAGCTTCGACTCATAATGAAAGAAAAGCAGTTATTATAAATGAAGGAAAAGCACCTTTCTATGAAGCCGATTTACAAGAAATAATGGACAATATTAAGAAAAATAACCCTGAAATGCTCCAATGTTTAACTGATCCAATTAAAGCAGTAATGGAGACAGATATATCAATGATAACTCAAGGAACGCCTATGAGAAAAGATAAAAGTATAGATTTAAGTTTTATAGAAAGTACAGCTAAAGAAATAGGAAGAGCTCTGAAACAAAAAGATTCATATCATCTAGTGGTAGTTAGATCAACGGTTGTCCCTGGTACAACCCGTAATCTTGTAGGAGAAATAATCTCTCAAATCTCTGGAAAACAGATAGGAAAAGACGTAGGTTTAATTATGCAACCTGAGTTTTTAGCAGAAGGCCGTTCGATTGAAGATACTTTGCATCCTGATAGGATTATAATAGGGGAATATGATAAAAAAAGTGGAGATATCTTACAGGAATTTTATGAGTACTTCTATGGTGATCATCTGCAGAACTGCCCAATATTAAGAATGAATATTGAAAGTGCTGAGTTAGTTAAATATGGTAATAACTGTTTATTAGCAACTAAAATAAGTTATGCTAATGAATTTGCTAATTTTGCTGAATTAGTTCCAGATGTAGATGTAAATCTAGTAATGAAAGGAGTTGGTCTTGATTATCGTATTAGTCCACGATTTTTGAAAGCGGGTGCGGGATTTGGCGGATCCTGTTTTCATAAGGATGTTAATGCGATTAAAGCCTGGTCAAAATCAAAAGGTTATAGTTCAAGACTTTTAGAAGCTGTTTTAGACATTAATGATGATCAAGCAATCCATATTGCAGATTTAGCTCAAGAATTATTAGGAAAGCTAGAAGGTAAAAGAATAACGCTACTTGGGCTTGCATTTAAACCTGGGACTGATGATATGAGGGAGGCAGCTAGTATACGCGTTGTTAATGAGCTACATAGGAGAAAGGTAAAAGATATCATAGGATATGATCCGAAAGCTAATGAAACTGCTAAAATTGAATTGGGGGAAAAAATCAATTATTATGCTCCTTCAATTGAGGAAGCATTGAAAGATTCTGATTGTGCACTTTTAATCACAGAATGGGAAGAGTTTGAAAAATTGACTCCCGATATATTTAAAAAGTATATGAAGATACCGAATTTAGTCGATAGTCGAAGAATTTATGATTATGAGACATTTAATAAGGCTTTACCATTCAGGGCAATTGGTCGAAAGTAAAGTAGGCTTTTGAAAGAATATGTCAGAATCAGTTTCTATAAATCAAGCAAGAAAATTAATATTAGAAAATCAATGTCTCAGAACTGATCATCCAACAAATAGTTTACTGGATGTTATTAAAAAAATCCATAATGTGCAGATCGATACCATTTCAGTTGTAGCACGTGCTCAAGACCTCACATTATTCAATCGCTTAATGAATTACAAAGAGAAAGATGTATGGAAATGGGAAAAGCAAGGCAAAATTTTTGAGAACTTTTCTCATATGTTATGCTTTTTACCAATCGAAGAGTATCCTTTTTATGCTTGGATTATAGATTATATGAGCAAAAATCCAGGAAATTGGACACAGAACTGGATTCCAGAAAATAAAGCAATTATAGATCGTGTATATAAGTATATTAAATTTTCTGGTCCTACATGTAGTTCTGATTTTAAAAATGCTACTAAAGTACGGAGGGAAGGCTGGTGGGAATTAAAAGCAGAAAATATTGCTCTAAAGTATTTATTTCATACTGGAAAATTGCTTGTGTCTTACAGAAAAGGCTTTCAACGCTATTATGATATACCAGAAAGAGTTCTGCCTCCTAATATCAGTTCAGAACCTATGGAAAAGGATGAATTACCTCATCATATGCTAGGAATCATATTAAATGCTTTAGGTCTTGCCAGTATTGATGATATTTGGAATTATTTAGGTAGCATTTTTCCAAAAATTGTTTGGGATAATGAAAAACAAAATTTAAATACCTTTTTGGACAATTGTGTTAGTGAGGGGGTTTTAATCCCTAAAGAAATAGGCAATGTAAATAAGAAATTCTACCTTACTGAAGAGAATTATAATCAATTGTTAAGATCTCAAGATAACCCAAAAGACGATTTACCAGTAAAACTATTGAGCCCATTTGATAATATAATACGAGATCGATATTATCCAAAAGAAATTTGGAACTTTGATTATAAATTTGAAGCTTATATTCCTAAAAATAAACGAGAATTAGGCTTTTTTCTATTGCCGATTTTAGATAACTATGAACTAATAGGTAATATTGATGCCAAAGTTCACCGAAAAGAAAAAAAATTAGAAATAGTTACAATTTATATTGATACTGATTTAAATGAAAATCTAATTTCTAGATTAGGAGAAGGAGTTTTCCAATTTGCTCAATTTAACAATTGTACTGAAATTTTTCTTAATAAGGTAATTCCAGGAAAATTTTCAACAATCTTAAAGTCAACATTGGAAAATTAACAATTTGAATATTTTGTCAATAAATTTATATGTTTCCAGAGGATATAATCATTCGTCAAAAACAAAAAGATCATTTTAATCCTCATTTCAATTTTTCTACGTTAGAAGAAGGTATGTAAAAAAATGGAAAAGAAAAGTATAATTGTTATTGGATTAGCCATAGCGTTATCAGTATCTGGAGTTGGAAATGTCACACTTTTATATAAATTATATTTAAGATATTTTCCAAGGCATTACGGTCTTAATTTAACTCTTGTATATGGTGCTTTATCACCACCTCATGTTCTTGATCCCGTAAACTCATGGGATTCTGCATCTAATACTGTCCTTGAACAAGTGGTGGAAACACTTTTTACTTATAATCTTTCGGATCATGGTCTACCACGCATTCCCCTCCTTGCGGAAAGTTACTTTTGGAAAAATGAAACTTGTCTTGAAATAAAAGTTAAAGAAGGAATTGTATTCCATGATTTAACTAGTTTTAACGCAAATGCGACTAAATGGAATTTTGATAGAATGTTATATCTATTCAATTGTACAGGAACCCTTCCACCCACTATGACTGTTGGAGAACCTGCTCCCTTATACTTTTTACCCAGTGGTGAACCTATTATAAATCATGTTGTTTCTGATTATGCCTATAACGTAACCATTTACCTCAATGGTCCTTATGCTCCTTTCTTAGATTTATTATGTTATGTAGCCAGTGCTATGTTGTCTCCAGTTTCTACTCCTGCAGATAGATATATTTCTCTTACAGGAGGTAGAGTTATTGGGACTGGTCCTTTTGCTTTTCAATATTATATCCCTAATATTGAAGTTAGACTTACCCGTTGGAATTATTATTGGCAAGCACCAGCCTTTTTCGAAGAAGTAATTTTATATTATTATATGGATTTTATTAGATGTTTCCCTACGAGTAAATGTGGTGGTGTTCCACCAAAATATGAAATGGATTATATAGACGGTTTTATCCCTTCATTGATCGACACCTATGACACAGATCCCACAATCCATGTTGAGCATTTTACTGATACTTATGGTCTTCCCAGTTTGGCATATCAATATCTTGGTATGAACAATAAAGATATTGATACTCCTTGGAGAAAGGCTATCTCATATGCTATCAATTATTCGTATATTATTGAGGAAATAGTGAATGGTCTAGTTATCAGGGCAAGCGGTCCGATTTCTCCTGGTTTTGGAGCAGCATATAATGCTTCTGTTGTCCCAGCAGATTATAATTTGGTAGTTGCTCGACAGACTCTTGTGGATGCGGGATATGCTTCTGGGTTGCCAGTAAATAATGATCCTCTTGATGCTCAATGGTTAGCTGCTAATCTGTTATCACTCAACTATAGTTACAATATCGGTAATCCTATGAGGGAAGATATATATAATGCATTAAGTGTGTGGCTTCCCGCAATAGGAATAACAGTTATAGGTGATGGGATAACATGGGATGCATTTCTCAGAAAGTTGTTTGTCGATCAAGAGGAGTTAGGTCTATTTTGGACTGGGTTCGCCCCAACCTATCTGGATCCCTTTAACATGCTTGATCCCTTATTTAATCCTGCATCAAGTTATGACTCGGCTCAAGTGAATGACACAAAATTAAATGGTATGATAGCTCTCGCCGTACAAACAACAGATGATAATGCCAGAAATACAATCTATAAAAATATCCAATGGTACTTAGCCAATAGATTATATCCTCACTGCTTTGGTTATAATGCAAAAATAACATATGTTCATAAAGCAGAATTACATGGTGTACTATATAATTCTTTGAATAAATTTTATGCTTACCCCATATACAGAACATCAAATTAAAAGACAAAATTTCAAGTAAGCGATTCCAGAACATCTTAGAGACACTTTAGTTTTTGAATTAATTGTTAAAAGAAATATATGTGTTCAGAGAAAAATATTACTCAAATGAAACTTAAAATATTAATTGGTTTATTGTTAATCCCCGTAGTACTTTTCTTAATGATGATTCCTTTTGTAAGGGGAAGTTCAATTCCACTTTATTCTAATCCAATAATTTT
>JBHLON010000007.1:0-92662 GCA_048940445.1 Promethearchaeota archaeon
GGCCCTCATGTAGTTGCAGCAGGTCTGGGAATTCTGGGAAGAAATGGACTTATAATTACACCTGAATTTGGACCAAGACAAAGATGGAGCATGATTACTACAGATGCTAATATTCCCAAAAGCAAAATACGAAATTTAAATGAATTAAAAGAATTTTGTAAAAGGTGTCGTTCATGTGTAGAAAACTGTAAAGGAGGAGCTGTTTATGAAAAGCCAATAGCACAAAATTCGGGAATTCTTACACATATTGATCGCTCTAAATGCATAGAGTCTTTACTTAATAATAATTATTGCTCATATTGTTTGAAGATATGCCCTCCAGGCATTCCTAGCAAAAACAAAAAAGAATTCTAAAAATAAAGATTTTTGTATTTATGTAGATATTTCCTGCAAATAATTATCAATTGCTGCTGCCGCTTTCTTACCAGCTCCCATCGCAGAAATAACTGTTGCACTACCTGTAACTATATCACCACCTGCAAAGATACCTTCAATATTAGTTTGACCCTCCTCGTCAGTTTCAATATATCCCCATTTGTTTAGTTTTAACTCTGGAATTGATTTTGTGAGGGTAGGGTTCGCTCTTGTACCTATAGCAATGATTATAGTATCAGTTTCGATAAGATATTCGGAATCTTCAATAGGAATAGGTCTTCTACGGCCTGATTGGTCTGGTTCTCCAAGTCTCATTTTTATAACCTCCATTTGTTTAACATTATCATCTTCATCTCCAATAAATCTCACGGGATTAGTCAAAAATTCAAATTTTATCCCTTCTTCTATTGCATGGTGATATTCTTCTCTCCTCGCAGGCATCTCTGCCTCCGAACGTCTATATACAATGGTTACCTGTTCAGCTCCTAATCTTAGAGCAGTTCTAGCCGAATCCAAAGCAACATTACCACCACCTATAACCGTTACGAGTTTTCCAACCTTTATAGGGGTGTCGTATTCGGGAAATCTATAGGCTTTCATTAAATTCGATCTTGTAAGAAATTCGTTAGCGGTTAAAACTCCATTCAAATTTAATCCCGCTACTTTTATAAAAGAAGGCAATCCAGCTCCAACGCCTATAAAGAATGCCTTGTATCCCTGTTCTTTTAAGTCATCAACTGTTAAAATTTTGCCAATAATTGCATCGTAGTTAATTTTTACATTAAGCATTTTAAGTGTTTCAATTTCTTCTTTTACGACTTCTTTTGGTAATCTAAATTCTGGGATTCCATAGGTTAACACACCACCTCCTGCATGAAATGCTTCAAAGATAGTGACATCATATCCTCTCATTGCTAATTCTCCCGCACATGTTAATCCAGCAGGACCTGATCCTATGACTGCAACTTTAATACCATTTGGAGGAGCGCATTCAGGACATTCTTTTAATTTATTTTTTCTTTCCCAATCTGCAATATATCTTTCTAAGTGTCCTATCGCAATTGGTTCTCCAATAGAATTAAGCATACAAGCTTCTTCACATTGTGTTTCTTGTGGACATACTCTACCACAGATAGCAGGAAGAAGATTATTAGATTTTATTTTATAGAGAGCCTTTATATTATTTCCTTCTTTTAATAGTTTAATGAATTCTGGAATTCGTATATTTACTGGGCATCCTGTTATGCATAAAGGTAAACCACATTGTAGACATCTGTTTACTTCTTGATTCATCATCTCATCTGTTAATCCGCAAGGAACTTCCTCAAAATTATTTATCCTCTCGTTGGGATCTTGTTCTATCATCTTTACTCTGTGGTGTTCAATGTAATGTTTTAGTTTAGAGGCAGCAATTCTATTTAATTCCTTAAAGTGATGGTTATCTACTTTAATATCTTCTTTAATAACCATTTCTAAATCTAGGGCTTTCTTAAAGAATTCAGCTCCCTTCTTTGTTCGAACAATTACAGTGGACCAACCAGGCTCTGAACCAATTGATCCTACAGAAATATCAGCATAATTTGCTGTGAGATCTTCACAGAAAAAGCAACCAAATCTACCATATTTCTTAATTTTTTTAATTGGAATTTTAGATGGGATGCTATCTTGATTGTAGATGATAAAGCTACCCTTATTTATATCCATTTTTTTTACTTCAGAAGGATATACATTAAATTCATTCTTGAGTAACTCAACAATTTTTTCATAATCGAAAGATTCCATGCAAAATAAACCAATTTTTAAAATAATATTATCATAAAAAGGTTTATTAATAGGACAGAGTGAGAGTTTTCTTAATGCTTTCATTATACATGGAGTACCAACTATTGCAATTTTACCGTGATCCTTTGCATCTTGAAAGATTTTAAGTAAAGGAACATTTGTATATTTAGTTCCAGCTGTTTTTAAGAGCTCTTCCTCATTTTTAACTAGTATCGGTATAGGCTTTAATGGCAAATCTCCTGTTGTTACAGCAAAAGAAGCCTCTATAATTCCTTCTCTAAAAGCAGTCTTGAGCAAGGTTGTGACTATCCCACCATCTTGAGCCACACCTTTAATTCTTTTATCAGTAGTTTGAGCTGTACAGATTTCACGAAAATAATGGAAAGGTTCTACAAAATTAATATTTGTATCATGATTATCAGGAATCTTCTCCAATGGTTTTGGAAAAAAAGATCGCGGACACGCCGAATAACATAAACCACATTTAATGCATAAATCTTTATCTAGTTCGAAACTTCCTTCGGAGTAATTAATAGCATTAACGGGACAGACTGAAACACATAAACCGCATCCACAACAAAGATTGCTTTCTTTAATCAAGTCGGTAGTTGGAAAAACTCCTTCTATTTCATAATTTTCAATAAATTCAGCAAAAAATCTTGGTTTTTCACCAATGAAACGTAATAAACCTAATTCTCTTAATGATTCTACCTTACATAATATGCTTTCTTCCGAACCCCCTAATTCTTTTTGTAATATAGAAATATCAATTGATCCTAATTCCTTAATTTTATTCAAAACCTCTAGTCTTTCTCTTTCTACTTTTGTTACAGAGTCTAAAAGTTTCATAAATTCTTCTTCATTATACTTACCCGCTTCCAATATCTTATCTTTATTGTTAAGCAGTATATCGATTAATGCTGAACTAATTTCCATCATGAGAGCCCTCACTCTGCAATTTTTCTATTGCCTTACATTCATGATTATAATTAACTAATGCTTGTTTTTCTTGTTCAATAAATCTTTTAGACCGTTTCATGAGATTATCAAAATCTACTACATGAGCATCAACATCTGGTCCATCTACGCAAGCAAAATAAATATCACCTTCTAAAGTTGAGAAACGACAGCCACCACACATTCCTGTGCCATCTATCATGATCGTGTTTAAAGAAACAAAGGTTTTTACCTTTGGTAAGTCTCCAGAACCATCGGTTGTTCGTGCCACATACTTCATCATAACTAATGGGCCTATAGCGATTACAAGGCTTATCCTTTCTCGAGAGATGATTTCTTTTAATGGTTGAGTGACAACTCCTTTAATTCCTTCAGTTCCATCGTCGGTACATATAATTAATTCATCGCTAACAGAGCGGATCTTATCTCTCCAAAAGAGTAATCCAGTATTTCTTGCACCTATTATGGAGATAATTCTATTTCCCGCTTTTCTTAATTCTTTTGCTTGAGGATAACATTCTGCGATTCCTACACCTCCTCCAATAATTATAACAGGAAATTTGTACTTTTGGATATGAATTTTATTACCTAATGGTCCAACCAGATCAAGTATTTCATCTCCAATATTTTGATGAGAGAGTAATTTGGTACTTTTTCCAGCAACTTGAAAGACTATAGTTATTGTTCCCTTTTTTTCATCATAATTAGCAATTGTTAGGGGAAACCTTTCTCCAGTTTCATTAATCCTTAACAGAATAAAATTACCCGGAAATGCTTTCTTAGCAATTAAAGGAGCATTTAAAAGCATTTCATATATCAAACCACTCGTTCCAAGTGCTCTTTTATCCAAAATTTTATAAGGCAAATTATATCAATTCTCTTGTTTTTAAAATATAATATATTGTTGCGAGATTTAGTTTTACTTTTCTACTTTTTACAACTTCTTTATTGATTATTAAAGTGTATTTTATTTTTTTAATTAATTCCTTATGTTATAAAAGATGAACCTTCAATAAAATAAATCCTAATAAAAGGTTAACTTATTTATAATAGAATTTAATTTTTAAAGACTGAATTAGATAAATCTAACAATTAACCTAATAAAGAGTTATTCTCTATATTAAATTGTTTAATATCGAATTATAAACTAAAAAATAGTGAAAAACATGAGTAAAGCTAAGGAAGTAGCTGTACCCGATGATGTAAAAGGGTATACCCAGACGCGTCTTGATGTTGATCTAACCAATGGTAAAATTGAAAAAACCGAATTGTCTAGAGAATTCTGCCGAGATTGGATTGGAGGTTATGGGTTTGGTGCAAAAGTACTTTGGGATGAGCTTAAACCAAATGTGGATCCTCTTGGCCCTGATAATGTATTTGTTTATGCTCATGGACCATTTCCTACAACTATCTTACCAACTAGTTCCAAATATGGAGTGTTTGCAAAATCTCCCTTGACTGGAATGTTTGGCATGGCAATTTCTTCTGGGTCTGTAGGAGCTCAAGCTCGAAGGGCTGGAATGAACTTAATTGTGTTTAAGGGTAGATCTCCTGAACCTGTTTACATGGTTGTAGATGATGATGACTATTATTTGGTAGCGTGTAAAAATACAGTATGGGGAAAAGGTTGCTGGGAGACAGAAGAAATGTTAAGGGAAGAATTTCAAGATCACAGACTTGCAGTTATGGCTATTGGTCCAGCTGGAGAACGTATGAGTCATATGGCCTGCATTACAAATGATCGTAATAGACAAGCTGGTCGGACTGGTATGGGTGCAGTAATGGGCTCTAAAAATTTAAAGGCTGTCTGTTTTAGAGGTACTAAAGGAACTAAAGTCGCCAATCCTCCTGAATTTTATAAACTTGCAAAGAAATTGATCAAAGTAGCAAATGGACCCGCTACTGCAAAATATCGAGATTTAGGAACCCCTTCAGGATTAACTAGTTATAATAAACTTGGCATGATGCCTACCTTCAATCACCGTGAAGGATCATGGGAAAAAATTGATGATGGTACATTTACTGGAGATTCTCTTAATATTGATTGGGTGGTTAAAAAAGTTGCATGTTCACAGTGTTCAATAGCCTGTGATCACATCGCTAAAATCCCAAAAAGTCATCCAAATTGGCCTAATACATATGCTAGCGTAGATGTAGAGTTATGTTATGGATTTGGTACTGCTTGTGGAAATCCCGATTGGCCAACCGTATTCAAATGTATTACTTTATGCGATGATTTAGGTATCGATGCTATATCTGGAGGCGTTACTGCTGCTATGGCATGTGAATGCTTCGAAGAAGGCATTATCACAGAAAAAGAATTAGGATATAAATTACCTTTTGGCTCTACAACTAATTTAGTACGCTTTACTGAAGAGATGATTCTTGGTAAAGGTTTTGCTGGAGAAATCTTTGGAGATGGAGTAAGAGAAGCTGGAAAAAGGTTAGAGGAGAAGGGAAAGAAAAACGCTAGTTATTACGGTATGCATATTAAAGGACTAGAAATGCCTGCTTTCGATCTTCATGGAATGAGTTCTTTTGCTGTAGGTGAAAGTGTATCAGTACGAGGAGCTTGCCATCTTAGAAATGGATCCTATGGTCTTGATGCTAAAGGTACATTCGATAGATTTAGTTACGATAAGCCACTGGAAAGAGGTAAAGCAATAAAGCAACTTGAAGATGTGTATGCTCTTATCGATTCCTATATAGTTTGTAAATTTACGCGAGGAATTTACGAATCTGATGCTGAAATGGCAAAAGTATATGAACTAGTTACTGGAATTCCACATACCGAAGAATCAATTTTACTCCGTGGCGATGCAATTGTGACTTTGTCCAAGTGCTTTAATATCAGAGAAGGATGGACAAGAGCAGATGATCATCCACCAGAAAGATTCTTTAAAGAAGCTCATACAAAAGGACCAGCAAAAGGTGTCGTTCTAAAGGAGGAGGGGTATCAGACACTATTGAGTGGATATTATGAAGCTCGTGGCTGGGATAAAGAAACAGGAATACCAACAAATGAAACGTTGAAAAACTTAGGTTTAGATTTTGTAATTGGGAAATTAAAAGCACCAAGTAAGGGAGGGAAAAAATAAGATGTCAAAAGCTAAAACTAAGAAGCGGGGAGGTGTAATGCACCAATTTATTATCGTGGACCCAAATTTATGTACAGGCTGTGAAACTTGCGAGAGTGTTTGCAGCTTTGTTCACGATGCTGAGTTTAACCCAATTAATACTAGAATTCATCGAGTAAGAATTGAACCCATTTTTAATATAGCATTAGCATGTCAGAAATGTGAAGATTCACCTTGTGTGCGTAGTTGCCCTGAGAAAGCATTGGAGCAAGACCCAGAAACAGGTTCCATTATTGTGGAAGAAGACAAATGTAATGGATGCGGTTTTTGTATCCGTGCATGCGATTTTGGAGTTATTTCACTTCATATATCCTCTCAGAAGGCTCTTGTCTGCGACTTATGTGAGAATATGAAAGAAGAATTTATTGATCCTGAAGTTGGCGTAAGAGAACCCCAATGCATTGCTGTATGCCCAAAAGAAGCGATCTCGCTTAAAAATGTTGAACAAATAGGAGAAGAAACACGCATTGAAGCTGTAAAGCGATTGTTCGGCGATATAATTGCAGAATCTCAAGGTTAAAATATTATATTTTTTTTGTTTTCCCATTTTTTTTCTTTTATTTTTTCAATAAATCTACTTTTTTAGTTCTTTCTTATTCCATACTTTTCTTTGACTAGTACAAAGAGTTAAATATTACTATATAATTCTCATACAATAACAACTAATTTTAGGGGAAATTATTGAAAAAAAGTCAGAAAAATAAATTAATTTTAGTTGGATTGATATTTTCGTTTTTAACACCAATTCTTTACAAAAATCTAAAGATTGATACAAATTATTTCCATGATTTTAACCAGGATGTAGCTTTGAAGTATAACAATGCAGATTGGGATAATGAGATTATGTTACCAACAACTTATTCACCCTTTAGCACCTTTGTTGGAGATGTAAACAATGACGGTTTTAATGACATTGTTTTTGTTTACGATTCAACTGATAATATCGGAATTTTTACCTGGAATTCCACTGCTAAAGATTGGAATAATGAGATAATCAGAACTGTCGGAGATGGACCTTATGGAGTCTTCGTTGGAGATGCTAATAATGATGGATATAATGATATTGTCACTGGTAATCGATATACTAATGATGTATCAATTTTATTATGGAATAACGTGACTGGTAATTGGGGAGGTCCAATTAGTAAAGCGGTTGGAGATGATCCAAGAGTACCTTGTATTGGGGACGTTAATAATGATGGATATAATGACATTATTACTCCTAATTATGCAGGATCAGATATATCAATTTTATTATGGAATAACATGACTGGTGATTGGGATTCAGCAATTTCAAAATCCGCAGGAAGCTATACTACTTGTGCATATATTGGAGATGTTAATAATGACGGTTATAATGATATTGTAGCAGGAAATCATATAAGTTCCGATATCTCTATTTATCTGTGGAATAATAACATTGATAACTGGAATCCAGTAATTACGAAATCAGTTACTAGTTTTCCTTATTCTATGTTTATAGCAGACGCGAATAATGATGGTTTTAATGATATTATTTTTGGTGGTGGTAATGGTGTGTCAATATTTATTTGGAATACATTAATAAGTGACTGGAACCCAGAAATTAGGAGATGTATTGGCTTTGGGGGAGAATCTGTTTATATAGGAGATGCAAACAATGATGGCTCTAACGATATAGTAGTCACGGATAAAGCTAATGATCGAATATCAGTTACTTTATGGAATAGAACCATTGGTAATTGGAATGGGGATCTTATTAAGACAGTAGGAGACTCTCCTACTGGTATCTTCATAGGAGATGTAAATAATGATGGATACAACGATATTGTTTGTTCAAATAGTTTTGTTTCTTATGCTTCAGTATTTTTATGGGATGTCCCACCGACAATTGAAATAAATACTCCTTATAATAATGAAGTTTTTGGAAAGATGGCTCCAAAATTTAATATTAAAGTTAAGGAAGCTTCAATTGATTCAATGTGGTATACTCTTGATGGGGGGATTAGTAATAAAACATTTTTCACTAACACAACTATTGACCAACTAATTTGGGATGATGTTGGAAATGGATCAGTTTTAATTGATTTCTATGTTAATGATACAACTGGTAATGTAGGAAGTGCATCAGTTTTAGTTAGAAAAGATGAATACTCACCGGCAATAGCAATTATAGAGCCAACCAATGGAGAGGAATTTAGTAAATATCCACCGATATATAATATCACTATTGATGAAGCAAATTTAGCTGATACTTGGTATAGCATTGATGGAGGTATAACAAATATATCATTTTCCTGTTTATATGGAGTGATAGATGAACAATTGTGGCAAAATGCTCCAGATGGCCCCATTACCGTTACTTTCTATGCCAAAGATATTGCTAATAATACGGGGTTTACAACTGTTGATATTATCAAGAATACACTTCAATCTTTAAATGTTAAAATTGTGAAAATGATTTATTCAATGGATACATACAATCTTACTTTTTCTATAGTGAACGAAACAAATAATGGAATTGACTCTGCTACAATATTTATGTGGTGGAATGGTATAGATGTATCTAGTGATATCCAAAATTATGGAAATGGACTGTATTTTGTTTCATTAGACACTATAACTGTAGCTCCTGGAGAGGACCCCATACCTCTCAATA
Source organism: Promethearchaeota archaeon (assembly GCA_048940445.1). GTDB lineage: Archaea > Asgardarchaeota > Lokiarchaeia > Sigyniarchaeales > SOKP01 > SOKP01. Next base: position 8,890 of record JBHLON010000007.1, read on the forward strand.
TGACAGTTTTAGCTTCGGGATATAAAGATAAATATTTTGAGATATATATTGCAGTGGATCCCGCAACTCTTTTAAAAGGAGGTGGAGGACCTGGTGAAGAATTTCCAATAACTTTAATTATTATCATTTCAATAGTAAGCGCAGTAGCAGTTTTCGGAGTAGTAAGTTTTTATTTGTTAAGAAAGCGGAAATCACTCTCCTAATCTATTTAAAAATTCATTTTTTTTTATTATATTTTTTTATAAGTTTAACCACTCAACAAACTTTTAGTTATAAACTCAACAATTTAAATTAGTTCTATCTAATTTGTATTATTTGAAAATGTTAGTTTTCGTTGGAAATAATAAAATAGGAAAATTTTCCCATCGAAAGACTTAAATAGGTTATTTTTTTTGTCGGAATTTACGAACAGATTTCATAAAATTCAAATATCATAAAATATTCAAAAATTTATAATTATTTTTAAAAAAAAATTACTGGAATAAATATAATTTATGTGTCGTGATTCACACGTGCTTAGAAACAGTATCGTCAGAAATTTCTGACGAAGAGATACACACTCTCTTAGACAAATTATCTACTTGCAGGGAAGGTCTGACAACTTCCAAAGCTGATGAAAAACTTAAAAAATTAGGCCCAAACGAAATTCCAGAGAAAAAGAAAAACCGTTTTACTAACTTTTTAAAGAATTTTTGGGGTCCTATTCCGTGGATGATCGAAGCAGCAGTTATTATGTCCATAATCGATCAACAATGGGAAGATTTTTGGATTATTTTTTCTTTATTAATGATAAATGCTATTGTTCGATTTTGGGAAGAACAGAAAGCTGACAATGCTATTGAACTTTTAAAAAAGCGACTAGCCTTAAATGCTCGTGTATTACGTGATGGAAAATGGATCGTATTACCAGCAAGAGACCTTGTTCCTGGAGATATTATTCGCCTACGCCTTGGAGATATCGTACCTGCTGATGTAAAACTTATTGAAGGCGATTATCTTATTGTGGATGAATCTGTGTTAACTGGAGAATCTTTACCTGTTGAAAAGCATTTTATGGACGAAGAATATGCAGGGGCAATTATTAAGCAAGGTGAGATGGTTGCTGTAGTTATAAAAACTGGGCAAAATACTTTTTTTGGTAAAACTACAAAATTAGTTGGAGGAACAAAAACCAAAAGTCACTTTCAAAAGGCAATTTTAAAAATAGGAAATTACTTAATTACACTAGCTATTGCTATAGTATTGATAATTTTTGTTATTGCTACACTACGTCATGAAAGCATTTTGCAAACTTTACAATTTGCATTAATATTGACGGTTTCCGGTATACCTGCTGCGTTACCAGCTGTACTTTCAGTGACAATGGCGATTGGAGCAATGGCTTTAGCTAGAAAAGAAGCAATTGTTAGTAAGTTAGTATCTATAGAAGAATTAGCCAGTATGGATATATTATGTTCTGATAAAACAGGAACTATAACTAAAAATGAACTTACGGTAAAAGAAATCGTACCAGTGTCGAATTTTACTGAAAAGGATGTATTAACATACGCTGCTTTAGCATCAAAAGAAGAAAATCAAGACCCTATAGATAACGTAATTATCAATAAGCTTAAAGAATCATTTTCTTATAATATCATTTTAAAAGATTATGTAGTTACTGTATTTAAACCATTTGATCCAATAATAAAACGTATAGAAGCCACTGTTGAAACTGTATGTGAAATATCTGACAATAATAAAGATATGAAGCATGATTGTTTTACAGTCACCAAAGGTGCACCTCAGGTAATACTATCATTAATCAACAAGACAAATGACATTGAAAATGTAAATAATTATGTTGAAGCATTTGCTATAAAGGGATATCGGACATTGGGTGTAGCTAAAACAGATCCTGCTGGTAATTGGCATCTAGTGGGATTTATTGCTCTCTATGATCCACCACGAGATGATTCCGCTGAAACAATAAATACTGCTAAATCTATGGGTATCAATGTAAAAATGATAACGGGTGATCATATTGCCATAGCAAAAGAAACCGCAAAACAAGTTAATTTAGGAACAAACATAATAGACGCATCTTCTTTTCTGGAAAAAATTAATAGTGAAGCGCAACATACTGTAGAAGAAGCAGATGGGTTCGCACAGTTTTTTCCTGAACATAAGTATCAAATGGTTGAACTATTACAAAAGAGTGGACATATAGTTGGAATGACTGGAGACGGTGTAAATGATGCCCCTGCTTTAAAGATAGCAGATGCTGGAATTGCTGTGGCAGGTGCTACAGATGCGGCTAAATCAGCTGCCGATATCGTTCTAACGAAACCGGGAATTTCTGTAACTATTGACGCGATAAAAGAAAGTCGTAAAATTTTCCAAAGAATGACTAATTATGCCACTTACCGAATCGCAGAAACTATAAGGATTTTACTTTTCATCACTTTCTCAATTATTGTGTTTCGTTTTTACCCTGTTACTGCCCTTATGATAGTACTATTGGCTATATTAAATGACATACCCATTATGACAGTCTCCTATGATAACGTTAGATACCAAAATGAACCTCAAACTTGGAATATGAAATCATTACTTTTTGTTGCGACATATCTTGGAATTATTGGTGTTGGTTCATCTTTCTTAATGCTCTATATAGGACTTGAAGTTTTTCATTTGAGCCCATTGATACTGCAATCTTTTATTTATTTAAAGCTATCTGTCGCTGGCCATTTAACTATGTTTGTTGCACGAACTAGGGGACCATTTTGGTCTATTAAACCTTCAAAGATATTATTTTTCGCTATAGTAATTACCCAATTGATAGCAACAATGATAACTGTTTACGGATTTCTTCTTCCAGCACTGGGATGGGGACTTGCTATTTTTGTTTGGATGTATAGTTTAGGAATGTTTGTAGCAACAGATTTTTTCAAAGTTCAACTCTACAAGCTTTTTGATAAATTAGGTATTAAATAAAATACATATTTTTTTTTCTGATTATTCTTATTAAGAAACTTAAAAAATTCGAGAAAAAATGAAATCCTCACATTCTTCACTTAATATCATTTTTTAGCAGTAAGATAAGTTTTAAAATTTTGTCGTGAAAGAGAAAGATTATCTTTGCTAGATTTTTAAATTATTGAGTAAAATAGAATAACAATGTAATTTTAATAAGAGGAACTATTAACAATAACATAAATTATAGTTTTTATACTATTATATAAGTATTCATATTGAATATACTCGCAAAAAGTTAGGAGGATATATAAACTAAGGTGTAAAAATTGTCTGAAAACCAGACCAAAGAAAATAACGAAGCTAAAAAGTCTATTGTTGGCGTTTTTGTGTGCCGCTGAGGTATTAACATTGCTGGAATTTTAGATGTTCCTAGAATCGTGGATGAACTTAATAAAATAGAAGGAGTAAAAGCTTTTGAATATCTAAGCATGTGTACTGAAGGAGGATCTACCTACATTAAGGAACAAATCAAAGAAAGTAAACTAGAAAGAATTGTAGTTGCTGCTTGTACACCTAAGACTCATCAACCAGTTTTTCATGCAATACTTGCCGAAGCTGGCTTACCACCTAGATATTTAGAATTTGTAAATATCAGAGAACACTGTAGTTTCGTACATCAATCACCTGAAGTACGTGAAGCAGCCATTCAAAAAGCTGTTGAATTAATAAAGGCAGGAGTGGCAAGAGCAAGATTATTAGAAGATGTCCCCACTATGACCGTCCCTGTTAAGAAGACAGCTTTAGTAGTAGGTGGAGGGATCGCAGGGTTATCGACAGCTATTGATTTAGGAAATGCTGGATTTAAGGTATACTTAGTTGAAAAGAATACTACAATTGGAGGAAGAATGTCACAATTAGACCGTACATTTCCAACAGACGATTGCTCAATTTGAATTCTGGGGCCAAAAATGTTAGAATCGAATAGGCATCCAAATATCGAGATATTAACCTATAGTGAAGTAATTAAAGTAGAGGGATACATTGGAAACTTTAAAATCAAAGTGAAAAGAAATCAACGTTATGTGCTAGAGTCCAAATGTACTGGTTGTGGAGCTTGTGTTGATGTTTGCCCTATTTATGTACCTAATTATTTTGATGAAAATCTTTCAGCTAGAAAATGTATTGATATTGCATTTGCACAGGCTGTACCTGCTGTATATGACATTGTTAGAGAATCTTGTGTTGAATGTTTCAGTTGTGTTGATTCCTGTGAGGAAGATGCAGTTGATTTTTCTCAGCAAGAGGAAATTCTAGATCTTGAGATAGGGACTATTGTTGTTGCTACTGGTTGGGACCTTTATGAGGGAGATGATTACGGTTATGGAAAATATGAGAATGTGATTAATCAGATTGAATTGGAAAGGATTATAGCCCCAAACGGTCCCACTTATGGTCATCTAAAGCGTCCTTCCGATGGTAAACGTCCTTCTAAGATTTTATTCATAAATTGCGTTGGATCTCGTGATGTTAGCAAAAATCCATGGTGTTCTGTAGTTTGTTGTAATTTATCTCTTAAGAACTCAAAACTGATTAAATCGGAGTATCCTGATTCAGAAATAATATGTACATATATCGATATGAGATGTGCAGGTAAAGATTATGAAGAATATTACCGGAGATCTCGAGATGCTGGAATTATTTTTGTTAAAGGTGTCGTAGGAAAAATTGAAGAAGATCCATTAACCAAGAATTTAATTGCCCAATGGGAGCCTGTAGGTACTGATACTGTAGTAACGGGAGAATTTCACATGGTTGTTCTTTCTCCTGCTTCACTTCCATCTAAAGGAACAGTTGAAATAGCTAAAGTATTAAATATGGAAAGAAGTCCTGATGGCTTCTTGAAAGAGTACCATGCTCGCCTCGATCCGATTAGTACTAAAGTACCCGGAATTTTTATTTGTGGATCTGCTCAAGGGCAAAAAGAGATAGATAAAACTGTGAGCCAGGCAAGGGGAGCTGCTTCAGCAGCTGCGATTCCAATGAGTAAAGGTGAATATACCATGGAATTAATTCGAGCAACTCCATCAGATGAGAGATGTGCCAAATGCTACAAATGTATTGAAGCGTGTCCTTACACAGCAATTTCAGTAAATGAAAAAGGGAACATAGTAGTAGATCTAATTCGCTGTAGGGGATGTGGAACATGTGCTGCTATGTGTCCTTCTAAAGCTATTGAATTAACTTATTTCAGAGACGAGCAATATATGGCATTAATCGATGAATTACTCCCTATACAAGAGTAGAGAGGTAGATAAAAAAAATGGCAGAGAAAGAAGATATAAAGATAATAGCTTTTCTTTGTTGGAAATGAGGTTATGGATCAGCTGATATGGCTGGAACGATTAGAGCGCAATATCCACCATCCCTAAGAACAATATTAGTACCATGTACAGGACGGGTTGATAGTGATCTTATTGCTAGGGCATTTGGAAGAGGAGCAGACGGTGTAATGATAATTGGATGATACCCTCATGAATGTGATTATGAAACTGGTAATTATTTTGCATATCGTGAGTTTGAATATATAACAGAAGTTGTTAAGGCTTTAGGACTCAATGAGAAACGAATTATGTTTGGATATTGTAGTGCAGCTGAAGGTCAGAAATTTCAAAATGCAGCTATAGAGTTTGATAAAGTGATACGTGAACTAGGACCCAGCCCTTTACGCTCGAAAGATAGCACACAAGAAAAAGCCAAAGTTAAAGAAAAAGCAAAAGCTTAAAAATTAATGTGTTGACTAATGACGCTGAGTTGAAAAAATGAGAACTTAGCTGAGGAAATGGGAGCACCATAAGACACATAAAATTGTAAATTAAAAAATTTGAAATATTTTAAAAAAATAAAAATTTTCAGAAGAAAAATTATTGTAATTTAATTTTTATAAGAATCTTATATAAGAAATTTAAGTGGAAAAACTATGGATACAATTGCAGAATACCTTATTAAAATTGAGGATTTTCCAAAAATTCTAGTTAGTTTGTTAAAAGAAAAAACAGTTGATAAAATAATTGGTGCTGAAACAAGAATAGATAAAAAAACTAATCAAGAAGATCGGTTTACGGTTTCTCCAAACATATATGAAAAACCAGATGATATTAAAAGCTTTCCATTAACTAACCTTCTCTCTTATGGGTACGCGAGAACAGATTCAGCTGCTAAATTTTTACATAAATCCGTAAATGGAGCACTTCAAGAAAAAGTAGCACTCATTGCTCGACCCTGTGATACCAGAGCTATAATAGAGTTAGCTAAAATTAAACAGATTAATTTAGATAATCTTTTTATTATCGCATTTGAAGATAGAGGAATGGTTATAAATGTTTCACGTGAAATAAAGAAAGTTAAGGATATAGATCCCACTAAAGTTGTTAAAGAAAAAGTCGGAGATAATGGCTTGATCCTTAAATTTGCAGATGGAACAACAAAAGAAGTTGACTTAAGCATCGCAGAGAATTGTTCACGCTGTACTAGGAAAATTCCCGTTATAGCTGATATAGGGATAAGTGATCTGGGAATCCCTATTGATTCTGATGAGATAATTTTAAAAGCTTATTCTGATAAAGGAGTGAATCTCATTGATGCATCTAAAATAAATAAAAAACAGATTTCAGCAGAAATTAAAAATGCTCATAAAGAAAAAGTTAAGGAGATTAAGGAAAATGCATTGGCAAAAAGAGCAAAAGATTTAGAAGAATGGGATAAATTCCCCCAAGAAGAGAAAATCGCAAAATTACAAGCATGTACTATGTGTGGGATGTGTATCCGTGGATGTCCTGTTTGTTATTGTGTCGATTGCATTTTACAAAAAAAGAGAAAAGATAAAACCATAAACAAAGAGACTTATCAATTAACTCGAATAGCCCATGTAGCAGACAGATGTGTAGAATGTGGAAATTGCGATAATAATTGTCCTCAACATATACCTTTATCTCTATACTTCCAATCACTAAATGAAGCATTTAAGGATAAATTTGGATATAAAGCAGGGGAAAGTGTAGAAGACATCCCTTTTAGATCTGGTAAGGCAATTGAACAGATGGAGTTAGAAAAAACATAAATTATTATTAATTTTAAATAAAATTTTAAGAGAAAAGGAGTGAGATTATTTTGTCATTACCAGCAAAAAAAGCAATTCAAATTGATGAAAATATCACCCATTATGTTTATAAGATGCTTAGTCATGAAATGATTTTAAAATATGATGAATCAAAATGTCTCGAATGTGGATTTTGTCATCGTGTTTGCCCTGTTACTGTTTCAATATATGATGAACCTCTCAAAAAGACTGCCATTGGAACTCCAGAAGAAATGGGAATTGAATCTAAGAAGAAAATTGTAGTAGATACAGAGAAATGTATTTGGTGTGGTAGTTGCAGCTGGATCTGTCCCGGATATACGTTGGAGTTATTGATTAATGGAGAGAACAAAATTTTACTAGTAGAAAATGGTTCTTTGCCAGAATTTGCAGAAGAAGTTCGAACTTTAGAGGATGGACGAAAAGTTCGTAAAGTCGTTGATGGGTCAATAAAAATAACTTGTAATGAGAAAGATACAAAGATTATAGATAAATTTGCTGAGGAATGTTCCGTTGATGCAATGTCTCGAGAAGGTAAAGAAATTAAGGTTGATACAGATAAATGCATTTTATGTTTCAAATGTTCTGATGCAGCAAAGAAATATGACAATATTGAGGTAGAAGTTCATCGGGATCGATTTAAGAACGTAAAAGGAGAACCTAGTTCAGTTTGGAACGGGATTATGCTCAGAGTGACCGGTATAGAAGGCAAAGTAAAAGGGATCATGAGTCGCAGTCAGAATAAACTTGCGGATGCAGTTATGCGTTTAATGGGTAAAGAAGAAGAAGCATAAATTAATTCTATTTTTTATATACTTTTTTTGAGAATTTAAAGCAAATTGAAATATTACTACTTCAAATAGTTCAAAGCAGTTAAGGCATAAATTTTTACGGCATTTATCACGTCATCAATATACACAAACTCATCCTGAGCGTGGTAATTATTATCTCCTCGCAGTGTACCTATAATAATAGTTTCAATTCCTTTCATCTGAAAAAGTTGAGCGTCTGTAGTTGGTATAAAAGCTTTAAAATCTCTTTCTTCACTAAATACTTTTTTAAAAGCATTTTTTACTACTTTAGCTATAACAGAATCGGGATCACCTATTTGTGTTGGTATTGAAACAGGATTTTGGAAAGTAATTTCTACATTCGGATCTTTCTTTTTTAGTTCATCAATGAAATCCAAAATTCTTATTCGAATAAGATTAATATCTTGTTCTGGAATAAAATTCATAATACAGTTTAAAGTACAACGATCTGCTACAGTATCAATTGCATTTCCTCCATCTAATTTTGTTATTTCAATGCTACTTACCTTTTTAGATAAATCTGGAGGAATTGGATATTTAGTTTCTACTTGATTAAACTCGTTTTGTAATTTCATGAGAAAATTCATAATAGGGAGCATTCTATGTACTGCGTTTATTCCAGAATATTCATTACGATATTTAGGAATTATATCAGGATAAGCCATAGCATGACGGCGAATTCCTTTTATTTTAAAATTAACTTGAAGCATACCTCCACGATATAATACAGGATAATCAGCAGGTCCATCTCCTACTAGACAAGCATCTCCCTTAATTATGCCCTCATTAACAAGATATTCAGTTCCACCTGCACCTCCAATTTCCTCGTTTACAACAGCAGTAACAATTAATTTCCCTTTTAAGTCGATGTTTGCTTCTAAAAGTGCTTTTGCTGCAAAAATTTCAGCAGCTATACATGATTTATCGTCAGCAGACCCTCTACCGTATAATTTATTGTCAACTATTTCGCCAGAATGAGGTTCTTTTGTCCATCCATCATGTATTGTACTTGTATCATAATGTGCATTGAATATCAAAGTCGGACCATTTTCATTGCCTAATTGTCCGATAATATTATTCCTCTTAATTTGGGTTTTAATGCCAAAATTTTCCATTTTTGTTGCAATAAATTTAGATAGTTCTCTATATTTTCCAGGAGGCACCTCAGAAGGATTATGAACGAGTTGCTGAAGAAACTCAATGATTTCTTCTCTCATTGCGTCAATTTTACTTAAAGTTAGTTTATCTAAATCTTCCATATAAATTTCCTAATAATTTTAGATTGATAATTAATTAGTTCATATAAAGATTAAGATATATAAAAATTGATAAGAGAAATAGGCTAATGGGGACCTTAAATTAAACCTTCTTCCCCCTCATGTATGATAATAAAGCTGCAGCAATGCAAATAATAGTTGAGACAATCAAAACAATCTGCATACCTTTAGTAAATTCAACTATAGCTAAAGGATCTGTTATTATTATTCGATTCGATAAAATAGAACTTAGTAAGGTAACCGGAATAAAAATAGTCAAAATTGCGCTTAACAATGCCACACTTATTGATTGCCCTACAACACGCATGGTAGAAAGAGTTCCAGCAGCAATTCCATGATCTCTTGGTTCAACAGCATTCATAATTGCTGAATTATTTGGAGATGAAAATAACCCGATCCCGATGCCAACTACAAATTGAGTTAAGATAATATAAATTAATGGTAGAAAACTTATTACTATAATTAAAAGAATAAATCCAACAGCCATAGTGCTCATACCTAACGTCGTTAAGATCCTAGTCCCATATTTATCAGAAAGTCTTCCACTAATTGGAGAGATACTAGCCATTGTAATAGTTGTTGGTAGTAAGTATAACGCTGTAATAGCTGGAGGAATTGCTAATATTGATTGAAGATAAATTGATAGTAGAAAACTAATCCCTGAAAGAGTAATGTAATTTAATAAAGCAGCAAAATTAGCAAAAGAAAAAATTCTATTTACTCTAAATAAACTTAGTTTAAATAAAGGGTATTTAGTTTTACCCTCAATAAAAATAAAGAAACTTATACTAAATATAGAAATAGAGAATAATAAGAGAACCAAAAATGAAAGCCATCCTATTGTATTAGTAAGGGTCAATGCTAAAAGTAGTGAAGCCAAGAATAATCCGAATAGAACCGTTCCCCGAAAATCAAAGCTTTCCTCCTTAATTCCTTGATCGATCTTTTTTAATTTAAACCAACCTATGATAAAAAGGATTATCCCTATGGGAATATTAATAAAAAAAATGAGTCTCCAAGTTGTAAATTGGACAATTAATCCTCCTAAAACAGGTCCTATTACTAATCCGATATAAATCGTTGCTACGTTGAACCCTAATGCTTTTCCAGTCTCTTGGCGAGGAAAAATGTCTGTTATCATTGAGGGCGCATTTGCAGCAATAAAGGAACTTCCAATTCCTTGAATAGCACGAAAAAATATGATGATAATTCCTGAAGTAGCAAATATTGTTAAGAAACTTGAAAATGTGAAAAAGAAAATTCCAAGTAAGAAGAAAAGCTTCCTACCCTTAAGATCAGACAATCTCCCAAAACTAATTAAAGTGACTGCATTTACTAACAAATATATAATTGGAATCCATTGGACTACTTCAAATGAGGTTCCCAAATCTCTTGAAATTGATGGAATTGCAATATTTACAATACTTCCATCTAAAGAAGCCATAAACACTCCAATGGTAGTAATTACTAACACTTTCCATTTATATTCCACCATTACTATAGAACCAGATTTAAATTTTTATATTGCTAAACCTCTAATTGATTAAAAAGATTTTGATTATGCTTCATTTATATGTTTTAAGAAACCATTTTAAAGTTCTTTATACGAATTTAAATATAATTAGGTATGAAAATTGAATTCATATAAATATAGCCATTTCACTAATTTAAATGAAAAGAAATAAATTACTTCATTTATTCTTCTAATTTTTTAGCTCTATTTTCTAGGAAAACCCGCATTTTTTCATAATCTTTAGGATACGTGAAATAGACTAAAGTATAGAGAATTAAACAAATAATCCACGGAATTAATGCAACTAGGAACATTCCCATGGCTAAAGCTTGCATATTAGTGATTCTTAAAACAGAATCTACCGGTAAATCGCTTACTACTGTACCTAAAGGAGGTGTTATAAATCCAAAACTAGCAGCAACTATGCTAACAAAAATAGACCCTAAAGCTCCAAAAGATCCCTCAAAAACTCTATCTACGGCATAAGCAGAACTTCTTATTTCGGGAGGGAAGATTTCGCTAAAAATAGGATTATTACAACCACCTGCCGTCCATGAGATTCCAAATCCTGTTAATCCTCCTAATACAAGATACATTAACAAAGAATTGGTACTCATGGGAACTAAAATGAAAATTATAGCCGTCATGGGAATACCAATGAGTACCGAAATCTGAGCAATAATAAGACGACCTCGTTTTAGATTCCATTTCGCTGCTTTATCTCCAATCCAGCCTCCAAAAAGATTCCCTAGAGCGGCACCAATTCCAAGTACAACAAATATAATACCGGAAAAAAAACTCGGATATCCAATATATTGAAACCAGGTAATCATAAAAGCAGTTAGTCCACTCCATGGAATAGAGCCCGCAGTTCCTTGAAGAAATATCAAAACAAAGGTTTTTGTCTTGAAAATCTTTTTAAAGTCTGAAATTTGAATTCTATATTGTTCTGCTTTTCTAGCAGTAATTACTTCTTTTAATTCAGGTTCCATTTCTCCTCTGATAGGATCTTTTAAGAAGATTAATACAAGAATGCCCACTATTATACTAATGATACCCCACACAATAAAAACAAATCTCCATGCCTCAATACCTAAAATAAAGTCATAAGAAACCATAAATGTGGCAAATAAAGCACCAAACACAGCACCTAAAACCCCTGTGAGACCTAACCATCCAAACGCTTTACCTCTTGTTTTGGGAGAAAAATAATCTGCAATTAAAGATTGAGCTGTTGGTACAATAACGGCGAGTCCAATACCTGTTAAAGCTCTATAAATCAATATATCTATATAACTGAAGGTAAATGCAATTAAAATGGTAAATATTGCCCAAACAAAGCACCCTATGGAAAGTACGCGCTTCCTTGAATGTCTATCACTCCACCATCCCCAAATCGGAGTTGAAATCGCTTGAAGAATAGTTCTAACTCCAGTTAAAGATCCTAATCCTACTATACCAATGCCTAACGAACTCTGAACTTGGGGAAAAACAGAAGAAAATAATTGTTGGTCGGCATTATCTATTACATTTGCTAAGTTGATTGTCCCTTGAGTCCCACGTCTCCCAGGAATTTTAACTTCTATTTCTGCATTATTTTTTTTTTTCATTCTTTTTCCCTTCTTTGGAAATAAATTTTATTTTTAAAATTGAGATCAATTGTAAATCGATGATAATTAAAAATTTGGGTTTAAAATTATTAATGTAAATACAAATTATTTTAAAAGCTATTTCATATGTAAATTAAAAAACTACCTTTTTACAAAAGTAATTCATAATTCTAGGAGAGATTACATGTTTAAAGAGTTAGATTTAAATCTTAAATAGTATCATGTGAACTTCTGAACTCGTAGGAATAGAATCAATTAACTTAATTAATTCTCATATAATAAAAAAGCTTCCTAATAGTCTAATTATACAAATTAGCTTCCATTATTGTCAATTTAAAAAAAATTCACATTTACGATTTAAAACTAGAAAATTAAAAAACTATCTACCACATATTTAGCTTGATATTCCTATATAAATGAATTAAATAAATACAAAAAATGATGTGAAAATAAATGACAAAAAATGTCTCTATTAATGGTTTTGGTCGTATTGGTCGATTATTTTTCAGAGCAGTCTATGATAATTTCTGGAACGATATAAATATCACCTCTATAAACGATCTTTTTGAACCAAAATATTTAGCTTATGCATTAAAATATGATACTGTTTTTGGTAAGTTTAAAGGAAAGATTGAAGCAAAAGAGAAAGCATTAGTAATTGACGGTAAAGAAATTCCTATTACCGCAGAGAGAGACCCGGCAAATTTGCCTCATGGAAGTCATAATGTGGATGTTGCCGTAGAATCAACTGGAAGATTTACTGATAGAGATGGGGCATCTAAGCATTTAGCTGCTGGAGCTAAAAGAGTGCTTATTAGCGCTCCCGCAACAAATCCCGATATTACCGTAGTTTTAGGATGTAATGATGATAAAATAACTAGCGAAGATAAAATCATTTCAAACGCATCGTGCACTACAAATTGTTTAGCACCCATTGTTAAGGTCTTACATGAGAATTTTAAGATTAAATATGGGTTAATGACAACTATTCATTCATATACTAATGATCAATCTATAGCAGACATAGCAAGAGCTGGAGCACCTGAAAAGATGATCAGGGGTAGAGCTGCAGCAGCAAATATGATCCCAACATCAACAGGAGCTGCTAAAGCAATAGGTTTAGTTTTTCCCGAACTTAAAGGTAGACTAGACGGAATAGCTATTCGTGTACCTACCATAGATGGGAGTGTGGTTGATTTGAAAGCAATTGTTGAAAATAGATGCACTCCTGAGGAACTAAATGCAAAAATGCGTGAAGCGTCAATGGGAGCTTTGAAGGGAATTTTAGACTATGTTGAAGATCCAATTGTAAGCAGCGATATTATTGGTAATTCCCATAGTTCTGTATTCAGTGCTATGTGGACTAAAGTTATCGAAGATGAGGTATTTATACTTTCCTACTATGACAACGAGTGGGGCTTTTCAAATCGTATGGCAGAACTGATAATAAAAAGATTATAAGTCTCAAATTTATTTACTCTTTTTTTATTTTTTTTAAAAATTTGCAGTGTCTTTAAGGTTTTATTCAATCAAAAACTGATAATTCCAGCTTCAGATTAAAGTAGGAATATTATGTATGATGCATTAAAAAAATTTAACAATAGAATTTATACTGGTATGAAAGTGGGAGGAACCCATCATTGGAATTATAATAATGGAAAATGGGTAGAGACTAAGATTGCTCCAGATCAATGGACTATAAAGTTTAATTCTATTAAAAGCCGAATAAATCCTGCACCCCATAACACAGGAGCTAGCATTGGGACTCAATTTCATTGGTATATCATAGCAGATCAAATTGCGACTAAAATAGATGCGAATTCATATATAACAGAAATGGAGGGGTTAAAATTTAAAATTGGACATAAGCGACCTCATTGGAAAACATTTAGTTATAATTATCCTGAACAGATTTCATACAAAAAAAAGATTATAGAAATTTTAAAGGATATAATTAAAAATTTAGAGAAGAATGATAGTTTCGTTAGTAATTTATATCAATATTAAGAAGTTCTTTCTCTTTCGAGTGATTCCTTGATTTTTTCGAAAAACTCCTCATCTTCTTTTTTCATCTCCGGAGTATATTGTTTTTCAAATTTAATTGAGCTGATAACTTTTATTAGGAAAAGAACCAAGGCAGCTATTGCAATATAATCGAATACTTGAAGCCATATTTCAGTTACATCCCATGTATAATCTATTTCTGCTGAACTAATAGTAATTCTTATAGCTAATTCAAAAGATTTTGCGACTTGTTGTTCGATTCCTCCAACCAGAAATTTTATTATTACATTTCCTTGACAGATTACTTCATCATTTTTGGCTAGGTTTAGATTATGATCCTTTTGATATGAGAGTTTGGGAATTATGTAATTATTATCATAAGTTGCTATTGTTTGTGTACCCTTATAAATATTGTAATTAATGTCCGTAATTCCAATCTTTTCAACTGAACCACTCGAGATTACATTAAAAATGACTGTTCCTCTATATTTATCATAACCTGTTAAACTTACAATAAAATTAACATTAACACCTCCACTTCCCACACCTAAATTATCACTAAAATCTTCATTATCATTATATGTACCAATTCCCAATAATTCTGTCAGATTATATATTATAGGTAAGAGTATAATAGAAGACGCTAATAGTATACTGATGATTATTAATTGATTTCTATGGTTTTTTTTAATATTAAATCCTACTCCATTTTTGGATAGAAATAGAATAGAAAACTTATAAAAATTACCTTAGGAAAGCTGTTATTTGAAACGTAAAATAATAAAAGAGATAGTATTGAATAAGAAAAAGAATATTTTTGTTCTCTACTAAAATTTAGTATCCATTATTAGTCCTTTATCACATTTACATTAAACCTATTATTCTTTTAAATAAGAATAATTTTTTATATTCTCTTTTTTTTAAATATGTATGGATTTAGACTCAGCAAAACCAATAAAGATTGAGGATAAGTATTTATTTGATAATTATTTTAAGAGATATTCACCTGAAATCTCTGAATTTACCTTTACTAACCTTTTCATGTGGAGAAATTATTATCAATTTCTATTTATCGAGTATAAAAATCATTTAATTATTTTTTCTAATGATTATCTAAAAACCAGAAGAAAACCAATTCTTAGAGAAGATCCTAGAAACTTTAGATATTTTTTTCCTCCTATTGGACCCCATGCAGACCAAATTATAATAGATTTATTTGAAAATCTTGAGAATCTAGAAGTTCACAGGCTTTCAGATAGAATTTGTAAGGATTTAGTTCAAAACGAGAAATATATTAATCTAAATCTAAAATGCATAGAAGATCGAAATAATTGGGATTATATTTATGATAAAAATGAGATTATAAATTTAGAGGGAAATAAATACAGACAAAATAGAAGATGGTTACATAAATTTTTAGGTAACTATAATTATGATTTCCAATTATTAACGGAAGATTTAATTGAGAAATGTAAAGAACTTCAATTGGAGTGGTGCATTTTAAGAGGTTGCACTGAAGATGAGAGTTTAGAGGCAGAACAAGAGGCAATATATGAAGCTCTAAATAATTTTAGTGATCTTGGTTTTAGTGGTGGAATATTATGCGTAGATGATAAATGTGCTGCTTACACATTTGGTGAAATGTTGAATGATAATACTTTGGTAATCCACATTGAAAAAGCCCATATAAAGTATGAGGGGGCTTATCAAGCAATCAATAATTTCTTCTTGAAAAATTGTTGTATAAATGCTTTATTTGTTAATAGAGAACAAGATCTGGGAATAGATGGTATAAAAAGAGCAAAAGAGTCCTATAAACCTATAAGAATGGTAAGAAAGAGTATTATTTACCGCAAGCCTGTATAATCCCCATGTGCACTATTCTTTTTCTTTTCAATAAATATTGGATTTATGAAGATTTATATACTCTTATTACTTGACAATTCTAGTTAGTAAGCATTAATAAGTCATAATTATCTTATATTACTATAAAAATGAAATTAATGTGAAAAACAATGTCAGATGATTTAAATAAAGAGACTCAAAAAGAGGAAATGCCTGTTGGCAGACTGTATGGAAAAACAACCCCATACGAGGTTACAATGCAAGTCCAAGATCCATCCGTCTTAAAAAGCACATATCTTGCAATTTATGGTGAAAAAGATAAAGAAGGAAAACGATCCCACTATGTTCTTAGTATTGCTGATATGTGGAGTGATGAAAGTGGAATGCTTGCGTCCTTAACGGTTCTAGGAGAGAGACCTAAAAGACCTTTTGAGGTTGGTGCTGAAGTTTACAAGGCAAAAAAGGAACAAATTACAAAATTGTTAGGTATTTATAATCCTCCTGAAGAATCGATTTCAATTGGAAAGTTACTTGGGTACGAGTTTAATGTTAACTTATTAGTAAAAAACTTTGGGAGAATATTTATTACAGGGAAATCTGGCAGTGGAAAATCATATACTATGGGAGTATTATGTGAAGAATTTATGGATAAGGGAATTCCCGTGGTTATTTTAGATCGTCATGGAGAATATGGTTCATTAAAGGTAGCAGCTAAGTCAGAGGGAATGAAAGGAGAGAAAGCAGAAAGTGAATATGTTGATAAAATTATTGAATTTTCCGATCTAAAAATTAATAAAGGTGGTGATATCGATGTAGAATATTTATTTTCACTAGACGCAACTGATCTCGTAGCTCCAAATTTATGTACCATAGTAAATATGAGAGGTATGGATTTAAATGTTCAAGAGATGATTGCTGGAAAGTTGCTCAAGAAATTATATCAAGCAAGTACTGCAAGGAGGATTCAACCATTTTATCTATTCCTAGATGAGGCACATTTATTTGCTGGCAAAAAAAGAACAGAGACGTGTGAAACTGTAAAGCTATTCTCGCAAGAAGGACGAAAGTTTGGTGCAAATTTAGTAATAGGAACACAAAGACCTCAACTTTTGGATACAACAATTCGAGCACAAGCGGGTTCATGGATAGTTCATAATCTCACAGATGTAAGAGATATTGATGTTACTATTTCAAGCGCAGAAGATTTAAGTAAAGATAATAGAAAAGATATCTCTGGATTGGATAAGGGTCAAGCAATAATCTGTGGAGAAGCTGTTAAAGGCATCCCCTTGTATGTTAAAATAAGAACTCGACGCACAGAACATGGCGGAATTGGCTTTAATCCTTTAGATTTTCTTCCAAAACAAACTGTTGACGAATTGCAGATGAGACGCCAAAGAATACTTGGAGGAAAAAGTGCAAATGAATTAGAGACTGGCAAGGCAATATTTGAGGAAATAACTGCCCCAAAAACGTCTGCAGAATATTTGGATGAAATTGCTTCATTAAAAATTAAAATTAAAGAATTGGAAGAAGAAATTCAAGCACTTAAAGAAAAGTTAGTGGAGTTAGAAGCAGAAAAGCCTTCAGAAACGTCCGTTACCGCAGAAAATGTTGATGAGAGAATTAAAGATTTACAAACGGATTTAAAAGTTTGGCAAGAAAAATATAATTATCTAAAGGAGACATTAGAAAATCCAGACTCATTTCCTCAAACTGACGATGAGAGTAGTGGAGCAATAATTGATTTGCAGGAAAAAACTATCGAATTAGAAGCTCAACTTGGAAAATATAAATCTAAATATGCTGATGCAATTGTTATTGCTGAAAAAGCAATAAATGAGCTCAAAAAAAGAAGTACATGAGTTTTATTTTTTTAAAATCTTACTTTTACTATTCCAAGAAAGTGATCAGTATTTTGGATAATTTTATTTTAGATTAGTCAAACTAATACATATTAAAAAGATTTCTTATTGTATGTGATCATAAATTGGATTTACAAAGTATTAAAGATCTTCAAAAGCAATTATCTTCTTTATTTGGTGTGTCTGGATTCGAAGATCAGGTAAGTGATTTTATATTGAATAGCATTGAAAATGAACAACTGGCAGATAAAGTCTGGAAGGATCCGCTTGGAAATGTACTTGCTATTAAGGAGGGAAAAGAGGGAAAAAGTAGAATTTTATTTGATGCTCATATTGATGAAATTGGATTCATGATTTCCCATATAGAAAAATCAGGGTTCTTAAGATTTGTTTTGATAGGTGGTTGGGATATAAGAATATTATTAGGCCAAGCTATAATTTTAAAGTCTAATTCTGGAGAGATTTTACACGGGATTATTGGATCTAAACCTCCACACCTTACAACTGCTAAGGAGAGAAAAAGAATTACCGACACTTCTGATATGTATATTGATATTGGCATGAATTCATATGAGGACGTAATTAACAGTGGAATAGAAATAGGCTCAGTTGGCACTTTATTTGATCCATTTGAAGATTTCCCTAATAATATGGTTCGCGGAAAAGCATTTGATGATAGAACCGGATGTAACGTCCTTTTACATTTAATGAGGCAATTAAAACAAAATCTAACAATCGAAGATACACTCTTATTTAATTTTGCTGTACAAGAAGAATTTGGGCGGATTGGAGCAGTGACTGGCGCTTTTAGATTAAAACCAACAATGGCAATTGCCATAGAAAATACAACTGCTGGAGATGTTCCAGACATTAAGGAATCAAGGATTCCAGTTTTTATTGGAAAAGGACCAGCAATTTCAGTAGCAGATAAATCTATTATTTGTTCGCCTCATGTCAACAAAAGACTTATAGAAAATGCTAAAATTGAAAAAGTTCCCTTTCAAATTAAAAAGCCTATGTATGGAAAGACAGATGCTGGTAAAATTCAGCTCACTCGTGAAGGAGTTCCAAGCACAGTTGTGTCAGTTCCTTGTCGCTATATACACTCTCCAACATCATTACTAAGATTAGATGATGTCTCAAATACAGTACGATTACTAGAGGCATTTATAAAAAATCCTGCAAATATATAATTTTTAAACGGATTTTTTCGATTCTCTACTTTTTATAAATCAAATAATATTTAGAAATAAAAATTAAAGAAAAAAGTGAAATTTAGAATTATTATTATTTAGCACCAATCGGTAGAATGGTTCTACCATATGTTTCATTTAAAATTTCGGCAATTGCTAAATAGATTGCACTTGAGCCACATAAGACTCCTTCATATCCTGCTATCACAGTTATCAAAGAGATTCCTGTAAAATCACCTATGGCTAAAAGGAAAAACAAGACTGCTAAAGTTAAAAAAACCGTTTGTAAAGCTCTATTTATCTTCAAAGTGCCAAAAAACATAAGTAAAGTAAAGATACCCCACATTAATAAATAGGCCCCTATTTCGATTGACCCAGATGTAGTAGGCCAAAAACCTACATTGGGAAAGACATTTAGAAACACCAACGTTAACCAAAATAATCCATATGAAGTAAAAGCAACCGTACCGAAACTATTACCTTTCTTATATTCCATAATTCCTGCAATTATTTGAGCTATACCTCCATAAAAAATACCCATACTGAGTATCATTGGACCTAAAAGGTATAAACCCGCATTATGAAGATTTAATAATACTGTTGTCATACCAAATCCCATGAGGCCGAGAGGTGCTGGATTTGCCAATTCATCACTCATTTTAATTTCACAATTAGTAATTTTGAATATTATGATCCTTATCTATGTAAAAATTATTACAAAGTTAAAAAGATTATATTAATCTTATATAAAAAAACAAAAATAAGAAAAGTTAAGATATTAGAATCTATAACTTCTTTCTTTTTTATTTCATTATCTATTATGTAAAAAAGTGTTCTATGTTATTTTTTTAAATAGGATTAGGTCGTATTTGTTACTATGAGTCCATTTATTCTTTCAAAAAAGAGAATTATTTTAATCTGTATCTTTTCAACCATTTTTATAATCGGTACTATCTTTATTTTTATAACTCCATTTAGCGTAAAAAGCACCTATGGGCTTACAACTACTACTACTGATGGTGTAACAATTGCCTTCAATGTATTTGAACCTCAAAATGGCGGAATAAACAAACCAGCCTTCATAATAGGGCATGGGATCATGGCTAATAAAGAAATGTTAAAAGACTATGCAATTGAGTTAGCTACGACAGGATTTGTGGCAATTCCTTTCGACTTTAGAGGTCATGGTCAAAGTTCAGCAGGAGATCCTGATGGTATGTTTAGAGATATCATTGCAATTAAAGAATACTTAAACACTAGAGGCGACGTTAACATGAATTCATTAGGTTATATAGGATATAGTATGGGAGGATTAGGTCAGGGTCTAATTAATAATGACACTGACTTTATTTGCTTTATTGGAGTAGGTACTGGGTTATATAACAGTACTAAGCTTAGATTAGGTAATTCAACAAATCCATTGGACATCCTTATGATTCAAGCTTTATTCGATGAAGCCGTTGAGCTAGATGGATTAAAAATGAATTTAGCAACGCGGATAAACGTTCCTTCTGCGAATGATGTCAATGTAAATAAGATTTATGGTTCATTTAATGAAGGTAATGCTACAATGATTTATTTAGATGACGATAGTAATCATTTAAAAGTTGCGTGGGATGTTGACTTTATACGATTAGCGAGAGATTGGGCAATTAATTCTTTTGATATTAACGTAATTGATGAAAATTTTTATGCAAATACAAGAGCAATTATCTTATTAATACAAGTTATCGGTGGGATGGGATTCTTCTTTATAATAATCGAACCTTTTTCAAAGTTAATAGTTCAGTCAAAAAAAGAGAGAAAAAGAGGAGTAGACATAGATTCATATAAAATTGAATCAACAAGCCTAACTGTAAAAAACTTATCAATAAAAGCGTTTGTTTATTCTCTAGTGTTTGGCATTCCAGGGATTTTAATTTTTATACCCCTCTTATTGATTTTACCCTTAGCAATAGCTGGTTTTGCATTAGCATTGTTATTTGGTCAAACTTTTGGATTTATTGTTTTATTGTGGAGAATTGGTAAAAAAGTAAATACATCACTAATAGAAATGATCACAAACGTATTCAAAGGAACTACCAGATTTTTAAAGCACTTAGCCTTAGGTACCATTCTTGCAGCCATATTATATATTATCGCATACTTGTCTGTGGGATTAAATTATTTCGCATTATTGCCTTCGATAAATAAATTTTGGATATTACCTATCTATTTCGTTATTCTATTTTTTATAAACATAATATATTCTCTATTAATGCAAGTTATAATTCAAAATAAATACCTAGATTCACTCCAGAATACATTGAAGATATTTATTATAGGGCTGATATTACCATCCTCTTACTACTTTATTTACCTTTTAATCTTGGGGTTTATCTTGAGAAGTTTCTTTTTCCTTGGAATCTTTTTCCCTATAGCTTTAATTCTATTTATGGTTAATTCATCTACATCAATAATGGTTTATAAAAAGTCGGGTAACATTATTGCTGGAGCTGTGATTAATGCTATTTTAGTTGCTTTCATAATTGTGACTATTTCTCCATCGTTTGTAGGTTTAGCATTTTTCTTATAAATTTCAAAAATTTTTTTTAATTTTAATCTTTCAAAATTTAAATTAATAAGTTTAAAATGTTATATAGTATGGTGAATTTATTAATTAAAATACAGACAAACTAGAAATAATATTAATTATGTCCTCAATTAAAGGATTTCTTTGGAGTTTAGTATTTTTATTAACAGCTGGGATTTATGGTTCGATACCCACCTATTTAATGGTTGAATACTGGCAGTGGTTAAATTCATTTACAACACCAACTGGAACACCAGTGTACACAATTCCCCTGTTTTTATTATTTCTGTGGATAATCTCGTTAGTAGTTACATTAATTTATCTTGTAGCAATGATGAGAGCAATTATACAAAGAAAGAATGAGGATTTAGGAATTCCTAGAGGTGTAAAAGGTTTTGGCCTTATATCTTCAATACTAGTAATTTCATTTATGGTTATATGGTATATATTATTTCAACAAATTGCTTTTTTTTCTATGGCGTCTCCTCTATAATCATAAACGCCACAAAACCTCTCAACTATTCTAATGAAAGAGGATATTCACCGAACTCTCTTGTTGCTTCAACCATCCAACGCAAATTTTGAACTTTTACAGCAGGATGCATATTAGCAGCACTAACAATAAAGCCTCCTCCTGCACCAGCTGTTTTAATCGCATTTTTAACAGCATCTAAAACTTCTTGTTTGGTTCCATAAGTCAAAGTGTGAGCAATATCAATATTTCCCATAAGGCACAATTTATCACCTACTTTTTTCTTCACTAGACCTAAATCAACTCCTGCTGTAGGTTCAAGAGAATGAAGCCCATCAAATCCACAATTCACGATAAAATCCAATAAGGGAGTTATGTGCCCATCGGTGTGAAGTACTATTTTTCCTCCTCGCTCATGAACAGTATCAGTAATTATTTTATATGCCGGTAAAAGTAGTTCTGTGAACTTTTTAGGACTCATCATAGGACCAGTTTTATAAGCTAGATCTCCTGATTCAACAAATACTTCAGCACCAGCTTCCATATAACTCTTGTATAATTCTGCCGTGAATTGAGCCAAAGTGATATGTACTTCTTTAATAAATCGCGGGTCTTTTCTTACCATCCTCGCATAGAAAGACCACCCTAATCCTTGTGAAGCAGATTCGAAGGTTCCTAAGTAATCGTTTGTTACGATTACAAAAATTTTATCTTTATGTTTTTTATTAATCCGTCGGAAAAACTTTTTAGCCATTTTTTTATACTTACTAAGAGTAGGCCCCTCTAAATTGCCTTTGATGTCTTTCCATGCTTCTTTGCTATTAACAGTGCCATGGATGTAATAGGGATTAA
Organism: Promethearchaeota archaeon; assembly: GCA_048940445.1. GTDB lineage: Archaea > Asgardarchaeota > Lokiarchaeia > Sigyniarchaeales > SOKP01 > SOKP01. Next base: position 31,995 of record JBHLON010000007.1, read on the forward strand.
AATTCCCCTCATTGTTTAATACTTTCCACACTCTACCAAAGATATCTCCTAAAAGAAATTTATCATCTTTTTGTTCTTCTAAAACATAAAAAGGGATAATTCCTACTTGCATAACATCTAAACCAATAGTAGCAGCGGCCTCTACACATCGAGAAAAAACTGAAATTTCGATACCTTCAATTAAGTTACTCATTTCATCTATCCATCCTTCAGGATTATGGATTCTTACTTTTTCAAGGGTTTCAAAATCATCAATTTGAGGTTTACCAAGAATTTCATCAACATTGTTAGCATCAATTAAGATTGTGTGACAAGGAACTCGATCTGGTTCTTCTAAGTTTAAAGTAGTAAGAACTCTTTCTCTACAGTCCATAATTTTACACGATTGTAAAAATAAGTTTAATAAAAAGACCAGTTTAGCCTTTTTAGTATATATTTTTATTTGTTCAATATAAAGATTTACTTTTTAATTGATTGAATAAAAATAGTATCATAAAGTTTTCATTTTATTAATTTGAGAGAATTTGTAAGAATTATGGGATTTTTAATTAAAAATCTAAATAAAAACAAGAATATAAATGGATTTCTAAGCATTTTTATTACAATATTTTTTGGAAAATCCATATCTCCATATATAGATATTAATTTTTCTATTTTATAGCGCTTAATTATGTTAAAAAAAACTTTAAAATCTTTATTAGAAAGTCTCATTAAAATAAGACGGAGTAAATAATGAATTTTTAACTCTCTACCTATTGATTTTTTACATGGTATTTCATAATGTTTCTTAATAAATTTTTTTGAAAAGTTGTTTCTGATAAAACATAATTTTATACAATTACATGCTATCTTTGCGGCTTTTAGAAGCATTATAATTCCCCCTCCAGTAGTTGCTTTAACCTGTCCAGCTGCGTCTCCAAGTAAAAAACCATTATTAAAAGCTAATTTGTTCATAAATCCAAATGGTATAATACCTCCTTGTTGGTCTAATTTATGCTCAAATTTTAACCCTAATTTTTTTAAATAGAATTCAAAATTTTTCTTTAACTTTGAGCAAGTAGCTAGTCCTATTCGGTAGATATTATCTCCCTCAGGAACAATCCATCCAAAAAGTTCTTTCCATCTTTGATGAAAATACAATACAGCTTCATTCTCATCAAACTCTCCACTAATACGAATTTGAATCGCATAAATAATTTTATTCTTGACACTTATTAACTTTCCTACTCTGCTTAAGGGTCCATCACATCCTATTATCATTTTAGCTTTAATCAATCGTTTGTCTGTAGTGATAAATAACTCTTTTTGGGCAATTTCCTCTCTAAATTCAAAATTCTTGAATTTTTCATTTAAAAAGTATGTGATATTTGATTTATCTTTGATCTTATAATAAAATAGGCGATCTAATGCTACACGATCAATTATATATGGATTATCTGAACCCGAAAGTCTGATAAATTTCCCTTTTGGAGCAACAATTCTTGCAATCTTAACACGATTTAATATTATGTTTTTTGGGATATTAATAAGATTTGTCAACTTTTGAGAAATAATTCCAGCACATTGAAATGGTAATCCAATATTAGAATGCTCTTCAATAATACAAATCTTCAAATTAGAGTTTGCTAATAAATAAGATAAATAATTGCCTGCAATGCTTCCACCTATAATACAGATATCAAAATATTCAAAAGTATTATCCATTAACAGATAATATTTTAACAAGGAATTAGAATTTTATTATTAATCAAGAATAAAGCTTAAAGAATCTTAAATCTCCTTCCGGGATTGGACGATAACCTAATGATATCATCATCCCATAAACGAGTGCAAGAACCATTCCTTTGAAAACAGAGTCTTTTTTTAGATTCAAATCTGTTCTAGAAGTTAATAATGGCAAAACTTTATTTACAATATATCGTGTTTCATTCTTTTGCTCATGATACTCTCTTATTTTTGTTTCGAATAAATTCATAAAACTTTCATGTTCTAATAATATTTTCTGAACATTCTCTTGACCGTTTATTATCCCAAAATGTCCAAAGCCAGCTCTTTTGGGTCTTAACTTTTTTAAATGCTCAAGAGTCCTCATATATTCAGTATGGTTATAATAAATGGGCATTGAGACAGGCATAGTACACAATTTTGATGAATGATAAATAGTACCTACAGCTTCGCCTAAAAAAATGAAATCTATTTTATTATTTTTTAAAAAAAAAGCAGATTGATGATCTGGGGCATGACCTGGGGTTTTAAGTATACCTAATTTAATTTCATCTTCATTTACATAGAAATTATCAATAGTTTCAAACTTATCAGTATTACTATCGAAAATATTGCTCGGTTTTATAATTTCAAAAGCTTTCTCTTCGATTTTTTCCATTTTTCCAACAAAGTTACCATAAGTTCTTCTTGCTCGATTAAGATGATGCTCATAATCATTAAGTAACTTCATTGTTTTTTGATTAGTTAAGATTTTAACATCTGGATTATGTTTCTTCAAAAAATTGTAAACTAAATACATCCCTCCAGCATGATCAAAATGATGATGAGACGTTATCAGATACTTGAAAGAACTAAGAGGAATTTCATTCTTTTTGATATAATCTATAAGGTTCTTCGCATCTAAAGAACTTCCACAGTCTAAAAGAATGCTGCCATTGTCAAATTCTCCGATATAAGCAGACAACATTTTTGATTTCCCATATGATCTTAAATCAATATGATGAAGGTATGCATTAGTTTTCCCAGAACTAATCGTTATTAAATCTTGTTTCATGTAAAAGAAAATAAAATATTAAATTTGAATTATTTCATTTCAAAAGAAAATCATTTTAAAAGAATAGGTTTTGAATTTTAAAAAATAGAGTTTTTATAAATTTAATTTCTGCTTCCAAAATTGCATTTTCATTTTTAAATCCTCTTTCTCAGACTGACTTAAAATATAAGTTTTTCCCCGAATGTCATTACTTGTATTATTAATATTTTTCAATACGCTATTGTATCCCTCTTTATTAATGTATTCAGTTTGAAATTTTTCTAATGCTTTAGAAAGCTCTAAACCCGTCATACTTTCAAGTCCTTCTAAGATTAAATCAAATTGTTTTGATAAAAGAGATTTTGCTTCTGTAGTTTGGACTTCTTTTAATGGTTCTTCCATTACTTTTGGCTTTTGAGCAATTGGTTCCACCTTTACAGCAGGTGTTGGGGTGGTGGGTTTTTCTAATATCTGGCGTTTTACTTCATGAACCACCTCTTTCCTTGCACCTAACCAGGCTTCCTCGAGTATTGGTACAAAAATCTTGATGTGTTCTTCAATGATACTTCCTACTCCAGCAATTTCTGTGACAATATCTCCTCTTACTTCGGTTTTATTAAGCACACATACTACTACAGATTCATAATCCTTATTTATACCCCATAAGTTTTGTAGCCCCCTGTGTCTGTAATCAACATTATCCATTTTATCAAATTGTTCAATGATAGATAGATGATTAGGATTTGATAAGTCAATGCTAGTCGCTATTCTAAAGTTTATATGAGAAGGTCGATCTTTAATTGCTTCAATATCAATATCATCTAACTGAGGAGCTACAATTAACACTCGCATTTTAGCTTTTAAGATTTCATCATTAATATGAGCTTTAGCACTTTCAGGTGATCTTATAAACCAAATATCCTTCATCGTAAAACCGGCACCTTTTTTTGCTTGTTCCCAAAATTCGCTTGTAACTCTCTCAGATACTTCTAGCTTTTGTAAGATATCATCTAATGTGGTGTTTAATGTAGAGACAATTTGATTGGAAAAAACATCTCTCATATCACCAAAAGATTCCAAAACACCTCCAGAGATACCCTCAATTTTTTCCTCAGCAGCTTGCACTGCCTTATTAAAATTTTCAGCGATATCCGAATAAATTTTTTCTTTATCCTCTTCTACTTTTGATGCAAGCCCATCTATATTTTTCATCGTACTTTGCAATGAATCTTTTAATTTATTGATAATTTCAGGATCAATACCTGTAGAGACTTTTTTCAGCTCATCTGAGAAAGCCATCTGGCTGACACTTAGTTGAACATTTACAGCATCAGTGATTTCTTTTAATCTAGAATCTATTATTTTTTCAAGGACTTGATCAACTGTTTGTTGGATAACACCTAATCGAAGTTTCTGTAGATTCGAAGATACGGTTGATTTAATATTATCAAATTCACTTTTTAAATCTGACAACTGACCTTTAATAATTTGATTTGTCTTCTTATTAATCTCTTCAAATTTTGTTGACATATCCCCTAACTGATCTGTTGGTACAGTTGTAGTTGCTCCTTCTAATTTTGATATATCTTCAGTTATACCTCGAATTTGATCCATGACTGCCATTGTCTCATCAAACTCTTTTTTCTGAGAGCGAATCTGAGAAAGCATTGTATCTTTAAGTTCTTTCATTAATTTTGTAGAGTCTGTAGGCACTGCTTTACTTGGAGTCGTTTCGATTGTTGTAAATGTTTTATTTAATTGGATAGGTATGCTGGATTTAATATCAGATATATATTTATGAAACTTTTTTAATTGTCCAATTAAAGCCGCATAAGGGGGTAAAGCTGTATAATGAGGCTTAGCTCCAACAATTTCCTTGAATAAACCTTTTTCTACAAATCTTTTTGCGATGCCCTCACATAACTCTTTCGGTTTATTAATTAATAGAGCCATTTCACCTATAGATACAGCTTCTCTTCCAGTGGTTCTGAAATATAATTCAATTTCTTCATCATTTAATCCAAGTTCACCTAATACTTGTCTTGTTAACTCTTCAGAATATGAAACATCTTCTCTCTGCACTACATCCTTAATTTCGAAATTTTCTACTTCTAAGTATTGATTTAGATAGACAATTAATTTATGAGGTGGGTCTCCATGCAAACTTTCTTTTTTGATTGGAAATTTTGTAACCGCTTTATATTCATCAACAGTAACCTTAAATTTAATTTCTTTTAAACACACCTTACAAGAATAAGGAATTTCAATTTGTTCTTTATCTTTAAATAAATACATTTTTGCAGATCATCTCATTTTATTTTTAAAATACAACTTTTTCAGGATACGACACTTCTAATAAATCTAATGCTTTTTTTGCTACTTCATATGTTATTTTTCCATCAGAATCTTCTTGTCTATAGGCTTCTCTAATTTTAGGGAGCAAATACTCTGGGAATATAGTTAAAGGTTTAATATCTGTTAAAAGTAAAATCCAGCTTCTCTTATTTTCATCTTTAATCTCAGTGATTACGTTAATCTTTTTAAGATTATCAAGCAATATTTCAGTTACAGCAAATTCACTAAAGATTTTAGGAATTTTATCAAGGGGGTAATGGTTACTGCGGAGCAGAACGAAGAAGTCATAGATATCAGGATTTAATAATATGGCTGCAAGTCGTTTGATTTCTTCAACTGGTTCAGTATAAGGGTCATAATGGGCGAAAAAATCTATTGCCTTTTGTTTATAAGGTTCCAATAACTCATTGTTAGTATCTTTGAAATGTTTTAGAAGATTTTCATTTGGTACGCGTGAAAACATTATATCTTTTACCAAAAATAAATATTCACCTTGATTCCTGATGACTCCTGTCTTTTTATCTTTTTCCCCTTTAATCCAATCACGCCTCACTAGATTTAATTCAAGAAAAGGACGTAGAAGGATATCAATATTCGCTGTAGGTTTCATCTTTTCAACTATCTTTTTCATTTCATCCTTTGATATTGGTCGTTTTCTGAGAGTCTCAAGAATTTTTAATCGTTCATTACTGTTATAAATTAATGCAACTTTCTGTAATCTATCTAATTGACTTAAACGCTCAATTTGAAAGATTGTATATTTTAATTCATTCATTAATCGGATATTTACATTAGAGATTAGGTCGATCTGTTTAGTATTTGTTGCTTTAGTTAACTTTTCAAAAATGACATCTAAACGTTTAGCCATATCCTTGAGTATATCCTCAAATAATTCGATTTCATCGTCTAATTCAAAAATTGCTATTGTAAGATATTGAGTTCCATCTGGAAGTTGTTTAAAATAAGACACTACTTGATAAGGTGTTTCTTTTAATTTCCCTTCATAAAAATTGCTGAAACCATATTTTGTTCCATAAATTCCAGTAGTATGTTGATAAAAAGTCGCAAAGATATCATTCTGTATAATCAATTCTAAATAATTGTTTTCATTAAACTGTTCATTTTTAAAAACTAATTGAATAGGGCTGAATTCAGGATTTATCTCACCAGTAGTTTCATTTTGATTTAATAAAAAATTAAAACTTAATATTCCTTGAATCATGTTTGATGTCGCACTCTTAGATTTTAATTTTTTTCAAATATTTGTTTTCTTATAATAATTTCTTAAGTAATGTATTAAATTAAATTTAACCTATAAGAATATTTAAAATTCATTATTTTATCAAGATTTCTCTCAAAAGGTTGCAAATAATTTATAATAATAAAAAAATATGTTATATCCTATAATCAAAATAAATAATTTGCCAAGTTAAATTAAAAACATAATTTGTTTAAGTAGCTTGTTTAATAATATTTAAACTAAATGGAGTTTTATATTTAAAATATTGATTCTTGAGAGTGATTTTCATGATTAAAAATCCTAAAATCAAAAAATATTTTCTGTTTATTTTTATAATATTACCATTAATTTTGCTAAATCCATTTATTCTCCAATTTAACTCTATTCAAGTAAGAGATTATAATCCTAAAAAGGAAGGTGTAAAAAGTTCTTATGTTGTATCCCATAGTGGTTCATGGTTAAAAAACTCAAATTTTGATACTACTATTGTTCCATGGTTTCCAAGTATAAGCGGTGATTCCTCAGATGTGAATGCTTCCTACTCTCCTGGTCAGGCAAATTTGGAAATTACTGGTGATCAAAGAACTTTTTCTGAAATTTCTGGAACACCTACTGAAACAGACTGGCATAATGTTACTAATCCACTTTTTCCGGCATTACCCGATAATTACGGAATTGATAGCTATGGCTGTTGGGCAAATCATACATGGATTGATCCAACAGATCCTAATCAATCTCCTAGTATTCATTGGGAAAGAAATGTTACTATGCCAGTAAATATGGCTGATTATGAGATAACTTCCGCTTCAATTTCAGCGGTTTATAACGCAACAGTCACAGCCTATCCAGGAGGAGCAGGATCTCCAAGTAATAATTATGGTGTAGAGGTGCCTGGTGATCAAGTAGGTTCTAATACTCAATATCAAAGGGATTATGATAATGTAAGATTTTATGTTTTAGTCTCTGATTTAGAGAATAATGAAAGCTATGAAATAGCATGGTATCAATCTATTGATTTGGGAAAAGATTCAGCAGGTGCTTATGATAGTATTGCGGATTCATTTATGAATACGGTTGTTAATCAAACCTTGATTTATTATTTGAGTTCTCTATTTGAACGTGATAATTTTCACTTTAAAATAACACTTGGGATAAGAATTAAATGTGTTGATAATTGGACTTATGATCGCGATCGCTGGGACTCTCTTCGGATTAAATCATGTAATTTAAGTTTCACTTATGAAAAAAAAATTGATAAATTTACTACTGTCTCATGGAATCAAATTGGGAATCAAATTACTGGAGATAACGTTTATATAACAGGAGCTAACCTAACTTTTAAATATAAAATTGATCAACCTTGGCCTGAAATTCTTTCACCAAATTCTGAGCTTATTGTTTTGATAAACAATAATTCACACAGTGAAACAATTAATTTAAATTTGGCAACCACAACCTTTCAGGAAGCGAAAACAGAAGGTTTTGATGTGGAATATCTAATCCTGAAAGATGTAAATATCTCTCTTTCTATAGAGCTTTATTTAGCTGACGATTTTTTGTTGAATCGAACAATTACGGTCTCTTTAGATGATGTATTCCTTGAGATCAGTTATATCACCGTGTATCGTGAATTTTTATCTGAACCCGAAATATTTCGGTTATTATTAATATTAGCATTAGTAGCTGCTGCCGCTGTGGGAACTTACTTTATATTATATCAACGAATATTAAAGTATCCTTTAGCTGTTAGAAAAGTAAGAAGATATAGGAGCTCTCTAAATAAAGCAGAGGCTCCCAGTTCCTCCATAGCGGATTCCGGATCATCATTTAATAAGATTTACAACAATGAGTTAAATAAGTCATCAAAATATTTGAAATTAAAAACCTCCGGAGAAATAAATAAATCAAATATGATAAGAAAAGAAGGAGGAGAGGGTTTAAAATGAAAATACTATCAAGAAGAGGCAAAAAGTTTCTCTATATGTTCCTTTTTTTCACTCTAGTAGGAATTTCAACTCTAGTCTATAACTCTCAAAATTTAGTGATATTTGACAATGAAAACTTAAATCTTCATTCTTCTGATATAGTTACAAGAACTCGAGAGTGGATAAAGAATGCTGATTTTTCATATCCAATAGAACCATGGTATTCTCAAGCTTCAGGTGATATATCAGACACTGCCGTTGGATTTAGTCCTGGGGAGGGATATTTTAAAGTAATAGGTGAGGAGTATACATTTTCAGATATTTCAGGAACGCCATTGAGTTCTAATTGGACAAGGGTTCATAATCCTGAATTTCCAGCATACCCTGATACAGCAACAATCAATTCAGGCGGATGCTATGTCAGCCATCAATGGGCAGAATATGCTGATCAATCTCCGAGTGTAAATTGGGATAGAAACGTCAGCATGCCAATTGATATGTCAGATTACATTATCACATCGGCATCATTAACAGCAATAGTGAATGGAAGTGTTGATGTTAATGTAGAAGCTCCTGGTGATTCTGCAACAGATCACTATACATGGGATTATGCCAGATTCTACGTCCTATTATCAGATTTATCTAAAAGTAAAAAGTATGAGATTGCACATTATCAAACTGTTGATTTAGGGAAAGATGGTCCTCCAGCAATCACTCAACTAAATGATACATTGATGACAACAGTTTCAGAAAATGATTTGAAATTTTATTTAACCTCTGTTTTATCAAGTGATTTCCAGAATTTTACTATAACATTAGGAATAAGAATCTGGTGTGAAGATAATCGCCTAAGTGATCAAGATGATTGGAATTATTTATATATAAATTCATGCTCTCTCACATTCACTTATCAAAAGAAAGTAGATCAGAGATCTAGTGCTTCTTGGAATCAGATAGGAGATAGGATTAGTGGTCAAAACGTTTCTATAGTAGATGGAAATCTTCAATTTAAATATAAGATTGATCAATTATGGCCCATGGAATTATCTACAAACTCTAGATTAAATATTTTAATCAATAATAACACTTTATTAGAAAATATTAAATTAATTACTGCAACTTCAACATTTCAAGATGCTAAGGCTGGAGGTTTTGATGTAACGAGATTAATTCTAAAGGATGTCAATATCTCATTAAGTATAGAGCTCTTTTTAGGTGACACGTTTCCATTAGATCATAATTTTACAATATCCATAACGGATGTATATTTAAGAATAATTTATACTGAATTTGTTCCAGAACGTGAAGAACAGCCTTGGTTCTTTGCAGGTTTGTTTATAATATCTGCGATCGCAGCAGCAGTATTGACTGGATTATTAATAGCATATGCAAAGGTATGGAGATTCCCTATTCCAATTAGAAAGATACGAAAACATAAAAAAGCATTAACCGATGAAAAAGCTCCCGATGTTAAAATTATAAGTCGTGAGGCTGCTTTCAAGAGAAATTACTCTGGAGAAATGGACAAAACAACTAAAATTCTTAAAGGGCCCCCTCTCAATGGAAAAATTGAAAAGGAAAAGTTATTTAGAAAATAAACAATAAACTGTAGAAAGAGTAAAAATCCATAATTAACTTTAATTTTTTCTTTAAAGCTAATAATTATAAAATATCTTTAACATTTTTCTTCAATCATCAAAATTTAATATAATATTGTAATTCGCTAAAAAAAATTTAAATCAAAAGTTCCTATAATATTATATTTAAATAATACGAAAAAATTAGGAAAGGGTTGAAATATGAAATTGATAACTTTTTTCATAAAAAAAAGAAAAATTCGAAGAATTATGGCATTGTTCTTAATGATAGGGATTTTTATCTCCTTAAATGTCGGAACGAATATTAATAACAACTCTTTAAGAAATCAAATTCAGAATAAAGTTGATCAAGATTATTTGAATACACAAGATTTAGATCCATCAAATACATTCACAGGTATAGGAGAAGCATGGAATATTACTCATTGGGCAAATCGAACGGACACAGGGTTAGCAGTTAATTTTGCCGAGGGCGAAAATGCTATATTAAAATTTCCATTATATTCAGAATGGGAAGGATACAAGCTTGATGCAAATATTTTAAATTTCTATGATACAAGAAATTGGAATAATGGAACTCTTAATTATGGTACTGATAATGGTTATAGTACAGGAGCAAATGATTCTATGTGGATTCAAAATACGTTTCAAAATTGGACTTTTAATCAAAATGTAGTCGGACAAGGAAATGTAATGTCGGGAAATTATATCGATAATACAGAAATCTCCCCTAATTCGTTATCTCATGACTGTCTGGAATTAAGAATGGCGGGAAATCCTTATACTGGTAGTGGTGGTCAACGATATTGGTATGATAATGGGGATGGATGCTGGTGGGATACAATGTTCTATATTCCAAGAGGACAAGTTTTAAACAATGTTTTAAAATTCCAAATTAATCCCATCCATCTTATAAGTTTTAATTCATGGGAATTAAGAATTTATATTAACAATATTCGTGTATTCAGCCTTGGAATATACACATTAAAAGGAATGGGTATAAATGAATGGCATAATTTTTCAATTCCTCAAGGAATCTGGACGAATACTACTAATGTCTTTTCATCTGGAAATTTAAACGATACAATCATACCCTTAAGAGTAGCTCTTGAATATACTGCAACAAGTGCGGGATATGGGTTTGAAGACGGAGAAAATATTGATTACCAACAAATACTATTCGATAATGTAGAATTAGTTACAACAGCTGAAGCAAATCCTTCTGATCTAGGATTAAAATTGAATAATACTAAAATTTCAGATGAGAATTGGGGTAAAGGAAGCGTGGAGTTAAATGGAGAATGGCAGGGAGTCAATAATAATTTAGATTTATTATTTTCAACTGATGATATAAGTAAATTAGGCTCTTATAGTGTTAATTTTTTTACTGATGTAAATCTATTTGTTTTAAAGAATTTACCAGAAAGTAATTATGAAACTAACATAGCGTCTCTTGGTACAAAAGTTATTGTTAAAAATAGTTCCTCTGTAGAATGGTCATGTTATGGGAGAGTCAGTGTACCAACTAGATATGTAGAAAATTTAATGAGTGTTGTGGTTCCTCAAGATGTAAATATAACTGCAGTATATGATCCGCAAAATCCAAATTTAAATATCTTGAATCAATGTGATAATAGTTCGGCAGGAATACTGTTAATACCTATTAATAGCATTTCAGCTACACCAGATGGATTTTGGAGATTTTTAGCTAAATCACCAAATTATTGCGAGGATTCAATAATATATGGCAATACTACAGGTCCTTGGGTTGAGGATTACGAATTTTTAAGTGGTGATTTTGTTAATATCACTGCCAAAATTACTAATTCACCCATAATCACGTCATATATTCAGAACACTAATGCATTGCTTAATGTTAGATTTCCAAATGGTACTATCTGGGCAGATCATACCCAGATGTCACAAGTTGATTCAAACGGTATGGTTTATTTTAACACTTTCCAGATTCCAAATAACCCACCTAATTATGATGTAGGATTGTATGACGCAATAATAACTTGGAATAATTCATATTCTAATTTTGGATTTAATGAATCGGGGATTATTTATAAGCAATTTAAAGTTGTTCATGAATCGGTATTAATTCCCGAAGAGAAGTTTTACGAAGATAATTTTGAAAATTCAATTCTTAACCTCAAGGTAACATTCCATGACTTCATAACCAATGCTCCCATCAGAAATGCTAAATTATATACATATGACTTTATAAATCCTGGAATTAAGAGATATTTTAGTGAAACTAGTCCTGGTTATTATTTTCTTGAATTTAATCTAAGTGGAGCTAGCTTTGGAAATAACTCTATAACGATATATGCCGAATCTGCAAATTATGAAGACAAACAAGTGGTTGTAGATATAGAGGTAATACAAAGAACTAATTTGAATGTAGATAATGATTTTCTCGATAGCGTTCAATATAAAAGTAATTTCACAATTCAAGTAGACTATATTGATAATGTAACTGGATTAGGTGTAGATCCCGGTGAACTTTATACTGATTGGGGTGGTGATAATCATTTCTCAAGAATATCTCAAGGAAAATATAATTTAATATGTAATGCATCAGGTCCCGGTTATTCTGCTGGGAATCTTTATTCATTTAACATTTATGCTAGTGCATATCAATATGAATCGCAAATGAAAACTGTTCGCGTATTTATAACGGAACTAGATTCACAAATTGACTTAAAATTAAATAGCACGCCCACAGAACCGAATGCAGTATATATCGTTCAAGTTTGGCAACAAGTAAACATCACCATTCGATATAGAGATTCTTTTGGAAATCCTATCCATGGAGCATTAGTAAATCTTACTAGCCAAGAGTTTACAAAAGAACTAAAAGAGGATTTATTGCATAATCAGTACACAATTTTTTTAAATGCGACTGATCTTGGACAAGGAATTGATAACTTAATAGTAACAGCTGAAAAGGTAAATTATAAACCTAATTCAATACCTTTTATTTTCGAGATTATAGAAAGGCAAACCTATTTCAATATATACATTAATGGAAATAATAAAACCAACGATCCATTCGAATCAGTGGTAGTAACATCAATGGTAAATATAACAGTTGGTTATTATGATAACTTGAGTAAATTCATATCAGGAGCAATGGTTTCTTTATCGGGTGATTATATAGGTACTCTGAATGAAAGTACTACTTTTCATCAATATACCATCATTATCAATACAGAAGATTTAAGTATTGGTCTTAGGCAACTCAAACTTACTGCAATTCGACCTAATTATGAATTGCAATCTAAGGTTATTAGAATACAAGTTCAAAGAATCACAGCACAAATAAATACTACTTCAGGATCACCAATCATTATTGCTAGTCCCGGTGAAAGTGTTAAGTTAGAAGTCATTCTTAATAATGTAGATTTTAGCACACCAATAGTAGGAGCATCGGTAAACTATAGTTGGGCTTTTGGAAATGGTGTTTTTACGGATCTAAACAATGGAATCTATGAAGCCGTTTTACCAAACGTTAACGAAGGTACTTACACAATTGTTGTCTCTGCCTATTTTGGAGATAATTATGAGTTTCATAGTTTTGAAATAACCTTAACAGTAATACAAGCTCCAGGAGAATTATGGATTGTCTCATTTGCTTTAATTTGTACTGCTATTGCTGCCGCTGCATTAATAGGTTATCTTATCCTTTATATGAAAGTCTTGAAATATCCTAAACCTGTTAGGAAAGTCAGAAAGTATCGCCGTACATTAATGAGCAAAAAGCATCCAAGGAAAGCAATTGAATCAAGAGAAAGTTCAATTAAATCTATATATGAAAACCAGATTTCTGACTCAAAAAAATATCTTAAAGGAAAGCCGAGTGGTGAGCAAATGAGCATTGATAAACTGATCAAGAAAAATCCAGAAGATGAATATCCTAAAAGCACTGGAGGTGAAATGGAATGAATTTGCAAAAGAATAGGATCACTAAAAAACAATTAAAAGTTATTGTGCTTATACTATTAACTTTTAACCTCTCTCTCCTAAGCTATCTTGTGAATATTAATGATATAATTTCTAATAGTATTGATGTAAGAGAAAATTTAAATCCAAAAAGTCAAGATATTTCTAATGATAACATCTATACCGGAATTGGAGCACCTCTAAACATCACTCATTGGGCTAACAGGACAGATGTAGATCTTACAGTTAATTTCGATGAAAGTGAATGGGATACGGCAAATATTCCACTAGGAAGCGGATGGGATGCATATAAATTAAATATTGATGTGGATGGATTGAGAGATAATCGAAATTGGATTAATGGGTCCTTTTCATATGGTATTGATGATGGAAGTGATACACCCGGTGCTGATGATACAAATTGGATAAGTAATAAGTATGAAAATTGGACATTTGGATTTAATGACACGGGACTGGGAACTAACTTAATGAGTGGAAATTATTTGAGTAGCGTTGGAGGTCATGATTGTTTAGAGTTACGTATGGATAGTAATGATACAGTTTTATCAGGCTGGAGTACATACGATCCAAATGATCGATTATGGTGGAATTCTTCAGTACTAATTCCAAGAGGTAAACTTCTTGACAGTGTTTTAAATTTTGAATTGTATCCAAATCACCTAGCAGGATTTAATTCTTGGGCTTATGCCATATATATTAATGATATTTGTGTGTATTCAATTGGTACATATACATTATTGCAATATGGGCAAAATATTTGGCATAGTTTCTCCATCCCGCAAGATATCTGGATAAATACTACTAATGTATTTCCAAATGGACCAATCAATAATCAATTGGTTAAACTAAGGGCAGATTTAGAATGTGTTGGAGGAGGAAATTATTCTGGATTCACTAATGAAGATTATCAGAGGTTATATTTCGATAATCTTGAACTTGTAACCCTAACTCAAGCAATGCCTTCTAATCTTGGTTTGAGTGTTAACCAAACAGTTGTTCAAGATATCGATTGGGGTAAAGGAAGAGCTATTCTTTCAGGTAATTGGCAGAATACTTTCATTACTGCAAATTTCAGTTCTAATGATGTTGGTCTTTTGGGTCCATATTCTGTGAATCTAAAAACTGACTTAAATTTATTTGCATTAAAAGATGTCCCAGAAACTAATTATGAGACAAATACAGCATCAATAGGAACAAATTTTCAAGTAAATAACAATACCAATGTAATTTGGGAATTCTATGGCTTTATTGCAGTTCCTACGGGTTATTCGGAATCACAAATGAAAATCGAATTTCCTAGTGATATGTCAATTACTTCAGTATTTGCACCAGATGAACCCTCTACTAATATCCTTAATTTATGTGACGATTCAATCTCGGGTATCTTATCAATCCCAATTAATACATTAACATCTACCCCAGATGGATTCTGGAAATTTAAGGCTGTCTCCCCTAATTATTGCGAAGAATTATCAATATATGGGAATTCAACTGGAACATGGCTACCCAATAATGAGTTTAAAGCAGGTGATTTCATAAATATTAGTGCAAAAATTACAAATTCACCTGTTATATCTTCCTATATTCAAAATACTATAGCTCAACTTCAAATAAGATTTCCAAACGGTTCTTTATGGGCTCAAGAAATTCAACATGAAATGGTAGCCTTGAATGGATTTACTCATTTTGATCCAATAAGAATTCCCTCAAATACTCCCAATTATGAGGTAGGAGAATATGAAGCGATTGTTTCATGGAATAATTCTTTTTCTCTTTATGGTATGAATGAAACGGGAATAATCTATAAAACATTTCGAGTAATTCATTATTCTAAGTTAACACCTGACCAAAATTATTTCGAAAATTATTTGGAAGGAACGGTATTAAATCTTAAAATTTCATTTAATGATAAAGAAAATTTTGCCGCGATTGAAAATGCAATAGTATATACATATAATTTTACACATCCGAGTATTGTGCAATATTTCAATGAAGTAAGTCCAGGATTTTATATCTTAGAATTTAATACAATAGGGGGATTAGCAGGTAATAATACGGTTACTATTTATGCAAATTCAACCAATTATGTTAATACTCAAACATCTATCACAATAGACATTATAAAGCAAACGACTCTAACCGTTGATAATGATTTTTTTACCAATGTTCCCTACAAATCCAACTTTTCTATACAATTTAATTATACTGAATATTATACAGGAGGAGGCATCGATCCAACATCGCTTTCTACAAATTGGGCTGGTGATTTTCAATTTAAACGTATTACTCAAGGGATGTACAATTTAGTATGTAATGCTTCTGGACCGGGATATGATCCAGGAAAACTTTATACTCTCTTAATTAATGTAGCAGCAAATAATCATGTTCCTCAATCAATTCCGATAAGAGTCCTTATTAGTGAGTTAAATTCTAGAATAAAACTCTATATTAATGGCACTGAAATCTTTAATGATGAACTAATTTCAGTAGAAGTTTGGCAAGAGATTAATGTAACTGTAAAATATACAGATGCACATTCAAATCCTTTGAGCTTAGCATCAGTTAAGCTAAGGATTGGTGAATTTACGAGAGATATTCCAGAAATTCCTTCATTAGAGCAATATAGTATATTAATCAATGCAACTGAATTAGGACAGGGAATTGATTATTTATCGGTTTATGCTAATAGCACTTTCTACAATCCGCAATTCATTCGAGCGATTCTTCAAATTACTGAAAGATTAACACAAATGCGTATATTCTTAAATAATGTAGAAAAAACGAGTGATCCGTTTATTAATATACCCATTGGTGAAATGCTAAATATTACAATAAAATACCTAGATACTCAAGGACACTTCATTGATAATGCGCTTCTCTCATTGTCTGGTGACTATTCAGACAACTTAACTGAGAATCCCGGATTGGAGCAATATACTATATTAATTAACTCCACTGATTTGAAAATAGGAGTAAAAATAATAACGATTTCTGCTGAAAAGTTTGACTTTCAATATAAATCAGAGGATTTGAGAATTGTTGTTAATAGAATTCAAGCCGAAATTATATCAGAACATGTTCAATATATTGTGAGACCAGGTGCAAATGTGAAATTAGAAGTAAAATTGAACAACACAGATTTTGGGGGTCTAATTTTGGGCGCTAATGTCAAATATTCAGGAGTACTTGGGACAGGAGATTTAATTGATTCTAATGGAGATGGAATATATGAAGCTGTATTAGAGAATATCCCATTAGGAACATATAAAGTCTATATTACTGCTTTTGCAGGGGATAATTATGAATTTAAGACTTTAAGTATCACTATAACTGCAATTATTCCTGAAGCAGAGTTAACATTATATTTAATATTATTATTACTCGCAATAGGTATTACCGCAGCTATTGGAATTTATATATATCTTTATCGTAGGGTACTAAGATTCCCTAAGAAAGTTAGAACTGTAAGGAAGTATGCCAAAACTTTAAACAAAGGAAGAGCCCCAAGAGCAGAAATTAATAGTCGAGAAAAGTTAATTAAGGATGTGTATCAAGATGAAGTGGATAGAAGCACTAAAATACTAAAAAGGCGTTCAGCTATTCCCGTTGAAAAACCAGATAAATTTATTAAAAAGTTACCTCAAGAGAAACTCGATGAAAATATCGAAACTAAATAATAATAATTAATATTTTAATATTTATTTCTTTTTTATTCTATGAATTTAGAAAGATAAATCATGCTTCTTCAAGCTAACATACTCAGGAAATTTGATTGAGTTATCATCTGGTAAAGGATTAAATTATTTCAATCTATTTGACATTATTGCTATATTTATCCCTAATCAAAAAAGAATGTATGTTTGAATTGTTAAAAAGACAACACAAAGTCTAAGAAGTCATATTCCAAGAAAACCTCAGATCTTCTTCAAAGAATACCCTGAATTAGAGATATTGCGTAATATCACAATCGAAGTTGGTTTTGAACCTACTGAATTTTTTGTTATCAAATTTGGTTAATGGAGACTATTTTTGTTTTTGAATTAATTGTAAATTCTTGATCTCTATTGAGAAAAGTATAAAACTTAAACTATAAATTATTAATATCAACATATTATCATAAAAAATTGATTAAGGTTTTTTAATCAATATTGTATCCGAAATATTTTAATAGATAAATTAAGGAGGAGACATAATTTAATGGCTTCAATAACAAAAGAAAATAAAAAGGTATTTATCAGTGTTATAATTTTTTGCTTATTTATAACTTTAGGTTTATATATCTTCTCAAATTACCAAAATAGTTACTCCAAATACAATCAAAATAGAATGTTATTATTGAATCAAGGGGGATTTCTTGGCCAGTGGTTTAGTGAATCACATCAAGAACAATGGATAAATAATCCCGATTTTAATAATAGTATAGGATGGACTTCTGAATATAGTGGAGATCTGTCGGATGTAGGAACTTATATTAGTGGTGGAAGTGCTAGCTTTCAAGTAATTGGAGCGAGTCACACAACAACATTAATATCGGGCACACCTAATTCGTCAAAATCCCCAAATTGGCATAATATTACTAATCCTGAAATTCCTGTCTATCCGACTCATGGTCATAGAATTGATCAATTTGGATGTTTTGCATCTCATTACTGGGCAGAAAACTTAGGGACAACGACTAATGCATATCAAAAGACTAGTGTTCATTGGGAAAAAATCATTACCACACCATATAATATGTCTGATTATATTATAAATAATGCTTCTCTCTCAGTATTGGTAAATGCAACTGCAAAAGCTTACACCGGAGGAAATACTGAGGATAAGTGGAGTTGGGAGGGCGTAGAAGTGTATGGGGACGCGTATGCAAGATTTTATGAGGGTGATTACATACGTTTTTATGTGAGACTTTCAAATCTAAATAAAGATGTGAGCTTCAAAGTTGCCCAATATCAAACTTCTACTTTAGGGCAAGATGGATCAAGCATTAATGGTAGTTATGACTATTTAAATGATACTTTTTTCGAAGCTAACAACATGAATGATTTAATTTTTTATCTAAATCAGGTATTGATTAATGGTGACTTTCAAAATTTTATTATCACTTTGGGAATGGAATTTAATTGTGAAGATAATCAAATTACCGATCTTGACGAATTTACTGCTGCTTACATAAAATCCTGCAACTTTACAATTAGCTATGTAAAGAGAATAAATCAACTAACTTCCGCATCATGGAAATATCTAGGGGAACAGATTAATAATAAAGGAGGAATCGTGAGAGTAACAGACGCAAAATTATATTATGACTATAAAATCGATAAATTATGGTCTAGTAATTTATCTCCAAACTCTGAATTAAAAATTTTAATTAATGATTTAGAACATGATGAAACAATAAAGTTAAGTAGTGCAGGATTAACATTCAATTCTGCGAAACAAAATGGGTTTGAAATTACGAGGTTGATTCCACCTTATGAGAGAATTAATATTTCAATACAAATGGTTCTTGCGGACGAATTTCAACTTAGTGAAAATTATACAATAGGCATAGATAATGTAATTCTGGATATATCCTATGATTTATTCTTTCAAGCTCAACTAAACACATTATTTCAGACTTTACTATTACTAGCTTTAATTACCTTGGGTGGGTTAACGTTTTACTATGTATATTAT
Organism: Promethearchaeota archaeon; assembly: GCA_048940445.1. Taxonomy (GTDB): domain Archaea; phylum Asgardarchaeota; class Lokiarchaeia; order Sigyniarchaeales; family SOKP01; genus SOKP01. Next base: position 51,516 of record JBHLON010000007.1, read on the forward strand.
CGTAGAGTTTTACGCTTTCCCAAAGCAGTTAGGAAATTAAGAAGATTTAGAAAAACATTGAATAAGGAGACCTCTCCTGATGTTAAGGTTATAGATCGTAATAAAGCTTTTAAAAATCAATACAAAAAGGATATAAAACCTACATCGAATCTCTTAGGAATACAATCTACCCCAAAAAGAGAGGATCGGAATCTTACTAGTAATAAAAAACAACTAATTATAATCATATTCTTAATATTTGGTTTACTTTTTAGCCCAATATTATTTGGAACTAGAGTTACTGGCTATAAAAACGAGATCAGGCGGGAAGGGATAACTTTAACTCAAAATACTCCACCAGAACAATATCAAAGAGAGACTCGGATAGCTCAATGGATTCAAAATTCTCAATTCAACACAGAAGATAGATGGATTAGTCTACTAGATGGTGATATGTCAGACATAGGTGCAAATATTAGCGGGGGTCATGCAAATTTTAATGTAATAGGAAATTCTGGCATAACAGAGTTTTCTGAAAATGGATTAAGTAATAATTGGACTAGAATAGAAAACGAGGATAATATTGTATTACCTGATGTGATAGCGGGTGGGGGATATGGAATGGATGATCGTGGATGGTATGCTTATTATAATTGGCCAGATAATCAACCCCAATCGGTAAAAGTCCAGTGGATGAAGAATTTTAGCATGAATGTAAACATGTCGGATTATTATATCACTTCAGCTTCACTAAAGGCTTGGATTAATGGAACTGCCCAGGCTACTTCTATGGATAATGGGGGGATAGATCGCCCAGGAGACTCTCTTGTTAATAACCCAAGTAATGAACTTCAAATAGCAACCGGAGATTTTGCAAGATTTTTCATTTTAATTTCTGATCCAGAAGCAAGCAGAAAATTCACTGCAATTGAATATCAAACTGATGATTTAGGGAAAGATGGGCCACCAGCAATCACTCAACTAAATGATACGCTAATAACACCCATCAATGAAGAGACTCTAAAATTCTTTCTTGAAGAAGCATTACATTCTGATCATCAGAATTTTGCTATTACTTTAGGGATATACATTTGGTGCGAAGATTCAGGACATCCTGGAGATCAAGACAATTGGCAGAGTTTAGTAATTAAAAATTGGAGTTTATCTGTCTCATATGAAAAAAAAATTAATCAATTCTCAACAATCACTTGGAAATATTTAGGAGATCAAATTGAGGCAGGAGGTTATGAAATAGAGATTACTCAAGCCATACTTAATTTTGATTATCGAATTAACCGATTATGGCCAACCTCCGCCTCACCAAACTCAGAGATGAGAGTTTTAGTTGACAATGTTGATTATACTGAAACATTAAAATTAGGTAGAGCGGAAACTAGTTTTACAAGAGTAAGTGAAACTGGATTTGATGTGACTGAATTAATTCCAAATGATAAAGAGATTAATGTGTCAATTCAAACATATTTAGCTGATGAATTTAGATTATCAGAAGATATTACTATTTCAATTGATAATGTGATACTCCAAATAACCTATGATGTGTTCGTCCCCGTTGAAGAATCGTATTTATTTCCACTATTATTTGCCATTGCCGCATTAGTGGCATCGGGAGTAACCATCTACATTATTTATTATCAGAAAGTACTTAAATATCCCATCCCGGTAAGGAAAGTACGAAAATTCCGTAAAACCTTAATGAAAGAGGAAACACCAAACAAACCTATTAAAGCACGTGAACGAGCATTTGAAGATGTATATCAAGAAGAATTAAAGAAATCATCGAAGTTTATAAGGGGAACGCCAGTCAATGGGAAATTACTAAGAGATAAAATGTTAAGTAGAATTAACAATAGAACACTAAGCCCATCAGATGAAAAAGCCGATTGATAAAAAGAATAAAATGATTTAAAATACATATTTATTTATCTATCTTTAAAGAAAAAATAAAATTAATTATTTAATTTATCTATTTAATCTTAAAATAGGGTCAGAGGGCTCTCAAAATTGATTAATGAAATAAAAGTATTTAAATTAAAGTATTCAGGAGATTTAGAAGAAATTTCAACAGAGAATTTATTATCAAATTTTACGTTGTTTGACATTTTAACTTTTTATGATATAAATCAAAAGCGATTATATATCTGGGTTAGTAAAAAAGTTTCCCATACTTTAAAAAGCCATATTCCTTCTATTCGTGAGATATTTCTAAGGAATTATCCCCAATTCAAAGTCATACGCAATATAATAATAGAACAGGATTTAGAACCAGCAAATTTTTTTGATATTATAGGAATTTCAGAAAAAAGATATAGAGATCACTTTAAACAATTAGAATTTAAACTATTGCCTGTATTATCTGAAATATATCGATTAAAAGAGAGCATAGATAAATATTTTGAGTCAGAGAATTATAAAGAAGCGGCGAATATAGCTCAGAAAGTTTTAAAGTTAGCTCAAGAAATCGACGATTATTCACTCGAAAGGGATATGCTTAATTTTATTGAGGAAATGAAATTGAGGGCCAAAGCTAAGCAGAATGTAAGAGAAATTGAAACTGAAGCAGAAATAAAGTTAAAAGTTTTTGAAAATCTAATTAGAGCTGAAAATTACAAAGAAGCCCATAAGATAGCGCAAGATTTTAAAGATAAATATCAAAATAACTTTAATTTGCATTCAATTCAATATGCTCAAGACTTACTACTAAAAGATGAAAATATTGTATATAATTTGAGAGAAGAACAGCGGGTATTAGAAAAGAATTTTGAAGTGATAGGAAAAAAAATTGAAAAATTGATTGAAGCCAAAAAGATACTTCATACTGGAAAAATGATAAAAGAAGCTGAAATTTTAGTAGATAAAATAATTGATAGGACAACTTTAAACAAATTTGACTCAATAAAAAGAAGGTATCAAGCGATCAAGATAAACCAAAAAAATGCTCTCGAGGAATTAAGTAAAAGCGCTCTTAGTCTTATTGATAAGCGTAAATTTTTAGATGCGATAGAAATATTCGACCAGATTATCGATCTTTTAGAGAATTCTATTCAATAAATAGTTATGAGGGTATCACTAATGGATTCCAAAGAAGAAAAATTAGATGAAAGGAAAAAAATTGTTATAATTTCAGAGATTGATGAATTAAAGGTAATTGCACACAATCATTACTTAATGGGAAAATATGATGATGCAATTAAAACAGCAAAAGATATAATAGAACTTGCAAGACAGGCAGAACTAAATTCTATAGTAAAGGAACAGCAAAAATTCATATCTAAAGTATATCAACTCAGCGAAAAAGGAGATCAAAAGTCCATTCTCATTGATGATTTTAAGGATTTAAAAAAAAATTTCGAAAACTTATTAAATAGTAATAAAATTTATGAAGCACATGAATTAGTAAGAAATTTTAATGAAAAACATAATAAAGTTATCAATTTAAGCCTAAATACCGAAATCCAAGATCTTATTAATAGAGAAAAAAAAATTTGGGAACTTTATTCTACCAAACAAAAAGATATAAGAAGAAAATTAGAGCCACTCGAAATTCAATTAAATAGTTATCTTAGTACGAATAATGTCATCCTAGCTAATGATGTAATGAAAAAAGCTAAAGGGCTCTTGAAAGAAGTTACAGATGAATCTATAAAAGAAAAGTGGGATACACTAGAGGTTATTTTTATTGAACTCAAAAAGAAATATGACTTTCTTGAAAAGATTGAAAGTTTGATGCGAGAGGTTACAAAACTCACAGATAAATATGAATTTGACCAAGCTAATAATTTATTAAGATTAATCAATCAAATTGTTGAAGAAAAAAGCTTAGGAAACTTTAAGAAAGAAATAAATTTAAAAAAGAGGTCTATTCTTGATGCAAAACAGAAATATAATAAATTAATGCAGGATATTGAACATCTCGAAATTCTAGTTGAAGAAAGTATAAAGAAATTTTTATTTAATGATGCTATAGATAATTGTAATCAAATAATAAAAATAGCGAGATTTATCGGAAAAAAAAATTATGTTGATAAATATTCTGAATACATCAATGATATCAAGAAAAAAATCAGAGATTTTAATGAGTTTGAAAAACTTCGGATTCTTATAATCAAACTTAATTCAGAAGCTATAAATGCCTTAAACAAGGAACATTTTGAGTTAGCTTTAAAAAGATTTAAAGAAATTAAAGAAAAATTAACATTTTTTATTAATGAACAATAATTAATCCTTTATTCTTGGATTAATAACTAATTTAAATTTACACTTGAATCTATACTTTATTTAGAAAATTTTTAAATAGTTGAGAATTGAATAAATAATTCTGAGAAGAATTGATCCAAGAAATAATTATTTTATCTAATACAGGTATTCCATTATTTAATTATACTATAGATGATAACCTCAATAAGAAATACGATTATCGGTTAATTGCGAGTTATTTTGACCAAATTTGCCGCTTTACTCGCTATAAATTTAACCAGAGTCTAGTAACCTTAAAAATAGGTAAAAATGAATTCTATTTTTATACTTCTCCCGATAAGGTTTGTCATTTAGTTATTAAAACTGATAATAAAAAGATGAATAAAAAAACTGTAGATCTATTTGCCAAGGAAATATTGGATAAATTCAGTTCTAAATTTAAAATGAAATTAATTGAATTTAATGGCAATATCAATGTATTTAAATCATTTACTAAGGATATTGAACGGTTAATCAAAACTAAAAATCTTAAATCAATTACATCAAGACTTTTTTAGACAAGCCAATATAATAGCATCATAAAATTTGCTATTTAAATTTAAATATTCTTTTAATTGACCTTCTTCTATAAATCCAGAGCTTTTAAAAGTAGAAATTGAACGAACGTTTTCTAAAGCGATATGAGCCTGAATTCTATTTAGTTTGAGGTGGAAAAAAGCAATAATTTTTATCAAATTTAGAGTTTTTTTTCCAAAACCTTTTTCCCAATAATTAGGAATTAGCCATACCCCTACTTCGGCTCTTTTATGTTGCCAACTTATGTTCCATAAGCTCACAGATCCAATTTTAAGAGGTTCATTTATTTCTCGGAGTTCGATTATATAATTAAATTGAATATAACTATCCCAATATTTTAAATAGTTTTTAACGATACGTTTTGCATGATCAAGAGAGTATAAAGGGCCTAACGAGAGATAATCCGTTATTTCCTTAATTTTTAAGCTTTTAAAAAAAAAAGAAATATCATCTTTGGAAATTTTTCTTAAATAGAGATTATTATCATTAATCTCTTCGATTAAGTCGATATTTGGCAACATTTTTTATCCAAAAATTTAATTTTTGAAGAAAAAAATAGAAAAAAGATATAACAATTACATCCCTTTGAAATGGGGAGTATCTTTTATTCGTTTCGCTCCACCACAATTTTGACAGGTACTTCCATCTTCCATTTTACCTTTACCATTGCAGACAGGACATCTAACTTTCCGGTTAAATGCAGCAACACCTTCTTTAGAATCAAAGCTTGCACTATTAACTCCAAAACCAAGTTGTTCCATCATAATACCTAATTGTGGGTATCTGGTTCCAAATTTTACGCATTTCTTTATAATAAATAGAGCAGTCGTTGGGGCATCCCCAAGCCATTTTGCTTTTTCATGAACTAAGTTTTCAAATTCATCTCCAGCTGGAACCATCCATGTTACCAACCCCCAATCAAGCATTGTTTTTGCATCAAATTGTTCTCCAAAATAACCCACACGTAAGGCTCTATTGAGTCCGATTCTTTCAGCTAATCTCGTGACTCCCCCATTTGCTGAAAAGATTCCACGATGAATCTCTGGGGTTCCAAATATAGCTCTATCGCTCGCGATGACAATATCACAAGTTAATACTAATTCAAAACCTCCACCCAGAGCAAATCCATCGACAGCAGCGATTAATGGCTTGGAGAATTGTGCTAATTCATCATATTCTCTATGTCGTATTCTCATTGCCATACTCATATGCATTGGAACATTCATTTTTAATCTTGGATCAACCATTGCTGCAAGATCTGCACCTGCAGAAAATGCAGGTTTTTTTGTATAGTTTTTCGTCCCTCTTAAAACTACAGCTCTAATTGAATGGTCAAGTTCCATAATTCTAAGAGCCTTTGAAATTTCTGCAACAGTCTGCTCTGTTAAGGCATTTAATCTATCTGGTCTATTAATTGAAATAACACCATAATTTCCATCAATAGTTCCTTCACGAATCACATTTCCATTGTCATCCTTTAAGGTGGGCCACTCTATTTTAATATGCTCAAATTTTGTTTCTTCAGCCACTCTTCTTACCTTCTTATCCTATATTTTTTGAATTTAATTTAATTTTGAACTATTTTAAGCAATTACTTAAATAATTTTTAAAATTAAAATTTTAAGAATTTATTAATTAAATTTAATCCAATCTTTTTGATATACAGAATAAAAAAAATAGAAATTTAGGTTATTTTCTCATTTTAGAGAATTCTCCTGATTTCATTAGATCAATTGGACGAAAATAATCTTTCCCAGTCTTATCAGCTAAATCGTTTAAAACTTTTGACCATTCTTCATAGTTCTTTTTACCTGCTCCAAAAGGTCCTGGAGCATTCATTCCTGCCATATTTGCATCATCAATCACTTTAAATCCACTAGCAATACCTTCATCTAAGATTCGGCAACCTTCATTTAGCATTATAGCAAAGACCGTATTTAAGTTAAAAAGTCCTGCTGGTTCAGCGGTTTTTATTTTGGTCATGATTGCATCTCGTCCTTGGCTCCAATCATAAAAACCTTTTCCAGTTTTCTGGCCTAAATTTCCCTTATTAACCATTTCATTTATAACTTCGCCTGGCTCAAAATCTGGAGAGAGTGTTTCTTTATAATAATTCATTACATGGAAAGTTGTATCGAGACCAACAAAATCAGTCAAAACACAAGGCGGCATTGGCATCTTACCACCAGCATCAGCATCTAATCGCTCCCAAGGGATATTAATCTTTTTTGCTTCTTCAAATGCCCAATTTAGATAAATTTGAACTGGTGCATTCATTCGGTTAACAATAAAACCGGGTCTATCTTTTAATACTGGAGCAATATATCTTTGACCTCTTAAGCATGGTAATTTACCAGCTACCTCCATAGCTGTATTAAAGGTTTCATCTGATGTGTTTTTACCTCGTATAACTTCCACGCATCTCATAAGGGGTACGGGATTGAAGAAATGCATTCCACAAACACGATCAGGAGCACCACTATCTTTTCCTATCTCTGTTATACTCATTGTTGAAGTATTTGACGCAAAAATAGCGTGAGAAGGGCCATTTTCCATAACAGTTTTAGCGACTTTCTTCTTAATATCCATTTTTTCAACTACTGCTTCAATTACAAAATCAATATTTTTTACTGCAGATACAAGGTCAATTGACTTTTTACATCGAGTTAAAACATCATTTGCGGATACACCTTCACCCAAAGCCCCTTTTAATTCAAGTTTCTTTAGACCCTCTTCAATCTGAGAAAATCCTTTATTTACTAATTCATCATTAATATCTACCATAGTAACATTATATCCCGCCATTAAAGCAACTTGTCCAATACCACTCCCCATCAATCCGGCTCCTAACACTAAGATATTTTTAACCATTTTTAATTTCAACCTTTCTTAATATATTTTTAGATAAAGATTTTAACAAATAATTAAATCTTATTTTTTTTATAACTTTTAACATTTTGTTTATCTTAAAAGTCAACCTGATGATCTATTTCTTAAATTACTATATTAATTTTATAAAAGAGTATAAACTTGTTATATATCCTAATATTAATTCAAGAACTATAAATAATAAATATAGAAAATTTTGGTTTAATTTTTTTTCTTTAAAATTAAAAACTTGTGCTACTATTTGTATTATAATATTAAAAAACAGATAAGCAAAAGTATATGCCTTTTTACAATGTTGCAGAGAATGGTTCTTTACGAAAAGTTACAAAATTGCATTTTAGTGATAACAATAGAGTATATCTGATCGACACAGACAACATAATTTATCTCTGGTATGGTGAAAAAGCATCGAAAAAGAAGAAGAATTTGGGATTAAATAGAGCTAAACAACTTAAAGAAAAAAAGGAGATCTCTGCAAAAGTTCAAATAATTCAACAAAATCAAGAATTCGGAGGATTCTTAGCAATAATGGAAGCTTATAAAGCTAATGGAGCTATCGATGGTAATATTAAACTGCGCCCTGAATTAGAATTAGAAGTGGAGGATACAAAAGAACTTATTGAAGCGGGTTTAGAACCAGATCTTATTGCAGAGATAAATATAGCAGCATATGAACTTACTCAAAAAAATAAAGAGTATAAAGAATTATGTACAGAACTTGCTAAATTACAATTGTCTATTATCAAAGGAAAAGGAAAAAAAATCACTGAAAATGAGATTAAAAGGAAATCAGAAGTAATTTTAAAATCATCAGCAACTTACGAAGAAGTTTGTTGGTTAATTTCTGAGCTGAGTATCTTATCTAACAAGAAAATTTTTAAGAAACATTAATAAAAGTTATTTTTAAAAATTTTTATTTATCTTATTTTTTCTAAAATTTAGTAATTAGGTTTTACTTTTTTTCTACTAATTATTTTCTATAATTTTTTGAATTAATTTCTCAATGTTGCTATCAATAATCTTTAAAATTTTTAAGTAAGTTTCAGAATTCGTATAGTAGGGATCTAAAATGTCAGGGTTAAATGAGTCTCCATTAAATTCTTTAAGAGTTAAAATTTTCTTGTCAATATCTTTGATATTGGAGTATGTTCTAATTATTTCAACTGATTGTGCTTTCTCCATAGTTAAAATTAAGTCTTGTTTTTCCAAAAGTGCCTTATTGATAAGCTGAGGTCGAAAATCTGAATGATCTATACCTTTGGAATTTAAATATTCATGAGACTTTGGTTGCATATAAGAAAAGACATTTATAAAACCGGCGCTCTTAAAAGAAAGATTAATATTAGATTTTTTCGCATAATAACGTGCTAAATATTCAGCTACGGGACTCCTGGCTGTATTTCTGGCTTTCTAATTAATACTTCCAGTACAGACAAAGAGTATAGATTTGATTTTTTTCATAATTTTTCTATTATTAGAATGGTATTCAATTAAAATAAACATTTATGTATTCAATAGAAGAAAAATTTAGATCTACGGTTTATCTTCTTCAAGTTTATTAATTTTTATAATTCTTTCAACTACTTTGATTACTCCATTTTCTATCCTTTGTAAAACTTTTTTATACTCATTTTGATCTAAATTAAACGGATCTTTTATATCTAAGTTTTCTGTTTCACCAGCAAACTCTAATAATAAGAATAATTTATTATCCAGACCTTGTAAGTTCTTATATTTTCTCTTTAATTTATCGATATGTCTTTTTCTTTCAAACCCAATGATAAGATCTTGTTTTTTTAGTAATTTTTCATCAATTCTTTTAGCTTTAAAATCGGAAATGTCTATATTTTTAGATTTAAGATAATTGACAGTACCTTCCTGAGGGCGGTCGTAATAATGATAAATTCCTGCTGAATCGAATACAACTTCTTTTAGGTCTTCTTTATACTTATTTTTTTGGAGCCATTTTGAAAAGTATTCTGCAAATGGACTCCTACATGTGTTTCCTGCACAAAACCACAATACACGATGGATTCTGGTCATTTTATCTATCAAATAAATCTTTTTGAGAAAAATTACATATAATTATTGAACCTTATTCAAAAAAATGCTAAGAATATAAAAAAAATTCCTAAGCAGAAAAAGCTTTATTTCTTTAAATTTCCTTTTAAAGTAATTTAAATTTGAATAAAATTAATAAGAATAAAATTGTTGTCTCGGAAATTTTTCTAATTTTTTTAATTTCTAAGAAAAAAATATTAATTTCTGTTAATCTTTTGGATATTAATTTAATTATTTGTAATTTTAAAATTCGCGGAAATTAAATCGTGAATGTTGAATTCCCTTGAGAATTAAAACTGATATTTTAATAGTAGGAGGAGGAGTCTCTGGATTAACATTAGCAATTAAATTAGCACAATTAATACCAGATCAGGATATTCTATTAATTACAAAAGAAAGTTGTAAAGAATCAAATACATTTTATGCCCAAGGTGGTATTGCGTGTGTATGGAATAAAGATGATAGTTTTGAAAAACATATTCAAGACACTCTAATTGCTGGAGATGGTTTATGCGATGAAAATATTGTCAAGAAAATAATTACTCAAGCGCCAGAAAGAATAAAAGAATTAATCGACTTGGGTGTTGAATTTACTCATAATGATAATGGAGATTATGATCTTGGTAAGGAAGGAGGCCATTCAGAAAGACGGATACTTCATGTAAATGATTTAACAGGCCAAAATATAGCGTTAAAGCTAATTGAAGAAGCAAAAAAATATGATAATATAGAGATTAAGGAATATTGGGTTGGAATTAACTTATTTTCAAACAACTTCAGATGCGATGGATTATATGTCTTGGATCAGAATAAAGATGATATTCATAATATTGCATCCAAAGTAACTATTTTAGCTACTGGTGGAGCTGGTAAAATTTATCTTTATACAACAAACCCAGATGTTGCCTCTGGAGATGGAATTGCTATGGCGTATCGAGCGGGAGCTATAATTGCAAATATGGAATTTTATCAATTCCATCCCACATGTTTATATCACCCATTTGCCAAGTCTCTTCTAATTACTGAGGCGATGCGGGGTGAGGGAGCCGTTCTTAAGGATTTGAAAGGAAATGCATTTATGCAGAAGTATCATCCTTTAAAGGAATTAGCTCCCCGTGACATTGTGTCTAGGGCCATAGATTCTGAGCTTAAAAAATCTGGAGATGATCATGTTTACTTGGATATTGCATCATATAAGAATACCGATTTTATTAAGAACCATTTCCCCGGAGTTTATGAGGCTTGTAAGAATTTCAATATAGATATTACTAAAGAACCAATTCCTGTGGTTCCAGCAGCACATTATTGTTGTGGAGGTGTATTAACTAAACTTGATGGATCTACAAAAGTTAAAAATTTATATGTTATTGGAGAATCTGCATGTACGGGGTTACATGGAGCAAATCGATTAGCTAGTAATTCTTTATTAGAAGGACTTGTATGTGCCCATGAATGTGCAAATACTCTCGCAAAAAAGATAAGAGATTTAAAAGTTAACGAATTTAAGGAATGGGAACATGGACATGCTGTACCCTCGACAGAAGCGGTTGTTATTACCCAGAATTGGGATGAAATACGCAGATTCTGTTGGAACTACGTTGGAATTGTTCGAACTGATTTACGACTACAAAGAGCCAAAAAGAGAATAAATTTGCTTCTTGATGAGATTAATCAATATTATTGGGATTTTAAAATCGAAAGGGATCTGCTTGAATTAAGAAATTTAGCAACCGTGGCAAAAATAATAATAGTGAGTGCAATCTCCAGAAAAGAAAGTCGTGGGATACATTATAATCTTGATTATCCGAATAAATCAGCAATGAGTAGAATGACTACTCTCAGAAGACCTTGGTAATTCTCATATTTTTAGATTTGTATAATTTTAAATGTTTATTCTCATTACATAAGCATAATTTGATATTCTTAAGAAAAGTGCCTTATATTTGAATGTAGGAAAACGTATCAGAATTGAGCGAATAATTGATAGAAAGACTAAACGAACTATCATAATTCCCTTGGATCATGGACTTACTTTAGGTTCTATAAAAGGGTTGGAAGATTTGGCTAGTATGGTAGAAAAAGTCGCTTTAGGAGGAGCTAATGCTGTTTTGATGCATTCGGGCATGGTAGAAGCGGGACATAGAAGGTATGGGAAAGACATAGGACTTATTATTCATCTATCAGGAGCCACAAATTTAGCGCCAGATCCGGATCGGAAAGTATTAGTCTGTTCTGTTGAAACAGCAGTAAAGATGGGTGCTGATGCTGTTTCAATCCATATAAACATTGGAGCAGATGAAGAACCACTTATGTTGCAAGATGCTCAGAAAGTAGTTCAAGCTGCAAGGAAATGGGGTATGCCTCTACTAGCGATGATGTATCCTAGAGGCCAAAAAATCACGAATGAAAATGATCCTGAAGTAGTAAATATTGCCGTTAGGGTAGGAGCAGAATTAGGAGCGGATATTGTTAAAACTAATTATACAGGAGATATTGACTCATTCAAGTATATTGTAAAAAGTGTACCAATTCCAGTATTAATTGCTGGAGGACCAAAAATGGATACGAGTGTTGATCTTCTTCAAGTTGCTTATGAATCTGTTCAAGCAGGCGGTATAGGAGTAGCATTTGGTAGAAATGTGTTTCAATCAGAAGATCCTACAAAGTTAGTCAGTGCATTAACAAAAATTATCCATCAAAATTATACTGTAGAAGAAGTACTTAAGGAATATGAATTCTAATAAAAGTAATAAAAATAAAAACATGTCCGAACCTAAGCAGCAGAAAATTGTTTCATATACTCATTTAATAAGAAGAGCTTTAACAATCTCTATTGAGTTCATCATTATTTCAATTCTCATATTTTACCTCCCAGAAATAATTATGTTTTTTAGATTTATATACGGGTTTTGATACTGGAGGGTTTAATATTTATCCACTTTTTCATCTAGCGATTCCATTACTTATTTTTGAATTTCCTCAAATTAGGAAAAGATTTTCTGTTAATCGCTTCGCTTTAATAGTTGGATCAATAATTCCTGATGTAATTGATAAGTCTCTTATGTTTTTAGGAATAAGTTCGGGACGAGGCTATTTCCACACAATTGTTTTTGTTTTAATTAGTTCTCTGTTGGTCTACATTACAACAAGGAGAAATAAAGTAATTGCTTTCTCCTATTTCGCGGGAAGCTTTATCCATTTATTATTAGATTTACCAGATATACCTATATTCTTTCCATTCATATCTTATCAATTCTATTATCTTGATGATCCTTTGAGGTCTTGGCTAACTGAATTGTTAAATCAGCCTATTATTTATATTACTGAACTTATTGGCTTAGTAATTTTAAGCTTTATAGTTATAAATAATAAATTGTATACGATTAGCCAATTCAAAGCTTTTTTATTTAAAAATTCTCAAATAGAATTACAAAGAAAGTTTGATATTAAAGAAAGGAATGTAAAAAATTATGGTTCAGAATAAAATACCTCATATAATTCTCGATAATAGGGAACAAAAATTAGCAAGTGCATTGGAAAATAGAAAGGATCGAATTACTTATGAGACTGAACAATTGGACATAGCTGATATTGTAGTTTCCAACGAATTAGCAATAGAAAGAAAAGAAGGTTTTGATTTTGTATCTTCCATAATAGACAATCGCTTATTTGAACAGATGATGAGACTAAAAGAAACGTATAGTACTCCCATTTTAATAATTGAAGGCTTAAATGATGATGTTTTCGATAATGTTGGAATGAATATTTCGTCTATATATGGAGCACTCGCTTTTGTATCTTATAAATTAGGAATCTCAGTAATTCCTACAAGAAATATAGAAGACACGGCAATAGTCATTGAACGAATAGCATATCGAGAGCAAATAAAGGATGGTGTTCTCTTATTATCTCGAAAAGCACCAAAAGGTATGTCAATAGAAGAAAGAAGGACCTTCGTTGTGGAGGGCCTTATTGATATTGGTCCAAAAAAAGCAAAAACTTTGATTGAAAAATTTAAAACCCCACATCAAGTTATTAAAGCCATTAAACATACTGAAGTTACTTTCACTAGAACAGGAAACCCTAAAGGAATTGAAGGGCCCTTAAGCATGCTCAAAGGATTTAGTTGGAAATTTATTGAAAAAAACAAAAAACTATTATTTGGCAAAACAAACCGCTCAATTCAAAAAAGATTAGATGACTTGTAAAGATCTTATTTATTTACTAACTTTTAACTTGAAATAATAAAAACTTAAATTAGTGATTAAATTTTAAAACTCAATTTAGGGGAATAGAGAGATCTTAAATTATTTTGTTTTAAGATGTTAGAATACTTACTTTTAATACCAATTTTTTTTTCAAGTCTGGTCTATGGAATTATTGGATTTGGAGATGCTTTGATCTTAATTCCGATTATAAGTCCAATAATAGGAATTAAAACGTCGGTAATTTTAGTAAATATTTGGGGATTATTTCCGGCTTTACTCAATTTTATCAAATATCGAATGTATTTAGATAAAAAGTACTTTTTCCGTTTTCTCTCCTTAGGAGTGCCAGCTACAATTTTAGGAACTTATTTGATAATTAATATTCGAACGGAATGGATTGAATTAGTCTTCGGAGTTTTTGTGTTGATTTATTCATCTTATAAGATAGCTCTTTATCTTAAAAATCCAACATCTCTAGAAGTTAACGGAAGTCTAAAGGTCAACTCTCTAGTTATTATATTAGGGGGATTTACGTATGGTCTACTTGCGGGATTGATTAGCGCTGCGGGACCTCTTAATGTAGTCTTATTAGAAAAATCAGAACATTATAAAGAAAATTTTATTGGAAATTTTGCTGCAATAGGAACTGTACTCTCTATTTCAAGAGTTCCATATTATGTTTTTGGAGGGTTATTTCCAATAGAATTAATTTTTGTATTTTTATTAGCTTTCCCTATAATTTTTATTGGAACAAAAGTAGGGCATAAAATAACACCCAAAATTTCCCTTAGATTGTTTCAATTAGCGATTTTTTGGTTCCTTTTTATAATAAGTGTGAGATCAATTATCCTAGCTTTAATAGGATTAATTATTTTTTAAATGTGAATAAATATGAAGAAAATTTCATCTTATGTTACAAAAGTGTTAAATATTATTTTATAACATAATAATATATCTATCATTTTATAGAAATTCCAATCTCTTTAATAAAAATATTATAAATGTAAAAAAGTGTAAAAATTGAAAAAGAAAGTAAAAATCGAATTAATATTATTAATATTCACGGCTATTTTCTTATACACTTCTTCAATTACACCTCAAGCTGTGGCACAAGAAAGCATAACAATTACAGCACGCGGGTGTTCTGTTTGTAATCAAGAAAATAATTATTTTTGGGTAAATTGGTCTTCTACCGGTACAATTCCCCAAGTATCGATCTTTATTTACAATTTAACAATGACAACTTTGGAATACACGGTCGTTGATGGGACGACAAATGATGGTAGCTTTGGCTGGAATTTTCCTGCTTCTCATACACTTGATGGGGAATATTATTTATTAGTTTGTGATACCAGTAATCATAATGTAAATGATAGTCGTATAATAGATGTATATCCAATACAGACAATTCCTCCCATACTAATACCTGGATATTCGATATTAACGATAGGATTGATAATTGGAATAACAAGTGTAATTATAATAATTTCTGTAATTAAAAAGCTAAGAAAGAGATAATTACTTTTGTCTCATTTTTTTTTTGAATGCACTGTTTTAAAAACGAGAATGTTTTAATCATCCATATCTAAATCAAAAATTTGTATGAAAAAGATGCAAACATCAAAATTAAAAATTGGATCGTTTTTTGTCTCAGCTATGGGCGTTTATATAGTAGTAATGTCAATATTATGGATATTTGCAACTGAAATAATGTTTGTAAGTGATTTCCAAGTTTTTACAGGTGAAACATACGCGCAGTATTTAATTTCTGATCCTATTTTTGCTCAAATGTATATTATAACAAAAAAACTAATTGGGATCATTTTTTTAGCGTGTGGTATATTTGTTCTTTTCATCAATCATATGAGTTATCGTAAAGGGGAAAAATGGTCTTGGTATGCTCTTCTATTAGGGGGTAGTATCCCATGGGCTACCTTTATACTATATAAGATATTTATTGGGTATTACGGAGGGAGCATGTTTATATTTGTTATCGGGGCTATACTTCTTGTGTTAGGGTTAGTTTTTCCCGCAAAAGAAATCTTATCTAAAAAATCAAATTAATCTTTTTTTTCTAAATATTTCAGCTTAAAGTACCAAAATCTTTTAAATTTACTTTGCTTAGAAATTCAATGTGAGATATAAAAAGTATGTTTTTTTCATTATTATCTATTTTATATTAATCTTCACTTTTATTCCAAAAGTATATTCTTTACAAGTGCCATTATCTCCCCTCGAACAACCTATCTTCATAACTTTGACTGTTGTAGTCACAAGTATTTTTAATATACTCATTGAATATGGGGTTGTTTATGGTTTCCTTAAGTCTAGTATTTTAGTTAAACATAAATTATTTTCTTCAGTAACCTTAGTTAATCTAACTACATTTCCTCCCACTAATACAATTGCTTATCTGTTTGTAGCATTCTATCTTGGATTTTATGCGGTCTATGTAATTATTATTAGTATAGTTGTAACATTAATTGATTGTGTATTGTATTATCTAGAATTTCAAAAACTTTTTTATAGAAATTCAATAAAGAATCAGCCTTCTATAAAACGAACAATTTTAATATCATCCCTAGCAAATTCTGCTTCTTTTAGTGTAATCTATTTATGGCCGATTATAGCTAGCATTTTATTTACTTAAATCTATAAATCGTATAGCACAATTCTCACTAAAATAATACTATTTAATTGGGCGACTTCTAATTTTAGATCTTATGATAAAATACAAAGAGATCAGAGAAACACCACAAAAAATTCCAAAAAGAATGAAATAGAAGTCCCAAAGGTTTGTTCGAAAAAGAGTTTTACCATTACTTACAGGATTTTTTACCAGCATATTTCCAGCTAATAGATAGATATTATTATCAGAATCAGTGCGAATTTTAGAGATATAATCATTATCAGGACCACCCCATGTTAAAAACCATTCAAAAGTTCCAGAACTATTGACTTTAATCATTAATATATCTGTGTTATACATCTCATTTGGTATTTCGATCTCCCAACCTAAGTATATGCTATCGCTTAAATCCAAGGATAAATCATAGCGATATTTCATTGGGATTGGGGGCCCAATACCTTCTGACAAATAAAAAGATGCCGTCTCTAACTTATAATTCCAGATAGAATTACCAAAATTATCATACTTAACTAAATCCAATTGACTGCAATTTGACGCAATTGAAATTATGCCGTTTAGGGAATCTAATCCTAATAAGGGAAAAGATTCACATTCATAACTAATAGACCACTGTAATTCTCTTGATGCATTATAAGATTTTAACCAATAGGTTGAAGTAGAAATCCCTGAGATAATAATATTAAAATTAGAGTCAATTAAAATATCTAATCCATAACCCATGTCTTGAAATTCGAGTGACCATATTTGAGCACCAGTTTCGTTATATTTAGTTAGCATAAGTTTCTCTTCTAAAGATCCATAAATATATATATTATTATCTGAATCTACAGCGATATCAGCTATGTGATCATATTCACATGTAGTTTGCCATTGAAGATCTCCTAGAGGATTAAATTTGAAAAGGGTCGCATTCCAAGAAAGGGTTTGGTTAGTTTCTTTTATATAAACATTTGCTAAATACAGATTATTATTAAAATCAGTTTTAATAAATGGCTCATAAACGATTCCCTCTAATTCCTTATTCCATAGTTGGATTCCAGAGGTATTATACTTCGCTAAATTTACACGGCTAGCGATATAAATACAATTATTTGAATCAATTGCCATATCTATTCCATAACTATCTAAGGTGATACTCCATTCTTGATCATTCGCATTTGATTTCACACTAACATTCACATTATTCCTATTAATTTGAAAACCAACTGATGCAACTGATATGATTGGAGTTAAGGAACAAAAAATTAAAATTATTATCAAACAATATAAGAAAAAATTCTTAGATTTCAATATTTAACTTTAAGTAAAATTGTCTCTCTTAAGATGCAATATATCAAGTAAACTTTTAATAATTAGCTTTGAAAATTTCTTCATATTTTTTTTCTGATATTAAGGAATTATTTCAAATTGAATCCTTTAATAATTTTATGTTATTTGTTAAAATTCCATCAACCCCCAATTTGATTAATTTCTTTAGGCTTCTCCTAGAGTTTGCTGTCCAAGCAAAAACCTTAAGATCCTTATCGTGAGCAAACTCTAAAAATTTCCTATTTACCATTGAAAAAAATGGATTAATGGAAAAAAAACTTTTTTCACTTATTGATGAGATAATTCTCTTCTTTAAGAACCAATTTGTAATCCATCCTAAGCCAGTAGGAACTATAGCTCCAAATTTTAGGTCGGAATAACAATTTTGAGTCTTTAAAAGTTCATCATGCTTAAATGAAATTAAAATTGTTGAATCTAAGGCATTGTGGTTTTTTAAAATATTGATTACTTTACCAGAAATATTCTTAACTTTTAACTCACACATATAATTAATTTTTCCCTTTGTTTCAACCAGAATTTCCTCTAAAGTAGGTATTATCTCTCCATTTCCAGCATTTAACCTTTTAATTTTCTCTAAAGACATTTGTTTTACAAATCCGAATTTATGAGTAGTACGGAACACGTTTGCATCGTGTATAATTACAATCTCTCCATCTTTAGACTCCCTTACATCAAATTCTATATAATCTGCTCCTAAATCAATAGCCTTTTTAAATGCTTTTAAAGTGTTTTCAGGAGCAATGTTACTCGCACCACGATGAGCGATTGAAATTATTTCCTCTTTTCTCATCACGTATAAAAATTCACACTTTTAGGGATTATTTATTCTTTTACGAAAGTCCAGTAAGTTTTAAACTTAAGTTCCATAACTGCTTACGAGCCTCGAGATCATATGCTTGATCTAGGGCTTTTGCCTTTTCCATCACATTAAAATATTGCCCTGTAACACTTTCTAAATCAGGAGATGTTGCTAAGTAGACTTCTGCTTCAGCACCTCCTTCTGCTTTACCAAGTGGTCTTATTCCTGCACTGCGAACCATTTTTGTATCCAAATAAGTGCCTGGATGGAGGGCATTAACATTTATTCCGTAATCTTTTACTCTTTCTGCTAATGAAAAACTAAACATTATCAATGCTAATTTACTTTGACGATATGCGCGACGAGGATCGAAGTTTTTTTCAAGCATTATATCTTTGAAATCAAGAGGGTGTTGTCCAATTGAGGCTACATTTACGATTCTCGAGGTTTTTGCTTCTTTTAATGAATCAATCAAGAGATGAGTGAGAAGAAATGGAGCGAGATAATTAACTGCAAATCTTAACTCATAACCATCTTGACTTACTTGACGTTCTCCAATTAGGCCGATTCCAGCATTATTAATAAGAACATCTAAGACCGGATAATCTGATGAGATATCTAAAGCTAATTGCCTTACATTTGCAAGAGCATTCAGATTAGCATTATAACCTTTCACTTTTGCATTTCCTGATTGCTTTTTAACAACCTCGACTACTTGTGAAAGTTTTTCAGGTTTCCTCCCATGGATAAGAACTTGAGCCCCTTTTTTAGCAAGCATTGTTGCTGCAAGCTTTCCAATTCCATCTGTAGAGCCAGTAATAAGAATAGTCATACTATCAACTGATTTCATAAACATGGAGAAGAGCTATAATTATTTATAAATTTTGTCTTTATTTTATAGAATTTAACTTAGAGTATTATAATCTCTTAATATGGATTTCACACCCTTCAGAATCACAAAACAGAGCTCCCAGCTCTCTATCTGTAATTTCTTCTAATTGTAATGGAGTAATATCTTTTTTTAATTCGAGATAAACATTTTCAGATATTTCTTCATATGGTGCTTGTTTATATCCATGTTCGCTAAATGGTAAAAAACTAATACTTTTTAATTTATCTTCAAAACATTCTAATAGATACTTTATTTCTTTTGCTTCTTCTTGTTTAAAAGTTACAGTTATTGACACTTGATTATCTGACCAATATTTCTGATAAAAAGCGGCATTTTCCGCTTGTTCCCAAATTGAAACATCCTTTTTAAAGCGATAAATATTAGATTCATGTATTGGAAAATCGATAACAAATGTATCTTCCGAGTATAAATCCTTAGAAACTCTATACCCAGCATCTTTAACCACTTTTACAATATTAGAATTCTTAGAAACACGTATTCTTCTAATATAATATTTGGAATGGGGAAAATGAATCCCAGGAGATACACCCGGAAGGAGACTAATTGTTCCACTTGGTTTAACAGTTGTTAGCTTGATAGATTTTGGAATGCATAACCAGTCAGAAAAACTAACATCTAATTCTTTTAAATACATATATCCTTTATCACACCAATTCATCATAGTATCTCGACCGTGTTTTTGAATAGCCTCTACGATTCCTGTTTGAGATATCCCTATCCTCCTATTTTTTAGCATTACAGCATTAGTTAATTCCCAATGGGTGTTGAGTAGAGTTACTGATTTCGCATAGATATAAGCATATTTTAATGTTTCTTGAAATTCTTCATAAGATTCATGTTTTGAAGGAAATGTCTCAACTAAACAACAAAGTTCGTAAGATTCCAAAGTTTGTTCTCCACAAGGATTTATTCCTAATGCTTTTTTATCTTTATAATCCGGAGAATCACCCATTCTAGAGTATTTTCTTGCATTATCTAACCAAAAAACTCCTGGTTCTCCATTTTTGGCAATCAAATTGCTAACTTTAGTATAATCCTCTCCTCTTCGTGTAATAACAGAATTATTACTTACCCAACGATGAGTATATAATTTATTATCGTCCTGTTTTAACATAATGAAATCATCATCAGATGGATTACCTAGGGCAATTTCAGCACTCCTTCTAATACCACCAGCAATTACACAAGTTCCAATAAGATTCATTATATCAACAATATCTTCAGAAGTTAGGTATTTACTAATTCTATGATGCAAAATTTGTTGAACATTTGTCAACATATTTTTTAGAGGAATGGGACCCGGAGCTATTCCACCAAATCTTTTAATTGGAGAGCCAGCTTGACGAATATTAGAAAAATCAAAATTAGGAACTTTATTACCCAGAAAATATGCATCCAGTAACAATTCTAATGCTTTTATCCATCCTTCTCTACTATCGGGTATGATATATACAAATTTTCCATCTTTAGGCTCTTTGATTATGATCTTATTTGCACCTTTAGTATCAAATCCAATACCAACACCTACCAATAAACAATCCATCAAGAATTTGAAAGGTAAAGAAAATTTTACATCAATATCTTCAGTAGAAACAAATCCACAATTATTAAGTGCCGCAGATCCCTGCTCTTCAATGAAATTTGTTCCCATTATCCATAAACCTCTTCCAGGAGGGAGCAGCTTAAAGTTCCACATTTTTTTATACATTATTTTAGCAGATTTTTTAGCTTTAGATTCATCCCACGGAATCATTAGATTTTTACAATGTGCCTTTTGAAGTGAAAAGGTTCCCTCAACAACTCGCCTGAGAGTTTCCCAGAATTCTTCTTTACGATGTTCATTTTCTAAATATCTTGCATATGTCCGTTTATAAGTAAAATATCCTAATGGCCCCCATTCTGGTTGTTTTCCTCTAAATTGATTTATGAATTGTTCACTTAATTTGAAACTTGAAATCGAAAAAGGACTACAAATCATAATAATATATAAAGTAACAATTCTGAAAATAAATTCATGTTCTATAATTTTTAATATTTAAAAAAATTAAAAGAAAATAATTATAGATTTTTAACGAGCGATGCTTGATATCAATAACATAAGAAATATCTGCGTGGTTGGAGCTGGTAAAATGGGCCAAGGAATTGCTCAAGCGTCTCTAATGGCAGGCTATAATGTCAATTTAATTGATTTAAATAAAGAAATTGTAGATAATGGAATTAAAAAAATCAGGTACGGCTTAGAAAAAATTAAAATTAAGAGAAAGTTAGCAGAAGGACTCTCTGTTAGCGATCTTATGAAAAATTGTACGAGCGCTATAGATTTAGTAAATGCTGTCAAGAATACTGATTTGGTTTTTGAAGCGGTTGTGGAGAATCTAGATATTAAAAAAAAAGTGTGTAATATAGTTATGCAATATTCACCTTCTCACTGTATATTTGCCTCAAATACATCAACTTTTAGAATAACAGATATTGCAGAAAGTTCGGAAAGGCCAGAAAAAGTTATTGGCATGCATTTTTTTCCTCCCGTAGTTATTCAGTGCTGCGTTGAAATAATGAAAGGGGAAAAAACGTCTGATGAAGTTTTAGATATATGTGTTACTCTTGGTGAAAAATTGCCATGTATTAAGGGTAAAAGGCTTTCAGTACGAATTGAAAAGGAAAGTCCTGGATTTATAGCTAATAGATTATTAATTCCGACCACAATTTATGCAAACTGGGTTTTTGACAAAGCGTATGAAATGAATATTCCATGGGAACAGATTGATGCAGATGCTGGAGCAGGACAGTTGGTATTAATGGGCCCTTGCCAACTAACTGATTATCTTGGAATAGATGTAACTTATAATAGTATGAAGAGTTATGAAAAATATATTTCCCCCGATTTTGCTCCCGGTAGTGTGCTTACTAAACTCGTAGCAGAGGGAAATTTAGGAAAGAAGACAGGAAAAGGCTTTTATGATTGGACAAAAGGTACGCCAAACATAAATTTAAGTAAAAAGGCGGGTTTATTTAATCCTGAAGTTCATTTAGCTATCGAGTTAAATGAAGGGTGTAAGCTTTTAGAAGAGGGAATTGTTTCTAGTTATAAAACTATTGATAATGTTATGTTAAAAGGTACTAGTATGCCTGGTCCATTTAGTGCTGGAATACATAATTATAAGAAATGGTCTAAATTGTTGGAAGATATTGCCGAAAAGACGGGGAAAAACTATTTTAAACCTTGTGAACTCATGAAATCGGGAGATTTTATAAAGATGAAAAAATAAATAATAAAGAAGAAAAAAATTAATTATATTTATATCAATCTTAGAAATCTTTGAATTTGGGATTGGATTAAGAGTAATTGTATATTCCTTGCCCCACCAATGACTTCTTCGATTTTGCTTACATCCATTAACTCATCTACGGGTGTATTATCCGTGACGCTTACTCCTCCCATATGTTGTTGGACTTCATAACAAATATCATGTGTGAGCTTTGCTACATAATATTTCCCCTGAGATGAGATTGCAGCGACCCATTTTTCTGCTTCCTTTGAAGGTTTTTCAGCAAATAAAATTTTATCATCATAAATAGTAGCTGCTTGAAGAGCTAAACTTGTAGCTGCTGTAGTTTTTGATAACAAATCAGCTAATCCATAGCCAACACCTTGATACCTGATAACTGGTTTACCAAATTGTTGTCTTAAATTAGTATATATAATCCCATTTATTAATCCACTCCAACATATCCCAATTCCAGACCCCATAATCCCTAAGCGCTCTGGGACGAGTCCTTCAAACAATCTCACATACCCTAATCCATTGTCTGCTAATATATAATCTTTTGGTACTCTAACATCATTCAAAATTGTATGGGCAATATGTACACGAGGAACTGAATTAATTTTTAACCGCTCTGTTTGAACGCCAAATTCACGTTTTATCATTGCCTGAACCATTGTGTCTCTTGGTTGAGCCTCATCGTAAACTCCATAGCAACAGAAATAATCTGCTTTAGGACCATTGGTGGTATAGACTTTCTCACCATTATAAATGACTCCATCGTTAGTTTTTGTACAAATCGTAGTCAAATTAACAGCATCAGAACCTCTTGCAGGTTCTGTTATCCCAATACACCCAATTTTTTCACCAGACATTAACTCATCTTGTACTTTTTGTATAGTGTCTCCAGTGCCCCCATGAGTATAAAAGTGAAAGGTAGGGTTACCACACAGAATTCCACTTGCTAGTCTTGCAAGTTCAAGTTGAGGGTCTAACAAAGATAGATGGGTTCCCAATAAGATTTCTTTTTTCATTCCATAAGGAGCGAAATCCCTCCACTTATTAATTCTTTGTAAGTATCCATGTTTTCCTAATTCGGGAAATAATTCATAGACATCTTTAGATTTATCTATTCTAGGAGAGAGTTCTACACAAAAATTTTGAAGTTCTTGGCAATATTCTTTTTCTTCTTCATTTAACATTGGAAAGACATTATCATTAAAAATTTTAAACACATTTTCCAAGGTCATTTTTTCATGAATTTTATCATCAATAATTTTCTCTTGCATTTTCATTTTAGTCAACTTCAATAATTCATGTTAATTTTGAAAGAATTATATTATGTAGTCTAAATTTTTTATTATAATTAAAGTTTAGAAAATAATGTTTTCATTCTTATTAATGGATTTAAGTTTCCAGACTTTCAAACTAATCAAGTTTGTTAATAAATAACAAGTTCAATGAGTTAAATACGCATATTAAGCATAATTTTCTTTTACATAATTCTGAGCTCTTTTGATTTCATCTAGATGAGTTTCTCGTTTTCCAAAGATATAAAATCTAACTTCTGGACCAGTTCCACTAGGTCGGAAGTAGAGTGTAGAATCTTCACTTTTTAGTTGAAAAATATCAATGAGGTGATTATTATCTGATAAAGCTTGAACTTTATAATCTTTATTTGCAATTGAAATTGTTTTACCATCGTTCTGTTCAAAATTATTCATAATTCTAACCTTTTCTTCATCAACAGCAGGAATAGTACGATTAATTCCTACTATAGACCAGTCTATCGATTTTGATATGATAAAACCTCTTGAAATTAATTCTGCAACAATTACTAATGCAATTACAGGGTATTTATCAGCAATTAGGGGGAATTCCGAAATAAATTCAATTTTATTATTATTCTTATCTACTTTGGTTTTTAGGATATTTAATGTATGACCACCTGATTCTTCCCACATTACAACTATAAATTCCTCATTAGTTAAACCATGTTTGTTTATTAGTTCAATGAGTCTTTTTTTAAGTGGCTTAGGATTATCAATTTTTACTAAATCTTGATTTTTATCTTCAAAATAAAGAATTGCGGTATCAATTTTAGATTTTTCTACTTTAATTCCGAAAAGGAAGTATAAAATCACACCTAAATGCTTGTAGCCAACACCAGTGAAGACGTTTAAAAAGCTAGCTCTATCTCCTCTTGGATCTGATGGAATTGTTCTAATATTAATAATCTTTTTATTAAATTCTTTTGCTAAGATATTGTGCATTGCAGAATAGATCTCATTTGGAATATAGGTAAAATATTGCCCATTTTGTTTTACGTATAATGCAATACGATCACGATCAGCATCAAGCAGAAGAGCTAGATTTGAATTAGTCTTATCCATTACTTTTTGTAGTTTACTTTCCTTAATGACTTTAATGGGGTTAGGAGGATTAATGGCTTCTTCAATAACAGTTACATTTGCTTCTAATTGCTTGAATAAATTAACAATCCCCTTAGCTTTGCCCAAATATGGCCAGATTACTAGATTTTTACCTTTTAAGCTTGAGATTTCTATAACTTTCGATAATATAGAAATAACATATTCATTATTCTTTTGTACAGCATCAATTAAAGTAGGTTCGAAGTGGGGATTAAGAGCAATTTCTTTTAATTTTATTGCCATCTTAGAAATATCTTTAAATAAATCTCCTGAAATTGGTATAGGGTAATCAATGTAAAATTTAACCCCATTCCATGATAAATCGTTATGTGATGCTGTTAAAACTATAATTAATTTGATATCTTCTAATAAGGCCACTGAAGCTGCTCCATAAGGTGATGATACTCTCGATTCACCGGGATCATCCACTTGATAATAAATTTCATAACCGTCATGAGAAAATATTTGAGAACAGTATTTCAAAAGTGCATTTTTGCTTGGACGGTCATCTGTAACAATTAGAATCTTTAAGTCTTTATCCTTTTTTATTTGTTTAAACTTCTGACTAATTGCTTTAAAGACTCGCAGAAATAAAAATAGTTTACGACTAGTTAAGAAATACTTTTTGTGGCCTTCTTCCTCTTTGATATCAAAAATTTGAATCCTCAATCCGGATGTCGGAGCAACAATAGGATCAATAATCTTTATTTCTTCCTCAGTTAATTCTGGTAAATTTAAAATGCGGAAATTTCCACGTTTTTCAATGTTAATATCTTCAAATGCAAAATCAATCATTTCATAATCATCAAATTAATAGAATAATATCGAAAAATGCTTACAATTATAAATTTTTTATGTATTACATCTATAAATGAATGAAATCTGAATATAAAATAAATAAACTATGTAATATTCTATTTTTTGGGGTAGATTTTATTTATTGCTTCTCTTAGAATCGCATGTATTTTTTCACGATATACAGAGTTAATTGCAATCATTCCATAGACTTT
The DNA here is from genome assembly GCA_048940445.1 of Promethearchaeota archaeon. GTDB lineage: Archaea > Asgardarchaeota > Lokiarchaeia > Sigyniarchaeales > SOKP01 > SOKP01. Next base: position 77,843 of record JBHLON010000007.1, read on the forward strand.
AATTGATGGGTGTCTTTCTGCTTTTGATAACCAACTTTCACAAAATTCAGGAGTCAGTCGACTAGGTAAATCTTGTTTATTTGCTATCCCAATTACTAAAGTATCTTTGTAATATTCATCCAAAATATCTCCTATTATCTTTCTACTATAATCGACGTTCTCAAAAGAAGAATCTAATACTAATAAAGCTATATCAGTACTATCTAATAGGCTTTTCCACAAAGATCTAAAGTTACTTTGCCCAGCGAAATCCCAAAATACGATAGATCTGGGGATATCATCAAAACCATCATAAGATGTAATATCTACATTTATTGTAGGAATATACTCTAGATCAATATTTTTTCCGCATATTAAGCGTAATAATGTTGTTTTTCCAACCCCTCCAAGCCCAATTATGGAGACTTTTATTGCTCCTAAAATGGTATCATCTATTTCTCTTTCGAATTCTTCAAATATTGCACGATTTCCAGACCAACTTCCATCAGAAAGAACGCTTCCATATCTTTCGATAAATTTCTTTCGTATGGTTGTGATTTTTGAATTAATATTAGCATCATCTTCTTCTAAATCAGTACAAACTACAATAATAATTTCATCTATAATAGTATAATAATACTTAAATTCATTTGTTGCAAATGATCGTATTTCACTTTGACTGATTTCTTTTAAAAATCCTGAAAATGCACTTAAAAATCCAGCTAATAAATCTCTATCAACCTCAACATTACCATAATTTCTAAATAACAGTGATTTTCCGTCTCTCGAGAAGAGATTGATATATTGTATGATTTTTACCACATCAATTTCGTGTATTCACTATAAGATAGAACAATATTTAAGTGTTAAATAAAGTAATAAATATTTAAAATAAAAATTGATCTTTTTATTAGATTCTAAATAATTTTTTAAATCATTCTAGGAGGTAAATAAATGACAAATTCTAATGATACAAATGAAAAAAATGTCATTCAGATGATTAAAGACCTAAAAGAAAGAACTCAAGCTTTTTCATCAATCTTAGAAAAGTTTGGACTAGATATTATTACTAAAATGGGTCAAACAAATCTAAAAATGAACATGTTAACTGATAAAGTTACTGAATTACATAACGTCACTTTAGATATAAAAAGTCTGATTCCCCAATTAAATAATGTTATTGAGAGTCAAAAGTCCTTAGAAAGTGAGTTAGATTTAATAGAATCTTTAATTATGAACCTCCAAGTTACTAAAACACCAACAGAGATAGTAAAGAACGAAATTGAAAGAGATAAGACTGCCTCTAATAAAAAAGGAGATATAATAACAAAATTGAATGATTTAAATAGAGACATAAAAACCTTAGAAGATCCCAAAATTATAATAGAAAACTTAGAACAAATAAAAGAAGATATTTTCGAATTCACTGGAGGACATAGAATTCTTTATGAAATTTCAAAGATAATTAATCGATTAAATTCATCAGAAACTCTCTCAGAACCTTTTGATACAAATAAGACTAACTCTAATCCTTTAAGAGAATATCTTCAAGAAAAAGTAACCTTCTGGATTAACAAGCTTATGGTTAAAGACAAGAAGGTTATTTAAAATTTAAAATTAGGTGGTTAAAACAAGTATTAACAATATTTTCTGTAATCAACACGGGGCAATTTTTCAATTGGATATGGAAGTATTGCATCTTCAGGAATAGGATCAATATAAAAACGACGAAATACCTTATGTTGCATTCTACAAACTGAATTTTTATGATTATAGGCAGGGTGACGAACCATTTTCATCCATATTCTTTTTAATGAATCTTCACGCACATTTCCAAAGGAAATTGGTGTAAAATCGCAAGGAGAAACTTCACCATACGCAGAAACATAGAATTGAATATTTGCTGCTAAGCATCCTATTCCAGCTAAATACGCTTCTAAAGAATTTTGCCAAGATTGTGATGATAGTGGAGGGATTGTCCCTTTTCGGAATTCTTCAGCAGAATACAGGTGAATTTCTTCTCGTTGTTCTGGAGTAAGAATTTCACTTGTATCTTTTAACATCCTACCCGTAGGTACTCCATCAAACATAATTATGTTTTGAGCACCGACCTTCTTTCCAAGTTCATGTAGATCTTTATACATACCTCTTTCAGTGTGAGAACGAATCGCATAGGATGATAATCCTACTAAAATCCCTTTAGATTTTGCTTTTTTCATTCCCTCTATTGCTGCATTGAAAATACCGGGCATCTTTCTCAAATTATCATGTTCCTCTGGAATTGGGCTATCGATGCTTACAAAAAGTGAATAAAGACCAGCTTTAGCTAATTTCTCTACATTTTCATCTGTAAGATACTGTCCATTAGTAAACATAACAGGCATTGCTTTTTTTTGATTTACATGAGATATTAACTCAAAAAGATCTTCTCGAAGTAACGGTTCTCCTCCTGTAAATGCAATTATGGTCACTCCTAATTTCTGTGCATCATCAATAAGTTTTTTTGCCTCTTCAGTACTAAGTTCTTTTACATCCTTCCTTAAATGACTTCCAGCACTACAGTGTACACAATTACATTGACACCTATAAGTTATAGCAAACGTCATGGCTATTGGCATAGAATATCCCATTAAGAAATCTTTAAAAAGCCCCAATAAAGCACGGAATTGAGGACGACTCCCAATGGGTGGTGCAAATGTATTTGAAACAGTCTTACCCTTCCAACTACCGACCACAGTATTTTTATAGAAGTTAGCTTGAAGTAAAATCATAAGGATAAAACTGATTTTATCAATGAACGGATTTAGAATTCCAGTGCCGATTACTTCGCCACTTGGAAGCCTTTTATAACTAAGCATCTTTCTACCCAAGAACTTCCAGATTATCTGTTCTCGTTCCATGGGAAATTTTTACCTCTACAAACTCTATTTAATAATCCTTATTCTTTAATGTTAATAAATCTTTCTAAATACAATTATAATAAATAACTATTCAGTTTTTTGTCATAATACAGCCAACTTTTATCCGAAAAATTTATTCAGTAAAGAAAAAAGTAAAGAAAAAAGTACTATTTTAAATCCTCTTTATATTTATACACTAATTCTGCAATTTTATGAAATATTTTCTTAACATTTGCTCCCGTTAACGCAGAAGTTTCAAAATAGGGTGCATTTAATTTTTCAGAAAGATGTTCAGCCATGGGTAATATAATTTTTCTTTCTTCTACTAAATCTATCTTATTACCAATTAAAATACGGGGAATTCCACTTAAACCATATTTCACAGCAGTAGAATACCAATTATTGATGTTGCTAAAGGTACTCGAACGAGTTATATCAAACACTAATATCATACCGTCTGCACCATTGAAATAAGGGCGATGTAGCATATAAAATTGAGGTTGTCCAGCCACATCCCAAAACATTAGATTCACTGTGGCATTGACGATCTCTAGATTGATGGGTTCTTTGACAATATTTACCCCAACTGTGGGCAAATACTTTTCTTCAAACTGTTTAGTAACAAATTTCGTAAGAAGGCTTGTTTTTCCTACAGCAGGATCCCCTATCACTATCACTTTATATATCGATTCAGTTTTCCCTTGAAATACAATATCGCTATTGCTCATGGTTCATTCTTTTTAAGATTTATTAATAATTATATTAAATATGGAGTTCAAATTTAAAAATTTTGACGATTCTTGTTAATTCTTAAGGAAGATTTCGGTTTTTTATAATAAATTAGGAGGAAAGTTTTATGATTGTTTTTTCTTTGAAAGAAGAATTTTTTCCTTGCTTTCTAGCAATAAAATATATCCTGTCCAAGATAAATGTCTGCTTCTCCCACTTATTTTCAAGAATCTTTATAGTATCCATTAATAAGTTTTTATCTTTAATTTGTCCAAGACTTAAATGTGGTATGAAACCATTTTTGTAAAGTTGCACATCATTGCAATTAGGTACTATCTTCTGAATTCTATTTTGAAGATCAACAATGTTGATCTTGGGTTCTGGTTGGAGCCAGATCGTAAGATTGTGATGTCCATGAGTGAAATGATTAAATAACTTCAGTATTATTTTAAAGGGGTGGATTTGCATACATACAGCTTTAAATTCTGTTTCTAAATTATCAAATTCAGATTCTGGTCGAAAAGGATAGATTAAAGTTATATGGGGCATCCATCTATTTATTTGATGATCATAACGTTTTCTAATTTCTTGTATTGGGCCCCAAATTTCTTTAGGTGGAATAATAACAACCGCAGAAGTATACACTTTATACATAAATCTCTTTCTATGTTATAAAAAGTTATCGTTTAGTTAATATACGTGTAAAGAGTAATAATCCACCGGTAATAAAAGGTCCTATTACTCCAAAATCCATTTTAAAGTAAAACCAAAAAGGAGTGGTAAATAAGTCAGTCGAAGGAGGTGATTGACCATACCAAACTCCTAATTCAACCATAATATCGTAGTAAGATGCAAATGAAATTTGAATCATCCATAAAATCGTAGCTACCCATATTAATATACCACACCAACTCCAAAAAATTCTCCTATTTTCAATAGAGCTTTTTTTCCTATGCACCCTTAAGGCATCCATCATAACAATTATACTTGCAGATAATATTATAATAGAGCTTATAATCCCTGATACGAAATATGTACCTTTTAAAAAAATAGTACGTGATGTTATATAATAGATTGGATAAAGGGATTCAACTGCCGAATTGACCCACATTCCCCACATCCAAAATTTGAGTGCAATATATGGCTCTGAAGAATAATAATAACCTCCTTCCAGGTATCCTGCTGGAGTAATAATAGAGATTACAGCTATTAAACCACTTATAAATGGTAAAACCCAAAGATATGACGATAAGTCAATCTCAAATTTTCCTATTCTCATAAAATTTTAATATAATTTTTGAATTTAAGGCTTAAATTTGTTTAAGATTAACAGATATATAATTATTTACTTAGAAGACATAAAAGGTTTTAATATAAAAATGTTTATTTAGTTAATGAATATGCAGATTAAACATCGACATTATATTCAGAAATCTGAAGTTAAAGCTCTAAAAGAAGATTTTTTGAAACAATATGATGAAACCTTTTTAAATCAAGTCTTCCCTAAGAAAGCAAATATTGAGCTAATCCAAACTGAGAATGGAGATACCTTATATGCTATCAATAAAGAATTAAAGCTCTGGAAAACTGAGACTGATGGTTATGTGCCTGTTTTAACTTTTTTATTAAATCATAATGTCAGAATGAAGAAGATTGTAGTGGATATGGGTGCTATTCGTTATGTTGCAAATGGTGCTGATATAATGATTCCTGGAGTCACTCAGATCGACCAAACTATTAAAAAAGATGATATTGTACAAATTGTTGATGAAACGCATGATCGTGCACTAGCAGTTGGTAAAGCATTATATAATGCAGACGATATGAATTCTAAGAAATCGGGTAAAGTAGTAAAAAATCTTCACACTGTTCAAGATGCCATATGGGAATTTGAAAAGAAGTTTACCTAAATTCCTCAATCAAAATTGGTATAACATTTTCTCGTTCGTGATTTGAACATGAATTAAAATCTACGCTTTCGATATCGTATGAATCAAACTGATAATCTTTAAAAAGAGTCATTATCATTCGTAAACCATTTTCGCAAAAATTATTATTATCAGTTTTACTGACTAGTTCCATTAATTTAACTATTGCATTTAGTTTCCAGAGCATTTTTTGGTTATTAATACCATTAGTTTTAAGAAAATCATCATATAGAGAGAGATAAAAGTCAAGTTCACCTATCATTCTTATTTACGCCTCCCCTTAAGTAAGTATCCCAATTTTTAAGCATAAAAAATGTTAAGAATCTTATATTTTTAAAATACCTTTTTTTGTCCAAATAACGTTGCTATAACACAAACTTGCACTCGAAATTTTTTTAAAGTGACCCCAAGAAATTGATTTTTAGTTGGAACTCTCCCAAATTTTACTTTGTGATTTAAATAGAAATTTTCAGTTTTTTTGTTTGTGAGGTATCTGAATAATATTAGATATTTTAGATTAAAATAAACGTAATATGGGGATATATTCTCGATAACACACGATTCTATAATTGAACTATATCTTATATTACTCAGATACTACTCGAGGGGTCATTAACTAGGATATTCTGATGACTCCCCAGCAATATAAAAATGAAAAGTTGTGTGTGTGATCTGATGAGTATGTATAGGAGTTATTTATTAAAGAACCAATTTTGGGCAAAAAAGGGAAACGAAAAAAGAGATGACTCAAATGGAGAGAAAGTTTTTATTAAGCATGATTCAGAGATTGGTGGAATCTATGCGATCATCAATGTAAATGAAAGAAAAGGAGTAAAGATTATTGTTAATGGCGAAGAACATTGGTTTAACAATTTTGATAAATTAGACACTTTTCTTAGCCGATTAAAACAAAAAGAAAATGATTTCATTAAAATTCTTAGAAGAAAAAATATGTCAAACAAGTTAAGAACATTAAAATTATAGAATTTTTTATATTTTTAAAAAAAATTCAAATTTAGAATATTACTTTTACTATTTAGTTTCCCAATTACCTTTATTTCCTATTTGGTTTTAGAAATTATTTAAACTTTTATTAATTAAACTCATAAATTGGTTGAAGTCCAGATTGAAAATGTCTTAATTTCAATTCTGAACCACGAGAGATTCTTACTTTTGGAATTTTTTCTCTATTTTGAAATAACTCAGTAATAGCAGCTATAGCAAAATCTATGTGACACATGTTATATACATTTCGAGGGATTGCAAACCTTACTAAATTTAATATACCTTTTCTTTGTTCATCTGTCTTGTTATCCCATTCAAAGGCAAAAGGACCTAATTCACATGCTCTAATTCCATAATGTCTAACCAATTCAATCGTAAACCCGACACCTCCGAAATCGTTTATCCTCATGGGAGTATCCTCAAAAAATTTATCCATATTCAGATAAACCGCATGCCCTCCCGGAGGAAGAACAACAGGTACTCCATTTTGAGCTAATTTCTTCGCAAAATATTGACTTTGTGCAATTCGGTCTTTAAGATATATTTCATGTGTTACCTCGTATAAACCTGTAGCTATTGACATAATATCTCGACCACTTAGACCTCCGTAAGAATCATTTCCAAATGTAAGTATTTGTTTTTCCTTTAAATGTATACCAATATCCCCCTTATAGGAATATTTTTGATGAAATATCCCTTTATCTCTAAAAAATAGACCACCTCCTATATTTGCTAACCCATCTTTTTTGAAACTTATTGTAAAACCATCTACATATGAAAACATTTCCTTAATAATTTTAGGAATTGAATGGTTAGAATAACCTTCTTCATATTTTTTAATAAAAAATGCATTTTCTGCAAATCTACAAGCATCAAAAAAAAGAGGGATTTCATATTTTTCTGCGATTTTATGAATTTGTTTTATATTTTTAATTGCGACTGGTTGACCTGCAGCAGTGTTATTAGTAATCGTTAGATAAATCAATGGGATACTCTCAGAACCTTTCTGATTAATAAATTCTTCTAGTTCTTTCACTTCCATATTACCTTTAAAAGGATTTTTATTCTCAAGTTGTTCAAGAGGAAAAGGATCAAATAAATTGTCAGAAAAAATATTTATAGGAATTATGTCATTAGCAGCAATATTAGCTTCCGTTGTATCAAAATGACCGTTATTCGGTATATAAAAAGTTGTATTAGGAGAAACTTTTCTAAGAATAGGAGCAATAGTTGAAAATAGTAAATGTTCGGCACATCTACCTTGTGGAACTAGAAATGTATTAGGTCTTTTTAGTTGGAATTTCCCGCCATTTACAAAGCCTCCCTCAAATGATGTAAGATATAATTCATTCATTAATTTTTCAATATTAGTCTCTCCTGTTAGAATTAAATTTAAAGCCCTTTCAGGTTTATCTCCTCTTTCAAAAGTATCTCTTATAGCATCAAGAAGAACATAATATCCTTTATTGCGTCCATAAGCTTCATCGCCATGAAAGAGAGAAGACCATTGCAAATCAGTCATCGTGGATGTTCCACTATCAGAGAGAAAATCTAAAACAAGCATATCTGCGGGAAATGAAAACATACTGTATTCTGTTTCTTTTAAAGCGCGTTCCCTTTGTTCTTTAGAAACTTGTTTAATGTTTCTAACGACTAATGCGTGCTTAGTTGGCACAGGAACTCCCAATTCATGCATAGACTTCATAATTTTTACCAATTAAAGATAAGTAAGAAAATTATTTTCACTTAAAAAAAGAAATAAATAATTAATATTTCTAAATAATTAAGAGAAGATATTAAAGTTTTATTTATTATCTGGAGAAGCCTAAAAGTCCTAGAAAGTGTCATCAAAAAAAACTTTAATATTTATATTACTTAAGATCTCAAATAGTAATAAAAATCAAATTGATCTTATGGATATACCTGATTATATAAGGGATCGTTATTGGAAAGATTTTCTGCCCTCTGGAATGAGTTTAGAAATTAATATTCCTGAAGATATGTCTTTAGCCGAACTCTTTAAAAATGGGGCTCAAGAATTTGGTAATAGTATCTCTATGAATTATTACGGAAGAGAATTTACATTCAATGAAATGGATACTTTAACTAGGAGATTTGCTAGGGGATTGCAAAATCAGGGTGTTAAAAAAGGAGAGATTGTAGCTATTTGGTTACCAAACAGCCCATATTTTAGTTTTGCATATTTTGCAGCTCTAAGTCTTGGAGCTACCTTAACTGCTTTAAGCCCACTTTTAGTTGCTCGGGAGGTACAATATCAGATTGAAGATTCTGGCGCAAAATTTCTGATTTTAATCGATAAATTCTATAGTCAATATGAACGTATTCAAAATGAACTTAATTTAGATAAAGTAATTATTGTAAATGTTGAGGGAAACGTTCCAGATATTCCAGAAACAGAAAAGGTTATTCATTTTAACTCAATAATGAATCAAAATCTCTCTCCCTTAACAGATTCAGAGTTAAAAGTTAATATTGATCCTAAAAAGGATATTGCAGTTATTCAATATACAGGAGGCACTACGGGGCTTCCAAAAGGGGCGTGTTTATCTCATTATAATATAATAGCTAACATATTTCAAATGAAACAAATCTCAGATTATATGAAAAATGAATATATTAAGAGTAATTTTATTATTCTATCGGTTTTACCTTGGTATCATATTTATGGGCAGACTTGTGAATTAGCACAAGCACCATTAATTGGAGCTAAGGCATACGTTTTAGCCACTTTTGATCTTCCTAAAATTTTAGAGATAATAGAAATGAATAAGCCTAACTTAATACTTGGTGTGCCAACTATGTTCATTAATCTTCTGAATTATCCTGAAAGCAAAAATGTTGATTTTTCTAGTTTAAAATATGCTAATGTAGGGGCAGGATCATTACCTACTGAAATATTCAAATCTTGGAAGGAAAAAACAGGGTTTGAAATGGGTGAAGGTTATGGTTTAAGTGAAACAAGCCCTACAGTGACTAATTCACCTCCATGGGCAAGAAAGAAGTATGGAAGCTGTGGTCATCCTGTTGCAAATACTCTCGTAGGGATTATTGATGAAAATCTAAATTTTTTGCCGATAGGAGAAGCTGGAGAATTAGTTGTTTCAGGACCTCAAGTAATGCTAGGTTATCTTAATCGTCCAGAAGAAAATCAAGAAGTTTTTTTTGAAGCTGGAGGTTTCAGATGGTTCAGAACAGGAGATTTTGCTAAATTAGATGAAGAGGGATATATTTTTATACTTGATCGAGTGAAAGATATGATAAAATATAAAGGACATAGCGTGTATCCTCGTGAAATTGAAGAGATCTTATATGAACATCCCGCAATTATGGAATGTTCTGTATTTGGAATCCCAGATCCAGAAAAAGGAGAAGAAATTGTCGTATATGTCATCCTTAAACAAGAATATAAAGGTAAAATTAATGAGGAAGCTATAATTAATTTTGCAAAAGAAAATATGGCAGCATATAAATATCCTCGAATAATAAAATTTGTACGTAGTTTACCAAAAAGTGCTGTTGGAAAAGTTTTGAGACGAATAATTCGAGAAAAAGAAGAAAAAAAAAGAAGTTAAGTTTAAATTATGAAACAGAGAATTGAAAAACTAAGAAATCAAAGCCTAAAAGCTAAACCTTATCTTTCTTTAGAACGCGCTTTACTAGTTACCGAATTTTATAAAACAGGAGTTTCTCAAAAGTATTCTTCTCCTGTTATTAGGGCGAAAGTATTCGAATATCTATTAGCTAATAAAAAGATTTGCATTAATGAAGGGGAGCTAATTGTGGGAGAACGTGGACCAGAACCAAAAGCTACTCCAAGTTATCCTGAAGTATGTTGCCATAGCATTCAAGATTTAGAAATATTAAACACAAGAAAAAAAATTTCATTCAAAGTATCAGAAGAAGTAAAGAAACAATCAATTGAAGAAGTTATTCCTTTTTGGAAAGGAAAATCAATAAGAGACAAAATTTTTGAACAGATGGATCAAGAATGGATTAATGCTTTCGAAGCAGGGATTTTTACTGAGTTCATGGAACAAAGAGCTCCCGGTCACACCGTTGCGGGAAAAAACATATGGAAAAAAGGATTTTTAGATTTCAAAAAGGAAATAAAAAAGTCTATTGAAAATCTTGATTTCTTTAATGACCCTAATGCTCTTAACAAAAGAGATCAACTTAGAGCAATGGATATCGCTGCAGATGCCATAATATCATATGCAAAACGACATTCTGTACTCGCAAAACAGTTAGCAGAAAAAGAAAGTGATTTAGTAAGAAAAAAAGAATTACAAAAAATTTCTGAAATTTGCTCTCGTGTACCTGCACATGCCCCGGAAACATTTTGGGAAGCTCTTCAACATTATTGGTTTATTCACTTAGGTATTATTATTGAATTCAATACATGGGACTCTTTTAATCCTGGACATTTAGATCAACATCTTTATCCTTTTTATAAGAACGATATCCTAAAAGCGGTATTAACCAAAGAGAACGCAATTGAATTGCTACAAGCATTTTGGATTAAGTTTAATAACCAACCAGCTCCTCCTAAAGTGGGAGTCACTGCCGAAGAAAGTAATACCTATACAGATTTTTGTAATATCAATATTGGTGGTCTAAAAGAAGATGGCTCGGATGGGGTAAATGAACTATCCTATATCATTTTGGATGTAATTGAAGAAATGAGAATTCTACAACCAAGCAGTAATGTTCAAATTAGTAATAAAACCCCGGATGAATTCTTAAAACGAGCCTTAAAAATTATTAAAACAGGATTTGGTCAACCTTCAGTATTTAATACTAATGCAATTATTCAGGAGCTTACAAGACAGGGTAAAACGTTAATAGATGCGAGAAATGGGGGAGCTAGTGGATGTGTTGAATCAGGTGCATTTGGAAGAGAAGCATATATTCTTACAGGATACTTTAATCTTGTAAAAATACTGGAAATCACTTTAAATAACGGGTTAGATCCATTAACTAGCATTCAAATCGGACTAAAAACTGGAGATCCAACAAAATTCAAATCATTTGACGAATTAATGGAGGCATTTAATAAACAAATCAATTATTTTGTTGATATTAAAATTAAAGGCAATCTAATCATAGAAAAACTGTGGACTCAGCTTCCAGCAGTATTTCTATCAATTATTATAGAAGATTGTATTAAAAAAGCTTTAGATTATCATGAGGGAGGAGCAAGATACAATACTTCGTATATACAAATCGTAGGAATAGGAAGTATAACTGATTGTTTAACCTCATTAAAATATAATATATTTGATAACTCGATATGTTCAATGAATGATTTGATAAAAGCTCTAAGAAGAAATTTTGAAGGATATGAAGGCTTACGGCAGAAAATTTTGCATAAAACTCCAAAATACGGTAATGACAATGATTATGCTGACTCTATAACACAAAAAGTGTTTGAGATTGTATATAATGCAATAGATAATCGTCCTAATATGAGAGGTGGAGTCCATCACATTAATTTACTCCCAACTACGGTTCACATTTATTTTGGTAAGGTAACAGGTGCCACTCCAGATGGAAGAAAAGCTTATATGCCATTATCAGAAGGAATTTCTCCGGTGCAAGGAGTAGATATTAAAGGTCCCACAGCTGTACTTAAATCTGCCGCTAAAATTGATCATCTACGAACTGGAGGGACTTTATTAAATCAGAAATTTACACCACAATTACTTTCGACTGAATCAGGAATAGAAAAGATTGCTCATTTAATTAGAACATATTTTAGTTTAGGTGGCCATCATATTCAATTTAATGTCGTTTCAGCTAAAACCTTAAAAGCTGCTCAAAAGAATCCAGAAAAATATCAGAACCTAATAGTTCGAGTAGCTGGCTATAGTGATTATTATAACAATTTAGGTAAAGATTTACAGGATGAGATAATTAGAAGAACAGAACATAAAGTACTATAAACTCAATTATTTGTTGGCTAATTCTTCTTTGCGAGATTTGAGTATCTCAGCTCTTTCTTTCAAGATGACTTTAATCTGCATTTTATCATTTGGAAACCATTTTATTGCTAAAAGCCATAATATTACTCCTGGGAAAATACAGAAACAAACTATAATGACTGTTAGTTGGTAATTCGCATTTGATACTAATAACAAAGTTCCACATAACAGAGGACCTATTCCTCTTCCAAATTGTTCTAAAAACTGATTCCATGAAAAAATTTGGCCCTGTGCTTCTGGTAAATTAATTTGTTGAATAACAGGACTTTGATTTACGATATATAATGAAAAAATTGACCTTGATGTAAAGAAGAGTGCTCCCATCATCCACATCGTCGGTAAAGCCATGATATATGGTATACTTTTTCCTTGTTCTGGAGTTAAAGGAGACCAAGGAAGGAAGAAGAAAAGAGCAAATGTTACTAAACCACCTATGATAGAAATTACAATAATGGGTAATCTTTTCACTTGATCTTGCATTGCAATCTTATCACTTACTCTTGATAAAAATATCTGTCCTACTAATCCTCCAGTTAATCCAAAAATAACCATAAAAACTCCTATTGAAAAGGGAGAAAGATTATAAGGAGGACTTTGGACATAAGTCAAAATCAAAAAATTTAGACTACTCATTAAGATACATGTAAAAATTCCTTCGATTAGAGCTACAGAATTAGTTTTACTTAGCATTGTTTTACGCATCATTTTTCTATTTATTTCAAAATTATATTCTATTGAGTGGTTTTGCAGGATATGAATTAATTCCTCTTGTTGAGAGCCTCTTTTTGGCTCTTTATTTTGAATTGCAAAGATTATCCCTCCAAGAAGAATAGAAATCCCTATACCCCAAAAGAATTCTCTCCATAAACCATTCTGGACTAAAAAAGTCGCAAATAACCATCCAATTATATTAGTTGTATTAAGCACAATTTGATACACTCCAAAAAATCGAGAACGCCTTTCTTGTTTTACAACATCATTAGATAAAGAATTGATTGCTGGCCATGAACCACCAGCAAAAAATCCAAAAATAGCAATAAAAACTAAGAAATACCACCATGTATTGTTTTCACCACCATAAACTGCAAATCCTAGGAAGAACATCGATAATCCGCGAAAAAATGAAATGATAATGATGATCTTCTTACGGGAATACTTATCAATAAATCTTCCGAATAACAATCCCGAAAAAGAAGATGACCAAGATAAAGTGGTGTACAATATACCCATTTCTAAAGCATGGATAGCTGGTAGATCATTTGGCCAAATAATTAAAGCAAGAGGGACAACTAATACTATAATTGCCCCATACGCTATACTTTGAAAACCATTTAATAAATATAAAGGCCAAAAAATTCGATTAAAAGACTTTTCACTATTCGAGCTCATACCTTCTAAGCTTTACCACTAATTTCTTATGATGTTTGGTAAAATATGTTTTAAAATTTTAATGTGATGGATTAACAAATTTGGAGGAATATTTGAAATTTTGATAATTGTAAATTGATAGTTTAAATTTTATTAAGATAAACCTAATTTTTTAACAATATGATAATGATTCTACTATTTACAGTAGTTTTTTAGGCCTAAATGCGGAATCGAAGAATTTAAAATTCATTGCTCTGGTTAAGAAAAGTTTATAATTTCATACGAAATCAAATATTATTATTTAGATTACCTTTTTATATAAAAGAACACTTAACTAAAGATAAATTAGTATTAGATTATTTGAGCATCATACAAGAGGCTTTAGATGTTTATGAATAACGATAATCAGTTGATAAAAGCACTTCATTCTAAATCCATTAAAGGAATCATCTTTGATTTTGATGGTACTCTTCTTGATATTAGCGAAGCGCTTAGAACATCCATAGAAGAAGTTTTTGAACGTAAAAAGTTAACAGCAGATATCGATACGACTATTGGAGAAATTGGTGCCTTAATGGAAACGATTCAAGCTTTACCTCTTCCCAAAATTATGCTTCAGTCTCATGAATTAGTTAAGCATATATCCTCTTTTCAATCTTTGACATACCTAAAAAAGTTAGAAATTGCGGCAAGAATTTTTACGAAATATCTTACATATGCGAAAGAATCACCATTTTTTCCTGGTTCTATAGAGTTACTAAAAAAATTAAGTAAATCATATGATCTTTTTATTGTGTCTCATAATCAAACAAGAAATTTAGAGGATCATTTAGAAAGATTAGGGATTGAAAATTTATTCAAAGGAGTCTACGGAGCCGACTTATTACCAGAACTTAAGCCAAGTCCTGA
>JBHLON010000041.1:0-27452 GCA_048940445.1 Promethearchaeota archaeon
ATGGCTAAAAATGCTGTTGATAAGGGTGCTGTTGGTGTAGATATGGGAAGAAATATTTTTGAATCAGACAGTCCGATAGGTATGATTCAAGCAGTAAGGGCAATAGTGCATGAAAATGTTTCATTAGATGATGCATTTGAAATTTACAAAAATGGTCCAAAAGGATTATAATTTTTTTATATTTTTTTCTTGTCTAATTTAGTTTGCAATTTTAAATACTAAGCTATGTAAATTATAATATAACTTAAAAAATAGGGTAAGTTATAATTGAATATCGCATTAATTAACCCTGGACCGGGTACGATTTTGGATAGGGGTAGGCTTCAAGCAAATGCTGATCATCTTTATCCTCCTTTAGGAATGTGTTATGTAAGTGCTGTTTTAAAGAAAGAGAATTATAGTGTTAACATAATTGACCAGGCTGCAATGGGACTTAATTTAGGTCAAATAGTTGAATGGATTAAAAAAGTCGATCCTGATATTTTAGGATTCTCGACATTAACAACTTCAGGTTCAGGGATTAGTGCTGCCATAACAGCAAAAAAGATTAAAAAGTGGAACCCGAACATTAAGATTGTATTTGGAAATCGTCATGCCACTGTTAATGATTGTAGGATTTTAAATAAGTATCCAGAAGTAGATATGTGCGTTAGAGACGAGGGAGAATATACATTTTTAGAACTAATTAAAGCTTTTGAAAAAAATCTTCCTTTAAAAAGTATTAAGGGGATAACCTATAGAAGCAATGGAAATATAATTCAAAATGAAAAACGAAAATTAATTGAAGATTTAGATGCATTGCCCTTTCCTGATAGAGATTCTTTAAATTTCAGATATAGCGTGAGTTATGGTAAAATAGAATTGTTCCCAGAAAAAAGTGCTTCATTTGTTTCTTCTCGTGGATGTCCATATCAGTGTACCTTTTGTTATGGAAAAAGAAATGTGGGATATAGAAGTCGCTCAGTCGAGAACATTCTAGAGGAAATTTTATATTTAGAGAGCGAGGGATACAAATCAATAATTTTTGTAGATGATAATTTTACTGTATCTAAGAAAAAAGTGATAAAACTTTGTAAATTACTGCGAAGTAATAAGGTTGATATGAATTGGTTTTGTGAGGGACGGGTAAATCAAGTGTCAGATGAAATGTTGAAAGAAATGCAACGTGCTAACTGTAGAACTCTTTATTATGGTATAGAAAGTGCAAATCAGAGAATTCTTGACTATTACAGAAAAGAGATTACTCCCACACAATCAATTTTAGCCGTAAAAAAAGCCAGAAAAGCAAAAATTCCCTTTGTTATTGGTTCTTTTGTTGTTGGAGCACCAGGAGAATCTTACGAGGAAATCTACAACACTTTAAAATTCCCTCAGAAATTGGATATAGATTTTCCACTCTATAATATTCTAGGAACCGCACCAGGATCTGATATTTGGGATGAGTTAGTAGAGAGTAATCTCATAGATGAAGAGAAATTTTGGGAAGAAGGTCTTCGCGTTTCAGATGTGGACCCAAACGGAGTACCAACAAAAGTAATATCAAATTTAGTAAATAAAATGCTAAGAGAATTTTTTACAAATCCTAAATACTTGTCAAAAGCAATGATTAGGTTTACAAGGAGCAAATATAGAGCACTGAAATATATTAGTATTTTTTTTCATAATCTTAAAAATTTTAAAGATTTCCAAGGGGTTAAATCCTTTTGGAATCCTGACAATGTTTGAATTATAAAATAGCAGTGAATAATATTAAAATCGCACTAATTAATCCAGGACCGGGAGAAAGCCTGCAAAGAGGTAGAATTCTTGCAAATGCTGATCGTGGTTACCCCCCTTTAGGGATCTGTTACTTAAGTTCCATGTTAAAGGAACATAATTACAATGTTGATTTAATTGACCAAGCCGCAACAAATTTAAATTTAGACGATCTAATGAAATGGATAAAAAAATTAGATCCCGAAATCATTGGATTTTCTACTCTAACAGTGTCTGGTTCAGGAATGAATGCTGCTTTAATTGCCAGAGAAATAAAAAAGTGGAATTCTGAAGTAAAAATTGTATTTGGGAATCGTCATGCTACTGTTAATGATTATAAAATTTTAAATAAATACCCTCAAGTAGATATTTGTGTAAGGGATGAAGGTGAGTTTACATTTTTAGAACTTGTAAGAGCACTTGAGAGAAGAGAATCACTACAAGATATTAATGGTATAACTTATAGAAGCAATGGAAGGATTATTCGAAATGATAAGCGAGAGCTAATTGAGAATCTCGACATTTTACCATTTCCCGACAGGAAATCGTTGAATTTTAATTATAAAGGGAGTTATGGTAATTTAGATCTAGGTCCGGAGAAATTTGCTATGATCATCTCTTCCCGAGGATGCCCTTATCAATGCACATTTTGTTATGGAAGAAGAAAGGTTGGATTCAGAGTAAGATCAATTGAAAATGTAATGGAAGAAATCCTCTATTTAGATAGCGAGGGATATAAAGCTTTAATTTTCACAGATGATAACTTTACATTTTCAAAAAAAAGAATAATAAAATTGTGCCAATTAATGCGAAAAAATAAAGTTGAGATGAATTGGTTTTGTGAAGGGAGAGTTAACCAGGTTTCTAATGAAATGCTAAGGGAAATGAGACGTAGTAATTGTAGACTTCTTATGTTTGGAATAGAAAGTGCAAATCAGAGATTTCTTGATTATTATAAGAAAAAAATAACCCCTGATCAATCAATATTGGCTGTAAAAAAAGCCAGAAAGGCAAAAATTCCTTTTATTGTAGGATCTTTTATAGTTGGTGGACCAAGTGAAAGTCTTACAGAAATATATAATACTTTAAAATTTGCCCAAAAATTAGATTTAGATTTTCCACTCTTTAACATTCTTGGTATAACTCCGGGAACTGATGTATGGGATGATATGGTAGAAAAGAAGTTCTTAGATGAAGAAATATATTGGGAGGAAGGTGTTCGAGTTTCAGATATAGATCCCGATGGTGTATCGACAAAAGTAATATCTAATTTGATTCTTAAAATGTTGAAAAAGTTTTTTAGCAATCCTAAATATTTGTTAAAAGCGCTCCTAAGAACTACTATGAGTTCATATCGAGTCTCAAAGTTTCTAAACATTTTAACAACTAATATAAGTAATTTTGAAAATTTTCATGGAGTTAGATCCTTTTGGAATCCAGATTATGTTTAATACAAAGAAATTAAATTATAATAATGATGATTTAAAAAGGTGAAAAAGTTTAAAGTCGCTTTAATTAACCCTGGGCCAGGACAAGTGATTCAGAAAGGAAGACAGCTTGCAAATGCAGATCATACTTATCCACCATTAGGAATGTGTTATGTAAGTGCTGTATTGAAGAAAGAAAATTATAATGTTGAAATGATTGACCAGGCAGCTATGGGTTTAAGTTTACATGAAATTGTAAGATGGATTAAAAAGAAAGATCCAGACGTTCTTGGATTTTCAACTTTAACTGCGTCTGGTTCTGGAATTAGTGCAGCTAGAACTTCTAAAGAAGCGAAAAAATGGAATCCCAATATGAAGATTGTTTTTGGTAACCGCCATGCTACTGTCAATGACTTTAAAATTTTAAATAAATACCCTTATATTGATATTTGTGTTAGAGACGAGGGTGAATATACATTTTTAGAACTAATCAGAGCACTAGAACAAAATAACTCTTTAAAGGATATTAAAGGAATTACCTACAGGGTCAATGAACATATTAGAAGAAATAAAGACAGAGAATTGATTAGAAATCTTGATGCTCTACCATTTCCTGATAGAAAATCACTCAATTTTAATTATAAAGGAACCTATGCCAATCTTGAATTTGCTCCAGAAGGCTTTACATCTATGGTTTCATCCAGAGGATGTCCTTATAAATGTAGTTTTTGTTATGGGAGTAGAAGTACTGGGTTCAGGACACGCTCAGTAGATAATATAATCAAGGAAATTCTATATTTAGAGAGCGAGGGATTTTCATACATAAATTTTGTTGATGATAATTTTACTTTTTCTAAGAAAAGAGTCATTAAATTATGTCAATTGATGCGGAAAAATAAAGTTGATATAAATTGGATATGTGAAGGAAGGGTTAATCAAGTGTCTGATCAGATGCTAAAGGAGATGCAACGAGCTAATTTTAGAATAATGTGTTACGGGGTAGAGAGTGCAAATCAAAGAATTCTAGATTATTACAATAAAGGAATTACACCCCAGCAATCTGTTCTAGCAATAAGAAAAGCGCGAAAGGCTAAAATTCCCTATCTTTTAAGTTCATTTATAGTTGGGGCTCCTGGCGAGACATTCAAAGAAATATATAGCACTTTAAAATTTGCCCAAAAATTGGATATAGATTTCCCACTTTTTAACCTTTTAGGAACTATGCCTGGAACTGATATTTGGGATGAAATGGTGAATAAAAGTCTTATAGATGAGGAAAAATATTGGGAAGAGGGAGTTCATATTTCTGATATTGACCCTAATGGAGTTCCAACTGAGGAAATTTCTAATTTAATTTTAGTTATGCTCAAGCAATTTTTTGGGAACCCTAGGTATATTTTTAAAACCTTTTTAAGAACTGTTTCGAGTTCATATAGAGCCTCATCATCAATTAAAATCATTTTACATAACATGAATAATTTCGAGGATTTTCATGGAGTTAGATCCTTCTGGAATCCAGATAATGTTTAAGTGAATGAATAACTATAGTAAAAAATTGGATGTTATATAAACTTAAATTTCTGGTTCCATTTCTTCTGGTTCTAATATCACCTTTAAGGAGTTTTTTGCTTCACAAACCAATTTGAAGGCTTCATCAGCTTTATTTAAGGGAAATCTGTGTGTAATTAAATCTTCTACATTAATTCTTTTTGCTAAAATCCAAGTATAAGCTTCTTGTAAATCATCGGGAGCAGCTCCATAAGAGGTCATAATTGTAATCTCATTTCTCCAATAATCATTGATAGGAATTTCTAATTTAACATCTGGTTCAGGGACAGCAAAAAATATTATTATCCCACCTGGAGCGATACATTCTAATGCTTGCTTTGCTGCTGCTACTGCTCCTGTACAAACAATTACAACATCAGCTAAACGATTATCATTAAATTCTTTAATTTTAGAAGGAATATTATTATGAGTAGCATGAAGTACAACATCAGCACCAAATCTTTTAGCCATATCTAATCTAAACTCGTCTAGATCTGTAGTAAAGATTTTCTCTGCTCCTCTCAGTCTTGCTAACTGAATATGTAGAATTCCTGAAACTCCAGAACCTAATACTAGAATTGTTAATCCTTTTTTTATGTTAGCTAATCTTTGAGCACGACATACACATCCTAACGGTTCAATAAATACAGCTTCTTCATAAGATACTGATGGGTCTAAAATATAAACACCTCTATTTTCGATATTAATCTTTGGTATTCTTACATATTCAGCAAAACCACCCGGATCAAAATTAGTATTATGCAAAAGATTGCATGCTGTATGATGTCCCTGAATACAATAATGACAGCTAAAGCAGGGTACATGATGAGAAACGAATACACGATCTCCTACTTTAAACTTTTTTATCCCTTCTCCAACCTCAACAATGTCACCAGCAATTTCGTGACCAAGAATTAGATTGTCTACCCCAAGTTTTTTCATTTTCGCTAATCTATAATATTCTAAAATATCAGAACCACAAATCCCTGATTTCTTTACTTTTACCAATAATTCTCCAGAGCCTATAGTTGGTTTCGGAATTTCATCCGGTCTCACATCATTATTATTATAATATCTAGCTACTTTCATACCTTCATTAAGAAAATAATCAATATATGTATCTTAAAGATATAATGATATGAAATTATTTAATATTTTATTTAGGGTGATATTAATTAGTTTAAGCAGTTTAAAGTTTAAATAAAAAAAAGATATTACTTCAATTAATATAAAATTATTTAATCAAGATAAGCTCCATGAAAAATAGTGATTTATCCTCAAAAGAATTGG
The DNA here is from genome assembly GCA_048940445.1 of Promethearchaeota archaeon. Classification (GTDB taxonomy): domain Archaea; phylum Asgardarchaeota; class Lokiarchaeia; order Sigyniarchaeales; family SOKP01; genus SOKP01. Next base: position 6,021 of record JBHLON010000041.1, read on the forward strand.
AAGAAATCAAAAAAATCAAAATTGGTAAATGGGATATTATCTCTGAATATAGTCGAATTGACTGGCTAAAGAAGGGTCACAGTGAAGAAGAAGCAAAAATTCATGGAATTGTAATAGCTGTAGTGGGTTATCAAGCTCGATTAGGAAAGCAAGTTCAGAAGTACCAAATCGAAGAAAAAGGTAAAGAAAAAGGTGTTTCATTAACTCACCGCAAAGAAGAGAAATGGATTACCACAAAAGATTTTGATAAAATTATTAATAAAATAGGAGAGAAATATTATAAGACTATTTTTTCACCAGCTCTTGAAAATTTATACAATGAAGGTTACTCTTATGATGAGGTTAAAAAAAAAATTGATATACCTTCTAAAATTGGAGCGAAAATATCCTTAGATAAATTTATACCATTTTTATAAAGTATTAATTTCTTAAATCTATCAAATAAAATTAAATTATAATAAGGTAGCATGAGTAAAATGGTAGAAGTAAAAAAAGAACTTTTAGCGCCATGTGGGTTATATTGTGGGGTATGTTCAATTTATATCGCACATAGAGACAATAATGAGAAATTTAAGCAAGCTTTATTGCCCGTATATAAGGCTTTTGCTAAAAGTGTTGAAGATATAGCTTGTACAGGTTGTTTATCTTCTGGTATTGTTTTTCCTGTATGTAGAGCATGTCCAATTAAAAAATGTAATAAAGAAAAGGAGCTTGAAGGATGCTATCAATGCAATGATTTTCCTTGTAAATTTATCAATAACTTCCCCGTCCCCGTTGCGAAGAAAGTTATGTTACGAACTATTCCTTTTTGGAGAGAAAATGGAACACTAAAGTTTGTAGAAGAAGAGGAGAAAAGATATATCTGCCCGGAATGTGAAAATTCTCTCTTTCGTGGCGTAAAAAAGTGTAATAAATGTGGACTGATAGTGGATTTAGATTAAAAAATTAGAAAATAAATATGGTTATTTACCTATGAGTTAAACTGCTTCTTAAAAGCATTTTGAAGGATGAATCTTCTAAATTGTTGTACATTTCCAATTCATCTTTTAAGAAATCTTTTAAAGCAATCCTAATGGCTTCGCTTCTTGATGGGTATACCCCTAGATCATTTAATGTCTGGATTGCGGCTAAATATTTTTCTGGCAGATTTATTGTTATGATCTTCATTTTAATCAACCCTTAATAAATTAAAAATTGAAATTTTGAGAGGAGTTAGATTAATTATTAATTATATTTTGTCGGATTATATATAAATCATTTCTATTAATCCTTTAATGGTGTTAATGGCTTAATTCATAACGAATATCATAGAAAAAGGGAAATTAAAAAAATATAGGAGACTTAATATAGTTTTTCAAATGATTTTACGCGCAAAACTAGAGAATATGCTGACTTGTATAATTCTGAATGACTCACTTCTTTAATATCTTTTAGGAATTTAATTGTATGATCTTCTTCTCGTTTGATATAAGTAATGTCCCTTGTTTTGTATTGGTAGTCTAAATAAACATCAATCTTAAGAATATTTTCATCTAGTTTTCCAGGTAATTGAGGCATCATGTTAAAAGTAAATATCAAGTCTGGTTCTGATTTGTTTTTGGCATTTATTACAAATACAATATTAGGTTGCAGATATGAAATAAAAGATTCCATAGAATGAAAGAGATCGTCAACTTTTATGATTAATTTAGAATTATCTAAAGCGCTGCAATCACTTATTAAAGGGAGAGAAAATTTCTCTTTTCCACGAAAAGCTAATGAAATTTCATTAGAATTTAGAGATTTTTTAAAAACCTCATTATCTTTATCTAGGAGAAACTTATCAGAAATAGGAGAATTTTTACAATATATTACCATAGTACCGGCTGTAAGCAAATTGATCTTTTGAAAATAGATTTTATGAATGGGACTGTATGGTAAGCTAATTATTTCTTTATTCCCCCCAAATCCAAGTTGTGCCATTAGATCCATAGAAACTTGACTAGTGAGTGTAAATAGAAGGAAAGATCTAAAATCCTCAACCTCAATAAAATTAGTAAAATCTTTAAAATATCTGGAAACAATATCAATGCTCTCTTTAACTTTTTCAGCCATTTTTAATCGAATTATGAATTTGATACTTTAGATTTTTGAAGGAATAATATTAATTAAGTTTATTCCCTATAATTAGAAAGAAATTTCCTTAAAGAATTTTTTATGTTTTGTGTGATATGATGCTCAATTTCATGCGTTATAGATTCAATTACTTGATCATCTTCAATTTTTAAAACTTCTCTGAAAAAAATTCTAAGCAATTCATGTATTTCATCAAGTTGAATTGCAATTTTTTTTCCTTCTTCAGTAAGTCTTATAGCCCTTCTAGGTTCCCATTTAATATAGCCTCTCTTTTTTAGTTTTTCAAGCATACCAGATACTGAAGCAGGTTCAACATGAAGTGTTTCAGCAATTTCTTTATTTGACACCCAGCCTCCTTTCTTTTTCTTTGAGATTTGAAAAATAACATCTAAATATCTTTGGAAACTTTCTTTAACGTTTAATATATCTGAGTCTTCAATTTGATTATTATTATTCATTTTAGAGAATGATCTTAAAATTTATGCTATGTATAATATCAATAATTATTAATAAAACTCTTTTTGTTTTTTAAATAAGCGAGAATTAATACAAACACGAGATATTAATTATGACAAAAAAATTCAAAGGTACATTATTTTTAGTAGTCGGTAATTCTGGTTCGGGCAAGGATTCAATAATTCAAGGAGCTCTTGAAAGATATCCAAGCCAACGAAATAAATTATATGCCCCAAAAAGATATATCACACGCCCTCCTTCAGAAACAGAAGATAACATTTCTGTTTCTCCTGAGGAGTTTAAAACTTTATCCCAACAGGGAAAATTTGCTTTAGAATGGCATATTTATGGACTAGATTATGGCGTTCCTATTGAAATTGATGAATTATTAAAAAAGGGTCATTCCGTAGCCATAAATGTAAGCAGAGAGATAGTACCAAGCGCAAGAGAGATTTATAAAAATATTAAAGTTATATTTATAGAAGTGCCACTTGAAATTACTTTAGAGCGGTTAAAAGGACGTGCTAGAGAGACAGGGAAACGATTGAATGAAAGGATAGAAAGAGCAAGGAATAATCAACATTATCACGAAGCAGATAGTATCATAAATAATACTGGTAAGCTTAATGATGCTATTGATAAATTTCTAAATTATATAATTAAAGTCTCAGAAAGCAAAAATAAATAAAATTTTTTTATATAGTCATATTATTAGTAAATAAAATATGGCCCGGTTCGTATAGTGGTTAGGATGCTAAGGTTCCAGAACCTATGTAACCAATATTGGGGACTGTGAATCCCTAGAGACGGGTTCAAACAAGAAAAGTTATGTTTTTTTGGAACAATTCCCGTACCGGGCCCTTCTTTCCTTTTTCTAGTCCATTATTGGTTTTTATTCTAAAAATGGAAATTTAATATCCTTTTGATGATTTTCATATTCAATTTAAGATGATATTATGAATATTATGACTAAGTTAGATTCCGAGAAAGTTAGAGACATTCCAGGTTGGGGAAAAGATGCACCGATTCATATTTGTATGGGTGCCGACTATCGAGGATTAACTTTTTGTTGCAAACCAGGATATTCATTAACATTTGGATTCAAGTGTAAAAGAGACAAGATTCTTCGAGAGATTGGGATGTCACCGCAAGAATTTATTCGGATAAAAGAAGAATTTTCAATTGAAAATGGATGGAATTCTAATTTAGTTTGTTTTGGGTCCCTCTCTTATTGTTGCATGCGAAGAGGTGGTTGTGAAAGGAGGGATCCAGCTTTAGAACTAAGATATCCTGATAAAACTAAGGAAGAGAGAATGCAAATTTATTTTAAGAAGAAGAAAGAATTGGCTAGAAGACTTTTGAAAGCTGTATTAGATCCAAAAGGCAAGAAAAAAGTTAAACCTTATTTATCTTATTGTTAAAAATTTAAATTTTTTAATAAAATGATCATTTCAATAACTCATGAGCATGATTTGGATGGAATCGGTTCTCAAGCAATCTTAAAGAGGTTTTTTGACTTATTTGTTGATAATGAAACTTCTGAATTTAACCAATACTTTGCTCATTATTTAGATTTTGTTGAGAAAGTAAAAAAGATATCAAAATCAGATTCTCTCCCCCATAAGTTAATTATTACAGATATTGGATTTAATGAAGATTTTCGAGAATTGTTCTTTATATTTGAGCAACTTAGAAAGAAAGGAACACAAATTTATTGGTTTGATCACCATATAGTTACCAATCAAATTAAAGATAAGTTAAATAAAATAATTCATCTTTATTTAAATGATCCTTCGAAGTGTGCTGCTGAAATTGTTAAAGATTATTATTTACCTAATGATTCAGTTGCAAAAAAAATAGCTGATTTAGCTAGAGATTCTGACTTTAAAACCCGTAAATTCGAGTTTGCTGAAGATTTACAATTAATAATTGGATATAATCGAGGGGAAGATAATTATCAAGATAAGCTGAGATTAGTATCATTACTTTCTAAAGGAATTTTTCAGGATCCATGGTTTAAGGCTCAATTAAATGATTTACAAACATGGCTTAAAGAAGAAACAACTTATGTATTAAATCACATTGATTTAATAAATTTTGAAAATTTTGGAAATATAGCTATATCCTTTGCAAAAATTAGTGGAGGAAAAATAACGGATATCATAAAGGGCAAATATCCTAACATGAAAGCTTACATAGGAATTGATACCAGATTTAATGAGATTATTATTTCAAGTGAGTATATTAATTGTAGGGATTTTGCTATCAAATTTGGTGGAGGAGGCCATAAACCAAGAGCAGGGTTTAAACATAAAGAAATTTTTTCAGAAAATGAAGTTATAAACCCAAAATTTATTTATGATATCAAAAAATCATTAAAAAAGATTTATAATGATTAAATCCTCATTTTGCTAAATTATGACCAATTACATTCCCCGATGCATCTGTTTTGTATGTACCTTTAGAAGAATCAAGAAGAATATATTTATTATCCCATGGATCTTTAACAATCACGCATTTTCCAATTGGAATATCAAATGGCTCTGAGACTATTTTTCCACCGGAATCTTTAAAAAATTTAGCAGCAGTCATCACAGAATTTACTTTGAAATCAACTTCAAACTCACCTGGTTCTGTAAATATAACCAATTCAGCTTCACTCTCAGGAATCTTTAAACCAATACTTGTGCTCGTACGCCAAATTAATTCATGACCAAGAGAATCTCTATAAAACTTTAAACCTAAATCTAAATCTGTAACAGGAACTCTTATACAGTCAACTTTTCTAATTAAGCTTGTATCTTTAGTCATTTTCTTTTTTTAAATTATTGATTGAATATTATCTATATATAAATCTAAGTAATATTTAGCTATTTTATTTCAAACGTGAAATTGGCGTTTCACGAAATTCTTATACAAAAAATTATAATCTATAAGTTTTTACTCCTTTGATAAATTTGTATGTTCTCTACACTGTGTAGAAAAAAGGTAAAATTCTATTTTAAAGTAGCAAAAATCTTAAATTATTTTAAAGAAATTGTGATATTGGTCTTAATTGTCAAACTTTCTATTGATTTTCCTCGTTAAATATAAATTCATTTTTGTCAAATGAAAAAGCGCAAATTTTTTTAATTTCGAAAGTTACAATAAAAATTAATATGGATTTAGAGAAAGTTATTCGCCACGGAAATAGGGAAGATATGTATATTTATAAAGTCTTATCTCCTCAAGATAAGATAGATACCAACGACAAAAATATTCTTAAAAATATTCTTTTAAAGGAAGTTGGAAAAGAGGAATAAGATTAAGTTTTGCAGTAGTAAATATTATACTAATCAGAAATTTTTATATCGGTTTCTCTCTCATCAATCTTTTTTAATTTTATCTCAAGAATGCCATTCACATATCGTGCTTTGGCATAATCAGAATTAATTGCGGTAGGTAACTTTACTTCTTTAAAATACTTTCTGTTTGATTCCGGTCTAGTCGAAATAGTTAAAGAACGTGTAGTTGCTTTTAATTCTATATCATCTCTTGTGACTCCAGGCATCTCTGCAACAACAATGATTTGATTTGCATCCTGACTAACTTCTACTAAGGGCTCTCTTTCTTTCTTTACTTTTGTTTTTCCTGTGTAAGTTTCAGGCTTTAAAGTACCAAATGAGTCAATAACTGGCTTTCCATCTGGTCCAGAAGTGATATTAAAACCGTACATAATGGGACTCTTAATATATTTATGACGATTTTTCCAAATCTCTCTTGTTATTTCTTCTGGAGTCATGTCTTGCAAATTTTTCGGCAAATCTTTCATAATCTGTTTAAAAACTTGCTTGAAAATCTGTTGAAATTGTTCTGCATTGAAGAATTTTCCCAGATCAAAATTTTTAAATAAATCTTCTGGGTTTCCAAACTTTTTAAATAAATCATAAGGATCCTCATCTTCATCGTCTTCATCTTTATCATTTTCATCTTCCTTTCTTTTTTTTGGCGTCATAAATTCATTTCTCACCTAAAAATTATTAATAATATGGTTAAATAAATTTTTAAATTTGAATTTTAATATAAAATACATAGAAGCTAAAAATATTACAGCTTATATTCTAGAAAAAATTGTTTAGATTAATAAAATTATTCCAATTAAAAATTTTGTAATTTATTATTAAAATTATTAAATAAAGATAAGAGTGGATTAGTATTTATTCAGAATTAAGTGATGATGACAAGCAAATGTATCTAGATGTATTAAGAGAGGCTCCTATCTTGCCATTTAGCAATTTTGTTTCACGAGGAGATATAGCCGACAAGGTTGATATCAGCAGACCGAGAAGTCATATAGATAGAGAAGTTTATAGGTTAGTTCGTCAAACTTACAGAGATAGAAGCTCAAGACTCATCCCAATATTAGGTTCTGCAGGTACTGGTAAAACTCATGCATACCATTCATTCAAAGATAAAGAACGTGAAAATAGGAAAAAGTTAGAGCAAGCAACAGAGGAAGAGGAAGTAGAAATAAGCCAATTGGAACCCGTGGACTGGAGCATAGCTTATGTGCCTAGTCCACCCGCAAGTATCAGGGTCCTATTACACGTATATACATGCTTGATCGAAGATTTAGGTGCTGGAATCCTTGATATTGTCTCAGAAAAGTTAGTTAGAGAGAAATGGGGGGGTAAAAAAGGTGGTATCTTTCAAAAACCGAAAGTTGATGAGGTTATCCAAAAAGGAATAAGAGAATTTCCTGGAGTTTTCGCAGATTGTGTTAAAGCCTTAGTATTGTATCAACTTGACAAAAGCAAGAAAGCGCTAGCAGAGAGGTGGTTATTGGGTGAAGACTTGGAAGATGAAGAACTAACCGAACTAGGAATTAATAGCGTTGTTGAGGATGATGATGTGTGTTTGGCTATGATAAAAATTATTACTGAAAATTTAGATACCGTGCTTATTCTTTATTTTGATGAATTAGAATCTCCATATAGAATGTTGGGAGATTCTGCTGAGCAAAAATTCCTTGAAATATTGAAAAGATTATATAATGAGGTAAAAGGTTTAGTCATTATAGTGGCTGTACTAAAAGAGATTTGGCCTCGTATTTTAGAAATAGCAGATCAACCTCTACGTTCACGAATGGAACCCGAACAAGATTTAAAGCCCTTTAGCCTAAATGATTTAAAAATATTTTATTCTAGAACTATGGAGGTTTTTTGGGATGATAATAATTTGAATCCTCCGCTTTACCCTTTATTTCCCTTAAATGAAAAAATTATTGAGATGATCTATGAGAAGACTCAAGGAAATCCAAGAAATTCTATAAAATTATGCAGGAGATTTATTGATAAATTAGTAATGGAAGAAATGAGTATAGAAGAATTAATGGAAGTTGGAGCTGAACTGGTTGCTTCTCCAAGGCCTCCTTCGATGGAAGAAGAAGAAATCATTGATTTTTCGAAACCACGAGATGTTATTAAGAAAACAATAGAAGACATATTAGCAGAAGAGGAATATGCGATAGATGTCAATCCGTCTTCAGTAGCAGGAGCAGCATTAAAAAGTATTATTAAGATAGGTGAAGATAAGGGTAAGAAATTTCAAACTCAGATGGAATACAAGTTTATGTTGGGGAAACGAAGTCAAACATTAGCGGCTTTAGTTGAAGTTGGAGATAAAAAGTGGGGTCTCGAAATACCTTCAATAAAGACTTTCGATAGAAGCGCTGGAGTAGCAGGGTATTATGCCGCAAAGCGTCTAAAAGATGCCATTGATGTTGATGCGATTGATGCTGCAATTTTAATTGTTCCAACTGGAAGTGCTGGAGCGAAATTTGAATTAATTTTAGAAAATAACCCAAATATCCATAAGGTCGAGCTTGATAATAATACTGGAGAAGATTTAATTTCCAATGCGCTAACTTATCCGAGTAAAGAAGGATGGAACATTGCAAAAATTTTATTTCCTGATATTGGAGAATATCAACCACTTGAAGAAGAAAAACCTACAGAAGAATAAAAAGTTATACTGAAAAAGGTATTTTTCTCTACCTTATTTTACATATTTTTCAGTCTTTTGAAAAGTTCTCAAAGAAATCTTTAAATTTTTTATCTAGATTGAATAGTTCCTTAGCAAGCTGATCGGCTCTTTTAAAATCAATAGAAATTTTAGATAAAGCTTCAGATATATTTTGCTCTTCAAAAATATTTGAAATGTTAATCAATTTGTTAACTGGTTTGAGTAGTTCATGATAGAGATGTAATTTATTCTGGTGCAATAATGTTATTAACTTTTCAACTTCTTTGAGAAGAAGATCACGTTCCTTAATTAACTCCGGAAAATTATCTATTTGCTCCGCCTTATTTTCCAAAAATGATTGAATTTCATTTTCTTGAATGGTTCCTGCTAATTCCGCTGCATTTAAAAAGCTTTTTTTTGCTTTTTTATACAATTTTTCTTTAAGTAGCTCCTCTGCATTTAAGATTTCTTCAGATAACTTTTCAGGTACTTCTTCACCAAGGGCAATTAATTCTCTTGCTTCCTGCAGTTTGCCATCATCTATCATTTTCTTTGTTTTATCATTTATAGTATCTTTAATCAAGGTTGGCTCTTTAAGCTTTTCCATTAAAGAAAAAATCGAATTCAGTTCCTTTTTCAATAAATTTTCCATCTGTGCTCTATCCTTAGAAAAGTTTTGGATTATTTCATCAGCAATTTGTTTAATAATGCTTTTCATTGAGACCAAATCCTCTTCTTCCTTTAGAATAAAGCCGATATATAAATTTTCCTTTTGAATGGACTTTGCTTCAACCTTGCTAGAAAAATACCTTAAATCATTTTTTCGTACAGAAGCATTTAAAAATTCTTTATCTACATGATTCTCTATAAATTCTTTTAAGATCTCTGGGGTAATTTTACTTGTTTGGGATAAATAATATTCTGCTAGAATATTAGGCCCAAAAGATTCATCTATTTCATAGAGAAGAATTCCTACTGGTGACATTTTGGCACACCTTATTTTTCTTAATATATTTAATAGTTAAATAGCTTTTAACTTTAAAATTTTTTTCCTTCTTAATTAATAGATTAATTACATCTATTTTTTAGATTTTAAAAAAGTATTGGAGTATTAGGATTTTTAAAACTAGCTATTTTTTATATTTAAAAACTTCTTCTCCTTTCATAGTATTAATAGAAAGCCCTTTTTTATATCTAGCATATTTCTGATATTTCTCTTCAAACACATGATCTATTTCTTCTAAGGGTAAATCAGCGTAGACTCCTCTATCTTTTACATATTCACCAAAAAGATTACCCTCATTATCATAAGGAGGAAAAACGGCATCGGATTCTCCATCAAATTCTACCATTGGAAGGAAGCCTCCTTTAATAGCAGTTGCCTTGTCGAAAGAGGGAGTTAGCTTTATCCATTTACCATTTAAGTAAAATTCACTATATCCATGGTAATACATAACATTATGGCCCATAAAGTCAATAACTCTTTGAGAGACTTTATGATTTATCAAATCGACGAGATGAATACGAGCAGGGATATCAATTGCTCTGGCAAATGAAGATAATAAAATAGATTTAGATACACAAAAACCATTTTTCCTCCGTAAAGTAACGCTTGCTTTGAAATTGGATTTTGAATTAGGCAAATAAGTTGCCATATTATATTTAATCTCATCCCGTACCCAATAAAATAAAGCTATCGCCTTTTCTTTTGCAGTATTTAATCCTTCAATAATTTCTTTTAGTTGATTCTGTACGATTTTTTTGTCAAAATCGAAAAATTCTGTAGGTTGAAGATAAATTGAGAAATCCTCCATGATAGAATAAAATTGAGATCGTTTTATAATGTTTTTATTATGTATTTAAAATTTTTAATTGAAGAGAAATCCTAATATCAATTATTTTAAAGTGATTTTATTGCTTCTCTGAGAGAATCTTCGAAAAGTTCGCATATTCTATCAGTTTCTTCATCATTTATAATTAGAGGGGGTTTTATTTTTAAGGTGTTTTGAATATAATACCCCGCTGTGGACATAATCTGCATTTGCTCACCAAAAAATATCCCATTTTTCCACCCTACATGAATTATCCTATTTAGTAATTCATTATGAGGTTCTCGAGAGGTATTATCCTTTATGAATTCAACTCCAATGAATAAACCAGGTCCCCTGACATCTCCTATTTGTGGAATTTCTTCTGCTAGGTTTTTAATAAAGGACGAGATTTTTTTCCCTTGTTTTGCAGCATTTTCGGGAATTTGATGCTTTTGTAAAATTTCAATGTTAATTAAGCATGAGGCCATTGCTAGAGGAGGTGAAGAAAAAGTCGAGTGTTCTTCAAATTCTGTTAATGTGCGTAGTTTAGGTGAAGCGACAGTAATACCAATTGGAACACCAGCAGCCGCGGCTTTAGTTAAAGTCATAATATCTGGAGAAATATCTTTTCCATACCTAGATTTATACCATTCAGTAGCAAACATTTTACCTGTGCGTCCAAATCCCGTTTGGGCTTCATCATATATTAGCAGGATGTTATTATTTTTACATATTTGTTTCAAACCCATTAAAAAATCTACTGGAGCCGGAATTTGACCACCAGGACCTTGTATTGGTTCAATAATACATCCTATTGGAGTTCCGGTGGCATATAATTCAATCCTCTGTCGAACTATTTCTAAACATTCAAGACTACATGATTTATCGCGCTCTCCTCCAAATCCTTCTTTATAATTCCATGGACATCGATAACAATAAGGATAAAAGACTCTGAGCCAGTGTTCGCGTCCAAAACCTGAAAATCTCATGGGTAGGCGCTGCGAAGCTCCCATCATAACTAAGTTTGAACCGTGATAAGCCCTTCTAAACACTATAAATTGATCTCCCCTTTTATTATTAATCATCGCTAATCTCATTGCACATTCAAGTGCCCATCCCCCTCCAGAATTATTAACACTAACTTTGCCACCTTTCAATTGACCAGGAGCGATCTCCGCCAACTTATTCGTAAATCTTATTCTAATCGGAGTTAGAAAATATGACCATGTATGAGTATTAATTTGGGACTGAAGACCTAATGTATAACTGATGTCCGGATTGTTATGTCCTAAATTGAATACCCAAGCTTGAGAGGTGCAATCTAAAATTTCACGACCTTCTTGAGTCTTGAAATAAACTGACCCTGGTACAGGACTACCTACAATTATATGCTCTCGAACATTTACTAATAGATGATTTTTGCGACATTTATCAATTTCTTCTTCAGTCAATGGGGCAGTTAATAAATTATGGATTTCCTCTTCTGTCAAATACTTTGTTTTATACATTTAACACCAACTACTTATTACAGAGATTATTATAGAATTTTAAAATTTCATTAAGAATTATTTAAAACCTTATTATATATAATAATTCTCTGAGAATTTTTATTGATATTACGAAAGTAAAGATTTTCAATATAAGCATTGAATTTCAATAAAGAATAGCTTAAAAAATCTTAATTTATTAAACCCTTATTTTTAAAAGTGTCATTTTAAACTTTTTTATGACAAAAGAGAAATTTAAAATATATAACATTGGAGGTTATTTATATGAAAAAAAGTCTTAAAGGTATAAAGTCTAGAATTTATGATGATGCGATCATCACAAAAGCAAATGAAGAAAATGAGACAAATATGGATGAAAAAGAATTAGAAGAAGAAGAGGAAGACTGGGATAAAGAACTTAAAGAAGAGAAGGATAGAGGATACAATGATTATAATTGGTATGAAGGAGACTATGATTACTAAACTTTTAAGGCAATAAAGTCAATAATATCCATTACTTTTATTTTCTCTTGGACTTTTGAATCTAATTGCCTCCAAGCATCTAAGAGGTTCCCGATACAAAATGGGCAACTTGTCAGTAAGAATTCAGCATCAGTTTTTATTGCTTCTTGGATTCTTTCCATAGAGATTTTAATAGCTAAATCAGAAAATTGACTTTTTACTCCTCCTCCTGCTCCGCAGCACCATGCATTGTTTTTATTTCTTTTCATTTCAATTAGTTCAATGTCGGGAATTTTATTTATAACTTCTCTTGGTATATCATATAGGTTCATATGGCGTCCTAAATGGCAAGGATCATGGTATGTAACTTTAATTTTTTCTCCGTTTCCACTTTTAAACACAATTTCATTATTTCTTAGTAGATCTATTAAAATCTCTGTTATATGTTTTACTTCAAATGGTAATTCTTCACCTATTAATTCAGGATAATCTTTTTTCCATGTTCGATAACATCCTGCACATGCAGTAAATAAAACCTTAGCACCTTTACTTTTAAATGTCTCAATATTATGTTTGATTACTTCAGATAATGATTTTTCATCACCTATTCGCAAAGCTATAGAACCACAACACCATTCATCTCTAGATATAGCTATATCCTTTTTTGCTACTCTTAAGATTTTCATCATATTCTTTAGAGTGTCAGTTTGTCTCAATGGTATAGTACATCCACCAAAAAACATTAATTCTCCAGTTTCCTTAATCTCAGGAAATTGATTTATCCACTCGAATTTTTTCTTTCTATCTTCTCCGTATGGATTCCTCATCGTATCATTGTTCATATATTCAATCAATTCAGTATGCCGTTCAAGCGGGGCAAATCCTGCTTCGATTAAATCTTTCCTTAGAGCCTCCCACACTTTAACGTGATCAATCCAATTACACGTAGGAAGAATTATATTCTCATTTTGAGACATATGGCAAACCTCTGTGCAGTTTTTGCACTCACTACACTGATAAACCCATTCAGCTAATTCCCTACTCAGAGGGATCTGCCCTTGCAATATACTTTTAAGAACATTCATTCTACCTCGCGAAAAGTAGATTTCAAATCCAGTATCTTCTTTTGCTTCTTTTACAGGACAAGTTAAATATCTCCCTACTGCAGGTCTAATGGCAAATCCGCAATCTCCGCATCCCATACATGAAAAAATGGCTTTCCATTCTTCTTTTAAATGTTTTAATTCACTCACTTTTTGATTCATCCCAAAAATTGAATTTTCCTCTGCTTAATATCATGTTAGGATCTAACAACTTTTTTATGCCTTTCATTAAAGTGTAATATTCTTCTGAATATGCTCCGATATCAACCATCAAGCGAGACATATAATCCCCCATCATATACCATTGTACTCCATGTTCGGTAACCCTTTTCAATAGTGATTTCCATAATTTAATGTTCAACTCTTCAATCTCTTTGTATATTTTTCCATCATAATAACTCCAAAAACTGGTAAATCCGCAAGTAATTTCCACATTGTTACCATCTATTAATAGAATAGGACCACTTCCTGATATAGGGCGTACTTTCGTTATTTCAAGTATTTTCCTCATATCAGTATCATGTTCTAAATCCCATTGATCTATATCTTGCAAAATCACAGGAAATAGATTAATAGGGCAAAAACATTCAGATGTCAATGGTTGCAAAGTAGGAAATAATCCCCATAGGTTATGATAAAATTGCCAATATCCTTGTTCAGTATAATGCCATTTAGCAATATTTCCATCTGCTATTTCAGGACCTAAGTATTCTGATTTTGTATTTAAAATGATTTGATCTAATACTTTAACATTTTCTTCTAGTTCTTTTTCACTATTAGCCTCTATAGTGTAAAAAAGCATTCCTCTCTTTCTTTTTATATGTTCCCATAACGGAGAAAATCCTTGTTGAGTAGTAAGAGCCACGACAACATCAGGAATAAACATAGTATCATAAACATCAATTCCTTTAGCACGAATTTCAGTCATTATTTGAGCTGCTGTATCAGCAGATTTTCGTGGCATCAGAAAAGTTTTATATTCTGCAAATTCTGGTTTAGGGAAGATTTGTAAAGAAATTTTTGTTTTAACTCCATAAATTCCATTGTCCCCACAAAAAAGTCCGGTTAAATCAGGTCCATTCCCAAACCTATTAAAAGGGTGTTTAGAATGTTTATTTGACTGAGAACCGGTCTCAATAATTTCACCCGTAGGTAATACAACTTCTAATGAGACTAATTGATTCGTACAAGCTCCATACTTAGCACATCCTCCACCTCCGACAGAATGATGGGAGATTCCTCCCCCAATTGATGCAGACATTCCAGAACCAGGTCCCATACATCCAGTATAAAGACCATACTGGCATAGATATTCATTTAATTTTCCCCAAGAAATTCCAGCCTCAACTGTAACAATTAGGTTGTCTTGATCTAAATTAAGAAAGTTATTCATTCGTTTCATATCGAGAACAATACCACCATTTCCAATAGGTTTACTACCTCCAAATTCACAAATACCAGCACCGCGAGGTATTACTGGAATATTTTCTTCATTCGCAACTTTTAAAATTTCAGAGATCTCTTTAGCATCCTTAGGTCTAATCACAACATCAGGTATACCCTGTAATACTAGATCTACATTTCTCGAATAAGCATGTCTCACATAAATACTATTTGAGATATTTTGTGTAGATACAATTTTCTCTAATTTTTGATAAATTTCTGTCATAATTTTAACTAAAATGGCTAACTTTATGATCTTACTAATTTAATTTAATAAAAATTAATTCTTTTATATTTATAACTTAACCAATAAAAATTTTTATTTTTTAAATATCTTTATTGGTTAAATGCTAAAAACTCAATAAAGGTTTAGGGGAATTTGAACAAGAATACAGGGTATACGATTAGATTTTTCATTTTTTTATTACTAATAATTCCCATTTTTCTTAATGTATTTTTAAAGTTTTTCTTTATTAGAGAAATAAATTTATTCATAATTCTGATTCTCATATTTGGATTTGTGGTTCTTTTTATACTCGGAAAGATCATTGAAATATATGGTTATAATGTAGAGACTGTCCATATCATTGAAAAACATGACGTTATAAAATCTTTCATTAAAAGCAATAATAAACTTATTAGATGGTTAGAGTTTCTTTTAATTATGATTACTGAGGAACTAATCTTTAGATACTATTTAATTGGCATCTTTTTCAATTTATTACACTTGGAAATACTGGTCGCGATTATTATATCAAGTTTAATCTTTTCATTTTATCATATCCATACATGGTTTTCTTATAAAAATGTTAGAATAGTAGCTATTTTTCTCTTCTATTCTTTTTTTCTAGGGCTTTATAATGGATACCTTTTATTAACTTTAGGAATAATTCCATGTATATTTGTTCATTATACTTTAGCTTATATTTTGTATTATGGGATTTTTGTTCGATATTTTAAAAGAAGTTCGAATTAAAGGTGCTCAATATTGGATTTATATTTTCGAGAATTAAATAATGATGATATACCACAGATACTAGATATAACTAAAGATCTTTGGGAAGGTGAAGATTATGTTCCAAATGTGATTAAACAGTGGTTAAGGGATACAGATTGTTTAAATTATGGAGGATTCAAAGATAAAGCTACTACTCAATTGATAGGATTTGGTCGAGTTAAGATGTTTCCAAACAAAACAGCATGGTTAGAAGGTGGGAGAGTTAAAGCTAATTTGCAGAAAAAAGGCATAGGAAAGGTTTTAATGAAACATGCTATAGATTATGCTAAAAAAGTCGGAGCTAAAGTCGCTCAATATGATACTTCTTCTGAAAATGTTGGTTCTTTAGCACTTGCTAAATTTTTTGGGTTTAAAGAAAAAAAGAGTATGGAAATTCTCGATTGTAAATCTGAAAACTTAATTATTCATAAAAGAGAGATTAAAAGAGTCAAAGAAGTATCTCTAAATGAGGCAATAGAGATATATAAAAAGGTAAATATTGGACCTGGGAATGAGGTCTGCATTGGTTGGTCATTCGTGCCGCTGGATTATCTTAGAGATGAAAATTCAAATTGGTTTGTTAAAGACAATGCAATCCTGCAAAAAATTGAATTTAAATACCCTATCACCGAAGAAGGACCAGATAGCAAAGAATTATGGATGATAACTTATGGAAATGAATTAAATGTTAAAGATTTAATTGAATTTACCCTTTTAAACAAACTTAAAGCTAAAGAGAATGAAATATTTGTGATTTTTTGTAAACCTGAAATTGTGGAATTTGTAGAAAAATTAGGTTTTACTTACACTCATTGGGAAAATAAACCTCTTCATGTTAAATTATTTGAAAAACTATTGAACTAAGTATTGAAGCTAATATTAGCTTCTGGGAGAAAGATCTTAAATGTTTTCTTAATTTAATGATATTCTGAAATGATAACAAAAAATAGTAAGACCCAAGCAATTAGCCCTAGAATAATTAGACTTAGAGAGGAAATTAAACTCTCAGGGGAAGATGCCGTTTCAAATTTTTGGAAAGAGATTGAAGAAAGTGGAACACCAATCTTTGAAAAAATTGAAGGAGATGATAAATATAACATCATCACTTTTCTGGTTCGAGAAGAAGAGGAAGAAGCAAATATTATTTGTTATAATTTATTTGTTAATGATGATATAAAAGAAGGTTTACTTGAAAGAATTGAAGATACAAACATTTATTTCAAATCATATAAAATTCTTAAAGGAATACGAGACACATATTGCTTAAGTAAAAATAATCCACTTGAACCAAACAACCCAATCGAAAATTTGTTTAAGTTTGGAGACTTGGTTTTTTATGACCCTTTTAATTCCAAACTCCACCAATTCAAGGTAGATGGCTTCCAATTTCAATTGAATGAATTTGAATCTCCAGATGCACCCCCCCAACCTTGGTATGGGGAAAGAATTAATATAGATCATGGTAAAGTAGAAAAATTTACATCCTACAGTGAAGTATTAGATAAAAAACGCAAAATCCTAGTTTATTCACCCCCACATTATTCTAAAAAGCATTCTCCTTACCATTTTCTTTTATTATTTGATGGAATAATATTTGAAGAAATAGCAAAAACATCATCAACTCTCGATAATCTCATTGCGGATGACAAAATTCCTCCAGTAGTAGCTATTATGATAGAAAATTTCCTGCCTATAAGTATTGCTCAACGAGCTGCTGAATTACATCCGAACCCAAAATTCATGAGCTACATCATTACAGAATTAGTACCATGGATTCGAGAAAATTTCAATGTTACAACAAATCCATCTCAATCTATTATTGCTGGAGCTAGTTATGGAGGAATCGCTTCTACATTTATAGCATTTAAACATCCAGAGATATTTGGTAATATCTTATCTATGTCAGGAACTTATTCTTGGTATCCAGGTGCAGAATTTTGGGTTCAACGAATAAAAGATCTTGACAATATTGAGCATTGGTGGACAAAACAGGATGAAAAGGAGCCAGAATGGCTTGTTCATCAATTTGCTCAAAGCGAGAAATTACCTTTAAAAATTTATCTTGATGTAGGTGTTCTTGAGGAAACAAATGATGTAAATTTACTTAATTCTAACCGGAATTTCCGTACAACATTACAAGATAAGGGATATAATGTTCATTACGTAGAATTTCAAGGCGGGCATGACATGGTATGTTGGCGAGGTTCAATAGCGGAAGGATTAATTTATCTAATAGGAATATAAAGATTATCAATAGAGATCAGGATTTATACTATCAAGAAGAACTCAATGATCTTATAATATTAAATAATTAAAAAAAAAGATCAATATTGTTCCATTTCAATCATATTAATCTTAAATCCTTTACCGCATAAGGCACAATACGCAATTCCTCTTTCAACTAATTGTTGTTGCATTCTCTCTGAAAATTGAGAACCACAAGCAGTACAATAAGCTGCTCTGGGGTCAATGACATCAAGTGGATCTTCAGAAATTTCAATTTTTGGGGCTTCAGGCTTCTGTTGTACTTTGGGAACTACTTCTTGTTCTTCTTTTTGTTCAACTGGACAACAAGATTTTCCGGAAATTACATAGTAAATTGTTTTAAATAGCTTATAAAAAAGAAGTCCAATGCCTTTTAAAAGAAGATAGACACCTTTTAAAATGTAATAAACTAGATAAACTACTCCTTTTAATATATAATACACTGCAATAACAGTTAAAACTAGAACAGCAGCCATTCCAATAATAACTAAAATTTGACCATAAAGAGGAATACTTAGAAACCAATTCATAAACTCCTGCAAATAAATTAATGTGGTTTCAGCAACATAATTCCAATCTACCATTTATTTATCACCTTAATTTAGAATTAAACTTTCAATGTTTAAATGAAAACTGTTTATAGTGGATTAAAAAAAATTTGGAGTCCAGTTTTTAGCCAAAATTGATTAATTATTTAAGAGTAAGAAAATCGATTAAATGAATTCTTATAATCATACATCATTTTTAATGCTTTTATAGCGTGGTTTATATGGGTCATAACTGGTATGTTATATTTAAAACTATGATCTAAAAAATAATCCTCAGTCCATCGAGAGCCAAAAACACAAATAATAACAGGTTTTTTAAATCTTTCAGAAAAAGTTCTTAATTCTTTCAGATGTGGCCGGATTGATAAAGAAAATGACTCAATTGGTTTCTTAGGAACAGCAAAAATGTAGAGAAGCGCATCAATATTCTCATCTTCCATTAATGCCTTTATTGTAGGATGAAATGTAGCAAATAATGAAGGTCCTAAGTCTACAGGATTAATGATAGATGTCCATGTGGGTGAAATCGATTCTAAGGTAATAATAGTATTCTTATCTAGTGCAGCGAGTTGTAATCCTTCTTTTTCAATTAAATCGCACGCTAAAATACCTAAACTTCCTGATGTCGTGATTATAGCTAGTCTATTACCTTTTGGTAAAGGTTGAGTAGCAAATACATTTGCAATGTTAAACATCTCAAAAAAATCATTAACACGATAGATATTTGGACATTGTTTGAAGATTGCATCATAAATTTTGTCATTTCCTGCAATAGAAGCTGTATGGCTTTTAATGGCTTTCGACCCTATAGCACTACGTCCATTTTTTAAGATCAAAACAGGTTTCTTCATACTTTTAAATAAATCAAGGAGTTCTTGGCCTCTTTTAACACCTTCCAGATAGACTGTTATAACTTCTGTATTAATATCTTCTTCGAGATATCTTAACATATCAACCTCATCAACATCAACCTTATTACCCAATGTTACTGATTTTGATAACCCTATTTTTTGAAAAGAACACCATTCAATGAACACATTTCCAAGAACTCCAGATTGAGCTATGATTGAAATTTTTCCATCTTCTAATGTCTCATTGAAATCAATTTCAGCACTAGTGAATTTATTATAGAAGTTTGTAATACCAACGCAATTCGGTCCAATAATCCTCACTGCATTATTTTTAGAATATCTTTCAATTTCTTTTTGAATTTCTATATACTCTTTTATTCCAGTTTCTGCAAACCCTGCAGTCTCAATGATGATTCCCTTTACTCCCTTTTCTACACAATCTTTTAGGGATTCAAGAACTTTATCATTATTGACAATAATTATTGCTAAATCTACAACATCTGGTATCTCTTTAACATTTTTATAAGTCCTACTTCCAAACACAAAATCCTTATTCGGATTCACTGGATAAGTTTTGAAGTTAGATTGAAGAAGATATTCTGTTGTCCAGTATCCAAATTTGAGAGATTCTGAAGCACCTATGAGTGCTATAGATTTTGGCTCAAAAAATACATCTAGTTCAGATATATAAATCACTTTTTATTCGGAGTATTTAATCTTTAATTAAAAAATTAATTTATAGATAAACTTGAAGGTTTAAAAAGTTATAATTAAGGTAATTATTTTGAAGGTTAAGTTTGTTTGCCCAACCTGTAAAAATTCAAAAGAGATTACTATTCCCCAATATTCAACTGTTCATCTAATTACGGTATCAATACCGAAAGGCATGATTTGTGACCATCACTTTCAAGCTTTTATCGATAAGAACTATTCTGTGCGTGGATACCAAAAAGTGGATATAGATTTGAAAGAACAAGTTATCGAATCAAAATTGGAAACCCAAAAGAATGATCAAGAGTTTCATGAAGTAGATCGGGAAGATCTAGAACCAAATGCCAAGAAAATACTTTCATTGAAAGAAATGTATGATGAGTTCTGGGAATTTATTGATACTGATAACATCCTTTTTGCTGATCTTATAAAAAATGATGGTAGAAGAATTTTAATTGAAACTAGGAATGAAAATATGAAAATAAAAGAATTTATTTCTAATCTAGAAAATGATATTGTAAGTCATAGCAGTTAAAAACTCCAAATAATTAGTATTTTTGCGTTCGCTATTATTTCTTTTTAATATTCAAGAATGGTTACTTTAATATAGCATTCATATTAAATCAGGGAGATACTTTTCATAGTCTTCTCTTGAAGCTCGTTTAAGAGAATCCGTTGCACCGCACTTCTCACAAAATCTGCTTAAGCTATTAGAAAATTCATGGCAATTATTGCAAATATATCTAAAAGTTTTCTTATAGTTTTTTATTTTCTCTTCTAATTTCTTTTTTGAGATTCTATGTATATTATGTTTATGTTTGATATATAAAACTGTTACTAATGAAATAAACCCTATGATCGCGATAACGGTAATAATTACGAGGAGTTCTAAAGGGAATTGGAATGGGATATAAGTTAGTCCGTAGGAATAATAAATATCCATTTCATTATTTCTTGCATCAGACCAAGCTATATGGGGGATATTATTATTATCTAACTGAATAGTAAAATATTCACCGGGTCTAGAAAAATAGTCAGAGCTAAAGCTCTGAGTAATTGCGATTTCTTCAGAAAATTCTACTTCATTTCGATAAGCTCCAGTTAAATTTAATGTTCGGTAATATGGTCTGTATCTACCTCCTTGTTCGCTATAGTATACTATATGAAGTCTTCCCGATTC
>JBHLON010000083.1:0-6275 GCA_048940445.1 Promethearchaeota archaeon
TTATTTTCAAGTTTAAGTGCGGTGGTAATGCAAAGTGGTCAGGATGCAATTGATTCACTTGGTTATACAGATTTATTAGAAGTTGTGTTAAGGGGAGAGAATGCATTTATTATACTTAGTGCTGCTGGTAGATTTTTCCTAATGGGAGCTAGTCGAAAGGTAGAAGATTTAGGTAAAATCGTATCGGTATTTCGTTATTATGCTGGTGAAATTTCAAAGCGATACCCATTAGTATAATTGCTGGTTATTTAAATTGTGATAAGTCTTTAAGTAGAATTACTCTTAGATGAGATAATAGGACAGATTTTTATATCAGAATAAAATAGATGATGGAGAATGTCTGAATTAAAAGTTTTTGTAGATGTTAACGAAAATACATCCGGAAAAGTTGTAATTTGCCAGGAAAATGCAACTAAATTAGGGGTTTCTAATGGAGCACCAGTGGAGGTAGAAAATCCAGACAATGGTAAAAAGACCAGTGGAACCATAGAAATTTCTAATATGGTCTTGGATTTTGCAGCTCAAATTTCCAGAAATTTAGTAGACTCAGTAGAGTTTAGTGGAGTTGAATTAATAATTCGGCCAGCAAGTACTACAGGATTAGTAGCTCCTAAAATTCAAATGCCTAAAGTTCCAAGTACTACACCGCGCCCAACACCACAAGGACAGCCAAATCTTACCCCTCTACCTACACCACCACCTCAAGTGACTTCTTCAATACCAACTCCTCGACAAACCCAGGCACCACAACCAACTCCACCACCACAACCCAAATTTGTTCCCACCCCGCAACCCAAGACAATGCCAACACCTTCAGCACCTATTCCCACTCCTCAATTGACTCCTACACCCGTACCTTCCACTTCTTTTCCAACACCCCCAACCCCTCGACCCATGCAACAGCCAGTGCCAGGACAAGCTCAAGTCGCCCCTGCAGAACAATACCTGGATAGAATTGATGTTCATAAGCTACAAAGCCAGAAAGGAGGTGTAATTCTTACCCCTGTTGTAGATAATAATATAGAAGGTGGCAGAGTACAACTAAATAGCTCTATTGTTCAGCAATTAGGATTGGTAAGTGGTTTACTTATTGGCTGGGAAGACCCACTCACACGAGCGACAGGTTCTGCAAGAATTAATGAAGCAATGATAAGTGCTAATGAGATACATATGAGTAGAGATACTAAAGAGGATACTAATATTCAAGCACCGCAAATCGTTGTATACTCAACTGAGCCACCACTACAAAAAGCTTCAGAGATAATGTTAGAAGTCCAATCACAGCCTAATCTTCTAGGTTATTGTCAAGTAAGTCCCAGAACTCAATATACATTATCTATTAACCAAGATGATATTTTAGCTTTCGAAGATGAACTCACCGGAGCAATTGGTGCTGCTAAAGTAGAAATCTCCGATTCCGCTCCTTCTAACGCAATTATCATAGATAGTGAGATTTTGGAAGCTTCGGGAATTGGTAGTTTTGAAGTTAAAGTCTATAAAAATCTTCGACCCGTTATACCTCTGCAAAGTGTTGCCCTTGGTATTAACCCAGTTAGCGGAGAAAATATGTGGGAAATTATTAGTACAGCACGCCAAAACGTGGAATCATTAAAAGGATGGTTATCTAATTATATTATATTTAAAGGAATCAAGTTAAGATGGAGCGCGGTCAATATCGCTTGTTCTCTATTACATACAGTTCCAGACTTAACAGGCGACATTTTTGCTCAAATCACACCAAATACCGCAATTAATTTAACTCCAACAGGTTTAATACCATTCAATGCAATTTTAATCATTGATATAAGCAGAAGCATGATGGCTCGTGATGTTTTGGTTACAAATATTGCCCCAGCTATAGAAGGGATTAAAGCAGCTATGGAATCACGCGAGATTCAGGAGTTCCTTGTGCATTTCAAGCCAGGAGTTAATGTTCCGCGACGTATCGCAGCGGCATTTGCAGCTGTATTATTCTTAAGCGAAAAAGTTGGACGAGGATTTGGAGAGAAAGTTTCTGTAATTCGATTTGCGGATGAAGCCCAAATTTTACCCTTTATGGATAGCTTTTATATGGATTCTGCCAGTGGGAAAAAAGGAGTGCTTGAGGATGCCGCACGTATGATTGTGGATCGTATAGGAAACGCCTATGGTCAAGCTACTAACATGGGATCATCCATGGAAAAAGCATATCAGGTACTTATGGAGTTCGAGAAAATGAACCCTGATCAACCAACAATGATTGTACTCTTAACCGATGGAGTTCCTACTGATGGCGATGCTTTCTTTAAAGCAGTAAAGTTATTTGCAGAAAATCCTAACGTAGTTATTTATGTTATAGGTTTGGGGAATCCTGACAGAGAGCTAATGATTCGAGCTGCTTCGTTATGCGGTGGAGAATATTTCGAACCAGAAGATGCAGGTGAACTGCTGGTATGGTATTCCAAACGAGCAAGAGATTTAACAGTTAAGTTGAAAGCTCACAAACATGAGATATAATTTATTTTCCCTCTTAGTATTTTCATCTTCTTATAAATATACTTTTCAAGTCTTAGTTCAAAATCATTAATTGAAAACTCAAGTTAAATTTTTATAATCAATTAACATTAAGAATTTTAATAAATCCATTATTTTCAAAAGGTCATAATTACCTAAGATGGGAATATATGAGTGAAAAGAGAAAAGATGCACAACACAATAATGAATTAGAATAAAAGATTTCTCTAAATGTTGTGTATTTTCAACATAAAAATCTAAGATGAAATTAATCTTTTACTAAGAACGTTACTTACTTCTTGTGAATAGAATAATCAATTGAATTTCGATAGTTTTAGCCATTTTCATGGGGTGGTCTAACAATATTGCTCTAGGAGACACATTTTCGGGGAGTGAAATAATTTTTAAGAAACGGTAAAAGAAAATTGCTAATTAATCTTTTTTTATTTACTAGTTAGAAAAAAGTAAATAATTTAGACGTGTTATGGGACCATACCCAATATTATGATTGATAAAAATCTAAAAGTAATCCTAATAATTAATCCTATAATCCCTAGGATCAGTCCTGCAATTGCTAATCCTTTAGGCTTATCCACGATAATACCAAAGATTCCAAAGACAATTGCAACACCGATGATTGCCCATTCCAGAAGTGAGAGAAATCTTACGATGAGCATGAAATAAACAACACCAAAAATATCTGCCCATGCAATGAATATCCCAACTAGGATGCTAATAATCCCAAAAATTAATGCTACAATACTATATGCTCTGCCCATTGTTTTTCACCTAATTTTGTATACGGATTTGACTTAAAGGTATAAAAAATACTTATATAAAATTCAATTTAAATTTAACGTTGTCTAATTTTTCAAGCTTACAAAAGTAAACATATGTCTAGTTTTGCAGCAAATTCATAGGATTTGTTCAAAATTATAAAGGCTCTTAATTTCTTCATAAAATTTCATTGCAGTTGATTAAATTCTTTCTCGCGTAAAAACGTTTTTATAGGTAAATCTATATATAAAAGGTAAGAAATTCTTAAAATTCGGAAAATTCTCTTATAAGGTATACGTAAACGTCTTACAACAAAAAGGAGAAAATCAGTTATGAAACTAAAAAGACCAAGATGTGATAATTGCGGGAAGAAGATTTATCCTAAAAGCAATCCATTTATACGGTCTAGTTTTTTATTTGGAAAGATACCATCATATTGTCCAGATTGTGGAAAAGAAATCAGTAACGAAAAAAAAGCTCAGTTAGACGAATATAGTACCTCTATTTATGCTATTTGGTGTTTAGGTTTTATTACGTTTGTAGTTATAACCATTATTACGATTATTTCTCTTCGGAGTGCTTAAAATTAATTTGTGACCATTTATCCATATTTTATGTTTCGAGTTATTAAAAAAATTAAATCAAAATCCCGTGAATATGAGATATAGTTATTTAACTTTTTTTTAATAACTATTTTTTTGTCTCCTATTTAAAGTTTAAAATTACAAATTTCATAGTCGAGTGAAACTTAAATAGAAAATAATTATTAAATTATTAAACCTATTGCATCTCTCAATAGATTAAATGAAAGTAAGAGGGTGACTTATGACTAAAGAGCGAGAAGATGTAGATAAGAGAATTGAGTATTTAGTAAATGAAATCCAACGTCATAGATATTTGTATTATAATGAGACCCCAGAGATTTCGGATGCAAAATATGATGCTTTGGAATATGAATTGCGACAACTTGATCCAGAAAACCCAATTTTATATAAAGTCGGAGTAGACCATTCAGAATTATTTACTAAAAGGGAACATATTATTCCTATGACTTCTCAAGATAAAGTAACTACTCCTGAAGAATTTTCCAAATGGGCAAAAAAGCACGATTTTTCTATTTATATTATTCAGTTTAAGTTAGACGGAATTAGTATTGAGGTGCAATACGAAAAGGGAATTTTTAGATATGCACTTACGAGGGGAGATGGTAAAATTGGAGACGATGTGTCATATAATGTCGCAAATATGAAGGGATTTATCCCAAAAATCCAAGATGCATTTACTGGTGCGGTTCGAGGTGAGATTATGCTATATCATGATGTATTTGACAAGAAATATTCTGATAAGCAAAACTGCAGAAATGCAGCAGCAGGGATAGTTCGCAGAAAAGATGGAATTGGAACAAATGATTTGAATTTAATTTACTATGATGCTATTAGTTTGAGTGAAAATGTGAAATTCAAAAATGAACCCAATAAAATAAGTTGGTTGAAGAATCAAGGATTTCCTACTGTAAAGACTAAGACTGTAAAGACTACTAAGGAAGTAATTGGAGTCTGGGAGAATGTGATGAATAATGTGAGAGATACATTAAATTATGATATTGATGGTTTAGTTATTAAGGGTCCGGAGATCGATTTGGATGATGTTAAGAGAGTTAAACCTATGAAGCAAATAGCATTTAAGTTTCAAGCAGAAGAGATAGAAACTGCTCTTATAGATGTGGTATGGAGTAAAAGTGGTCATAATTATACACCTGTAGCGATTGTAGAACCCGTTACTTTAATGGGAACGACGGTAAGCCGAGCAAGTCTAGCTAATCCAAACTTAATTGAAGATCTTGGATTAAAGATCGGGTCTGAGGTTATGATTAGTAAAAGAGGAGATATTATTCCAAAGATTGAGCGGGTAATTAGAACTCCTGAATATGCAATAAAAATAGAAATCCCAAACAAGTGTGAAGTTTGTGGTACATCTTTAATTAACGAAGGAACAAGGTTATATTGTCCAAATGAAGATTGTCCTAAGAGAAGTTATCGTAGGCTGGTAAAGTGGATTAGAAAATTAGGCGTAAAACACTTTAGTGAGAAACTTATGTTGAGACCGCTCTTTAATGCAGGAAAGGTGAAAACAATTGCAGATCTCTATAAGTTAAAAGTCACTGATCTAACCAGATTTGAGGGTGTACAAGAAAAATCAGCAAAGAAAGCATTACATAACTTATTTGCTATAAAAGAAATTCCGTTAGCAACTTTTATTGCGGGATTTAATATTGAAAATATTGGAGAAGAACTGCCTCAGCGACTTGTAGATGCCGGATTTAATAGTTTAGAAAAGATTAGAACCGCAACGGTATATCAATTATCTCAGGTTGACGGTTTTGCCGATATCACAGCAAGAACTTTACTAGAAGGAGTTAAGAAATTATATCCGGAAATGCAAGCAGTTTTAAACATTAGTAAAGTAAAAATAAAAAAAGTAAGAAGTAATAAAAATACTCAATTAGAAGGTTTAAGCTTTTGCATTACAGGAGGTTTAGAAACATTTGAAAATAGAGATGAGGCTCGTCGATTCATTAAGGATCATGGAGGAATGGTAAAAACAAGCGTCACTAAAGGCCTAAGTTATTTAGTTACAAATTCAACTGAACCAACTGCCAAATTTTTGAAAGCTCAAGAATTAGCTGTAAAGATTATTACTGAAAATGATTTGAGAGAAATGATCGAAAATAGAAGAAATTAGTTATGAATAATGTTAAATCCTTGACATTTAAGTATGATAATTGTTTGTTTTCTAAAAAAGATTTAAATTAAATGTGTAATTTTTTGACTAAATAATTTATTCAATAGAGATTTTTAAAGCAACAAATTATAACATACTTGCTTGGGATTCAAGAGAAACATCATTAATTAGATAAGTTGGAGCATTAGAACGTGCAGGAAGATAAAAAATTTAAGAAACTGAGAGTAATCATTATTTTGCTTTTCGCTTTTTCTTGTATTCCA
>JBHLON010000084.1:0-6190 GCA_048940445.1 Promethearchaeota archaeon
TGAGAAAATAGAGATAAAATGAAAATTGATGATAATATCGAGACTTTTAATTCATTATTAAAACGAAGAGGATTTATATGGGGTCCCAGCCCTGAGATTTATGGTGGCTTAGCTGGCTTTTATTCATATGGTCCTGCAGGAATGGAATTGAAAAATAACATCTTATCAATGTTTAGACAAGAGTTAAGATATTTTGGATTTGGAGAAGTAGAATGCCCTACTATAATGCCTGAAATCGTGTGGTCTGCATCAGGTCATCTAGAACGTTTTATTGACCCTGTAATAAAATGTGAGGATTGTAATTCGCTCTATAGAGTTGATAAACTACTTGGAGACCTATTACCTGAAACTATGATTGATGGACTTTCTTTTGAGGAGATGGAAGAATTAATAAAAAAAAATAATATTTCATGCCCGAAATGCAATAAACCTTTCCAAAAAATTGAAAAATATAATTTAATGCTTAAAACCGTGATAGGAAACGATTCAATTGCATACTTAAGACCTGAAACTGCTACTACAACATATCTACTCTTCAATAGATTGGATCAAGATGCTAGAAGACAATATCCCATCAAAATCTTTCAGTTTGGTAAAGCATATAGAAATGAGATCTCTCCAAGGCAATTGATATTAAGAATGAGGGCATTTGATCAACTTGAACTTCAATTATTTATAGGTAAAGAACAAGAAATAGATTATAAAGAATATCAGCTTGTAAAATATGAAAAATTACCTCTTTTAGATTGGGAACTTCAGAGAATGAAGGAAGAAAGACCAAATATAATTTCACTTGAACAAGCTATAAAGAAGGGAATAATCAAAAAACCCGCTTTTGCTTATTGTCTTTATTTAGGTTATTATTTAACAAAGAAAACAGGGATCCCCGATCATTCAATTCGTTATAGACAGCATTCTCCTCATGAAAGAGCCCACTATGCTGATGATGCTTGGGATCTAGAAATAAAAACTACTCAATTTGGGTGGGTTGAAATCTGTGGGGTTCATGATCGAACTGATTACGATTTAAGAAGACATGGTGAATATTCAAAACAAGATTTTAAGATAAACATGGGCAAGGATCCTAAAATAAAAGAAATTCCACAAATTCTTGAAGTTGCTTTTGGAATCGATCGCATTATGTATACATTATTAGAAAAAGCATTTAATGTAGAAGATGGTAGAATTAATTTAAAATTAGAAAAGGAAATAGCACCTAATACTATAGCAGTATTTCCTCTAGTAAGAAATAAGGAAAAAATAAGGGATCTAGCACTAAAAATTCATCGAAATTTACTTGAACATCGTATTAAGTCTTTTTATGATGAAGCAGGTTCTATTGGAAAGAGATATCGGAGACAAGATGAATTAGGGACTCCATTTTGCATAACCATAGATTATCAGTCTCTTGAAGACAATACAGTCACAATTCGAAGTAGGGATTCTATGGATCAAATTAGAGTAAGCACTACTGAAATATTTAATATAATAAATCAATAATAGGTTGAAATTAGAGTTAAAATATCTCAAAAAAAAAGAGATTCTCAGAAAAAAATTTTAAAGAGAAGAAAATTTTTTAAAAAAATATAGCTTTAATTAATAAAAATTTAAAAATCTCAACAAATATCAATATGAAACTCACAAACACTTCTACTTTTTGGAGAAAAAGAGGAAATAAGGGGATAAAAACTAAGCAAATCATGAGTTTGCTCATTATTTTCACCATGTTGATTAGTATTTTATTTTTTCTTAAGGATCTCTCTTTGTCTAATAATAAAGTCACTTTATTACAAGATGAAAATAATAGTAAAGATGTTAATATAAAATTCCCAAATTCAGCAGATATTGGATATCTTTTTCAAGATCCTTTTAAAAAGAATTTTGAGAAGATTTGGAACTTTTTTAGGAATAATTATAGATCTGATTTAGGAATGGATGTAGATACTTATTACAGGGAAGGAAACAGCGTGGGTACAATACTTGATGATAAAGTGTATTCGCTAGATAATTTATTACTTTATAAATCTCTCTTGAAAGAGGATATTACTCCAATAGAGACTTTTAGTAATTATTTAAAGCTAAGAGAATATCCTTTATGGTTTGAGGGAAATGTAAATCAGTATAAATATGGATTTGTTAGTTCAGTTGATAATACCACTAAGGAAATATTTAATGATGATAGATACTTAATCGATAATTTAATGCCTATATTTCTGTTGATTGAGAATATTGGAAGTGAGATCAACACTATAAATATCGGAGGAAAATACCCAAAAGATTCTATTAATGAAATATTTTATCTTATAAATTCCTCAGAATTTTGGGACTCTACAAATAAAGGTTTTTATCAACATAACTCAACAACAGATAAGTATGCAGAAAGTAATTTTTACGCTATTTTAGCGAATTTACAATTGCATAAATTATATACGAAACTCAATATTGCACCGACAATTAGTGATAGAGCATTTAAATTAGCAAATATGACTATGAGTAAGTTGTTATCAAAACTGTGGGATCAAACAAATGGAGGATTTGAATATTATGCATATAACGATTGGAGTACGGCTGATAATCATAAATATTTAAATGTCAATGCTCTAGGAATTATCACATTAATTGAATATTGGAAAGAGTCAGGTTTAAAAAATGATACCTATCTTCAATTAGCGGAATACCTCTTTAATAAGTTAGAAGTGATGTGGGACACTGGATTTAATGGATATGAATATAGTCGTGATGGATTGTGGGACATATCTGGCGCCATTCGAACTATTGATCTAGAAGCAAATTCAATAATGCTAACTGCTTGTCTGAAATTATTTGAAACTACAGGAAACTTTACATATTATAATCGAGCTTGGCAATTACATGAAACTTTTGAAAATAGTTTTTATGATGGAGCCGTAAACGCGTATCGAACATCTATTGATTCACCGGTTAATAATAATAAAAACCTTTATGAAAACTTGAAGTTATGTGAAGCTTATTTGTATGCTTATGAAATTTATAATAGCACAAATATTAACGCAGCTTACAATGTATCAGAAGGAATTCCAGATTATATCTTTAACCAAGATGATATGAATATTACTTGTAGTTATGTTTTTAAGAAAGAAATTGAATATTATAATGTTACAAATGATAAGTATGAAACATATGAGAGTGTGTATAATATTAATAGTGCTGATATTTCTTACTTATTTAAATTTCCAAATGGGACACTCCTAGAAAAAAGAGAACGTCAAATAATAGATGACTCTATCACATTAATTTATAATATTAATGATACTATGCCAATTGGAAATGGTTATTATCTCTATATTTATACAAATAGCTCTCTCTTTGCAACTGCTATTACTTTAAAACGTTATAACATAGTCTCTGGGTTGGTTAAAATAAATATCTTGGGATTACCAACAACTCTTTATCAAGGGCCAACTTTAAATGTTACTCTTCAAGTTAATAACACGCGAAAAGATGATGTGACTCTAAATGTATCTATGAAAGCATATGATATTTTTAATGAATCTAAGATAATATTCTTTCCTTCTCATGTAGTAACTAATATTTCATTCAGTCTCAGAACTGTACTTGATGCAGAATTAGGTCCTAATTCTATAATATTTCAACTTAATAAAGACGGTGTATTATATTTAAAGATTATTAACTCGATTAATATTGGATATTCCTTTGATTATTTTAATTTCTTCTATGAGACTAGTGCAATAAGTGGAGGAAGTATAGAAGTGGCTTTAACTCTTAAAAATTTCTTACCAAACAGTTCTCAATACGTTAATATAAGCTTTTCAGGAGACTACTTACATCAAGAATTATTAGATGAAGTTGTATTATTAAAAGGTGAAACTAAAACCTTATATTATACACTTAATTTAGCAGATAATATCATTTTTAGTACTGTCGAAATAGAAATGAATATTGAAAAAGGAGCTACAATTTTATATTCTAAACAATTTTCAGTTCAAATTATCAAAAAATTTGAAATTCTGAGTGTAAGTTTTCCAGATATTGCTCCACAAGGAGGATTTGCTAACTTTATTATGATCATTAAAAATAATCAAAAGAATTCAGAATTATTCTCATTATATGTTAACAATGAAAAAATCGAAGCTAATATTAAGGGATTAGGTCCTGGTGTAAATGAAATTATTGCTAAAGTACAACCCACTATTAATCCTTATGATTTCGAAACAAAGTCGTATACATTCACCCTAAGAGATAGTTCAAATGAAATTATTGCCCAGTATTATTTTAGAATAAAAGTTGAGCTGACACCATTCAACTTTATTATATTTTATCTATTACCTATTATTATTCCAGTTGGAATTATCTTATTTTATAAAAATAAAGAGATAAAACATAAGTTGTTAAGGAGATGACTAAACTAATGATAAAGCACCAAAAAGCAATTATAATCACATTTATGAGTATATTATTTGTAGCTATCGTCTTCAATTTTGTCTTTTTTCACCAGAAATATCAAATTAATAATCTTATAAATAACTCTGATGAATCTTCCAATAATTTAGACTCTGCCCAAAATCAACAAAAAGCATTGAACTATTCAGCAATATCTCGGAATGCTACAGAGATATATCGATTATTTGAATCCATTGAGTTTACGGTAAACACATCTGGTTTTAGTAATGTGGATTACACTATGATGCAGATAAATTTCTCCAATAGTACTTTAGAAAATTATAGAATGTCTTTTATAGGTGTTGATGAATATCAATATGTGTATTCTCCTAAGTCTTTTGCTCCATTAGGTTTTCAGAATGTGAGCTTTCTTATCTATAATACATCAGATTTGATAATAAACACACATACTACCTACACAAATTTTACAATTAAATCAAATTATGTAGCAAGTATTAACAGTTATGAGCAAAAGAGAAGGGATACACTTTATGCTGAATTCTATGTCGATGATTATGATATTTATAATTTCAATTGGAATTTAACTGTTGTTGATAGTATAAGTGAAATTAATCAAGCTAATTTACTTAATTTAGGGAATAATGTTCAAGAAGTATCATTTCAAATAAATGAGATATTTACTCAACCCGATAAAGTTTATTTCATTAAGCTTAATATGTCGGACACTACACTATCTCTGACGAAAGCTGCCTATGTTCCATTCAAAGTTTTAAATTCACCGCCAGAAGTTGTCACAACCTCAGTTAATTTTTCAAAAACAGAATTAAAAAGAACAGAAAATTGCCAAATTAATTTAAATGTTTCTGATATTGATCCAAACGCAAAAGCTGGACGTACTAATGTTTCATTAATATTAATCACTTCTACAGGATTAAGAGAAAGTCCTATTCTATTAACAAATAATAAAGACTGGACCTTTGAAAAGACTTTTTCTGTAGCTACTAATAAACCGATAGGGGTTTATCAAGTTTTGCTAGAAGCTAAAGATCAATACAGTGGAAAAGGGAAGTATAATACCACCTTGACTATATTAAATAATCCCCCTAAAATTCATGATTATTGGATAAATGGCAGATCTATTCAAGAAAGTATCGCAATAAATTATGGTGAAGAAATTATTTTCACATTTAACGTTTCTGATATAGAAAATACAATTACATATGTAACTGTTGGATTATTAGATGAAAATAATGAATGGTATAATGTATCAGAAAGATATTCTGATAATATGGTGATCAAAGTGAGTTCAGTTAATTTAATTACAGGGGTATGGTATGTTTATATGTCAGTGACTGACGCTGATAATGCTACTACCTTTCTTACCTCTGATTTTGGTTTAGGGCCAAAAGAAATTAGGATAATTCCAGATACTTTAACTCCAATATTGCCTTGGATTACTTTAGGGATCGGGATAATTTTTGGGTTATTATTAGGAATCGCATTCTCTTATAAACGAATAAAGATTAAGTCTGTCGTAACTCCTAAGAAAAAAGAAACACCTTCAAAAAAGAAAATTGTTGAAGAAGAAGTGAAAAAGGAAGAAGTAAAGGAAATTAAACCCGAAGAACAGCTAGAAACAAAACCTCCCCAAAGAAAAATAAAAAGAAAATTAAAATAAAAATCTTTTAAACTTATCCCACTATATCATACAATCGATAGTTAAACTTTCCTAAATTACCACCATAATTTCCTGCAGAAATTTTGTTTACTCCAGAAATCTTCACTGCTG
>JBHLON010000085.1:0-6151 GCA_048940445.1 Promethearchaeota archaeon
AGTGAATTTAATGTTATCATGTCTGATTCTGATAATTCAAAGTCAAATACATCAGCATTTTCTCTGATATGTTTTCTATTGCCTGTTCTAGGGATACATATAAACACATGTTGCAAACACCAACGGATTAATATTTGTGGCACTAATTTATTATATCTGCTTGCTATTTGCTCTTTTCTCTGATGGACTCATAGGATATAAAATGATTTATAAAAAATTAATTTATTAAGGATAAAAAAAAAAAAGATTTTAGATTAATTACAAGTACCAGCTACAAAAGGGATCGAAGGTTTATCTATATCATTATTATCTGGATTAACTCCATCTCCTAATATATGTGAATGAGACCCTTGAAGGATCCATATATGCCCATTTGTCCAATAGCTATAAAAATTAAATATCGCTCTTATCCTTATTGATATGATCCTTGTCGTCATATAATATACTCCCGGATTATAATTAACAACACCAGCTCCCCATTGACCAGCAACGTCATTATGTACATGCAAACGAACACTAGCTTTGAATTCTTGCCTCCCAGCATCATATATACTATCGAAATACCCCATATAACGATAAATGTCATTAGCAATAGGAGGGTTAACCTGAGGATAATCATTATGATATGCAGAAGGTGTATAAGAATATCCAAAACTAAAACTGAACCCTTTCGCTTCTGCTCCAATTCCAACATCATAGGTCCATGTTCCTGGAGTGGTTGCTGCATAATCCATATCCCCGTCCCACGTGACTAAATTAATAGGAGGCGGTCCCCAATATTGTCTTGTTATACGCTGTCCTGTTGGGATAACATCAGTTATTTCCTTATACTGGGCAGTTAAATACATCTTTACTTGTATTTTAGTAGGACTGGTATAAGTATTTTGGCCATTAAGGAAAATTGCATATCTTTCATATCCACCAGGTCCAGGCGGATATCCTTCATTATTGTATACCATATGCCCTTGTACATCCACAATTGATAAAAGACGATATTCACCGATTTTAAACCATAAAAAGTAAATTGGAATTCTTTGATCTGTACTTTCCCGTGCATCTGGTGCAACTTCTGTTGCGTATCCAGTTACTACTGCTTGTGTCAAAAAGATTACAGACAAAACAGCTACCAAATATTTTATCTTTTTTTGAATTTTGGCATTCAAGATTTTTCACTTAAATGTATTAATTGAAAATTGAATTTTTACATTTTTGAATAAATTTCGTCAAATGGTTTTTAACCGCTTAAATATATAATATCTACTTTTAAATTTTTAAACCATTTTATTAATATATTTGGATTACTTAAGAGTATTACTTTCTTTTTATCTTGATATATAACTAATGAATTATTAATCTGTGTTAGTATCAATTAGTATTTAGTATATAAATAATATTAAACTAACCTCGTTTTAATTCAAGAAACAGAGAATTGAATTTGGTCATAATTAGATTCTAAAATTGGTGAAAACCAGATACTTAAAATTAATGCTTTGGTGATGATGTGATTCATATGACCGTTTTCCTCGCGCAATTGAAATTTTATCCTAGACGATGAATAAGCCAAAATTATCCAAATACCTATCTTGAACAGCTTCTAGATTTTTTTTTTAAAAATTATTCAGCCAATTTATGTGTTTTGTACTTTTTTTTTATTAATTTTGACAAGAATGTTAAAGCTTAAATAACAAGATATGATTTATTATATTTGAAGGGAAAT
Source organism: Promethearchaeota archaeon (assembly GCA_048940445.1). Classification (GTDB taxonomy): domain Archaea; phylum Asgardarchaeota; class Lokiarchaeia; order Sigyniarchaeales; family SOKP01; genus SOKP01. The sequence continues at coordinate 1,718 of JBHLON010000085.1, forward strand.
TTCCAACCATTATTTATTACAAGCAAGTATTAGTTTCTCCCTAAGAGAGGTTTAGGAGTGATAATTATGTCAAAAAAAGAGCCAATTTTAACTGATAAAATTTTAAAAATTAAAAATGAATTTGAAAAAGAATTAGAAGAAATTAAAAAAAAACTGGCTGAAAATTTATTATATGAAATAAAAGACATTAAAATTCATAAAATCCGACCAGTATCTAAAAGGGAAATTTTAGATTTATCAGATCGTAGTAAAATTAATACAGAAGAGGATGCAATTAATAAAAGAGAAAGCAGATATAGAAAAATTTCTGAAAGTATCAAATCAAACTTTAGAAGACCCTTAGAAAAGCTAGACAAGAGAACATTACCGGCTCTACAAGAAAGTATTAACATTAAAGATCAAAATATTGAAGAGAAACTTAATCAAAGGACAAAACATTGGAAAGATGATTATGAACAATTAAAGCGTGAGATAAGAGATAAGGAAGAAAATAGAAAGGCACTATTAAACAAGAGAATTGAGGAGGTAGATGAGAACCTAAGAAAGTTCTATGACATCGCTGATTTTCTCATTCTTTTGAAATGGAAAGTTAAACCTAAAGAAAATGCTCATATTGATTTAGATCAAGATCAAAAAAATCGAAAAGAAGGAGATTTCATTATTATTGATTCCTATTCTTTATATAGTTTACAGCATGGCGTTATCTTTGATTCACTTATTACTAATCTTCCTATGGAAATTATATTACAAAAAGAAGAAATGGTTCAATCAAAAGAATCGAATCCAGAACATGTGTATGATAAGGAATATACATATGAGATATGGGGATGGGGATGGAAATGGGTTACTCCTACCTCCGGTCTGATACGAATTCCTTATCCTATCTATGTGTGGATGCTTCTTCAAACACTGAAGTATAAAGTGGTGATTAAATATGTCTCAAATGAATATTATGCTGATTCAAGTGACCCAAAGCAACTCTTAATGACTATTACTTTTCCTCATACTTGGGAACAATATTATTGGCCCTATTTAGCAGATCCCATATGTACTCTTGGATTTGATGGAGATTTCTGGGAGAGTGGCTTAAAATGGGATGCGTGGGGCATACCTTATAAGGTGAAATATGATTCTGTTCCAAGTGAAGATTATTATCAAGGATTAGTAGTAGACTTTTTTGATGGAGTACGCAATCAAAATTTTCTCACAGCTTCTTTCGGAATATCAGCGGAAGGTTTTGGTGTTTCATTAGGAATAAAATCCTCATGGTCGGAAAAAGCAGTATGTAATGTGGATGGATCTACAGGACAAGAGCTTAAAATTAACATTACCCCCTATATGAATATTTGGGGAGAATATACTGGTGTATTCCATAGTGGTGGATGGTTAAAAGTGTTACTCAATTCTATAGCTTCAGACTTTAATAACTCACATGAGGTAGGTAAAATTCGGTTTCATATCCCATTGGAATTATATTTTATTCATCATTGGGGAGTAGGAGTTACTCGGTGTTTTGTTACTTCATTTTATTCCCTCATTAAGCATAACTCTAGCGAAGGAAAAAGTGATTTACTTTATTATACAAGGTATGCTGGAATTCCAGCGCCCAGTTTTTCAAAAATGGCAGTCCCCGATATCATAAATTCAAATGATACTACCCAAGTATGTCTAACCGTTTCTAATATGAGCCGGGAAGTTAATCTTGAGAATATTGGTATTGAAATTGATAATATTGATCCTTATCTAAGACCTGTAGATGGCGACTATACCAGACCAAATGTGGAAGCAGAAAGAACAATCCCACCGCAGTCAAGCCATCAATATTGCTGGACATTACAAGCTAATCTGACAGACAGTCCCACAGTATCGGTTACTCCACAATTCAAGGTGTCTTATAAACTAGGACTTCCAGTGCCTGTTCATTTCTCTGATCACCAACTCTCAGTTGATGGTCCATTGATAACCATTAATTTATAAAGAATACTGTTAAAAAGTTTCTTCAATTATTTTTTTTCCATTTTTTTCTTAAAATAATAAACGTATATTTCTTCTCTAAGTTATGACAAGCCTTTCGATATAGCTGTTTAAAATAATAAAAAAGAACAAAAATTAAGTAATAAATTGAAAAAAATAATAATTTAATTATTTCTTTTTTAATTGAAGAACATAAAGTCAATAGGAGTATTATCTCTAATCTGGGGCTCTTGATCCCATAAAAAAACTTTTACCCACCAATTATCTTTTGTTAAATAAAAAGCTTCTGAAGCATCATAACCAGAGGCAACACAATCCCAGAAACCTGCAGAAAAATAAAATTCATGAGTAATACTACTACCTTTACTTAATTGCCAGGTATCAGTAGAAGACATGGCAAGAAATGGATCATCATTGGCAAATCTACGAGAAAACCAACCTGAATAACATGATTCTACTAATGAGCCTAATTTTGATGAGTTTGATTGTTGATATATATATTTCATTTTCTCCTCAAAATGTGTGGCGCTAAGGTAATAGCCATTTGTTGAAATGCAAGAGTAAGATTCTGTATAACTCTCATCATTATAAGAACCATGAGCCCAAATATATATGAATAATTCATCAGATTGGTCAATTCGATTATTTGCTAACCAATCCATGATTGTGTCAAATTCATTTTCATTACCTACATCCCTATATACATAAATCCTAAAATATGATTCTCCCATCAAAATGTTTATATAATCATTAATGTTGCTTTCCACAGCTTCCGACCAAGCAGTTGTTCCAGCAGGATCATCCCCAGCATCACTCGCATAAAAAATAACTCCTATTTTTTCTGCCATATTTACTGTAAAGGTTCTAATACCGGAATAATAATCAAAACCAAGATTATCGTAACCCCAGATTGAGATCGTATGAGGTCCAGACTTCAACATAGGAAGGACGATATCTCCAAAAATTTCACGGCTTTGACCATCGAGCGTAAGACTCATATATTCCAAGTTATCGGGTGAGAATTCAACAAATAAGCCTGGATATTTATTGTCCATTATATCATAATAAGGATCCCATGAATACCCAACTGCATCAATATACATCGAATAGTCGGTATCCCAATCAGTTGTAGCAAATTTAAGCTTATTTATATCGCCCATACTTTTGAAATCCAATGGAATTCCTACATCCTCATTTACAGTGATTCTAAAATGATAAGGCGCCAATCCTGCGTAATTGCCTTCTGTAGTTTCAAAATCTATTTTGAATCTATACCATATATTTGCATAAATGGTTGGGGTTACACCAATGAGATGCCAATTTCCATCATCAACCCACACTCCTCCATCGTCTACTTTTAGACGAAATCTGATGGTACTTCCACTGAAAAACTCAACTAAATGAATTCCAGCAGCATTAGTTGTTCTAAACCAAAATTCAACAGTCCCATATTGCTGATTAGCAAATGTGTTATATACTTGAGCATAGGGGAGATAGAACCATTGAAAAGGATCATATAAGCGCATAACTTTATTATGACCTCCAATTCCTGATTCTACTTTCACCCATGCATTCCCTGGCGAATATTCTGTCCACCCTGAAGGAACGGCACCATTTGCAGTATCTTCGAAACCGTAAGTAGCAGGATAATAACCAGATGATGGTGAGGTATATGTTGTGGCAAGGGGTGAATTCATAGTAATATAGTTATATACGTCAATTTGCTCAAATACAATTTTACTCAACTGAAAGTAATCTAGTTTATATGATGGCGTATTATATTCACCATCTTCATTTGCACCCCAAAAAATTTCAATTAAAATCTCATGGGCATTTAGAGATTCATCAAAGTAGATTGGAGTTTTCCACATCAGCTGCGGAGCGTTTATAACATTACTATAGTGTCCATTTAAACTGGGATAGATTATGGTTTCCCAGATTTTTACTCCATCAACATGAACTCTCAAGTATCGAGTATATGGGTCATTAAAGATTTCTTGGAGACTAAAATGAATTTGTGGGAATTCACCTAAATAACTTTTATTAGTTTTTATTGTAAAACACAATATGGAATGTCCTATGTCAGGAAAATTCCTATTTTGTGAGCCTATTAAAGTTTTTGATTCATAAAATCCATCGAGTTCTATTTGATCAAATTCAATTTTACTTAACTGAAAGTAATCTAGTTTATATGATGGCGTATTATATTCACCATCTTCATTTGCTCCCCAGAAGATCTCAATTAAAATTTCATGAGTATCCAGGAATTCATTATTTTTCCACTTAAGCTGGGGAGCATCTATAACATTACTATAGTGTCCATTTAAACTTGGGTAAATTACGGTTTCCCAAATTTTCACTTCATCGATATAAATTCTTAAATATCGAGCATATGGGTCATTGAAAATCTCTTGAAGACTAAAATGAATTCGTGGGTTTTCACCAAAATCACCAATTGTC
>JBHLON010000086.1:0-6113 GCA_048940445.1 Promethearchaeota archaeon
AAACTTTTAAATTTTTACAGATTGAGAAAATTCATATAAAGAATCTTGATAATAAAGATTTAAATAAGACTTCTAAAAATAATTAACTATTTATAGATTACTCTATAGAATTCACCATAAAGCAATTATAAAGGATATAAGAAGTGAAGTAAATTTGGATCGCATAAGAGTATGTTTTCGCTGTAAAGAATTTGTGAGAATTATTGAGAAAGATCCAAACAACTTGAACCTTTTAAATTTGTTCGATAGACAGCATGCAGAACATCCTCTTCAAGTGGTTAATATAAACGAGTTGGATGATAGTTATCATGAGATATTTGATTTGAAACAAGAAATATCGTAATGAATATATAGAAATTAATATTCTTTACTTGGAATGGAACCTAAATTGAGGGTATTATCCCTTAAGATGTAAAACTTCTCCAAGGAGAAGTTTTCGACCTTAATATCAAAGTCTTTAATGTCTTAGGCATTAAAGGTCATAAACTAATTACACAAAAATGTAAACATTTAAAAAGGATAAGAAAAAAGATAGAGATATGTCTAAACAAAAATTATTTTTAATGTTAGTAGGTGATTTTGTAGAAGATTATGAGGCATTTGTACCTCTTCAAATTCTCGATTTCATTGAACAAAAAGTCCATGTTGTTTGCCCCGATAAAAAAAAAGATGATACAGTTAAAACTGCCGTACATGACTTTTTAGGTGATCAGACATATACTGAAAAACCTGGTCATCTTTTAAAATTAAATTATTCCTTTGATGATGTGAATCCTAATGATTACGATGCACTTATTATACCCGGAGGAAGATCTCCCGAATATTTAAGATTAAATAAAAAAGTAATTGAAATTGTAAAGCATTTCATTAAGGAAAAAAAGCCTATCGCTGCTGTTTGCCATGGTCCTCAAATTTTAGCCGCTGCTGGTGGATTACAAAATAAGCATGTCTGTCCATATCCTGCTGTAGGTCCAGAATGCATTTTAGCAGGAGCTACTGTAGAGCCACCAGGTCCAACATTTACTAATGTTTCTATTGATGGAAATTTAGTGACAGCACCAGCTTGGCCCGCTTTAGGAGTTTGGATGAGAAAATTTCTTATTGCTTGTGGTGTACTTTAAATCCTCCCATAATTCTCCGAGGATACCTCTTAAATTGTAAAACTCTTTTTCATATTCATTAAAACTTAAAGATTTCGAGTCCAAATTTATTAGAAGATCAAAGAAAAATTGAATATAGATATAGACTTTTTTAAGCGACAACCTAGGAATAGAATTACTGAAAGTTGTAAAAAACTTTCAAGAGTGAAAGTAAATCAAATCATTTACTAAGAGCATCTTCTACAGCGTTTGCTAACCTTACGAATACTTCTTCCTGTTCTCCTTTACTTAATTTTTCTAGTGCTTCACTATCAGGCTTATTTACCGATTGTATTTGAGAGATCCATGGAATTTTCTCAAACTGGGAAGCACTTATAATAAGAGGTAAAATTACAATTCCTTTTGTCTTAGCTGCTTTAAGTAAGGGAGGTAATTCATTCTTAGCTATAAAATCTGACGCAAAAAAGTTGGCACTAATTAAGAGGATCGCTACTTTTGAATCGTTTAACGATTGGCTAATTTCTTCTCGCCATTGATCACCGGCTTTGATGCGTGTATCATCCCACCTATTTATTTTCCCTAATCTCTCAAGAGGTTTCAAGTGTGTTTGTACACGTTCAAGCCATGGATCCTCGTCTTTATGACTGTAGCTTATAAAGATCACATTCTTTAAAGAAGGCTTAGTCAAAGGACTTTCTTTCTCAATTTCAATTTCCCTAATCATTTCAGGATTTTCCAAAGATAGAATGAAATCTTTTAACTCTCTACGAGTTTTTTGATCATGAAGTTGGTCTTGAAGTTCTTTTAATTTTTTTTTCATGTACTTAATTTCTTTATCAATCTTCTTTTTTCTCTTTAAGGTGTTTATCAATAATTCAGAAATAAGAGAATTGTAATCATCGCTATTATTTATCTCATAGTCTTTTTGTAATCTCTCTAATTCATAAAAACAAGTAGTAGGAATATCAGATCCAGATGTTAAAATGATCTCCAACTCTGAATAATTCTCCCTAAGCATTTTTGCTATATCAACACTCTGAATAAAATTTCCACGGTCAATAAAATCACTAAAAATTACAATCCCATCAGAATGCTTACAAGCATTATTGAAAAGTTTATAATCCTTTTCTAATCTCTTCAAATTACTTAGAAAATAAAGTTGAAATTTATAATCTTGAAAATCAATTCTCATCTTGTAATCTAAGGTACTATAGAGAATACTGGGAATTTTTGGAGGCCAGTTAATTCTTTCAACCCGAAGTAATTTAGTAAGTAATGGTTTTTGTGTATTTTCATCACCTACTATTAAAAATCGGAATTCTTCTTCTTTCGGAGGTTTAGTTAAAATGTCCTCAATTTTCTGGTTTATTAAATCTAATTGTTCCTCTGAAACCAACTGGGTAGAGACACCAACCATATTTATTGTCTCCATTGAAAGTTCCTCTTTAGGACGTCTAATCATTTCTAATGTTAACATTTTAAATGCTTCTTCTACATTATCACCAGTCTTAGCTGAAGTCTCTATAAATCCAAAGCAATTTGTAAGTTTGAGGAATTTAGTAACCATTTCATCGCTCACTTCCCGTAGATGTTCCAAATCGCTTTTATTACCGATGAGAACTATCGGGATATTACCCGCTCCTTTCCTAATCTCCTTCATCCATTGAGGCAGTGCATCAAAGGTAACTTTCCTTGTTATATCAAATAATAATAAAGCTCCCCTTGCTCCTCGAGAAAAAGCAGAGAGAGCGCCTTGAAACATTTTTTGCCCTAACCAATCATAAATTTGAAGTCGAACTTTCTCATTCTTAACTTCCAATTCCTTAAACATGAATTCTACGCCTATTGTGACATTGTAATCCGGTTTAAAGATGTTTTTAACAAATCGAGTCATAAGAGCTGTCTTGCCTACTGCTCCATCTCCTAAAAGCATCATTTTATAAAGCCTTTTATACATTTGGCTTTCACCGAATTCTTAATTGATAAGTATAAGTTTAATAATGTAAAATATTAATCACTATTATAAATAATTCCTTTCCTTGTTTTTTACTTTTTTCATTAAATTTTTTGTTTATGTAATTTTAAAATATATTCCAACTATTAAACAAAAGCAGATGATATTATGGTTGAAGCAGTAGAAGAAGTTCCTTGTTATCCTTCTGAGGATGAAGATGAGTTCTTCAATCCACTTCCTGATTTGTACCTAATTTATGAATACAATGGCAACCCGAATAATAATTATATTTTTTTTAAATAGTAAAAGAACCTTTATTACAATAAAAAAAAAAAGGGTTAAGTTAATGGTTTTTTTATAAAGGGAAATGTGTTAGTGCATAATTAACAGCAGCTTCAGCATTAACTAAGCCCCAACCGTAATATTGATCCCATCCTGAACTTCCAAGATCAGTTGTACTATTATATAAGCACCATCTTACTTCACGTGATTGCATGAATGGATTAGTACATAGTATCAAAGCGCACACTCCAGCTACCATGGGACACGCCATGGATGTTCCACTAAGTAATTGATATCCATCATTACCAGTATCTAATTGACCTGCACAAGTACTATAGATATTGACTCCAGGAGCAACTAAGTCTAATTCAGGACCGTAATTGGAAAATGATGCACGAGTTAAACCTGAATTGATTGCTCCTACTGCAATTACACTGTCATATTTAGCGGGATATGATATAGCGCCATTATCGTTGCCGCTTGCAGCAACAAGGACAATTCCTTCATCATAGGCATCCTGACAAGCTTGAGACAAGACATTGGGCACTCCAAGACTCATAGAAATAACATCTACATGATTATTTATTCCCCAGTAAATTGCATTTCTTACATAATCTGGATTTGGGCCACTTGCTCCCACTCTTGCCATATAAATTTTAGTAAAAGGAGCTACTCCAATAACGCCTGCACCATTATCTTCAGCAGCTATTATTCCTGAACAGTGAGTACCATGTCCCAATGTATCCATTGGATAGCTATCCCCATCTTGCCAATCATAACCGCCATAATAATTATCATTTAAGTCATAATGATTGTAATTGATCCCACTATCAATAACCAAAACCTTTATTCCTTGACCATAGATATTTGTAATTACATTAGTGGCTCCATCAAAACTACCCCATACCATTTCTGCATCAATTAGATCAACGCCCCAGTCAAGTATATCTTCATGTTGGGTAAATCCAGTATACCCTACTTTAAGATATCCTAATTCCCAATTTTCATTCATATAATAATAATCGCTGACTTGAATTTCAATTCTATGTGTACCGATTTGCCGTAATAGATCAGAGTTGACATTTACCTCTATTGAATCTCCCATTGACTCTAAAAAGGTAAATCGCGAATCTATTAATTGATCATCCACATAAAGACTTATAGTAACAGAATCATATAAACCTAGACCATTTTTGATTTGATACGAAATGAATGGTGTCGGAGGTCCGAAATCATATAATGTTTCAATTTGAAATCCTAGTTTTGAAGGTTTTGGGCCGGGATCAAGAAAAAATCTGTCAATACTGCCATCTAACGTAGAAGGACCAAAGTAAATTGCCCATAATTTATCAGTGGTGCAATCAGGGAGTATCCAAGAATTGTAGTAATATTCATAATATCCGGATTCGTCTAGTGCCAAATCTACATAACTGTACTGATAATATTCCTTTCGTCTCCAGCAATAGCAACTGTAATCGAAGTAGTAATTTCCATATGTGGAGTGCTTACTAACTTGATGTTCTACGCCATCAATAACAAGGTTTGCCTGAGTCCAATAGGTTGAACTAGTAAACTTGATTTTAAAGCGATGCGTATTTCCAGATAGAAATTCAACTGTTTGCCATTGATATTGGAGGGGATTGGTTGGGCTATGACCAAGAGGAGTTTGCCCTGTGTCGTAAAGCTCAAAATCAGCTTCTGCTGCTACAAAGTTTATTGGGACCACGCTAAAAAGAGTTCCTAAAACTATAACCAATAATAAATATTTATATAATTTTTTGTTTTTCGTCAAAATTTTACCCTCTTTGTAGTTTAAATTCAACTTTCTTCGAGAAAGTGTATATAATAAACGTATAGTCAACTATATAAATTTGACTCTTTTGTAGAAACTTTTTTATTGAGACGTTATAAAATGATAAAGAAACCCATACAAGGGTTAGTCATTTTGCGATTAGCATTTTTGATTTGAAAAAAGAAATATCATAATGATTTTTACTTAAGCAACGGTTAGGAAAATAATAAATAAAAAGCTAGAAATATTAAAACAACACCACTTAATATTCTTAAATGTACCCTATGACTTAACCTAAACTCATTGATTTTATTATATTCTATACCTAATCTTATCAAAGAAAGGATTAGTATCACAGGTAAAACCATAGCAAATAAATAAACGATAATATATACTATTAAAATTGGATTCCCTGAAAGGTTATAAATAATTGATAAGTAAACTGACCCAAAACACGGAATTTTAATTAATACAAATATCAAACCTACTAAAAAAGAATAATAACCAGACTTTTTTTCTATAAAATCCTTTAATAACACTTTAATTTTATTTGGAGTCCCAAATATAACACTTTTTTCTTTTTTACTTTCGATAATTTGCCAGATTCCAATAAATATTAGAATTCCAGCAAATATAAATTTTGAATATATATAAATCGTTAAGAGTTCTACAAATGGAAGAAAAATTACAGAAATAAGAATATAACCAAAAATCATTCCTAACACTAATCCTGATAAAATTTGAAAGAAATCTTTCTTATGTGCTGTTAAAACCAAAGAAGTTCCAAAACTACTTGACATTAGAAGTATACAAGGAGATAAACCAATTAGTAAACCGGAGAAAAAAGTAACAATCAGATTAATTTCAAACATTAATGTTTTTTTGTGTCCAAATGATTAATAATGAATTATTTTTTCAGTCTTATTTATTTCTTTCTAAATAGAGTGAACAACAACAATCTAATATTATCAAACAAATTATCTTA
>JBHLON010000087.1:0-6110 GCA_048940445.1 Promethearchaeota archaeon
ACAATTTTACTTGAAAATAAATCAATGCTTCACTTAATTGATACTGCAGGATATAACTTAACACTAAAAAAGATTGAAGGCGGGGTCACTGAATTTGCATTTGACATTACTAAATAGTCGTAAATTTTTCACAATAACAATCTAAATCAAAAGAAATTTATATTTAAAAAAAGGAAACTTCTTTTTTCACCATAGCCTTATTATTTCAAACTAAAAAAGGTGTTAATATATACTTATTCATGATTTTTACAGAATTTACAAGGAAGAAGGTTTAACACCACATATATTGAAAACTTTCCAAGATATTATTTATTCATATTATAAGAGAGCGGGAAAGGATTTTCCATTTAGAAGAGATATTAATCCATATAAGGTGTTAATTTCTGAAATAATGCTTCAACAAACTCAAACTAGTAGAGTTGCTGTAAAATTTTTAGAATTCATAAAAAAATTTCCAAATCTCAATGAATTGGCAAATGCCCAAACTAATGAAATTTTAGAAGTTTGGCAGGGATTGGGATATAATCGAAGAGCTATTGCATTGAAAAAAATTGCTGAAATGATTATTGATAACTATGATGGTAAACTACCCGAAGATATTAATATCTTGAAATCTTTTCCCCAAATTGGCCACAATACAGCCTCTTCGATAATAGCCTTTGCTTTTAATCGCCCTACTTACTTTGTAGAGACCAACATTAGAAGAGTGTATATTTATTTCTTCTTTCAAGATAAAAAGTTAGTTTCTGATAAAGAAATTTTAGAATTGGTAAAAGAAACATTAGATTTATCAAATCCTAGAGAATGGTATTATGCTTTAATGGATTATGGAGCGAAGCTCAAAAAGTCACATCCAGAATTAAATAAAAAAAGTACCCATTATCGAAAGCAACCAAATTTCAAAGGTTCTAATCGTGAGATTCGAGGAAAAGTTTTGAAAGTAGTCCTTAAAGAAAAAACTGTGGATGAAACTGAAATACTTAAAGCAGTTGATAGCGATCCAGATAAAATAAGAGATGTTCTCAACACACTAAAAGGTGAGGGATTTATAAAGAAAGAAGATCAAAATTATTCAATATCAGATTAAATTATCTTAATTTTTCGATTTTAGGTATTTACTTATCTTAATAGCGATATTTTCTTGTTTCTCCCATTCACCATAAGCTAATCCCTTAGCACTCAGTTTTTGAAGTACTTTTTTAATTTTATTACTAATCTTCTTAGCGTTAAAAGAAGCAAATGTTGTTTGAGGTAATGGTAAGAATGAATGGGCATGAATTCGTGCTCCTATATCAGTTAATTTAGTTATAACTTTAAGAGTTAGATCAATATCTTTCTCTTTTTCATAAGGTAGCCCAAATATGAAATCTACATTAGCTTTAAGACCTGATTGGATTGTTAGTTGCACAGCATTATAGACATCGTCTACACTATGACCTCTATTGCATAAATTAAGAATTCTTTGGCTCCCAGATTGAGCTCCAATTACAATATTATCATTTGCTGCATAAGTTTTGACTATCCTTAGAGAATCATTAGTTACATGTTCTGGTCTAACTTCTGAGGGGAATGATCCTAAAAAGATCCTTCCCTTTGGGTAAATTATCTCCTTAATTTTCTTTAATAATTCTTCCAATTTAACTAGCTTTAATCTCTTTCCATCTATTGAGCCATAAGAAAATGCATTTGGAGATATGAAACGAACATCTTTTTTTCCATAATTAAGGGCCATAATTTTAACTGCTTTGCATATATTCTCTATGTTTCTATGGCGTGGCTTTGTCCCAAACATGTAGGAGGTCTGGCAGAAGTAACATGTATATGGACATCCTCTTGTTATTTCTATGGCTCCAAATTTCGTATGAGTTATAGGTAAGGGTGGATAATCATTTAAATTTATAGGATGCCTTTTTCCAGTATATATTAATTCTTTTTTTTGATCTAAGAAGGCAATACCTTTAATGCTATAAAAATTTTCATCATTTTTAATCTTTAAAATTAATTCGATTAGTGTTTCTTCTCCCTCTCCTACTACAACTAAATCGAAACCCATTTTCAAAGCACCTATGGGATCACCTGTAGAATGTGCTCCACCAGCAAGAAAAATTATTTTTTTTTGAAATTTTCTTTTTAGAATCTTTAACAATTGATATATTTTCCACACCTGTGTAGTAAAAAATGAAACACCTAGAATGACTTTTTGATAAATTGTAATTAACTGATTTAATTTCTTAATAAGGTTCTCTTTCCCTCTTATGAAAAATATATCGACTTTATTTAGACTCGGTTCAGTTTCAAGTGCCGCAATTAATGCATTGAAACTATACATATTCTCTTTTTGATAAAATACAATAAAAGCAATATCTTTTTTCAAGAATTAACACAAAATAAGATTATATTCAATGAATAGTATTATTAATTTAGAAGTATTCTTATAAAAAATTATTAATTATTAAAGGAAATATATCGGAAATCAAATGTGAAAATAATATGTTATTCGTAGATTTATTTGCAACTGATCCTTCGTCAGTTGGAATAGCTTGGTTTGATTTTTATTCAATTGGACACATCTGTTTTGGTATCGGTGTTTTTCTTTTCTTTTCTTTGTTTTATACAATCCCAAAAAGTAAAGGCCGTATTCCAATCTTCTCTCTATTATTCGTTTTTATTTGTACAATGGTAATAATAATTCTATGGGAAGTTTTTGAAAACACATTATTTTTGGATTTAGGATGGAAATTCGAAGGGAGAGCTGATAGCTGGCAAAATATAACCACTGACATCTTGATGGGAGGTGTTGGGGCACTTGGTTCTTGGTTATTTTGCTATATAATTTTTATAAAAGAAAAGAATATTTGGGCATATTACATATTTGGTATTCTTGGATTTATATTATGGTTAAGCATATTTATGATACTTAGAATGCTAACGATTACGTAAAAGAAGTAGACTTATTTAATTTTTTAATTTTTTTATTTTAATCAAAAAGTTAAGATTAAGAATGATTCATTTTGAGAAATTTATTGAGTATTATAAGGGAAGCATCCCTTTAATTATATCAGTCCCTCATGGAGGTACCAGAAAAATTAAAATTATTCCTACCAGAAAAGAGGGAATCGTAGGAATTGATAAAAAGACAAGAGAAATAGCATCAGAATTAATAAGAACTATAGAAATGCTATATCAATCACAAAAGGCAATAAAGAAAACTCCTTCATATATTGTTTCAACTATTCATAGAAGCAAAATTGACATTAATAGAAAAGAAGCCGAGGCATATGATAATTCATCTATTTTAGCTAAGGAATTATACCGATATTATCATAATAAAGTAAAAGATTTAATTTTTTACAATTTATTAAAATTTAATCGCTCTATAATGATTGATATTCATGGATTTGAAAAAATAAATATTCCGATGGGTTATCGTGATGTAGATATTATCTTAGGTACTAATAATTTAGAGACTTTATACTCGGAGCCTATTGCTCAAAGGTATTGGGGAAATAATTTACGAGGTAAAATAATTAAAACATTTGTGAAATTAGGAGTCTCTATTGCTCCAGGACGTCAAAGAAGAAAAGAATATGCCCTAAAAGGGGGGTATATCACTCGAAAATATGGAGCTAGTAAAATAAAAGGTAGTCAGACGATTCAAATAGAATTCTCTGATAAAATCAGATTACATAATGGAAATCTTAGAAAAAAAATAATAGATACTCTTGCTAATTTGCTTTTTGAAGAATTAACTTCAATAATTCTCTAAATTTATAAATCGATATTATAAAGAAATATATATAATAAAAATGCTTCTAGGAAATAAGAATATTAACTCACAGTAATTTCTTTATAAATGACTAACGAAGATATAGAGATCAAGGATTTAGAAGCATTTATTGACGGTTTAAAAACATCTTTAGATATGCTTGGAGGTTCAGATATTTCAGAATCTAAAGGATTTCAAGCCCAACTAGCAAAAACGATTTCAAGCCTAAGACTTAAAAAAACAGAAAAAGTTGAGCCTTTACCAAAACTTATTGGACATGTGACTAAAGAAGATATAAAGAATTACTTAATGAAGGAATTAGAAAATTTAATGCAATATTTAGATTCTAAATCATATCCTAAAGGTAAATTTCAACTAGTAAAGAAGATCGTTAATTTAAGAGCAGAAATAAGCCAAATGTGAGACACTAAAATTTAATAACTTTAAAATTTGTGAGGGTGGAAATTTTTTTAATAGATGTTCATTGTCATGCAAATCTTTACCTAACAATTGAAGATATCGTTAAAGATGCCTTTAATGCGGGAGTTGAAAAAATTATAGCGGTTGCAATGAGCGCTCTCAGTCAAGAAAGAATTTTAGAAATCTCACAAAAATTCAATGCAATTTATCCAGCGCTTGGAATACACCCTGAAGAAGTAAGAATGAATGAAAAGATTAAAGACCAGTTAGAAGATATCGAGAATTTTATTAATTCAAATAAAGACAAAATAGTAGCTATTGGTGAAGTCGGTTTGGATCATTATTTTATCAAGAATGAAGAACTATATCCCTTACAAAAACGGATATTTTTACGTATGTTAGAATTAGCTCAAAGTCTAAGACTACCCGTGATTATTCATAGTAAAGGTGCAGAACAACTAATCTTCGATTCTTTATCATCTTATAATATTCCCAAGATTAATATCCATTGGTATTCAGGACCAGAAAATCTATTAAAGTTAGGCATTGATAGAGGTTATTATTTTTCAATTACACCTGCAATTAATTACTCTCCAGCAGTGAAAAAGACAGTTGTATCAGTTGATGCAGAGCATTTACTCTTAGAAAGTGATGGTCCTGTTGAATTTTCAAGAAAAGCAGGAACCCCCGCGATGATAAAAGAAGTTTTAAGTTCAATATCAAAGCTAAAAAATATACCAATTGATGAATTAGAAGAGCAAATTTACAAGAATACTGCAAATATCTTTCCAAGAATTTTTAAAGACTAAATCTTTATGTTTTTTTCTAAAAGAGTTTCAACTTCAGTGGGAAATTTTTCACCTCGATTTGTCATGCGCTTAAACATGTCTTTAACTTCTAAAATAGAATTTCCATAAATATGTAATGAATTACTGAAATCCAAATAGTGACCTATTTCCACTCCTAGCTCATCAGCAACTAATTTTTGGATTCTAACCATTCCATTTACATTGGCTTCCCAAGCTCTAAAGAGATCCCTACTCCTCCAAGTAGTTTGCATCAGAAGTTTTCCATCTTTAATTCGCATAAAAATTCTTTGGAGACAGGGGGGATCTGAATGAAAAGGATCCACTAATGGCCTCCATGTTATTGCTTGAGCTCTACGTGAATAAGGTTTATCTTTTAATTTTTGAATAATATATTCTATTTGGTTAATTCTTGGAAACTTTATTACTCCGATTGGGATTTTTGAAACTCCAATCTGATCAGAAATTTTTTTCTCAAGACTCAAATGGACAAGATTCTTAGGTTTCCAAATTAAGCCCTTCTTAGTTTCTACAATTTTATTCGCTTTAATTAACTTTTGGTGATTTCTTACAAATTCCTTTTCTACAATCTCTAAATCATAATCAACGTGAATGGTATCTTCAAGAGAAAAAGGGGTATAATTAAAAATTCTGTCATGATATGAATATGGAAAACTTACATCAGAATCCCAAATATAATGATCATTTATCCCCTGTAAAATTTCTTCTATATACCCACTTTGAATTGATCCAATTAGATAAGTGTCTGCCATACATCCATATACTTCATAGGAGTTCCCATACTTAGAGCTGATTTTCATTATCTTATCTTTTCTCATGATTGGAGTACTTAATGGTTCCTTAACCTCAATCATTACTGTTGCATCTTTAGAGGGGAGATCTTCTGTTTTATCGTACTCAGTTTTAATTTCATCTCCTTTAAATAAAACTTGAGCTAAAGCAGAGAGCCAAGCATCCCTAACAGTTCTTTCTGATATAAAAAGAATTTGAGCCATTTTTAAAACTACTTTAATTACAATAAAGCAATTATCTTTTCTAGTTTTATAACCTATTTGTTAATTTTTTAATAAAATAACATTAAACATTCTTTTTTGTTT
>JBHLON010000088.1:0-3654 GCA_048940445.1 Promethearchaeota archaeon
TGTCCGTGCATTAAATTTTTGATTTCTAAAATTAAACATTCTTTTTGATTAAGGATTTCTTTTCTTTTAAGTTCTAAATCTGTCATAGTCTTTTCGATTTTTCTAATTTCCTCACTTAAAAATCTTATTTTATCATTGGGGGATTTAATTTTAGAATAATCAACTGAACAATTCATATCCTTAAAATCAATCAATTCTGATTCAGGATCGGTACTACTAGTATTATATTTAATATTATAATAATCAGGAGTGATATCAATATTTACAGAAATATCTGTTTTTATTCGGTATTTATCACCTCTAATTTCAGATGCTTCAAGAGGTTCAATTATGTCTTTTTCTTGAAGTAATGTTAGTTGACTATGAACAGCTTGTCTTGAAATACCTAATGCATTTGCAAGTTCTGGAGCCGAGTGTGGGAACTTTGCTAATTTGTTCAAAATAGCTCTTCTTGTAGGATTACCCAATATCTCTAATAATGTATCTAGACTTAATATTTGAATATTTTTTTCTTTTTCCTCAATTTCCATTCTCATTACACCTATTAATATATATATTAAAAATTATCTATAAAGCCCTTCAGCTTCTTTGGCAAATTTATCATTAGCCCTCTTTGCGCGATCGGCTCCTTTCAGAATTTTTACCATTGCTACATTAAAATCTTCTTTCGAAAGGGCAATATTATCTACTAATTGAGATTGTATTTTTTCAATTTTGATTTCCAAGTCTTTAATTTCTTTTTCAAGGTCAACATTCATATTTACCGATTGTTCCTCTCTTAATACTTTCAACTGATTATTATAATCTTGGATTTTCAATTTCTTCTCATTGATTGATGGAACTGCATTCCTTATAGTCAATAATGTAGCTTCTTCAGAGATTGCTTGAATATCAGCACCAGTATATCCATCGAGTTCCTCTGCTAGTTTGTTTATATCAACGTCGTTAGCTAAAGGTTTATTGTTCAAATGTATTTTAAAGATTTCTTTACGACTTTCTAAATCTGGAAGTGGAATTTCAATATGTCTACCAAATCTACCAGACCGTAGTAAGGCAGGATCTAAGAGCTCAGGACGATTTGTTGCTGCAACTAAAATGACATCCCTTAAATCTTCCAACCCATCCATTTCCGTTAATAGTTGAGAAACCACTTGCTCAGTTACTTCTGAGCTTGCAAATCTACCTCTCATACCTGCAATTGCGTCAATTTCATCAAAAAAAATTATACAAGGAGCTGCAGATCTAGCCTTTCTAAATGTTTCCCGAACTGCTTTCTCACTTTCACCAACCCATTTAGATAAGAATTCAGGACCCTTTACTGAAATGAAATTGACCTCACTTTCATGCGCTAAAGCTCTAGCTAGTAGAGTTTTACCCGTACCAGGTGCTCCAAATAATAATATACCGTTAGGAGGTCTAGAATATAAATGTTTATATAATTCAGGATATCTTAAAGGCCATTCAATAACTTCTCTCAGTTGTTGCTTAGCGTCTTCAAGGCCTCCTACATCCTCCCAAGTTTCTCTTGGTTGTTGTATTAAAACTTCCCTTAAAGCAGATGGTTCAATACTATTTAAAGCTTGAAGGAAATTTTCCATTTTAATTTGTAGTTGATCTAATATCTCTAAAGGAATAGGTTTATCAAAATCAAATTTGGGTAAAATTTCTCTAATGGCTAACATTGCGGCCTCCTTACAGAGTGCCTCAACATCTGCTCCCACAAATCCATGGGTTCGTTCTGCGATTAGCTTTAAATCAATATCTTTATTTAGAGGCATTCCTCGAGTGTGAATCAATAATATTTCATGTCGACCATTAGTATCAGGCACACCTATTTCAATCTCACGATCAAATCTACCAGGTCTTCTTAACGCTGGATCAATATCATTAACTCGATTAGTCGCCCCGATCACTATAATTTCACCCCTTCTTTCCAAACCATCTAGCAATGAGAGTAGTTGGGCTACTACTCTCCTTTCCACTTCTCCTGTTACTTCACCACGTTTTGGAGCAATTGAGTCTAATTCATCAATAAAAATTATAGCTGGGGCCATCTCTTTAGCTTCTTCAAACTTTTTTCTTAGGTTCTCTTCACTTTGACCATAAAATTTACTCATTATTTCAGGTCCACTAATAGTAATAAAGTGAGCATCTGTTTCGTATGCTACTGCTCTAGCTAATAAAGTTTTCCCTGTTCCCGGTGGTCCATGTAACAGAACTCCTTTTGGAGGTTCTATCCCTATTCGTTTAAATAATTCAGGATGTCTTATGGGTAATTCAATCATTTCTCTAATCCTTTGAATTTCATCCTCTAGACCTCCAATATCTTCGTATGTTACCCTTGCTTTTTCGATCTCTTCTAACTCTTTATGACTTTTTGGTGATATAATTATCTTAGTTTGAACATTTATTATTACAGCGTCTGCTTTTGGTGTATAATCGATAACTACTAAATTTACTCTCCCTCCCATTGCATAAAAACTTAAAATATCACCTTTAGTAATTACTCTATTCTCTAGTTTTTCTGCCAATTGTTGAGTATTTCGTAAAATAATTGCTTCTTCCAAACCTGCAAAAGTTATTCTTTCAGCAATATTAGCCTCAATTTTAGCAATTCTCACAATTTCATCAATTGCAGTATTCAAATTTCTTCGAATAGAAGAATCAATCCTTATTATATCAGTACCTTTATCTTCTTTATTCTCGCCCCAGAATATTGCAGCTGTGCGTTTGTCAGTGGAAGGGTGGACAATTTCAATAACATCACCTGGATGAATATTTAACTCTTTTACAATATCTGAATCAATCCTTATAAAACCCTTCCCAACATCTTGTTTTAAAGCATCTTTTACCCTAACATCTCTAAATGGTCTCTTATCTTCGCCTGTTAAACTGCTACTCAATCTTATTTACCTCTCTTTTTATTATTCAGATTATCATTTAATTTATTTATTCTTAAACTAATGATCCCATTTTTCATCTCTAATTTATAATTATCCAATGTGCATTTTAAAGGAAGCTTAATGTTTTTGAGGAACTTACGAAATTGGCTCTCAGCATTAATATTCAGATTTTTACCATCTTCACTAAGGCTTAATAAAAAGTGACCTTTCTCTACCCCTGGAGCTTCAATAACTATTTTATAGTGATCAGTACATTCAGTTAGTTCTGAAAAAGGTTCTATAAATTTGAGGTTTCCCTCCCCTTTACTAGAATCTAAACTAAGTTCTTTTACATCTATTTCTTTCCTTTTTGTCTGTTTAGCTGATCGCTGAAACCTTGGATAATTTGAGTTTTTCGAAAAATTTATTCTTTTTAGATAATCTTGAAGTTTACTTTCATCAAAATCGCCTTCGATCCTTACTTCGGGTTTATCCATTCCTGCCTCAAAATGATATGTGACCTTAAAACCCTTAGCCTTTTTACTTTTAGGATCTGAAGTTGGTTCGGGTAAGAATAAAAAATCCACATCAAACATATCTAAATTTGTACCTAAATATTTTTTTATCTGCTCAAAAAAATCATCATAATCATCATGATCATCAGTCATATTATCACCACAATTTCTGTCAAGTTCTAATTTACAAATGTTGCTTTACATTAATTAATGTTTCGGTTTTAAAAAATAATAGCTCTGGCTTAGAAATTAGTCTA
>JBHLON010000088.1:3754-6077 GCA_048940445.1 Promethearchaeota archaeon
TAATTTACAAATGTTGCTTTACATTAATTAATGTTTCGGTTTTAAAAAATAATAGCTCTGGCTTAGAAATTAGTCTAAAAAGAATTAAAAATTATTAAGAGTTGATGTCCCTTTTAACATTATCAATAACTTTTTTAGTGCGCATTAATAATTCAAATGCCACTTCTGGAAAACGCCAACCACCCAATCCACAATCAGGCCCGATAAACTTTAACCTATCTTTATAAAGATCTATCGCATCTAAAAGGTTTTTCTTAATCTCTTGTTCTGAATCGATTAAACTCATCATACCACTTAGATTATTTAGATCACTCCATTTTGCACCTCTATCGATCTTTTCAGCGATTATGTTATCTACATTTGTTCTCGTTATACCAACTCTAATAAATTTATCATATTGCTCTAGAAGATTTTTTGGAACTTTATTTGATTTATTTGATGCATATTCACAGGTAATAACATCAAAATTTTTAGTTTTAAGTGGAATATCAGCCCTATTAAGAGTGTGAATATGCATTTGGGTTACATTTTTATCTGTTTTAATCCCTTCTAAACATCTGTCATAAATTTTAATTAAATAATCTTCTGTAATATTGAGAATATCAACATAGCCAAAGGAGGGCTCATCAATTGCAATGATTGAGGTATTTATGTATTTATTGTATTTTACGGAGTTTTTTAAAAAGAAATTGATAGATTTAGCAAAATTCAACACAATATCAGGATAAATTGAAAATTTGAATTGTTTAATGTATAGATCAATTGGTCCAGTTATACATAATTTAACTCTTAGGCATTCTCCAGTTTCTTCATAGTGTTTTTTAGCATAATTTTCGATTATAAAAACTTCAGGAATAATAGCTTGTTTTTCATTTATTAGATTTGGCTCTATCTCAAAATCAGTTATTGGTCGTAAGAATTGGGTATACATATTCATGTGTTGAGGATAATTAATAATCTCAACTCCAGATTTAAATTTTAATTCAAATGACTTTAGTACTGGTTCAACAAAATAAATTTGAATTCCTTTATTTGCATAAATATCACTATTCTTAGTTAAAGCCTTATACGCAATCCAATAAAATTTATCAAAAGTCTCTTTATCTAAATTCTCTGGTAAGGGAAAACTTCCAACATCATCAAATAAAGGAAATTGACCCATCTTTTTCTCACAAGTATATATGATTTAAAAATTGTAGTATGTATTAATTAAATAATCTAATTCTTTTTCTTCCAAATTGAATAAATCAAAGAAAAGGAGATCAATAACTTTTTGAATCTCTTTAGTATTATTTTGATTAATAGCATCTAAAACCTTTATATATTTCTTATCCTTTGATAATTCTAACTTTTGAATCTCTTGTTTATATTTGTCGAGTTTAATCTCATTTAAATCATTAATTTCAGTTAAATATTTTGTTAATGAGATAATGAGATTTATTAATAATTTTTGTTTATCAGACTTAAATAAATCTAAATTTGGAACCATTAAATCATCCTCTAATCTAGTTTTACTTCTTTTAACAAAAATATTCTTAGCCTTGAACAAAAAGAGTACTAGTTTCGAATTTAGGTAAGCTAAAAGAAATAAATAATTCATTTTATTCTCATACTTTAAAGGCCAAAAAAAGTAAGTATCAGATGTAGCATAATATTGCTTATTAGAGTATCCAAATAGGTTGGTTTTAGAAATAAATCTAAAAAAGATTTTATGACCTTTATCATATAAAGGTTCTAGATCTAATAATTTTTGATTCTTTAGATCCTCGGGAACCGTTATGAATTGTCCTCTTCTTGGGAAAAAATAGTCATTTGGATTTTCATTTGCATTAACCAAAATCTGCTTTAATTCTTTTTCATAGATTTTCAAATAATTAATTAAGTTTGGATATTTTTCTTGATATCTCGTATTCGTCTTTTTTTTAGATGCAAACTCTTTCTTATTTAGAAGTATTAGGTAGCCCACAAAACCACTTTGGTCATAGCCGTAAGGTTTAATTGATTTACTTTTATAGAGTTTTTTTAACCGCTGTTTCTCTTCCTTATTTAATTTGAAATATTGACCATTTATTTTAATCCAAAACTCGTTATTTAACTTTTTTACATTTTGATTGAGTTTTAGGATAAATATATCATCTTTAATTAAGATAAGTCCATTTCTAATTATAAAGAAATTCTTTATATAGGCAGTGTGATTGTTTATTTGGCAATATGATTGGATTTTTTCTACGATTTGCTTTACTTCGGGAGGATATAATAGATTCCAACTACTTTCTTTACTTAAAGAATTGTTTGTCAGAGAAGAGTAATATCTCTTAATATA
>JBHLON010000089.1:0-5981 GCA_048940445.1 Promethearchaeota archaeon
GGTTGTAATCCTATTAAGAAGGCTCCTAATATCCCACAAATTAGACCCTTCTTTAAATTATAATTCTCCACTATAGAGAAAAAGAATGAAAAAATTTAGAAATTATTATTTTTTTATAAAGCTGATTTCGGATTCTACCATCCACAAATCTTTGTATAGAAAAAGTAAAAGTAAATTTAAAAAAAATCATTTTAATGTGCTTTTAATCTCATCAAGAGTATTTTTCGCCGATGCATCTTTTTCAAAAACATTATTTAATGTTTCACATGGATAATTATCACAATACGCGCAATTGTCTAACCCTTTTTCCCTAGCACAATTTCTAATATCGCATTTTTCACACCAGCTGAAGACTCTTTTATTAAAAATACAACCATCACATAAAAGTTCTTCGGGCTTAAACATCATCTCTGCACTAGACCAAACTTTCGAGAGTTCTTTTAATGCCTTATTATCATTCTTTTGAGTAGCTATATATGCTGGACAATTTGAACAGGTTAAACCACAATAAGCTATTATTTCATTCATAGAAAACACATTATATATAGTTTTATATAGGAATGTATTATATAGTACTAAGTATCTTTTATTTATAAATTTATTGATTGAAAAGGTGACATTGAACATCTCCAAATCGCCAAATCTTCAAACCCTAGTTCTTCAGCAATTGTCTTTTGTCCATTGCATATGACTTTTAATTTTTCCCAAAGAATATTACCAATGTCTTGAATTGATTCGCCTTCAGTTATTATTCTACTTGCATCGATATCGATATTGCTTCTCATCCAATTACATGTTTTAGAGTTTCCACATATTTTTATAACAGGTACTATAGGATTTCCACATGGAGTTCCTCGACCAGTAGTCATGATAATCACATTTGCCCCAGCAGCAGCTAATCCGGTCATTGATTCAACATCTATTCCTGGTTCTATCATTAACCACAAACCTTTACTTTTTGGTCGTTCAGAATATTCAAGAATTCCTTGAATTGGAGCTTTTCCAGCTTTAGCTATTGTACCTAATGATTTCTCTTCAATTGTTGTTAAACCTCCTTCAATATTACCGGGAGTGGGTTGAATTTTCCGGAAATCTATTCCATATTTTTTCAGCTCTTTTAAAAAGTTATTTAAAATAGTCCTGATCTTCATTGCCACTTTTTCATCCTTAGCTCGTTTAATTAGCAAGTGCTCAGTACCAATCCACTCTGTGAACTCTGGTAGAATAGATGTTCCACCTAATTCAATGATCTTATCAGAAATAATTCCAACTACAGGATTAGCTGAAATTCCGGATATTGAATCTGAGGCACCGCATTCAAGCCCTAAAACTAAATTAGAAAAATCAAATGATTCGCGTTTTAATTCTTTTGCTTCTTCTATCATCCTATTTCCGATCTCTATTCCTTTTTCTATAGCTGTTTTTGAACCTCCTTGTATATCTTGTAAATTAAAAAATTCTACTGGTTTTTTCTCTCTTTCAATCCCTTTAGCTATTAATTTACTGCTCATATTTTCACATCCTAAACCAATAACGATCGCGCTATAAACATTAGGATTGCTGCCTAATCCAATTAGCGTACGTAGGGTACATGTAAAATCAGCTCCAAATTGGCCACAACCAAGGGGATGAGTTATCGCAACTGCATTATCGATGTGATTAGCAACTTGTTGAGCTACATGGTTAACACAGACAACTGATGAAATAATAGCAATTTTATTTCTAATACCAACATCTCCATTTGCTCTCTCATAGCCCAAAAATCCTTCCGTTATTCAGTCCCCTCCCTTAAATATTTACTCTTAACATTATGTATATGTACCCAATCTCCTCTCTTAATGTCTTTAGTGGCAATACCGATTACTTCTCCATACTTGAGTATAAATTCCCCTTTCTTAATATCAATTAATGCAAATTTATGACCATTTGGGATTTTCTGATTAATCTTAATTATTTTTTTATTAACTTGAATTTCACTGTTTTTAGGAATATCATCAAACGTTGTAGCGCAATTATCATTAATATTCATGACAATGATATTATAAAGCAATCAATCACCTATTAGGAAAATCAATTATGTACTATAAAATAGCAATAGCACTTATTTCTATCAACATTGTTGCTAAGGGTAAATTTGATACTTCTACAGTTACTCTTGTAGGATAATCTTTATCAATTCCATTATCATTGAAGAAAGCTTTATAAGCATTATTCATTACAGAAAAATCATCCATATACTTTAGGTAAACATTTATGCTTACAATGTTGGAGACGCTCCCCCCTCCAGCTTCCACAATTTTTTTGATATTCTCTAATGTAGTGTAAGTTTGCTCTTTAATATCTGTTGTTCCTTGCACTGGACCTTGACCTGAAATAAATAGCAAATTTCCAGCTTTTATACCAGGACTATAAGGTCCTGCTACAGGTAATCCTGGATTGATTATTTCTTTCTTTACCATAAATATCTTTCTCCTTTCATACTTAATAATTTTTTCCCCTAGCTAAAATATCCCATTTACCTATTATCTCCTCCTCTTTGATAACAGTGAAGAAATCATATAGATTTACTGTTGTACAAATATGAGTAGGAAAAAATTCTACCTTTTGTCCAATCTCGAAATGATCATTAGGTCCCGCTCTAATTATAGAGTGTTCTTCGGTCATTACTTTCATTTTAGTTTTTGGATATTTTTTTAAAACTGCATAACCACTATCGCTTGAAATTGCTTTTAATCCAACATCTGTAGTATATATTCTTTTTCCAGGATTATTATTAATTGTTCCTAAAACTGTTGCTCCTATTTTGAATTCTGAGGATGTTTGATAATAGTGCCAGTCATTAAAAATGTAAGTTCCAGGTTGAAGTTCAGTAATTCCTTCGACTTCTCCGGAATATTTGTAGGTGACAGTATTTCCAACAGTTAAATAAGTAATATTATGTCCATTTTGATTTAAAAGATCCCTCGTATCAATTAATAGTTTCATACATTCCTCAGTTTGTTTTTTCATTAAATCTTTATCCTTCATCGATACTAAATGGCCCTCATAGCCTTGAAGTCCAACTAACTTCAAATTGGATTGCCTATTAATCTTATTAGCGAGTCTGAGGGCTTCAATCCCTGGTTTTACTCCATTCCTCCCTAATCCTATATCTATTTCCAATAAAACCTCTAAAATCACGTTCTTTTTTGAAGCTGCATGATTTAGTTCCAATATATTCTTCTGAGAGTCGACACACACTCTTACTAATAAATCCTTATTTAATGCAATCAATCTTTCAATTTGACTTAATTCAACTACTTCATTTGCAATTAAGATATCATTAAAACCGTTTTTTGCAAATACCTCTGCTTCACCAACTCGCGCTACGCAGATTCCCCTAGCTCCTGCCTCTAACTGCATCTTTCCGATAATAGGGCATTTATGGGTTTTAACATGAGGACGTAAATTAACATTGTTGTCTTTAGCAAACTTTGCCATAGTTTCAATATTTCTTTTCATATTATCATAATCAATTATAAGGGCTGGAGTAGATATCTTATCTTTCCAGTTTTTTTCCAACGTTTATAAACCCTCCCAAGTTTTATAATCTCTAAAATAGAAAATAATATTTGTTACAATTCTTTTTTTTATTTAATCTAATCTTTTCAGAATTTTATGTGATAGTATGTCTAGATTTTCAAAAGAACCACTACGAGGTATGGACGATTTATATCCAGAA
Organism: Promethearchaeota archaeon; assembly: GCA_048940445.1. Lineage (GTDB taxonomy): Archaea > Asgardarchaeota > Lokiarchaeia > Sigyniarchaeales > SOKP01 > SOKP01. The sequence continues at coordinate 3,722 of JBHLON010000089.1, forward strand.
GATTTACGAGAAGTTAATTGGATAATAGATACTTTAAGAGATGTTGCGGAACGTTATGGGTTTGAAGAATACGAGACTCCTCAGCTGGAACCTATCGAAATATTTGCTGCAAAGTCTTCAGATGAATTAGTCTATGAGCAATCCTTTATTGTTGAAAGAAAAGAAGGTGAAAAATTGATTTTAATCCCCGAGTTAACACCCTCTCTAGCTAGGATAGTGGCTAAGAAAAGCCAAGAGTTAAAGAAACCTATTAGATGGTATTCCATGCCCACATGTTTTAGATATGAAAGACCTCAGAAAGGGCGTCGTCGTGAATTCAAGCAATTTAATGCAGATATCCTTGGTGAAGATAGTCTTTATGCCGATTTGGAGATATTTAATATGATAGTAGACATTTTTAAAGAATTTGGAGCTACTTCTGATCAATTTCAAATCTATTATAACAATCGTCGTTTCCTGGATGCGATTTGTACTATTATTCTAGAATTAGACAATAAGAATTTACCTCTCATTTATAAATTGCTAGATAAATCAGATAAGATGGAAGCAGAAGAATTCGAAAAGTTTGTTGAAGATTCTTTTCAAGATAAAGACATAATTCATGGAATTCTAAAATTAAAAGAGTCTAAAACTGTAGATGATTTATTAAAAAAATTTGATGATATACCTGATGGATTTTATAACTCTCAGGGATATCAAGAATTAATAACATTTGAGAAATATTTAAAAGAAATTGGGATTTCAGATTACTGTTCTTTCTCTTCAAGCGTTGTACGAGGCCTTGATTATTATACAGGCATTATTTATGAAGTATTTGATACCGGAAAAGAAAATATAAGAAGTATATTTGGTGGAGGACGTTATGATGACTTAATATCGTTATTCTCCGATGAAAAAATTTCTGGTACTGGATTTGGCATGGGTGTTCTAATGTTAAGTTTATTTTTAGAAACATATCATCTAATTCCTAAAGAAGTGAGGGAAAAAGATTTTACTGATACGATCTATATTGCATCTGTCGATGAGAGTGTTTCATTGTATGGCTTTAAAATAGCTCAAATAATTCGAAACGAAGAATTTCCCTGTTTAATAGACTTTAGATTTAAAAATCTTAAAAATCAACTGAGCAAAGCTAACGAGTTGGGAGTCTTAATTACATTAATTGCTGGTGCCAAAGAAATGAAACAAAATAAAATAACAGTAAGAAATATGAAAACCGAAGAACAAAAAACAATAAATATTAAAAATCTAATAGAAGAAATCTATGAAATTTTAGATAAATACGAGGTGTAAATTTTGAAAAATAATAGCAAAGAATTGTCACCAAAACAACGTGACGAACTACTAAAAGTATTGAAAGCCCGTTTTGAGAAAAACATGAACCGCCATAAAGGTTTCGAATGGATTAAAGTACAAGCAAAGCTGGAAGCGAATCCTGAAAAACAGTGGTCACTCAATGAAATGGAAAGAACTGGTGGCGAACCAGATGTTGTTGGTCATGATAAAAAGACGGATGAATACATTTTTTATGATTGTTCAGCAGAAAGTCCTAAAGGTCGCAGAAAAGTTTGTTATGACAGTGAAGGGCAGGAGGAGAGGGAAAAAAAAGGGGTGCATCCAGAAGGTAACGCTATTGATATGGCAGCTGCCATGGGCATTGAGCTTTTAACTGAAGAACAGTATCAAGAGTTGCAGAAACTTGGAAATTTTGACACAAAGACGTCGAGCTGGGTGAAAACACCTTCTGATATTAGAAAACTTGGTGGCGCTATCTTTGCTGATCGACGATACGGTCATGTCTTCGTGTATCATAACAGTGCGCCCTCTTTCTATAGCGGTAGGGCGTTCCGTGGCTCGTTAAGGGTCTAAATTTGGACATTGAATTTTAGAATTTCTTTGATTTTTGCTTTTGTTTTTTACTAGTTGCTTTTGTGGTTACACCCATTGTCCTTAAATTACTTAGAGTTAAATAATTATATAAAAATTAATCACCAATATTGAAATTAAGTTTTTAATCTTTTTCCATAATTAGACGGGGTATTGATGTATCCTTTTTATTTTCTCTCAGATAAGTTTTAAAGAAGAAAGAGCAAGAGTTAAAGTTAAAATAAATGAATAAATACTTATACTATAAATATCTTAGAAAAGCGTAATTTCATTGAAATAACTTCTCAATAAATGGGTTAGATTCTGATGGAAAGAAAACTTAATGATTTAGAATACTTCAATTTCTCTATTGGACAACCTTATAATTTAGTCG
>JBHLON010000090.1:0-5923 GCA_048940445.1 Promethearchaeota archaeon
CGTGTCTCAAAAAACAAGAAGATGGTAGTTTTTAACAAATATAATCAAGAAGTGAAAGAAGAATTTATGGAAGACTAAACTTAATCTAACATCTTCCAATTCAAGCACGCTTGTGATAAAGTGTTCTCTTCTGTAGTTGATTTGAATTTTCTTTTTCTAACATCAATAAAGATAGGATAATTGACTGCGTTTCCCATTAGCAACATCTCTCCTACTCCTAAACTTGAAATCATATTTGCGTATTCTTTAGTTATTACTTCTGAACTATCCATTAAATGTTTTAAATCATAGGGATTAGTGATATTTAAAATCATTTTTGAGTTAGATTGTGAAAGTGCTGTTGTACTTAATCTTTTTGGTCGTTGACTAATTAAGCATAAACATGCCATGAATTTCCTTCCCTCTCGTGCAATTGTTTCGATTATATGTTTAGTTAAAGCTTTTGAATATGCAGCTTCAGGACAGAATTGATGCGCTTCTTCAATTATTAATAGAAATGGTGGAATTTGATCTATTCTTCGTAAATAAAATAGACGATTACATATATAATCCACAATGATTTGCTTTTTCCTAATTGAAATTTCTTTTTGAAGATTAAAAATAGTTAATTCTCCGGGATTTACTATTGAATTGATATTAGGATTTTCTTGAGGACCAAATAGCGTGAGTCTTTCTAATTCACTTAGCCATCCTATTAACGCTTGCTTTGTGCTTTTATTGACTTCTTGTTCTATCTCTATTAGATCTATTATATCAGCTAAAGTATAATTTTTCTTGTCCTTCTTTAATTTTCTGATATAATTGGAAAGTTCTCTTACTTGAACATTTGAGATTTTTTCTTGATATTTTCTAAAAGTGTATGCATTTAAGTATGGAACTGAAATTTGGAAGAAAGAAGCATCGAACAATTTGACTTTATCTTTAAAAGTAGATACTTCTTTTAGATAAGTATATTCCCCATGAACATCAATTAAAATAGTGGCAGGAATACCTAACTTCTTCTCTCTTGTCAATAGTTCTTCGATTATTACTGAGGTAAGATAACTTTTACCTCCCCCTGATATCGAAAGTATGGCAAAATGTTTATTAAACAGACGATCCATATTAATTCTTGCTTCGATTTTCATACTTTTTAATATACCTAGGTTTAAACCATGTTCTGAATCTAAGCCAATGAAATTTTTTAGTATATCTTCCCCTACTAAATAAACCTCTTTACCTGGAGTCGCTGGGTACATCATACGATTAATTTTACTTATTTCCATTTTTGTATCGTCTTTAAATTCAATAAGCCCCAAATTTTTCACAATTGCTACAGCGTATTCGAAATCTTCACTTGGAAATAATCCTTTTAAAATATTTGGATTACTTTCACTATTATATGCTTTAATTGTGAGGGCATCCGAAAAATACTCATTTAATAATACTATCTTCTCAACGATGCCAATTAAGAATCCTTCTATTGACTCAGTATGAACGAATATCCCTTTCTTTACTAAACTAGTATTTTTATTAATAACGAAAGGATACTTTAGTACATCTGGTAATTGAAGGAAATTAAAAATAATACCAACTCTGCCTGACATTGATTATGCATATAAGATAAGATTAATTAAAATGGATAAAGGGCATTAATTTTCTAATTTAAACTAAAAAGAAATAAAAAATATGTTTTTTAATCTATCCTTCCTTTTCTAAGGTTCCCATTATTTTCAAAATTAAACGATAACCATTTTTCCAAAAATAAATCATAAATAGTCCGATAAATGCAACGATCAATACCGAAATTCCAATGAATAAAGCCCAATTTCCAGACGAAAATGTAGCTAGAAGTCCTGAAAATGGTGAACCGCTCTCCGGTAATAAAATATCCTGGATAATAGCCCAGACCACGCCAACTAAAGCACCAATAATACTAATTAATAAACCACCGGCAGCAATTTTAACAGTTATTCGATTTCTAAATTTTTCCTCAAGATCTCTAACTTTAAAAAAAACTCTTAAAATCCATTTACTACCCTTTTTAAATAAACCATAAAAGAAAACCAATAAAAAGAATAATCCTGCTAAAAAGCCAGCAACAATAGCAATTTGATATCCTAAATTTAGGCTGAGGAAACTCTCGAGTTTCCCATGAGGATTGACAAAATCAGCAATAGACCAAGCAATTCCTCCTATTATTGCTAAACATGCGATCACGATAATTATGTAAAAGACTCTACTTACTTTCATTTGACTTGTACTATATTCTGTATTTTGATGAGATTGATGTTCTTCCATATAGTTCACATTTATTAGTATTTAAAAAAGAAATAATAATTAAGATATATAAAATTGATGATTATGACAATTTTGGGTAAAAGAAACATCTAGAGATTTAATTAGGGGTTATCTTTATTTTCGAAGATGTTATTCAATTTTTGATAAATATTTTCATTGTTTAAATGATTATAAAGGTATACTGAGAAATTGTATATCTTATCATATTTTTCAGTATTTTGGGTATCAGGAATCCATCGTTTATCTACCTTACAAATGCTTTCAGCTGCCTTCACAATATCAGGAAAAATTCCTGCTCCAGAAGCAGCTAATATAGCGGCTCCTAAGGAAGTTGCTTCTTCTACAACATTTCTTACACAATTTACTCCTAAAACATCAGCATATATCTGATTCCAGAGATCAGATCGGGAACCGCCTCCAGTTAGCCTCAATTCTTTTATATCTATACCTAATTCTTTAAACACCTCAATATTTTTCTTTACTTCAAATGCTACTCCCTCTAGAATCGCTCTAGCGAGATCTCTTCTTTTATGTCCTAAAGCAAGTCCAAAAATTAAGCCTCTAGCGAGGGGATTCCAATGAGGGGCTCCTGCCCCGACTAAATGAGGAATTGCAATTAGACCATTTGCACCAATGGGGGATTGTTCTGCTTTATCTGTTATGATGTTATAAGGATCTTGATTTTGTTCTTCCGCAATCATGCATTCTTTTTGGGCTAATTCATCTCTAAACCATCTGAGAAATGCACCTGTAGTAAAAATACTAGCTTCTTGAACCCAACGTTTTGGAATTGCATGACAACTACATAATACTCTCCTTTTGGGATCAAAATTTGGTTTTTCTAAATATGCTAATAGAAAACTTCCAGTACCTGTTGTTAATTTTGTTCTCCCAGAAGACACTACTCCTACGCCTAATGCTGCTGCTTGCTGATCTCCAGCACCAGTTATGACTAAAGTTTTCTTATCAAAGAGGGTCTCTTCAGAAATTATTTCACCAACTTCAACTCCACTTTCGACCGCTTTCGGCATTTTATCTAAATCAATTTCTAATTCAGAGGCAATTTCCTCAGAATATTTTAATTTATTGATATCAAATAACATTGTTCGTGAAGCATTTGAGTGATCAGTAACAAATTTACCAGTCAGTTTATGAATTATGAAATCTGAAACCAATAAGAATTTATGAGTATTTTGATAAATTTCAGGCTTATTATCTTTAAACCATAAGATCTTTGTGGCTGAAAAATAAGGATCAATAGTTAATCCTGTGATTTTATAGATTTTATCAATTCCAATTTTCTTTTTAATAAATTCAACTTGATCAATGGTTCGTCTATCCTGCCACACCAAAGCATTATGAAGCGGTATGCCGTCTTTATCAACAGGTACAATTGTTTCTCTCTGATTAGTGACAGAAAGACTTACAATTTCAGAACTATCAATTCCACTTTTCTTAATAGCTGTCTCAATTGTTTTTTTTAAAGATTGCCACCAAATATCAGCATTTTGCTCAACAAATGAAGGTGAAGGATAAGAACTTTCCCATTCTTGGTAATCACTAGCTAAAATTGTTCCAGCTATATCAAAAATGAATGTTCTACAACCGGTTGTTCCTAAATCTAAAGCTGCAATAAACATTTACAAATTATTCCTTTAAATTTATTTAATTATTTAAAGTAAATATTACCTCTATTATAAGTATCATAATTAGTGTGTTCTTATAATAAGTTTATGATTAAACTTCATTCAAAATATTTATATCCTAAATGTCAACTAAAATTCAATCCACTTGTTTTTAAAAATTTGACTCGGTCTACTTAATGTAAAATTCAAGCTTAGTTGATGCTAGTAAAACATCATAAACATTCAGAAGTTTCTTTGCATTTTTACAAGATTAGATTTATGGATTTTAAATTTGAAAAAACTAATATCAACAAAAATCATTATATAATCTTCTCTTAAATTTTGAAAGAAGATATAATTAGACAAAAAAGTTAATAAGTGTTCATATGATCTCCTAAGATAAGGACAAAAATCATATAAACAAGAGGTTATACCATTAAGAAAAAAGTAATTGGTTGGATTTTAATAATAGTGGGGCTTTACTTATCGGTGGTTAATACTATTATGATGCTCTTATTCAGTTCTAATTCTCTTACGTTACTACCAGGGACTACAATAGACTTCTGGGAGTATCAGCGGTATTGGTGGACTCATACTGGAATTCTTATGATAATTATCGTAGCGATAGGAGTAGCATTAATTCTAATTGGTATATGGTATATACGTATAAGCGGGAGGAGACAGGAAGTTTAAAACTTCATTCAAAATTATAGTCTTAATAAAGAAATAATGGTAGATTATTCTGTTTTATAACTTCAGCGAGGACAAATTAATTTACCGAATCCTACAGTGTAACCCTCTAACCCCATCATCAATTCATTATAGATTGTACATCTTGGAGCAAAATTAAGATCTAAATTTCCTTACTATCTCAAAATCAAAAGAATAACAGAAAGAGATTTACCCTCTCTATATTTCCATACAAAAAACGTTAAATAATTACCTTTGATATTTATCTTAATTATCCAAAATTTTATAGCGAAATTAAAATGAAAATTAATGAAAGAATTAAAGCAAGAATAAAGAGTATTATGTTTATAACAATATTAATAATAATCATTATTAGTAGCATAAACCTCGATCGTAGAAGATATATGACATATAGAGAGAATAAATATGATCTTGGAGATAATTATTTAAAATCAAGTTCTTGGGATCATGCAATAACTCTTTCTGTTGGTGATCTCCCAGGGATAAACTCTGGAGAAGATGTCAATAATGATGGGTTTAACGATATTGTAACTGCGAACTTATTTGGTGATTCAGTTTCAATTATACTATGGAATAATAGCATTAATGACTGGAATTCACAATTTACAAAATCGGTAGGAACTGCTCCATACGGTCTTATTGTTGGTGATGCAAATAATGATGGGCTGAATGATATTATAACAGCAAATCAAGGTAGTAGTGATGTATCTATTTTATTATGGAACAGTACTTTAAATAATTGGGATGCAGAAATTACTAGAACAGTTGGTGTTACGCCTCAAGTTCTAGTATTAGGCGATGCAAATAATGATGGTTTTAGCGATATTCTCGTATCAAATTGGGATGAAGATACCATCTCAATACTTTTATGGAATATCACCTTAAATGATTGGAATCCACAAATTAAAAAATCAGTTGGAAACGGTCCTTTCTGTGTTTATGTAGATGATGCTGACAATGACGGTTTTAACGACATAGTAACAACCAATTATTATGATAACAATATATCCATTTTTTTGTGGAATGATAGTTTAAGCGACTGGGATACTCAAATTACTAGATCTGTTGGAAATGAACCTATAGGTCTTTTTGTTGGAGATATTAATAATGACGGAAAGAATGATATAATTACAGCAGACTATTCTGATAGTACGTTATCCTTATTACTATGGAATATTACTACAGATAGTTGGGATGCTAGAATAACATTGCCAGTTGGAGGTCATCCAGCGATTCTATTTGTAGATGATGCGGATAATGATGGATTTAAAGATATTCTTGTATCAAATTACGATGAAAATACTATT
>JBHLON010000008.1:0-87133 GCA_048940445.1 Promethearchaeota archaeon
AACTTTTGAGAGACTAGCGATTGTTTTGGGATCAATATTTTCTTTTTCAATATAAACACTTCCTTGAGTAGGTCTTAACAATCCATTCAACATTCTTATTAAAGTAGTTTTTCCTGCACCGTTTTGTCCCATTATTGCTACTAGCTCACCTTTATTGATATTCAAGGACACATTTTTTAAAGCATGAGTACCACTAGGATAAATATAATCCACATTTTTCATTGTAATTATTGGAAATGATTCTGTAATTCTGCTCACCTTTAATTATTATTTCTCAATATTGAAACGGCTTCAGGAATCGAAGTAGGTAAACTAGTTTGAATTAAATTTTCTTTTCTTAAGTGTCTAAATACTGAATAAATGAGGGGCTTATTTATGTTTAATTCTTCAAATTCTTTACTATTGATGACATCTTTTTTGTTACCATGTGCTAAAATAGTTCCATGTTTCATTAAAATAATTTCATCTACAATTGGAACAATTAAATCCATTCTATGTTCACTTATTATGATGGTGATCTCTTTTTCCTTTTGTATCTTTTTTAAAAGCATAATTATTTTTTGTGCAAAAAGGGGATCTAAATTTGCAGTAGGTTCATCTAACACTATTATTTTTGGATCTAAGACTAAAATTGAGGCTATTGCGACTCTTTGTTGTTCTCCTCCACTTATCTCAAATGGAGCCTTATCAGCAATTTTACTAATTTCTGTAAGTTGCATAACATATTTCAGCTTTTCCTTTATAATTTCTTCTTGTATACCTAAATTTTCCATACCAAAAGCAATTTCATGCTCAATATTCATTGCGATCAATTGGTTTTCAGGATTTTGAAATACAATACCAACCTCAGTAGATAAATCAGCGATGGGGGTAATAATTGTGTCTTTTCCTGCCACTTGAATAGATCCTTTGTAATATCCCGCATAGAACTGAGGAATTAAGCCATTCATACATCTTATTAAAGTTGTTTTTCCCGAACCGGTTTCACCCGCAAGCAATATAAATTTATTTCTTTCTATTTTTAAGTCTATATTGTTTAAAGCATATTCTTCATTTCCTTTATAACGGAAAAAAAAATTTTTGAATTTAATTAAACACATAGTGGAAACGCTAGATCTTTTTTTTTGATTTATTAAGAACTTTTGGTCATTAAAACTTTTTTAATTTCAGCAATTACTTTCTGGAGAACGATTTCTTCATTATCTTTACAATTTAAAGAAGCTGCTCCATCATGTCCACCACCACTACCACCTTCAATATCATTCAAAATTTTTCCCAGATGTAATCCTGTTTTTAGACAAACTTCTTTTCTAGCTCTAGTAGTAATAATTGTTCCCTCTTTTTTCTTTGATAATATAATTCCAACATCGAAACCAACAGTTATTAATGCAGTAGCTACAGAAGCGCTGAAATTACTAACTCGAGATACCCCAATAAGCCAATCTCCGGCTTTTAATAATTCTACTCTTTTTATTCCTTTTATTTTGGCTATTTTTTCCGAAACATCTACATCTGATTCCATTAAACTTAAGATCTGTTGAAAAGAAATATCATTTCCTAACAAATAAGAAAAATTATGGATTGTTTGATTACTCCCATATTTAAAAAATCCTGAATCTGCTATAATAGCACTAGCTAAAAGAATTTTGTAAGGTTGAGGGATTAAGATTTCTTTGATTCGAAATAATTCTAAAACAATTTCTGCTGTGGATGAGTAGTCTTCAAATATGATGTTTAAAGCCTCTAAATTGGCTTCATATCGTTTATTCAAATTTAAATGATGATCGATAAATATGAAGGGTGTGGATATGCCAAATTTTTCGTAATTTTCTATCTGATCGAGATTATTGGTATCGATCATAAGTATGACATCATAATTATGAGTGCTAAGCTTTTTAAGGTAAGTTAACTCAAAATTAGGAATTTGGTCTTTAAAATTATTTATAAAATCTTTTGTAAATTTTGAGAGTTCAGAAAAATACAAAGAAATTTTTTGAGACTTCATAAAAAAATTATCTAGTAGAAACTTTAATGAAATTGAACTAATAAATCCATCTAAATCTGTTGGATGATGAGTAATAATTAATAAATTCTTCCCTTTCAGATAGGCTAAGAAGGACTCAATCCTCGATATAAGCATTACTTTTACAAAGTCTTATTTATTTTTTAAATCTGCTTGGAGAGACTTTTGTAAACTTTCTAAACTTGTTTTTGTCCTATCTAGCTTTTGTTGCAGAGTTTTTAGTCGCATTTCAAGTGTGACTTTCAAACTTCTTTTATCATCAAGTAATTTGTCTCTCGTACTTCTTACCATTACCCCGCCAATATTTTTATAAACAACAGTTTCGGATGTTGCTTCATTTAAACTTTCGATTGCCAATTCTGTTTCTCTTAATGATGTCTCTATCTGAATTTTTTGTTGAGTAAGAAACTCTAAGCTTTGACTTAGGGCCGATAAATTTTGAATTTTTTTCTTAGTCTCTTCATCTAATTGATCATAATTTATTGTCATTTAATCTAACCAATTCTATTTTTTAGTTTTTAAAATATAGTACCTAATATGAAATTTACGAAATATTAATTATTTATTAAGAACCATCAAGTACTTTTAACGTGTTATCGATAATTTTACCAAATCCTATGATTTCATTGATTGTTGCTCTAAAAGCGGTAATATCTTTACTCTCTATCTTAAACATAATAGTAGTTTCTTTCTTTTCCATTGATAATTTTGATCTCTTTGATCTTCTTTCATTTAATTCCGGCAAGAAAGAGTTATAGGAAATTTCACATAAATCAGAATCTTTAAAACTGAATTCTATTATTGTATTTATAGCGAAATAATTATTTTTGCTCATTACTCCTCGGTTACTTCTAATTCTCTCTGTTTTCTTTTTGCTATCCTAAAAGATTCAGAACCTCTAGGTGTTGCCATAAAGTATGCTCCACCTGTAAATCGAGCCTCACATTTTTTGCAATACCAAATTCCAGTAGAAATTCTTCGTACAGACCCTCTAGTTTCGCATCTTGGACATTTAAGTTTCTTATTGTTTTGTTGTTCCATAATCAATTTCCACTTCTTTCGTACATTAGAACCGTAACGAGCTCCAAAAATAGCAGATACACCAGTTTTTTTAGTTTTTCCCATCTTTACCACAGTAAAAATTTAAATCCAGTGTTTGTATAAAAAATTCTATTAACTATAAATTTTTCTAGATTTTCGTATATTTTAAAGCAATTTTTTATATTACTTCATGGCGTTAATTATCATAAATTGTTTTAACTAATGAAATATTTAAGAATTTAGTTTATTATGCTTTAAAATGTCTATTATGAATGATAAGAGGCTTTTGTTCGTTGAGTTATCAGATTTCTCACCAGTTGATCTTGAGATTATTGGTAATAAAGCTATTTTAGTCCAATCTTTTGGAAGTTTTGAATTGGACGGAATCTCAAATGGATATTGTTCAATTGAGACTCTAAGCAGAATTAAAAATGATGAATTATAGAAATCTTAAAATAGAAAAAATAGAAAAAATTAATCAATATTTACTTTATATTGCCAGAGATTTAGGCTTTCACGGATTTTTTTACCTAATTCTAAAGATTTTTTACTCAACATTCGTATTTCTTCAACTGAAAACGTAGCAGGTCCACTTTTTTGAATAGATGTAATCTTATCTTTGGTGACTGTAATTGATATTCTTCCATCACATATTAGTTCCTCAGGTAAATTTGGATCTAAAAATACAATATCATCAATTTTTCCAAAGGTTAAGACAATCGGAAGTTCTTTTACAATTGTTCCTCCATTAAGATATTCACCCGTCCACTCCACATGATCATCAACCCATTTTCCTTCTGGAATATGACTTGAAATTAAAGTTGTCAATGCACTTACTCCACCTGCATCGATTAGATTTCCCGAATAGTTTATAACATACAAATCAACAAACAGAATATATACCGCTTCATTCTCTTTTATACATAATTTTTTTGTTTGAATACAATCAGCATGTCTTATCCCTCTATCGACTACTCGAGCTAGTTCTATAGATTGTTCATCAGGAGGTCCTCTTTCGAATAATGGTGATGCTAACGGTAATAATTCTGCCATAATTGTACATACTCCTTCATTTGGAGTATCTGGAAATGGGTCTCCAATTTCATATTTTAATCCCGTTATTATTCTAGTATCTCCAAGACATACGTCAGCAGAACCTTCCGCAGAACCAATAAAATCATGCTTTATTTTCCATTCTCGATAATCCCATAAACCTCTTCCATCAATTCTCTGTTCATTTTTCAAATTATTTACGATATAATTTCTTTCAATAGTAGAAATTACCCTCCTTACATTCATCATTTTTTTTCTTCTCCTCTACTGTATTCTTCTTGAATAGTAACGTATTTACTTTTTAGAGTGGTTATTTGTATTTCATAGATCTTTTTTAATGCATCCATTGTTAGATTAAGGAAACTATCTAATTCATCTAAGTCCATATCTCCATCAAATTGTAATAATGAGATTTCCTCATTAAACCAAGTTATAGCACATGGTAAATCTGCTTCACCAGCTTTATCTTCGACTCCAGATAAATCAACTACTAGTTTCCCGTCTATTTTCCCTACTGCTACAGAACTTACCAGACTTTTCATTGGAATTCCTGCATCTGCTAAAGCAAGCGCAGCAACTGTAGTACTAGCGCACCTTGTTCCACCATCAGCATCCATAACATCAATAAATACCTCAAAGGCAGTACCTGGATAAAGTTCAAGAAACAAAACTGGTTCTAAACATTCGGTAATAATCATAGATATTTCTTTTTCTCGCCTACCAGGAGCAGGACGTTTTCTTTCAAACACAGAAAAAGTGGCCATTCTATAAAATACTCTTAGGATTCCCCTATCTGGTTTAGCTAAATGATGAGGGTGCACTTCTCTAGGACCATATACTGCAGCAAAGATTTTATTATTTCCCCACTCTAAATAAGCTGATCCGTCAGCATTACTAATTACTCCAATTTCCATTTTGATTGGCCTTAACTCATCAATATCTCGTCCATCTAATCTTTTTCCATCTTCTCGAAATAGTTTTTCTGGATACTCATCTTTTATTAATAAAGTCATTTACTTTATACCTCTCTTTTTTTTTTCATTCTCAACAAATTCTGACATTCTATCAGTTAAGCCCACTGTGTGAGCTTCCTTTTCAATTTTCCTTATTGAATCAATTAACAGTTTCTCATGAGCAATATCTTCTCCTTTCAACCAAATGCGCCCATTTTGAGTCACAAAAATATTACATTTAGTTAAATTCTTTAATAGCTTAATCATTGAACCATCTCGTCCTATTACACGTGGAATTTTTGGGGGATCTATTGAAATAACAATTCCGTTCGATTTTTTCCCTAGATATTTCCCCACCGTGGTTAATTCAGGTTTATTTAATCGGTCAGCAGAAATAACTTTTGCAACTAAAACATCTCCAATCGAATACATCTCTGTTGAATCATCTCCTGTGTCTCCTCCACCTCCACCTCTAAATTTTATTTTACTCCTTTTAAAAGTATTTTTTGGCTTTAAAAGTGCAAAATCCCTTGCATTGATGTCACATTTATATTTTACTGGATTTTTATCTACAACTACTGCTAATACCTTATCTCCTGGTCGAGGAGTGTAAAAACCTCTAAGAGGAATAACGTTTATATAATTTTTCTGAATATTTTTTAAACCAATGTTTAAGGAAATAATTTTATTTTTCTCCTCATTTAAAATTGTGCCTCGTCCTGGAAGGAAATGATCAACATCGTCAGTTAAAACTTCTCCCGGTACAACTAGATCTCTAGAGGGTTCCGAATCTTCAAAATCATCGAATTCTTTAGAATCAAATTCCTCATTTTCCATATTTAGTATCACTTACGTTTTTTTCAAATATTGAACCTAATCAATAAAAAAATAACATTAACAAAAATTAATTAAAAAATTTTAATTAGGACTTCAACAATTTCGTTTGAACTCTTCCATGGGTTAACTTATTCAACTTATCAATTAGTTCCATTTGTAGTCCCGCTGGTAAGTTAACAATTGAGACCCAAGAGCCATCTGATTGCCATTCTTCTTTCTTAATATGAGCTAATTGAGCAACAATATTATAACCTTTAGCCGTAAATGCTGAAGGAATCTTTATTGCCATTTCTACTTGTTCCATTCTAATAGGAATTATAGCTCTAATACTCTTAACAACATCATCAACTTGTTCTTCAGCACTTCTCATCAAATCAATTTTTACCTTCGCTTCCTCAATTGCTTTTTCAATTCTTTGATATGGATGAGGTTTATTATTTTGAGGATTAATCGCATTTTTAGTTATTATAGTTATGATCTGTTTCAATTTCTTATCTCTTTCTTCTTCTCTTTGGGTTTTTGTCCAATTAATATCCCCTTCTAATAAAATATGACAGGCAATTAATCTTCCATCTGTAGTGTTAAAAATAGCTTCCATATCACCATCAGTAGCCTTCTTACCGCGACGTAAATCCTCGAATACTATAAAACTTTCAAAAATTAAGTCTACAGAAATTTTTGGATGATTTAGGATTTCTTTAACAGTAAGTCGAGACTTTTCACTCCCTTCCTTAAAACGCTTATTAATTTCATCCCGAATAACTTTTTTTGCTTCCCAAGCTCTTTCGGGATCTAATAACATTTCAAATACTCTTCCTTCTTTCTCAATACGTCCAACAATGAAATCTCCTAAATCAATTCTAGCTCTATCGATCATAATGTAAAGAACCTCTTCCCTATATTGAGAAATTTAGTTTTATTCGGTTTGTCTTTTCAATCTTTTTAACTTTGATGGTCAACCTTGAATTTCTAGGAAGTTACCAGTTTATTTAACAATTCTTCCTTTTCTTTTAAATCTAACAATCTAAATGATACGTCGTCTTTTAAAATGAAGGCAACGTCACACGTATTTTTATTTAGATTATCTCCCATTACTTCCTTTAACGTCCTCAAAGGAAGAAGCTTAAGTTCTTCTTCAGTGATATCTTCTTTATAATGCTCTTCAAGATAAGCTCGTGCTTCAGATGCACCCGAGCCTATTGCAAAGGCTTTGTAGCCCCATGAAGCACCACTGGGATCAGTTAAATATAGGACAGCATTACCATCGGGATCAATTCCACCAATAAGTAGACTTACACCAAAAGGTCTAACTCCCGCATTTTGGGTAAATAATTGCAAATATTCACAAATGTTTAAGGTTGAGTCTTTCACAGAAATCTTTTCATCATAATTCAAAAGGTTAACCTGAGCTTGGACACGCGCCCTATCAACTAAAACACGCGCATCTGCTGTAAGTCCAGCAATCGCCACTCCAATATGGTCATCAATCTTAAAAATTTTCTCTGAACCAATAACTTCTTGCAGCTCAGAGCTCTTTTTTTCGACGGCAAATACAACAGATTGCTTATTTCTACAACAAATAGCCGTCGTACCTCTTCGCACAGCCTCAATGGCGTATTCCACCTGAAATAGACGACCTTCTGGCGAAAATTGAGTTATAGCCATGTCATAACCTCTTCCTGCTTGCTGGAACATAATAAACTCCTTTTAATTTTTTAATTTTATTTATTTACATTATTTTTTACTGATTAAATTGAATTAATAAATAATTCAATTTATATTTTTTTTTAATGTTTTAAAAATAAGACATTAGTTATTCAAATCTCGTTGATTTCAAGTAAGTATATAAAAATCTTGTAGATGTAACATTTAATCATTTTTCTTATGTGATAAAAGTAAGGCTTTTTTGATATATAATTTCGTAATATCGAATAATATCTGCACCCAACAAGGAGTTGCATAAGTACATACAATTTTAATTGGATTTATACAGATGAAGTATAGTTAAGACCATGCAACCTTATTAATAAATATTGACCATTCTAATAATATCAACCCTTCGTCTCTCGTATGAGCAACGAGATAATCCCCTTCCTTTGTGATTGACCCGACAATATTTCCTTTTCCTTGACTGATATTTTTCGCTGCTAATTGAATATCATCATTTTTTAAGATTGCAAATCTAGAATTCTTAAACATAAGAGCAGGCTTTTTTTCT
This sequence comes from Promethearchaeota archaeon, assembly GCA_048940445.1. Lineage (GTDB taxonomy): Archaea > Asgardarchaeota > Lokiarchaeia > Sigyniarchaeales > SOKP01 > SOKP01. Next base: position 8,126 of record JBHLON010000008.1, read on the forward strand.
TTCCAAGCATTAAGAATTTCTTTAGCTTCCTCATCTGATAAAGTAAAATTTTCAGATTTGAAAAGTAGTTCACCATTACTATTTAGTAAAAAAATCTCTTCAGTTCCCTCATATTCTCTCAAGGCTTCAGCTAACTCAAAAAATCTTTGCTCTTCCATATCTCTTATCAAATTTATATTTATTTTTATAGTGTATTCTAACATAAATTATTTAAATTTAAATCTTCTTAGAACTAAAAATTGTAAATTATTTTACTTCGAATGTACTATTCTAATTAACTCAATATGATCTAAGATTTCATTTTTATTCATGTCGAAAAAACTAGTTCTTATAGATAAGATGGATAACCTCGCATCAAAATTAAAAATGCAAATTTTGTTTTCTAAATATCTAAAATACTTAAATAAAAAAGTAAAAGGTTTTCCAGATACAAAAGTAAGTATAAAAAAGTTAAGAACCTTTGATAAGAGATTTGAAATTGAAATTTCTGGTCCTGAGGAAATCTTTGTATATAATTTATTAAGAAAAGAATTTGGAACGATTCAGCTTTTTGAAAATGTGTCTGAAGGAGATGTTTATAAAGCTTTAATGGTAGATGTAGGAAAGGTTGGGTTTGGAATCTTTGTTGATTGTGGTGTACTAAATCCTAAAACTGATGTATTAATAACATTACATAACATCAGAAATCAACTCTGTAACAAAAAAAAGGTTTCTTTATCGGAGGTTATTAAAAAATATGACTTTATAAATAATTTCCCAATTTATATTAAAATTGAAAAGGTTGATAATGAGAAGTTTCAAATTGAGGGAAAACTGGCAGATGTTACAATTGATTTCTATGAGAAAATAATAAAGGAGAGTATCGATGGTCTATTTGTTAGTGGAAAGACAAAAGAAAGAATAAAAAACGTACTTATTAAAACAGATCATATAAGAGATATAATATCAATAGAGAGTTATGGGTTTTTAGAAATAATTGTCTTGCTAAAAAAAGGAACTGATGCTGCGGGGATAATAGCCGAAATAGGAAAATATTTGAAGAATTGTAAGATGAGCGCTATTAAAGCTGAAAGAATAAAGAGTTTGTTCTATAATTAGTGGGCTCGGGGAGGATTGAACTCCCGACCTTCGCGGTGTAAGCGCGACGTCATAACCACTAGACCACGGGCCCTTATATTTGCATTATAGACGCTCAGGGTGGGATTCGAACCCACGAGTCCTTTGGACACCGGTTTAGCAGACCGGCGCTTTAGGCACGTTTTATACGCTCTACCAAGCTAAGCGACCTGAGCGTAATTTTCCTAATAGCAAATTTATCTATATTTTCTATATAAAAATCCAAAATTTTAATATTTTTTTATTAAAATAGAGTGATTTACAGCATTAAAACCCAATAAATAAAAAAATGAAAATTTGATAGTTTTTAGTATGAACTCCTTTTTCTTTTTCGATATATTCGTATTTTGTATTCTATATACCACCAGAGGACACCAAGCGGAATACAAAAAAGTAAATTAATTAGCAAGTATAAGGAGCATATTAAAGTATTTTTATCATTGATTCCAAGAAGGCTAGCACAATAGTGATCACCATAGAGAGAATAAACTATCCCAAAATAAAGGATTTGGGCTAATAATATGTGATAAGTTGATTTTCCAATAATCGCAATAGCTTTTGCAAATGGACTACCGCTTTTTTTAGGTAAGATTTTCATTGCTAGGAGAAATAAGAAGGCAGAGTAGGGAAACACAAAGAGATTATAATCCCCTCGAATGAAGGGAAAACGAAATTCAAAAAATTGATATGCAATAATATAGAGTAAACTTAAGGGAAATAAAATCCATATAAGTATATTCTGTTTAGCAAATATTTTTGGGTTCCTAGATAACCACATACCTAATCCAATGGCAGAAAGCATAAATAAAGGGCTTGTGGCAAACCATAAATATATATGTAAGTAACTATAATATGCTTCCCAAGTTGGAAATGGAATTATGTGAGTTGGAATATAAACGTAGAAGAAAAATAATAACTGAATCGCTATTTCAATTACAAAGCATGCTATTAGAGTGATTATGCGCCAGATTAGTTTACCTGAAAAGCCTTTATATAAAAAGGGTAAGAGAAAGATAGATGCAAAGAGTACTGGTAAAAACCAGTTTCCTGGACCCCAAAATGGTAATATTCCTATAAAAAGTTGTCCATAACCCCATTGAGGTTGAAATTGTGTTAAAGCATCAATACCATTGATAGCTATACCAATTGAAGTCGACAAAACATATAAAATCAAAAATGGAAAAATATAGCGCCAAAATTTTCGTTTAAAGTAATTCCAAGAATAAAGTTCTTTTATCTTTATTTGACCCCTTTGCCTAAATGAATGACCCGCATTAAATCCTAATATCACCAAAAATACTGGTATAGATATTCGCTCCCATAACGCAACTCCCATATAATCTTTATACATCCAAGGGATCGTGTGATCAAAGATCACCAAAAATATCATAATAGCTTTAACTATATCGACTTGGAGGAAATTTTCTCTTTTTGAACCCCTATTTTCAATTTCAATTGATATTTCATTCATTTCTCTCTCCTTACTTAAATTAAACATAATAAAAATTACAAAACCAAAAATTTGGAAACTTTTTAAATTTACTAAATTTCTTTATATAAGTGTTAAAACTTTAAAAAGGAAGAGAAAGCCAATAGACTGTATTTTTACTATTATCTATTCAGAGATTATCTCAAAAATCATTTTTTCTATTATGGGTTTCTTGGTATATCTCTTATCATAATACCAACCAACCAAATGAGGTTCTTGTTGTTTGTCTGGAACTGACGGAATAATTATTATCATAACTCCGTTGGATAAATACTTTAATATTCTCTTATCTATACCATGAAGTTTCTCATTTCCTCCAGGATGAGAATGTCCTTGCCACACTATATCCACACCAAGCTCTTGTTTAAATTTACGCATATTATAAATTTTTGATTTTTTGTAACGCATCCAACTTCTGGGTTTTACATGAGCTTTAGTCTTACGTAAATCGGAATTTATTATAAATTTAGTTACAATGCCAAAATTTTCTTTTCGATCAGCAAATATCCAAAAGTGGATGATATAGGGATATTCTTCAGCTGCTTTTTGAGTGATTTCATCAAAAATTCGTTGGGGTATGAGATATCGAAAATCTTTCGCTGCACTCATTTTTACACCATCTCAATTAGAGTTAAATATAGGGCAAAATTTATATTTTTCCGTAAATAACGCCGAAGCTTGATGATTCTAAAGAGAAGAATGAAAAAAGATTTATTTTATCAAATATACACTACTTTAATATTAGAAGTCTGATTAGACTACTATATAATTTAAGGTTTTTGTTAAGCAGACGTAGCCTAGTTGGTAAGACGCCAGCCTTGAGTAATATCTTATTCAAGTAAGCTGGTGCGCAAAAGCGCTCGAGGGTTCGAGTCCCTCCGTCTGCGCTTAAACACAGAATAAATTTCGGAATTTTACGGGCTATAGGGGATTTCCAATCATTAGGGAAAACCTAATGGAATTTTGAACCCCCGACCTGCCGGTTAAGAGCCGGTTGCGCTACCTGACTGCGCCAATAGCCCATTCATAGGTATAATTGTTTAGTTAAATAAGGTATAAATAATATAAGAAATCTTCTATTTTAGAAAAATAACATTATAAACAACATGAAATAGGTTTCCTTTGGGATTCTCATAGAATTTTATAAATATTTAAAAATGATTTCAAAATCAGAAAAATCGAAGGGTTTTAGGATCATACCATCAGCTTTAATTTCTTTCATATGTTTTTCAACTTCAGATCCGGGGATAGCAGTCAACACAAATACTGGAATATTCTTTAACATGGAATCTGATTTTATTATTTTACAGATTTCATACCCACTATAATCCGGTAAGATAATATCTAGTAATATTAATTTGGGAAGGTTATTCCTTAATTCTTCGATTCCTTTAGTACCACTAACGACACCCTGGCAAGAATATCCTTTACTTTCAAAATAGCTTGTGAGGAGTCTAATAGTGGCTAAATCATCTTCAATTAATAAAATATCATACTGACTTGATTCTGTTTTTATATTGTCAAGGATATTAATTATCCTATTCTCAAGAAGGATGGATTGATCAAATATATTTTGAATTGTCGTCAAAATTTTATCATCCAATTGGTCTTGATAATTTTCAAGCAATAGTTGGGAAAAACCTTTTATTGTAGTTAGGGGTTCTTTTAATGCATGAGATAGATTAGTTAAGGCTTCAGTATCTAATTTATCAAATCCTTCAGCTAAAATACTGGACTTTTCATGAATAAAATAGTCCACGGCATCCCTAATAAGTTTTGAAATTGTGTTGTAAGCTTCTTTATTTTGATTTATAAAATCTTGCCAATCATCTTTAGTTTCTTCAGAAACATACAGAGAAATTCGTTCTTTATCGCGATCATATATTTTTTCTCCCTTTAACCATCGTTTAAAAGCTTCTGTAACATTTCCACGCCAGACAGCATATTTATCAGTTTCCTCTTTATACTTTTTCATGAGAGTTTTTACTTTTTGGCTCTCTAAATCAAGATTTTCAATTTCTTCATCTGTCATTAATGGAGTATTATTCTCATCCTTATCATTGTGGTTACGGTCTTGAATTTCCTGATCAACCATGGATCTCAGTATGTATAAATTTAATCTTTGTATGTAAAAAATATTTGAAAATTAATATTAATTACCAGATTAAATTTAGTTTTTGTAAAAATAAAAAATTTTTTTTTAGAAAAATTAAAAATGTGATTTAAATTTAACCATTTTTTAAAATGTCAAAAATGACTCCAAAGTCAGAAAAGTTAAATGGTTTTAAAATATATCCATCTGCTTTTGTTTCTTTTAGGTGTTTTTCAACTTCGGAACCAGAAATAGCTGTTAAGAAGAAAGTTGGTATCTTTTTGAACTCTTTATCTGATTTAATTGTTTTGCATATATCATAACCACTCAGGTCCGGTAAAATTATATCTAGTAAGATTACTTTTGGTTGTGCTCTGCCTAATTCCTCCAATCCTTTTGATCCACTGACCACGCCTTTGCAAAGATATCCTTTACTATCAAAATAACTCGTAATTAATCGAATTGTTGCTAAATCATCTTCTATTAGAAGAATATCATAATCATGGTTTTGAATCTTAATGTTATCCAAAAAGCTTATTATTCTATTTTCAAGAATAGTACTTTGCTCTAATATATTCTTTAGTTTTTCTTGAACATCTTCGCTTAATTTTTCTTTATAACTCTCATTTTCAAATAAAAATTGAGAGTAACCTTTGATTGAGGTAAGTGGTTCCTTTAATGCGTGAGAAATATTGGAAATTGTTTTTTGATTCAATTTTGATAATGGATTTTTTCCTAGTTTCGAATCTTCTATAAAAGTATTGACCCCTTGCCGTATTAGCTCAGAAAAAGTGGGAAATTCCTTTTTGTTATTATTGATAAATTCTTGCCATTCATTTTTAGTTTTCTCCTCTACATAAAGGGAAATTCGTTCTTTTTCGCGACTATAAATCTTTTCTCCTTTTAACCATTTCTTAAATGCCTCAGTAACATTCCCACGCCAAACAGCATGTCGTTCTGTCTGCTCTTCATACAATTCTATAAGTTTTTTCCCCAATTGACTTTCTAAATCTAGATTTTCAATTTCTTCTTCAGTGAGTGTTGTTCTAATATCATCAAATTCACTTTCTGACTGATTTTGTCTTTCTTCCGACATATCTTTTTTTGAATGGTCTAATTCCTGTTCTTTTTCCTTATCATTAGATTTATGAGGGGCTTTAGTGATTTAAGTTTCACCTTCATATTTGGTCAGAAATATGAATTAACGATTTGTTATCAAATCAAAAAGATAATATATTTCATATATTTAATTTTATGTAATTGAAAATTTTTGAGTTAAGAGCGTAATAAGCTGTTAAAATCGATAATAAATTTTTTTTATGCCCTTCAATTCGTGTGAAAAAATTGAAAAACAACTACATTTGAGAACATTGATGTAATGATAAAATCATGTCTGGATATTATGTGACTTTATTAACTCCCTTTACACCAAACACTTTATAAAAAAAATTATCAATGATTTTATACTTTTAATCAAAATTTTAATTTGTTGTAAAAAAAAAAAAAAGAAAATTAGTTAGTAAAAAGTTCATAAAAAAAATGATTTTGACCAAAATATTTAAATATTAAAAGACCTAATTTGATCATAACAAAAAAAGTTTGTGTGTGTAAAAAGGTATATTTTTGTACTCAAAGTTCCTATGAAAAAAGCGACAAAATTTGAGTAAAATTTTTCAAGGTTGAGGGATAAAAAGTATGGTTGTTGAAATAGATGAGCTGTCTAATATTTGCCCAGAATGTGGTGGGTCAACAATTATAAGTCAAGAAAGAGGAGAAACTGTATGTAAGCAATGTGGGTTAGTTGTTGGAGAGAGGGGACTAGATATTAATCATAGTGGTATTCGAGCATATTCAAAACATGAAAAAGATAAGAAGGAAAGAACCGGCTCACCCATGTCAATACTGATGCCTGATATTGGTTTAAGTACGGTTATTGATAGAACAAAAATTAAAAATCCAGATTTAAGAAGGGCAGCAAAATGGAATACCCATTTATCTTGGGAAAAACGGAATATGCTCATGGCTATAACAGAGCTGAAGAGAATTGGAGGAAATTTAAATTTTCCTGAGAGAGTAAAGAAATCAGCAGTTCGGTTGTATAAAGAGGTTTTTAAAAGGCAATTGCTAAGGGGACGCTCTATTAATGGAATGGTTGCTGCTTGTGCTTATTATGCTTGTAAAGATGAAAGGGTACCAATTACTCTTCAAGAGATATTAGATGAGGCTTCAATTAATGATAATATTGTAAAAAAATGTTATAAAATTCTTATCAGAGAATTAAATTTAAAGATTTCTCATATAGATCCTGTTTCTCTAATACCACGTTATTGTGCTGATTTGAATTTGGGAATTGAGGTTGAAAATGAAGCAGTTCAAGTGCTCCAGAACTATATAAAGAGAAGATCTATATCGGGAAAGGACCCTAAAGGTTTATGTGCAGGTTCCTTATACTTAATAGCAAAATTAAGAAATGTTAAGGTGAGTCAAAAAGACATTTCTCGAATAGTGGGTGTTACAGAGGTAACCCTACGTTCTCGTTATAAAGAATTGTTGAAAAATATTACGTTAAATTTTAAAGGGCATTAAATTTCTTATTTTCTTTCTTCTCTATTTATTTAAATATAAATGAATTAGTTACAAAGGGATTGAATTTATTTAAGAGCGAATTTTTATTTAAAAATGCGACGTTGGATTTTAATATTAATTTTTCCTATATTTGTAATTTTTAGTATCATGTTAATATATATCCTATTTGTTGATTTACATAATTTGTTTCTTGGAGTTTCTTTTTCGATTGTTTCCTTTTCCGTTAGTTTGGCTCTTTTTAAAGCGGGAATCCATCGTCTTGAAAGTCATTTTAAGAATATTTCGAAAAGCACTGTAGACATTCAAAAGTTGGAAGTCAATTTCGATGATGGTGTTAAATCAACTGGGTTTTTTTATCGTTCAGTTTCAGAAACAAAATTAACTCCTGATGGACGGCGATACGATAAACCAAGACCGACAGTTATATTTTTTCATGGATTTTGGACAAGAAAAGAAGTTAATGAAATTAATCTCATTAATTTAGCCCATATGGGATATGTTGCTGTCGCTTTTGATCAAAGAGGGCATGGAGAAGCGGGTGGTAATAAAGCAGAGTGGTATAAACTATACACTGATGTCGATAATATTCTCGACCTAATCTGCTCTATTGAGGACGTCAGGAAGGGTTCTTTATGTTGTATAGGAAAATCTATGGGAGGCACTTCTGTACTGACCAAATGTTATCAAGATGAGCGTGTTGCGATGGTTATTGGAATTAGTGCATTACATGATGTCGAAATTCTGACCATGGGAAAATTTCCGTTTCTTTCTTCCGGATGGTTCGTTAAGCACGTTATATCGAAAGTGAAGGATGATGAAACTCTAAAGTTATGCGCACATTATTTCTTGAAAAATGATCCAAAATTTAATAAAAATCGTGTTTATCTTATTCATGGTGAACTTGATAATATTTTTCCACCCTCACTAACTTTTGAGTTAAACAAAAAGCAAGCCAGAATACCAGAAGATCATGCCATTTTATTAAAAAATTGTGGTCATAGTATGGAAGGGCAAGAATCATTAATTTTTGGGATTATTCTTAAATGGATACTTGAAAATACGGCTATGAAGCTAAACTAATAAATCATATGAATAAACCGAATGAATAAATTTATTTCCTATATCCTGTTCTACGGGCTGCTATCAATCCAACTTTTCTCCCGGGTGGAGCAGTTCGAGGTGTAGTTGTAGAAATATGAGGATGCTTATGTCTTCCACCTCCAAATGGATGATCGCTCGCATTCATAGCAGATCCACGAACCACAGGCCATTTTGTTGCTTTAGATGTTAAGGAATGGAACTTGTTGCCTGCTTTTAAAAAGGGTTTATCAGTTCTACCACCACCAGCGACAACTCCAACTGTACAAAAACATTTTTCATTAAACCATTTACTTTTTTTAGAACGGAATAATAACTGAACTTTATCTTTCGACTTGTTTTGCACAATGGCCGCAACGCCTGATGCGCGCGCAAATTTCCCGCCATCTTGAGGGGTTCCCTCAATGTTAAAAACGAGAGTACCTAAGGGAATTTTTTTTAGAGGAAGGATATTTCCAACTACGACATTCTGACCATATCCTGTTTTTGATTGAATGAACTCTTCTCCTTCATAAATTCCTTCTGGGGGTAACCAAAATCCTTTCTGACCATCGTCATACTGTACCTTGGCTATTGGAGCCCCCCTTCCGGGTGAATGAACTAGCTCTAACACTTTAAAGGTACGAGTTTTTTCCTTCTCTTTGAATGGTCGATATCGAATACGACCTAGATGGCGATGACTTGGAGATCGTGCCCATAAGTTTCCGTGTCCCTTCCTTTGTACTAATATACGTTTTCCCACAAGTATCACTGATATTATCGAATTATTGTTGTGTAATTAAAGAAAGTTTAAATTTTTTTTCATTTTATGAGACTTTTTAGAGATTTAACCTCTATTATCCGATTTTAGGTGTTAATTTAGAAAAGTCAAAATTTTTTTAAGAAAAAAATATATGAATTAAGTTAAACATTTTCTAATTTTGAACCACAAGCGCCACAAAAATTCTCCTCACCAGTTATTGGAGCTCCACAATTTGGACAGAATTTTTTTTCCTCACTTGGGGATGATTCTGTTTCTAATTGGGGTTCTTTTGATTCCATTTCCAACGTTTTTTCTTCTTGAACACCCTTGCTTGAAACTTCATTGTAAATTGAAGTCCAAATCTTCTGGATAGGCAAGTTTTTTCCATGAGTAGGACAATACGATCTAATTAAGGTCCAAGGTCCTTTTATTTTCATATAATCTACTTTAGCTTCTTGGCCACACTTAAAACAGCGGAATATTGCATCCTTGAGATAAGGAATAAATAAATCTTTTTGCATAAGAGGAACATTATACTTTCGTCCGCCATGAATAGGACATCTTTGCTTAATCACAATTCTGTTCCCCGCCACTTTTAAAACATAGATAGCGCCCATGGCACCACAACGTGGACAACTAAACATTTTGCTATAATCTTGCTCTGTCATTGAATTTTCTCATCGATATTCATTTATTAAGAAAAAAAAGATACTTCTAACTTAAATTTTTTATTGTGCCAAATTTTTGAATAAATAAAATATATGTTTATTGGAATAATAGATCAGAGTTTTTTATCTTTTAGTAATTGATCAATATTGTAATTAAATGCAATTGGCAATTCTCTATCTATAAATTCACCCGCGATATTTTTTAGTAATAATCCTTTTATCTCGTTTGGTTCATTTGTCTGCCCTAAGACCCATCCAAGCTTTATATATCCGGTTTCCGGCAGAAGATTTCGGCCAGAAATAACTCCCATATTAAGTAATTCTCGGCCTGTTGAATAAACATTCATTCCAGTAAAACCATGTAAGGTTTGGACTGTCATTAAAACTATAATTCCCTCTTGAATTGCTCTTTCAATTGCTTTATAAATAGTATTACTTATATGACCTAGTCCTGTACCTGCTATTACTATACCTTTATATTTTTTATCAATATAGAAATCAATTAATTCACCCTCTAAACTTGGATATGAGTAAATTAAGGCTACTTTCTTTTCAAATTTAGTCAGAGCAATAACTTGCTGCTTTTTTCTCTTATGATAGTTATGTTTAAACATTTTGACCGTTCGATTTCTAACCATCCCGAGAGGGATATCATCTATGGTTCTAAAAGTATCTCTCACTGATGAATGCATTTTTCTAGCTAGAGTACCTCTGTGAATTAATCCATAGTCATGTGATGATGATCCTAACATCATTATCACTACTTCTGCTATGTCAGATGTGGAAACTGTGGCAGCATTAATTAAGTTTAAAGCAGCATCTGAGGATGGACGATCTGAGCTCCTTTGACTGCCTGTTAAGACTACTGGAATCGATAAGTTTTTCAACATAAAAGATAATGCAGCACTTGTGAAGCTCATTGTATCAGTCCCATGACCAATAATTATTCCCTCAACACCTGAATTTGCAGCTTCCTTTATTTTTACAGCTAACTTTTGCCAATCCTCTGGTTTCATATTCTCAGATAATTTTTCAAATACGGATTCGCACTCAAGATTACAAATTTCTGCCAATTCTGGAACAGAACTAAATAGTTCACCAGGTGTGAACGAGGGTATTACCGCACCTGTCGTGTAGTCTAACCGAGAAGCCACAGTTCCACCAGTACCTAACATTTTAATATTAGGAAGATTATCATTCTTTGGAAATTCTTTTTCAGGGATTTTATAATGAGCCTCTTTTTTACCAATTTTCTTTATTTCTTTAATATCATTAATATTTATCCCAATATTGTAATTATTTTCTAGTTTAATTTCTATTAGATTTGGAGCTGATTGCTCATATCGAGGTAGCAATATCCCTTCTAACTGGGTTCTTCTAGTTTTTAAATTAATTATATCCCAAACATTTAACTTATTTCTTTCTAGAAATTCTTTAGCTTTTCCTCTATAACCTTTTAACATATCATCCATTTACTTCAACTCTTTTAACATTTTCTGTATCTGATTTTTTAATTCTTTTGAGACAATAGCTCCATCGATTTTACCCCGAACATCTTTCATAATTTCTCCCATTAAAGGTCCTATTGCCCTCATTTCTTTCTCCCTTATAATTTGAAGATTATTTTTGATAATTTTAAGTATTATATTGTTTAATTCCTCAATTGAAATACTTTTTATATTTAATTTATCTTTAATTTGATTGATAGTTAAATTAGGATATTCTGTTTTAGCGATCATGATTTCTTCAATGGCTTCTTTTCCTATGTTTTTACTTTTTAATTCCTGAAAGATTTCGACAAAATCCTTGTCTAATAATAAATCTATCTTCTTTCCATCTCTTCTTAACGCTGTGGTTGTCTCTAAGAGAGTGGTTAATAGGAGGGTGGGATTTTCTGGATAAATTTTTATTAGTTTTTCAAACAACTCTAATTTGTCATTAAAGATTAGTTCTCTTATCATACGTTCTTCCGTATTATATTTTTCGGAATATTTTTTAATTGTTTCCCAAGGATATTCTGGCAGACTTTCTTTAATTTCTTTGATTTCTTGATCTGTGTTAATTATTGCCTTGGAATCTGTATCTGGATATAACCTTGCTCCGCCATGAAGTTCTCTTAGAAATTCTGTCTTACCATCTTCTAATGCTCTTCTTGTTTCAGGAGGTACTCCTTTGAAAGCAAACCTTATGCGATCTACTATTATGTTTGAGGCTTTATTTATTCTTTCTTTAGTTCCCAATAACAGCACAAAACAATCATTTTGTTTGGAATCTAATAAATTCATAAGTAATTCAACAAGTTTCTTCGTGATACCATAATTTTCGAGATTTTCATCAGAATGAATTATCCCCTTTAATCCTGCAATGGATTTTACTTTACTACTTACCTCTGTTCCAAATCTATAATCATTCATTAATTCTTTTCCGAAAATTCCCTTAAAGTTCTTAAAATTAATTCCATATAACTTCTTTCCTGATTTGAAACCCTTCTGAATGAACTTAGATTTTACATTTTTTAGTTTTTCTGATACATCAATTAAGTTTTTAGTAATATCACTAGATCTAGCTTTCCTCTTATTTAGTTCATTTTTTATTTCAATTAAGTTAACTTGACGAGAAATTTCATTATTAATTAATTGTGGTATCCAGCTTAATTTTTGCACACCTTTAATTTCAATTCTTGTTCCTGATTTAATGCTAACATTAACATCTTGTCGAATGGAACCTATAACTTTCTTAACATTAGTTGACCAGAATAGTAATCCGATCCGTTCCGCACACTCTTTGCATTCATCAGGAGTACTGATATCTGGTTTAGTAGTTACTTCAACCAAAGGAATTCCTAACCTATCTAACCGAAAATAATTAAAATAATTCTCAGTTTTTATTTTTCTAGCAGCTTCCTCTTCCAAACTTAAAATATCTATTCTGATCTTTTTACCATTTTCTAAAGTTATATATCCATCAGTTCCAAGAATCATAGTTCTCTGAAAACCACTTGGTACACTTCCATCTAAGTAATTCTTCCTACATACATGCATTTCTTCAATAATGTTAGCATTCAAGAGTAGGGCGATTTGTAGGGCAATATTTCGAGCTTCTTTATTACAGGAAAAAGGAGGAGTATCATCTAATTCATAAGTACAAATAACATCATTATAACCCTCATAAATAATCCCTATGCCTTTTTCGTATTCAGTAAGCATTGCTTTGTCAAACGTTCCCATCTCTCCTAACACAGGCCTCATATATCTTTTGATCGTAAAATCTGGTTCTCTTGTACCTTGAAGTATGGTAGGACATCGACAAAACAGCTTTGTCTCTGTATCTAATTGTTGGTGGATTTCTAAACCACATTTAAGTCCTAGATTTTTATAATCAAACTGCTCCATTCCAAATCATTTTCTTTGAGATAAAATTATTGCTTTTCTAATATAATAAAATTCGGATAAAATATGTAATTTACTTCTTTGATAACAGAATGTTATTAGTATTCCATAAATTATGAACTCAGAATTACATAAAATTATTCTAAGTAGTATTTACCATCGGATTGATTCACTTTTGAATATTTTGATATTAAGTCTAGAAATACATTTATTTCATCTTTAAACTTTTCTTCTGACAGATGAATCACAAATCTTAGTTGATCTTCGTTTTCTATCTCAATCCAATGCAATCTCTCAAAAATTTTTAAAAAGTCTAATAAAAATTCATCTTTATCATCAAATTTATTAAGATCGTTAATTATTAATTGTATCCATCTATCTCTTACCTTTTCATTATTAAAGTTAACCATTACTCCTTTATCTTCAGCAAGTTTCATCCAGAAATAGAAATCTTCATCATTAATCACGTGTTTAAGATTTATTAAAAGATTTACATTGTCTTGTACTAATTTAATTCTTTCTTTCTTTAAAACATCCTTTTTAAATATTAAGTCAGTGATATTAATATTAAATCTGCAATACAAATCTTTGTCTGAATATACGATATCTGTTATTTTACCTCCTAATATCCCGAATATAGCAGCGTTTAGTTTACAATTTTCCCAAAATAAATTCTGATAATTTCCAACACATTCAAAGACTACTTTAGGATATTTAGGATTTCCGTTGGTAAAAAGTTCTAACGTCATCTCCTTTACTATTTTATTTTCCAAATAGAAGTTTTTAAAAACTTCGAATCTTTCTACTAATGTCTTGTAATCGTAAGGTTCTATACCGTCTAGGTATAACTTCCTAATGGCAAAAAGAAATCTCGTTAGTTGTTTAAAGGTGATATCTGTATATTTATGAGTTCTAACCAATTCTTCATGGAATGGAATCACAGCTCTAAATGTTAGTGCATCAAAAAAGTTTTTAGTACTACTATCCACAAATCTTTCAAAGTCATCAAGATTTTTTCCTCTCTCAAGAATTTCCATGCATTTTTCCATTATATATGTATAGAAAGAAGATATACTTTTGAATCTAGAATCATCTTGATGTTTTTTTCTCTCTACATTTACATAACGTTCAATCCAATCTTTTAATGCGGGAGATATCGATATTGTTTGATTTGCTGTTTTCTTATTTGATAAAAATTTTTTAGAAGTCATAATTGTCATCCTTTCATTATTCTAGGTAATACAGATCATTATATTTATTAATTTTTCCATATTTTGATATTAAATTTAAAAAAAATTCGATTTCCTCTTTATATTTTTCTTTGGTTAGCCTTAATCGAAAGTTCCTCAGTTCTCCATTCTCAATATCAATCCAATGCAATGCTTCAAATAACTTTAATATATCAAAATGAATTTTCTCATTTTCACCATATTTTTTTATATCGTCTAAAATTAAATTTATCCATTTTTCTCTTGATTTTTTATTGTTGAAGATTAGGCCTATGTCTTTATCCTTTGCCATTTTTATCCATAAATAATAATGCTTATCCTTGATTAATTTATCATAGTTAATAAGATAGCTTAAATTATTTCGAATTAATTCCATAGTGGCTTTTTTATCAATAGATTCCTGAAAGAATATAGAAGTTGGTTCTAATTCTAATCTACAATAATTTTCATCTAAAGAAAGAAAAAAGTTAATGATTCTTGTTCCAAAAACAGCAGAAACAGCTGTCAGTAATTTAAAATTTTCGAAGATGATATTTTTATAGCCTCCAGTTAATTCAAGTATGAGTTTCTTAAAATTTTTTGTTTTGTCATCGAAAATGATTTCATATTTAAAATCTTTAATTAACCGATTAGAAAAAACATAATTACTCATCTTCTCTATTAATATCTTGATTGTCTTAATATCTTTAGGATTATAACCACTTTGATATGCGAATCGTTTCAATGAATATAAGAATCGAATTGTCATATCAATATCTAACTCTGAATATCGATTCAATTCTAATGCAGGTTCAAAAATTGGTATAAATTGTCTAAAGGAAAATTGATCAAAAAAGTCTGTAAGTTCCTGATCTGCAAATTTTTCAAAATCATCCAGATTTTTTCCTTTTTCAAAGCATTTAAGAGATTCTTTCATCACAAATTCATAAAACGCGGAAGAACTCTTAAACCTCTCATCCATGGGAAAATTCTTGTGATTTTGAGTTACATATTCGTCAATTTTTTTCTTTAATTTATTCGAAATGGAAATAGTTTGTTTTATTTTTGACATAACTATCAAATGCTACTATAGTTAAATTTATAAAAAGGAATACTAATATTAAAGTTACGTTTAAAACTGCTAGTTATCATAATATTTGATAATACAATTCTTTCAAAAGCAAATATTCTGTTTCATTACGACGTTATTACTTTTAAGTAGATTAGGATCTTAGTTTCTTGTCCTTTGTTTATTTTGTTTCAAACGAATTCTTATCCGATCTTTTATTTTAAGCAGAAACGTACTTTTTGAATTATCGGAACATAATCATTTTTTGATATATTTAATAAAATAGTTCCTGTTTTCCAGGTTCTTATCTATCATATTCATTTAAATATTAGACTAAAATATTAATTTATTGTCAAAGAAATTTGACAAAATTTTTATTTTTAAGGAAGACTCCTGTCATAAAGCTAAAAGCAAGGTTTAAGGGCGAAAAACAATACAATCTTCAATAAATCGTTTTTAATTTAAGTTTTTGGATACGTAGGGACCATCAATTTTATATCCTAAGTCATAAAACCAATCTCTTGCTCCAATTCCACTAATAACTGCTAACTTTTTAGCATCATATTCATCATGAGATTCTCTTTCGGCATTTAGCATTAATAATTTGCCAAAGCCACGATGCTGAATTTGAGTATCTCTATTTGGTTTTAGATCTTTAGGTACTAATTCTCCAACAACTCTAATTTCTCTAACGATCATAGTTTTCCCATCATTTAATTCTGATCTATGAGCAAAATCTGAAGGTTTTCTCAATCTTAGATATCCCACTAAAAAATTTTCATCCTTATTCTCATAAGATAGAAATAGCTCTTCTCCTTTTGAGGCTATATAAGCATTTCTATATAATTTTACTTTATCAAAAGACTCTTCAGTGATAAAACCTTTTCTTTTCTTAATTCCAAATTCCCGACATCTTATACATGAGCATTTAATGTTTAATTCATGCATTCTTTTCTGAACAAATTGTCTTAAATTACTCTTTTTACAACCTGCTTCAATTAATTGAGCTGGAATATCTCTCATAATTCTTTGGATACGAACATAAGGAGGAATATTACTTTTAATCTTAGCAATTAAGTCAATTAAATCTTCGTCAGAATAGGGTTCATACATTCCTTTTTTCCATAAATTATATAATTCAGTTCCCTTGATAACGAGACAAGGATATATCTTTAACATATCTGGCCGAAAGTCTGGGTTCGAAAATAAAATATCGAATGCTTGAATATCTTTCGATAAATTTGATCCAACTAAATTTGGCATCATATGAGCATTTACTTTTAAGCCTGCATCTTTAGCAATCCTTATGCTATCAATTGTATCTTGGATTGTATGACCTCTATTAATCAGAGTGTAAATTTCATTATAAACAGTTTGTACACCAATTTCTACTCTTGTCGCGCCATAATTCAAAATTCGATCGATATCAATTTCTTTACAATAATCAGGTCTGGTCTCAATAGTTAAGCCTATTAATCTTCTCTCAGATTTTTCTGCAAATTTTTTCGCTTGGTCTAACGATTTAGTCTTCCTATTAATTAAACCCTCATAGGCGCCCTTAATAAATTCTTCTTGATATTTAATATCTGTTGATAAAAATGTTCCTCCCATAATAACTAATTCAATTTTATCAACATTATGACCAATGGCTTCTAAATCATTAATTCTACTTTGAACTTGCTTAAATGAATCATAATCATTGTAGATTGATCTCATAGCTGCAGGTTCTTTCCCCGTATAAGATTGTGCAACTTTCTGCCCAGGTTGCGACTCTTGACCAGGACAATATATACAAGTTCCAGGGCAGGGAAGCGGTTTTGTCATGATTGCAATAACAGATACACCAGATAAGGTCCTGGTTGTTCTCCTTTTTAATAGTCTAGTTATAATTTTCTTCTCTTCTTCAGTTGAGTAGTCTAGGATTGTAGCATTTTTGATAACACCCTTATATTCAAATTTTTTAGCAAATCTTCCTTTAATATTAGTAATTTTTTCTTTTGGAGTCAGTGGATGTTGAAGAAGGTAATCAATAGTCGCTCTTGCTATCTTCTTTACTTTCTCAATTTTAAACGCTTCCATTAAAATCAGACGTAATTATTAGAAAATTTAAAATCTATTAGATAAATATTTTTTTTCCGGTGAAGTCTCTCTTAAATTTACCAAAATCATCTATTTCTCTTAAAATTTTCGAATTGAAAATTGGGCCGTCTTTACATACTAATAATCCTAAGGGATCAAGAGCACACAAACCACAAAGACCACAACCACATCTCATATTTCGTTCTAAACTAGCCTCTAATTCTATGTTATATTTCTCGCAAATTTGAAATATTTTAAATAACATTATTTCAGGTCCACATGCATATACTTTTAGATTTACTAAATCAGATCTTAAACGCTTCTTAATTAGATTATTGAATGTATCAGAAGCTAATCCTTCTAATCCGAAACTCCCATCATCAGTACAATAAAAGATTTCGGCATAATCATTATCTAATGTATTGAAATCATCAATAAATATTACTTCTTCACCAATTTTTGCTCCCTCAATTATTATGGTTTTAAGTTTCTTTTTTGATAATTCAGAGGCAAGATATTTAAGTGGAGCAATCCCAAAGCCTCCCCCGATCAAAATTGAAAGCGTAGATCTTTCTTTTGGTAATTTGAAAGAGTTTCCGAGAGGTCCTCTGACTCCTATGAAGTCCCCTTCATTTAGATTATGAATAGCATTAGTACATTCTCCAACATTTTTTACGGTTATAGCCCAATTCCCATTTTCATCACATCCAGATAAAGACATTGGGACTTCATCAACTCCGGGAACCCATATCATCACAAATTGACCAGCTTGTGGTCTAATATAGTTAGGAGGGGCAATATCTTTTATATTAAATTCTAAAGTTTTAATTCCTGTACAATGTGTTTTTATTCTTTTAACTTTAACTGTTTGGATAATATTTTCACTCAAGATCAGGAACCTCCTGGACTTTCCACTTATGAGCTAAACCAATTAAATTGTCGATATGACTTAAATTTTCTCTCTCCAGATACTTAATAAGATTTTGATTCATTTGAGAAATAAAGTCAAATCCTTGATATAATGCTGTTCCAATTTGAAATGCTGATGCTCCAGCTAAAAGGAATTCTGCAGCATCTTTCCAATTATAGACTCCGCCACATGCAATTATAGGAATTTTCAATACTTTATAAAGATCATATACAATTTTTACAGCAATTGGGTGTATGCCCTTTCCTGACATCCCTCCACTTCCATGAGAGAGAATAGGGCCTTTTACGTTAATATCAATTACCATTGCATTTACTGTGTTAATTGCTACTACTGCATCAGCTCCGGCTTTCTCGGCTGCGAGAGCAATTTCATTAATATCAGTTACATTTGGAGTCAACTTTACAAATATAGGAATATCAATACTTTCCTTTAACTCCGCAACTAATGAATGAGTTAAATTTTTATCAATTCCAATAGAACAAACTTCTGCATGTGGACAAGAGATATTCAACTCTAAGGCATCTGCTCCAGCCTTTTCAGCTTTTAATGCAACTTCTAAGTAAGACTCAATGGTTTCTCCAAAAATACTTACAATCAAAGGAAATCCAAGCAATTTAATTTCTTCGATCTCTCTGATGAAATTGTCAATTCCAGGATTCGCTAGCCCAACACAATTTAAAAATGTTCCAGGTGATATTTCAATAATTGATGGATTCTTATAACCCTTTCTAGCTTTAGGACCAATAGATTTAGTTGTTATTGCTCCTATTCCAGCATTAATTACTCTCTTCATAGTAGAAAATGAAACTCCTAAAATGCCAGAAGCCAAGATTATAGGAGTTTTTAAATTTAAATCAGAAATATTAACTTCAAGCATCACTATTATAACTTAAGGAAATATTATTATTATTATTATTTAAGAAAATTTGTAGCAGAACACTATCTTGAAAATGAAATGTTTTATAATAGATACGTTTATTGGAATATTTGCTACTGATGAAACTGATAATATCCTAAGCTATATTAATGTTAATAATGAAGATAAAACTATTGAATTTTATCAATTATTAGATAATAAGACTATTTCTAATGATTTTAAGGCGTTTATAAAAGAATTAAAAAATTCTGGATTTAATTATTTTGTGTTTGATAATGCAAGATTGGAAGAAGTAGTAGCCCAATACTTAGATTATCAGACTTTGTTAGATATCGAAGCCCTTGAATTCAGAAATTTTCGTTTTAGCTTGAGTAAAAACTTAAATAAGGTTGGAATCAATATTTCTGAAAAGAATGTTCTCAATAAAGTAAAATCTATTGAAGAGCAATTAATTAAGAAGAAAGTTAGTATTCTAGGGGCTCAAAATGATATCATCATAATGCGTACTATTGATACAATAGATACTATTAAAAAATCTATTAGTTTATATTCCAATCGACTCAGAGAATGGTATGGATTACATTTCCCAGAATTAACTGATAAATTAGTTGAAGATAATATAGTTATCGCGAAATTAATTAGTACTTTAGGAGATAGAAGTAATTTTACATTTGAAAAAATAGGTACTCATTTTGAATTCGGAGACGAGCACATAAAGATGTTAGTGGATTTAACTTCAAGGTCAATGGGTTCTAAAATTGATTTAGATATTGTTCAAAGTTTTGCAGAACAAATAATACAACTTGATCGTTTTAGAGAACAATTGGAGGAATATTTAGAGAGCTTAATGCGCTCAACCGTTCCTAATCTTAATGCTTTGGTAGGAAGTTTAGTTGGAGCTAAATTAATAGCAAAAGCAGGAAGTTTGAAAAAATTAGCATTTATGCCAGCATCTAGGATACAAATTTTAGGTGCAGAGAAAGCCCTATATCGGTTTTTAAAATCTGGTGAAAAAAGACCAAAACATGGACTGATATATCAGTGGAATGTCATTAGAGGAAGCAAACAATATCTTAGAGGAAAAATCTCAAGATTAATTGCTGGAAAAATCGGTATTGCTAGTAAAGTTGATTATTTTAATGGAAAGTATATCGGAGAAGAATTGGCGAAGGAAGTAGAAGAAAAAGTGAAAGAAATAGAAAAAAAATATCCTAAGAAAACTGAAACTAAAAAAAAGTCAAAAAAGGTTAAAAAAAGAAAGAGATAGACTCAATGGGGTAATAAGTGTGAGTGACATTGAAATCCGGAATCATCCAAGATTTGCTAATGTGTATATTTCTGGTCAACCTAACAGCTTGAAATTATATACTAAAAACTTAATTCCTGGTAATAGGATATATGGAGAGAGGCTAATAAGTTATAAAGGTGCTGAGTATAGAGAATGGGACCCCTTTAGAAGTAAGTTGGCAGCTTTCTTACTAGAAAATCCAAGTATTGATCTGTTTAAGAATGATCTAAAATGCTTATATTTAGGAGCATCATCTGGAACTACAATATCTCATCTATCAGACATCCTAGATAAAGGAATAGTCTTTGGGGTGGAAGTAGCCCCCAGAAGTATGAGACAACTTATCCAAAATACTTCAAATAGGAAAAATCTTGTTCCTATTTTAGGAGATGCAAATTTTCCAGAGAAGTATGCTAAATCTATTTTTTCTGAAATTGATTTAATCTATCAAGATGTTGCTCAACCAAATCAGGCTGAAATAGCGATTTCGAACTGTAGATATTACTTAAAAGAAGGAGGATATTTAATAATGGCGATAAAGTCCCAATCAATTAGTAGTGTACAAAAATCAGAAAAGATTTATGCAAGAGAACAAGAGATTTTAGAAAAAGCAGATTACAAAGTAATCAGTAAAGTTAATATTCATAAGTATGCTGCTAATCATATTATTTTGATTTTAAAATAGATCATAACAGATAATCCGTAATTTTTTTCATATAAATTGTTTCATTTAATAACTTTCTTGTAGTATCCCAAGTTTTTCGAGCAATAGAAGGGGGTTTTTTATTTTTTACTATCCACTCTCTCAGAAAATTAATAGTTTTAGTATCAGAGGGATATCCAGATCCAAAATCTCCATACTTTTCTCTTAAATTTCCAATTAAATTGTCTCTAATCTCTTTTGCAATAATGGAACTAGCCGACACAATAGGATATATGTCGTCTGCCTTATGTTTCGAGATAACTTTAGTGGGTTTAAAATCTAATAATTTTTTTATCGAATCTCCAAACCTTTTTTCATTTACATCAACTGCATCCACTATTATTATATTTGGTTTTAATTCATTGATTATCTCAATATATTTAAGTAACTCCAATCTATTGAGAGTAAAATGACTTTTTACTCTATTATCAATTTCTTTAGCACTTATTATTTTAACTTTCAAGGAATAGCATTTTCTTTTAATAATTTGTGCAAGTTCAATTCTCTTTGAGCTAGTAAGTTTCTTAGAATCTTTTACTCCAATCTTACTTAGAATCTCTAAATCAAATGATGGAAAACATACACCACATATTACCATAGGCCCCAAGACTGGTCCTCTCCCTGCCTCGTCGATTCCACAAACTAATTTACAATTCTTGGATAACTTCAATAAATTCCTCTTCATCATCAATTTCTTCTAATTCTTTTACCTTGATAATTGGGATCTTTTCCTTCATTAAATCGTCAGATATTTTGATGTTATCGTTAATGATGAAAAGGGCATTTTTATGAAATAATTTTGTGAATGTACGGAGGCATTCAACAATAGATTCATTAATTTTTCTTTGATCTTCTGTTATGCCTGAAAATATGGGATAAAAATTTGATTTTTGGTTGTCTTTTGAAATTTGTGAGTATAGAGACAATTGAAAGGGGATAGGTCCTTTTTTATACCAATAAGTACAAATACCAATATCGTTAATAACCTCTTGTATATGAAACTCAAAAGGTGATAGATAACTCTCTTCTATATTTTCTTTATTATCTAAATCATATTTGATGGGCCAATCAAAAATATTAATTCTTTTAAAGATATCATTACTTTCTAGTATATCGGATATTTTTTCAGCAATTTTTTCAGAAGGACGTAAGCTTTCATTCTCATAGGAATATATTGTCCTCTTAGCTATTCCCAGCTTCTCAGATAATTCTTTTCGACTGATAGAATGTTGTTCTCTAAATTCTTTCATCAGAGATCCATTTAGAAAAACCACCCCTCCACCACGTTTAGCCAAAATATACGGATATCTATTCCTGTTTAAAATATTTTCCAATGTATTTGAGGTTATAAAAGGTAATCCTTCTCTAATGTAAATAGTATTATCTTCTAATTTTTGGTATCTATTTCTAACACCAATCAGTAATGGTTTAGACTTCAACAATAGAGAGAGAGATTTTATATCATTAATAATTTCTGAGCTAATATTATCAATATTTGAAATCAATTTTACACTAAAAATTGAAGATTCTTTTTTTACTAATATATCAAAGCAGAATTTGCTTTTTTTGTTAGAATACTCATCTAAAAATAAAGTTTCAAAATCAGCTTTTTTTAATATTTCATTTATTTTGCTCAGAAGTGTTTCAGTCATTAAATCCCATTATTAAAAAATTTAGCGGCTATAAAAATCTTTATTATTATTATGTATTTGATATTAATTAATTTGATTATATAACTAAAATTTATATATAATTTTATAATTTTTATTTGGTTATAAGTTTAAGAACGTCAGAATCTGTAATTATTCCAACATATATATCATTTTTTTTTACAAGGATAGCAGGATAATTACTTAATAAATTTGAAATATCCTTTGCATTCCAATCAACTTCAACTTCTGGAAAAGGTAGTTCTTTTAGAAGAGAGATATCCATATTTAAGATTTCTGGTTTATCTGTGATCTCTTTTTGTATCTTTTTAGAGGTTATACTGCCAAGATTTTGCCCATTCTCTATTATTGGGAGTTGTGAAATGCTATTTTCGTACATTAATTCTATAGCTTCTTTAATTGATGATCTAGGTCTTATTGATATTATTTTCTTTGTCATAATATCCTTCGCAATCATTTCAGCTTGGGACTTTTTCATAGTTTCCCTCTCTAAAAATTCATAAATGACTTTGAATTTCGAATAGGGAGGATCCATGCTCCCATTTTCTATTCTCGAAATTGTGGACTGGGGAATTCTTAATTTTTCTCCCAGTTCTTTTTGGCTAATATTTAGACTTTTTCTTAAATACTTAATAGTCATATAATCTGGTAAAATTGTTCTCTACCTAATGCATAAAGTTTTTTTACTATAATTTTAAAGCATAATAAATGCTTGAGATGCATTTTTTTTTTAATAATTATTATATTTGATTATGAATTTAAATTTATACTATATTAATTGTTAAAGTAAATTTTAATTTGGTTATGTAATATGTTGAAAGTTAATCAGCTTGATCTTAAATTTGCTGTTGAATATTCTGAATTTCCGGAGATTTGCGAAAGAAAAGGAGTTGGACATCCAGATAGTGTATGTGATGCGATTGCAGATGCTTGTTCGAGGGCATTATGCTTATATTACTTAGATAAATTTGATCGTGTTTATCATCATAATGTTGATAAAGCAGCCTTGGTTGGTGGTGTAGCTAAACCAGAATTCAATGGAGGCCAAATGATTCAACCACAATATTTTTTAATTGTGGGAAGGGCTATAAATCAAATTCTTACCGAATGTGGTCCAAATCAAAATAGGTTAGATTATATTCCAGTTGCTCCAATTTGTCTTGATACGTCGCGTAAAATTATGGGTGAAATTTTTAGAAACCTTAATTTGGATAAACATATTCAATTTGACTATGCGGTAAGACCTGGTTCAGTCGATTTAACTGGTGTTTTTGATGAATCTCATCATTCTGAAGAAGTTCCTCTTGCAAATGATACAAGTTTTGGGGTGGGTTATGCACCATATTCAGATGCAGAAAGAGTAACTCTTGAAACAGAAAAATTGATCAATTCAGATAAATTTAAAGATAAATGTAGAGCATCTGGAGAAGATATAAAAGTTATGACAGAGAGGGTTGGTAATAAAGTGGGGATTACGGTAGCTGCTGCTATGGTAAGTAAATATATCGATGATATTGATGATTATATTAATAATGTTAATCAAATTAAAGATGCTGTACTAGATCTAGCGACTAAAGTTATTCCAGAGAGAGAAGTATCGTGTCAAATAAATGTTGCTGATATAATAGAGAAAAATTTAATCTATCTTACAATAACTGGAACATCAGCAGAATCAGGAGATGATGGGGAAGTGGGAAGAGGAAATCGTTCAAATGGATTAATTACTCCATGTAGGCCAATGAGTCTAGAGGCGGTATGCGGTAAAAATCCAATAAATCACGTTGGAAAAATATATAACGTTGCAGCGACAAATATCGCTCGAGAGATTTACAAGAGGGGTGAGGGTGATATTATTGAATGCCATGTTAAACTTTTATCTCAAATAGGACGACCAATCACAGATCCTTGGGTAAACTCTATAACATTAATTCCTGCAAATAATGTGAACTTTTCAAGTATCGAAAAAATAGCAAAAGAAGTATCTGAAGAATTTCTATCAAAAGATTCACTGATTAAATTAAGAAAAAGATTGATTGCTGGCGAAGAACAAGTCTTTTAAAATACTTCGGAATTAAATTTAATTATTTATTCTTTTTATTTAATATAAAAATTAGAAAATTGTGAAAGTTATTTGAGCTTGGAAAGATGGCTAAAACCGGGAAAAAAAGGTGATAAAAGTGAAGAGAAACAGAACAAGCCCGAAGAAAAAAGTGAAAAGGATGAAAGGAATACTAATGCAACATTGAAACAAAAACACGAGTTTGAAAAGCCAGTAGCTGTAAGAATAATTAAATTTAAGCTAGAATGTCCTAAAAGCACATGCAAATATAAAAAAACAATCATTAAAAAAAATTTAGAAGACAAGGATAAGATTTGTCCTAGATGTAAAAGTAAAATGAACGTTAAATAAAGCATTTGTTAAGCTTCTATTGGTTCAAGAGTTACAAGATCAAAACGAGTCTCACAATTAGGGCAGCGATCTTTTTTTTTTAAATATTTTAATAGAAGATAAACGAAAAATCCCAGTCCACAGGTAAGAATAACCATAAAGAATAAAAGTTCATGATATAAACGATTAAAATTTTTCCTTCTTAATTGCACTTCACGTTCACATATTGGGCAATATACTTTTCTACTCGTTTAAACTCACTTCTTTATACTCTTTTAAATTTATAAATAAATAAAATGATTAGTGATTAATTTAACTTTTGAATATGACGGTTTTTACTGTAAAAAAATAAGTCAGTGTTTAATACATAATCAAGGAGTGTTTCTGATTTTCAATTTTCTTTTTTCTTTTTTGTTAAATCGGTTAATATATTCCATGTACTTTTTACGCCTAAGGTCTTCAATTTTTCTCTTTCTTCTTCTAAATCTTCTTGATTATTATTTTCTGCTTCGTTCATTGCTCCAGACCAATACCTATCCTATTTTATATATTTATATGATGATTAGAATATCTTATCTATATATATAGATAATATAACCTTGATTTAAATTTAGACTTAATATTATTAATATTGAATTTTATATCAATAATAATACCTTAAATAAAAATAAATTAAATAGCGGTAATTGATTCATGCCAATATGTTATCATTGTGGACGAGAAACAAACGAATTATATCATTGTAGTAAATGTAATCAAAATTATTGTATATTCCATAAATTACCTGTTGATCATGAATGTGATTTTTTAATAGCAAACATACAATCTTATCAAGCACCTTCAATATCTACTCAATATGTAACGACTCCACAATCTCAAGATTTTATCTCTTCAGAGTCCCCAATAAGAGGTACAACAGATGGTACATATACATGGTATCGTCAAGAAAAGTCTATTCCTGATAATGCATTTGATGCTAATTCAGGAATTGAATTTAAAGGTATTTTATTAGCACACAAGTCAGAGTTTTTACATTTCTTGATTGGGATTGCCCTTATATTCCTTATAGGATTTATTTCATTTTTCGAACTTATTTATATGAATTATACTTGGGCTTTATTTATGTTAGCTACGTTTTATATGACGACTTTCCTTTTTCATGAATTAGGGCACCGTCAAGTAGCGATCCATTTCGGACTTCAAACTAAATTTAGATTACTCACATTTGGAATGCTAATAACTAGTTTTAGTATCATTATTGGATTGTACGGATTATTTACATCCTCACCAGGATTACCCATGCTTGCTTTACCTGGAGCAGTTGTGGTTCTAGGTTTAGACAAAGTAAGCAGAAAAACAGGGTTATGCAAAGCAGCCGGTCCCTTTATCAATTTGATTTATGGGGGCATACTTCTTGTTCTGTCTTTTCTTATTCCAAAAGGATTATATCCTATAAATACTTTTATCGGATATGCGGCATATTTCAACTTTATGTTAGGAAGTTTTAACATGTTACCATTTGGAATCTTAGATGGTCAAAATATTTGGAAATGGAATAAAAAGATTTATATTCTCCTAATAATGCCACTCCTCATACTCTTAATAATTACACTTTGGAGTATTTTTGCTCCATATGATGTTAATCCATATATACAGCGATAATTAAATGGAAATATTAAAAAACAATCAAAAGAATTATGAAGTAAAAAGTTTTTTATTAAGTATAATATGTGTAATTTTTTTTCAAATTAATAAGTGAGTGGAATTGGCTTTCTGTGAATACTGCGGAGAAAAAATTGGCTATTTACCATTTAAATGTAAATACTGTGGAGGAATATTCTGTAAGAAGCATAGATTACCTGAAAATCATCAGTGTTCTTTTGAGCTTAAGCACGTTCCTTTAGTTCCTGTAGATGCCAAAGAGATTCCTATGTATAACACCAAAGAAGCTAAAGTAACTGTACAAGAAGACTCATTTAAAGCTCCAAAAGCATTGAAAAAGTATTTAAAACGCCAAGAAAGAGAAGTTAAATTAATAAGAAAACGCACTCACCCCTCTATTTGGGGACGATCTCACATTAAAGGCACATGGATTCTAATGGTGTTGATTTTAGGATTTTCGATTACAGGTTTTATTCTTTTATCTTATGGTATTGGTAGTTATATTTACTTTGATTTACATATCCTAATCTATGATTATCTATTCCAAACTATTCTTACTAGCCTGTTTATATACCCAGTTTTCGGTGCTTTTGGATTTATTTTCTTCATTATGATGATATTTTTCTTATTTTTTATCTCTCGAAGTATTGAATTAGGTTTTGGAACATCCTTTTTAATTAAACTTTTTTTACTTAGCTCTGCAACCTCTCTGTTAATTTTTATATTACTGAGATTAGTTTTTATCGGTTTATTCCCATTAGAATCGACAGTTATTTATTCTGGTTTTGCTTGGGGAGGAATTTATGGATTATTTTCATATATGATATTCCCGAATGCAAATAGGGAAATCACTGCATTTCTTTACTTTTTCCCCATTAGATTGAAAGGAAGAACATTTCTCATAATAATAGTCTTAATTAACTTATTACCAGTAATATTTTATGGATCTATAGCTCTTTTAATTTATATTCCAGCACTTGGAGGAATATTGTTTTCATATTTAGTTTATAAGTTTAATTGGAATTTATCTTAAGAGTTTGAATTTCAAAAAAAATTATATCAATGATCTTTAATTAGTTCTTTTAACCTTATAAATAGTTGGATTTTATGCCAAAGGAAGAAATTTCAAAAATTATTGAATTAAATGAAGATTTAATAAAGAATAATGATGAATTAGCTCTCCAAAACTCAGAACATTTCAAAAAGTATAAAATTCGCTGTTTTGAAATCGTTGGAGCAATTGGAGCAGGTAAAACAGCCTTAATTGAAGCATTAGTCAAAAAATTATCTAATGAACTACAGATTCTTGTGATTAATGGTGACGTTACGACACGAGTGGATGCGAATCGGATTGAAAAGCACGGAGTTAAAACAATTCAAATTAATACTGGTACTGAATGTGCGTTAAATTCCTATCATATCTCTCAAGTAGTTAAAAATTATGATATGAGTAAATACAATGTAATTTTTATCGAAAATGTTGGAAATCTAATTTGCCCCTCTGATTTTATTTTAGGAGCTGAAAAAAGGATATGCGTAGTATCTATTACTGAAGGTGAATGGGTCATAGAGAAACATCCTATGCTTTTTAAGATGTCTGATTTAGCTGTAATTAATAAAATCGATTTATTAGATGTTATGGTTGTCAATGTTGATAAGATGATAGATGATGCTAAGGGGATTAATCCTCACGTTAAAATAATAAAATCTAGTGCAGTAACAGGAGAGGGCATACCAGAGTTGATAGAAACGCTGTTTCAAAAGTAGTATATTTTTAAATTAAGAATAAATGTAAGAAAACATATTAATAATAATAATACTAAAAATATTGAACCATAATGTCCTTAAGA
Source organism: Promethearchaeota archaeon (assembly GCA_048940445.1). Lineage (GTDB taxonomy): Archaea > Asgardarchaeota > Lokiarchaeia > Sigyniarchaeales > SOKP01 > SOKP01. The sequence goes on from JBHLON010000008.1 coordinate 37,032, forward strand.
CAGTATAATACAGAATTACAATCATTAATAGATAAAATTGTAAAGGTATATTTAGATAAAGATAAATTCTTCGTAGGATTATTGAAAGGAGTCAGTGAAGATTCTAATATAATTCTTGAAAATGCAAAAAATGAGAAAAATAAAGACTTTCCTAAAGTCTTAATAAGAAGTACTTACTACTTTTTTATCACTGTTGAAGAAGAGCCCTTTCCTATGCAGGCTTTAGCAGATCGTATTGCTACTATCTTCTCAAAAGGTCATGTGAATTACATTGGAGATCAAAATATAATTTCAATTTTAAATGGTAAAATTATTGTTGATGAAAATGGTGTGAGGGGTTCAGGTCCATCTGCAGAACGAGTAAAAAAGATATATGAACAATTTATATTAGATATTGAAAATCCTTCAAAGGAATAATTTTTTTTAATATTTTAAATTTAATTACTTCGAAAAAAGATCTAATAGATTTTTTAAATTTAAGGTTTGAATTATATTTTTCATTAACGCTTTCCCTTGAGGTGTCACTAATAAAACATTTGAATCTTCTGTTTTTCTTAAATAATCCTCTTTAATTAAAAATTCAATGTCGGATTCCCACACTTCGGAAAAGATCTCTTTTATATCTTCAATATTCAAATTATCATCAATTTCTTTACTTATAGCAAGAATTAATGCCAAAGTGCCATATTGAGAAGCTGAAATTTTATCATCCTTTCCTTCAGCGGTTAGAATATAGAATGTTTCATTAAGAAATTTCGATTTAACAAATTCAAAACCAATATTTTTTAGCTTGAGATAGATTTCACCAATGACTTTATCAAAATCATATTCCTTGCACAAATTCTTGAGATCTTCTTCCCTAATCATATTTTGAGGTTGTGTTAAGATCGTTTTTGTCAATAATTTAACAAGTTCTTCCATGATAATTACTTCAATTTTCTTTAATTTCAAATATTTTTACATACTCAATTTCCTTTTTAATTTCTATATTTGAAAGGATTAGAATTAAATTAAAATTACTTAAAAAATCAATTCTTTTAAATATAGGTATAATTTTTCTGAATGTTCTTAAAATAGAACCAGTCTTATTATAATCACTTGGAATAAATAAGTTTGAAAAGATAATATATTTCTCTTTTAAAACAATACAAATTGATAAATATAAGGTTATAATAAAGTACACTCTTTCTGGAGTCGTTAATTCTTTAAATTTATATTCAACATTATCATTTTTCGTAAAAGAAGTACTTATGAAAAATTCAGTAGCAAGTTCATTAATTGTGATTTTAAAATGACTTGTTAATTTAATCTCTGGTAAAAAATAATTTACTATCCTTTCAATTTCATTTAGTGTCGACTCAAATTTTCTATAACTATGAAGGGCTTCCAAGAAAGCCTTCTTATTATTGTTTATAGTTAAAGTACCACCTTTTTTTGAAATAGTATCGGAAATATTTTTTAATTTTTCCTTCAATGATAATAAGTCTTGATCTTTCTCATCCTCAATTGACATTTTAGACTTTAATATTTCATTTAATTGTGAATCTACTTTCTTTATATCATCATTGATTTGTCTTAATGGTCTTAAAATGTTTACATTAACTAAATCTCCGTGCTTTAGATTATCATCATGTTCTATTAATTTATCTTTCAATTCAGATTGTAATTCTTTAGCTTTCTTATCATCCTGCTCAATATTAAATAAAATTTTTTCGTAATCATTTTTATAAATTTCATATTTCGGATAAATTGCATTTAGCTTTCTGATCAGATCTTCTTTCTGGGACTTTAATTGCTTAATACTATATGAGAGTTCTTTTGCTTTTAATTGAAGTATACGGATTTTCTCCGAATTTGGAAGATTAACACCAATTCCTAAACCTTTTAAAGCTTCTTTATTTCCAGAAACATTTTCAGTTAATCTTGAAATTTGATTAATTTGGGAGAAGTACATCTTCTTTTCAGATTCTAATTCGTTTATTTTTAAATTATAATCATTAATATTATTCTCTATTTGATCAATTTGATTCTTCTGTATATAATAGTCTTTCTCTAAATATGATGCCTTCTTCCTATTATCTTCTATAGATTTTCTTATTTTTTTTAATAAATCTGAGAATGCATATAAATCTCGAGAACTTTTATAGGTTTTGGCAATTTCAAATTCATTATTTAGGGTTTCCTTTTTTCTCTCTAATGTATTTAACTCTAAATTCAAGAGTAATAATTCCAAAATGTGAATATATTGAGAGACAATTTCAAAATTTTTGTTTATGACTTTATTTTGGTTATTTAAAATTTTTAAAAGTCTAGAGGTTTTTTCTAATTCATTTTTTTTTTTGATACCATTCAAAGTATTAAGAATTATTTCAAGTGGAATAATCTCTAAATGATTGCATAATTCTGCAAAATTATTAATTTTGTATTGCTCTATAGAGTCGATTTTAAATTTACCTTTTATTAAAGTGAATTTATCTTCTATTTTTATTGCCTTAGAGCCAACATTAATAGCAAAATGATCTTTCTGAATTATAAAATCACTCCAATTTTTAAGTATCTTCAAAATGCTTCTTAAATTTCTTATATTCTTCTTCTTTCTTATTTTTTCTTTCACGAATTAATTCTAAAGGGTCTTTATCTTCGCTCTCTTCAAAAGAGTTCTTATTCTCGAATGAGTCTTCGAATTGGGATTTAAATTCTTCTATTTTCTTCGAAATATTTTCTGGAATTTCAATTCTATCTTCACTTTTGCGTTTAATAGAAACTTCTTTTAATTTTTGTCGTTTCTTTCTACGTCTTAACCTTTCAAATTCTCCTTTAGATAAGTGTAAATAATTTTCATAAGTCTCTTGTTGTTCTTGCTGTTTTTTTTTTAATTTTTCAATCTCTTCATTTTCTCTGATCTTCTTTATAAAGTCCTCTTTTATTTGTAATTCTTCAGTGGTAAAGTTATGCTTTTTATCTTGAATAAACTGAAAAAAAGTTAAATTTGGATTCTTACGAAATTTTTGTTTGTATTCATCTCTTAAATCATCATCGACATCTTGAGGAATTCCATCTAAACCCCTTTCAAGTTTCTCTTGAATTAATAGATTATAAAATTTAGATAATTTCCTTATAGTGTTTAAAAAGATTGAGTATTCTTTCAATGAACTAATTATATCTGACCATTGGTTTAAGTCAATAGAAGGAGTATAGGTTATTCTATCAATTACTTTAGAGACATCTTTATTTTCTATTAAATCTAATCCGATTTTTTTTGTAAAATCTTTATCAATTTTTACTGCTTTTAATTTTTGTTTAACATTTTCTTTAAATTTCTTTACTAAGTTATCTTTATAAAAGTACAGTTGATTTAGGTTTTCTTTTAAAATCTCAATCATTCTATTGTTTAAATTATTAAAAATAGCCATTATTTCTTCATATTGATTAACAACAGTATTATCATTATATAATACTTCTGTTAAAGAATTCTTCTTTTCAGTCATGATCTTCTTAATTTCATTCAATTTATTTAGTTGAATTTGAAGATCATAAATTGGAGAACTTAATTCTTTAATTTTTTCGAGGTTAAATAATGAAAAATTCATATATTTGAGGTCAATAGGATTTGTAATTATAATTTAATATAGTTGATTAAATTTCTGGTGGACCTTCCATTTTGTCTGATCTATTTTCAATTGTTTTTTGAGAAGATTTTTTTATACTGCTTAAGATATCTTGACGTTCAACATGAATTGCAGTTCCCCCAACCAGCTTTAAAGCTTGGTAAAACATGTCATAAGTTAATATTTCTCTATTCATAGCTTTCAATAATGCAACTTTGGTGCCTCGTTCAATATCAGAACCTGAATAACCATGAGTCAATTTTAAAATTCCCTCAATTTTACTCTTTTTTTGGATTTCTCTCCAGAGTGTATTATCTTCAAATTCGGATATTTTTTCTCCAATTTTACGCTTTAAATCTTTTTCCAAACTCTGTAACTCTTCATACTCTTTATCTAGGCTTGCAAATAGGTATTCATCAACACCTATTTTAGCGTTTTTTATTTTTTGTAAAAAAGAATAAATTATTTTCTTTCTTAGATGAAAATCAGGGAAATCAAATTGAAGATGAAAAGTAAATCTTCTCCAAATTGCAGAATCTAATTGATTTTGATGATTTGTCGCCCCAAAAATTGCTAATGGAACACCTTCATAGTTAATTCTATCAATAACTTGCAAAAATGAGATCACTGCCCTTTTAATTTCTCCTACTTCATGAATATTTGATCTTTCAGAGCCAATAGCATCTATTTCATCAAAAAATAAAATAAAAGCAGATCTTTCTCGAGCAATTTCAGCAGCTAAATCTACAACACGTCTTATCTGTTTAATAGTATCTCCTAAAAGGGGGGAAACTAATCTATCAGTTTCTACTACGCATATGGGAATTGCAAATTTCTTCGCAAATCCTCTCGTTAATGAAGTTTTACCGGTGCCTGGTGGTCCATATAAAAGAACTGTTAAACTCGGATTTAATTTAGTTTCTTTTAACCGTTCAGTATAATCTTCATATTTATTTAGGGCATCAAAGAAATCGTTTAAAATTTCTTTTTTAACTTCATTTCCTAGGATGTCTTCAACAGTTTCTTTTATTTCATATGGGAAGTATACAGCTCCATATTTACCCATTCTATCTTTAATGATATCATCAGTGTATATGATTTTTTTTTCACTTTCTTTATTACTAATAAATCTCATCTCTTTTTTTGTAATTTAATTATTTTTTCTTTCTTTTTCAAATTTTTCACAAAATTCTGCAATCTCAGAAATTAGGATTTTCAGATTATCTATTTCAGCCCCCATAAAGTTAAAAATTTCCTTTCTGTATTGAGGTGAGTCTCTAATTTTCATTTTATCTAAACCTAAATAATTTGGAAAGCAAATTAACTTCATAAGATATGGGAGGATCTTCTCATTTGTTTGTAAATCTTTAAAAATAGGGTAAAAAATATTCTCATCAGACAATTTCCACTTCAAAATACCCATATAAATTAGAAAAGCAAAATTCATTGAAATCCAATTTATTAATTCTTTTGATAAAAACCCACGTCTTTGAGAAGCAAAAGCTAAGTAGTAGAGGAATAGTGTCTCATTACTAAACTGGGGATATAACCTGATAGTCCCATCAGATTGTTTATTTTCACGTAAAAAATTATTAGCTATTAATATGTTTACAAAATCTTCATGAAGCGTTAAAAAGATCTCATCTATTAATCTAAGACCTATTCTTTCAGAAATAGATTGTACAGCTTGTTCTTCAGCATTAGCAATTGAATCAATATAAGGTAGAAAAACATCAGTCTTTAATATCATTGGAATTTCATAATTTTCTTTTTCTGGATATTTTCCAAAATTTGGATCAAGATTAAAAAGTGATGTGATATTATTGATAAGTTGAGTCACTTTAGGGGATAAGGATGGTACTTCAAAAGTATCAGGAGTCTCTATTTTTTCACGATAATATGTGTGGGATTGTAAAATGTGTCTTTGACATTCAAAAAAATGCTGAGCATTTTTTAATAATTTTTCATATATAAATTTCAAATTTACTCCCCTAGGAAAAACTACTGCCTCGATATACTTTACTAAATTATATAAATATGTATCTTCTAGATTAATTTCATCTGGATTTGTGATATGTCTTAATACATTTAAAGCATCTATTGATTCATGAAGGAAATCTACAATGTAATCTTTTATATCAATTAGAGGTATTTTTTCTCTATATTTAATAATAAAATCCTTAATAATCTCGTAAATATTTGATCTATACATAGCTGAGAATTCTGATAAAGCTCTTACTTTTCTAATATTTCTTTTTTCTTCCTCTTGTCGGATTTTATCTAAGACTTCTGTATCAAATAAAAGATCTGCATCTAAATCGATAATAATTCTTCGGGTTTCTCTAAGAATTGGCCTCATATGGCTAATAAATGTTAAATATCTAGGAAGTATTTCTGTCCATTTCTCTCTTTTTCTTCCTGATTTAATTGTTGTTATTGATTTCTTTTTATAGCTTATTTCAATCACCCAATTTCATGAAATTCTATTCTTCTTTATATCCAACTAACACTTCAGTTAAGATATTACCTATACTGACAAAAATGGGTATTTCTACTCTAACCAACTGCCCTAAAATCCATTTATTAACATCTTTTAATAAAAATCGTATTTGATTTACAATTCTTTTATTAACTTCAGAATCTATTATCTCGGAAATCCACAAACCTCCTCCTAGTCTGTAGGCAACTATTTTAATAAGAGGGTCAAATAAATTTTCTAATACCTGCTTCATCATCCAAGATTTTGGAACAATACTCATTTTAGTATCATCATAATTAGGATCATTTAAGATTGGACTTGTTTCATCAACTGAAATTTTTGGCAAAAAACTTAACAATAAAATTACAGAGAATATTGCTGAAATCCCATTAATAGTATAAGTTCCTCCAATTTTTTCTAGATCGTCCCTATTTATAGCAATATTTGCTAAGAACATACAAATAAAGACATTTCGGTCAAACTCCTCTGAAACATATGCATATCCTAACTCCTCATCAATTACTAAATATTTCTCTTCAAGAATTTTAATGATATCCTCTGGAAAGGTATAAAAAGTATATTTTTTTTGGCTGCTAGTCCTCACATCTTTTTCTACAACAAGCTCTTTTGATATTAATCCAAACATATTTATAAGTTGTTCAAGCTGCTTTTTCACATAATGCTTAGGTTTATTAGGATCTCCAAACATTGCAAAGAATTGGTGATCTACAATATGAAAGTCATTTCTTTTACTAAAGGCTTCAACCATCCTATCAATTATTGGACCTTGAGTTCCTATTACAATTGCTTTTGCTTTGGAGGTGACAAATCCATTTAACAATTCATTAATTATAAAATCTTGTTCATGAGTGCGTGATTTTAAAATTTTTTCAAATGCTAGAGAAAAATCCTTAGTGTTAGGAAAAAATGTGTTTTGTATCTTATCATTTATAGATTTAATGAAAATTTCCCCGTTGTTTTTAGGAAAAATTAATTTCATATCATTTAATCGTTGTATCAAAGCCTGTTTAGCACCTGGAATATTCTCAATGTCTCTGTTTTCAAGTCGTTCTATTGCATTCTCTAAACCCTTTTCAAAATCTAAAATTAATTTATTCCAATCTGGATCTAAAATTTCAGCCATTTTATTTACAACTTTTTTTTAATCAATATTCCAATTCATTTCGATAGATATTTTTTTTAATGCATTTATCAGAGGTTTTATTAACTTCTTATCAAAAATATTTGGAGAGGCGATACCTTTTTGGGCTTTCCAACCCATTTGAACGCCATTTCCTATTTCTCTTTTACCAAATTTAATGAAATTAGTTAAATCTCGAACCCACCAGTAGAATCTTAACCATTTCTTATTGGGGTTATCCTTAGAATAGATAATTACTATAGCTTTCCATTCACCTACTAACCATTTTACTGTAATTCCACTTAACGGCATGTAATAATTAATTGGGAAATTACTGTGAAAAGATAAATCAAGATCGGAGGGGGAGATACTAAAAATTGGTTGATTATATCCTTCTAATATTACAATTTCTGAACAATGCTGACAAATATAATGGGATTTTTTTTTTTCCATTTTGTTCTGGCAATTTGGACATGTTCGATTTTCAATGATTCGAGCTTTAATAATCTCTAACTTTCTTTCTTTTGCTAATACTTCTTCTGATTTTGGTTTAGATTTACCATATATTCCTTTCCAATTCCAAAAATCATCAAAAGATTCTTCAATTTTTTCCAAAACTTTTATAGTATTTTTTAGTACTGCATTATCGTAAATTTTGAATAGTCCTGCGTGTTGATAATTTTTCCACCATGATAATCTTACATATCTTTCTTTATAGGAGCTTTCACAGATTAAAACTGCCATAACATAATTGGTAGTTTTATTTACAATTATTCCTTTTTCACAAATTTCATAAGTCTTATTTAAACTAAGATTTTTATGGAAATATTCCCCCTCCTGAAATTCACCTTCCTTAATAACATCTTTTTGCTCTTTTACAATTTTTTCTTCCGATTGTTTTAAGATTTTTCTACACTGCGGACATTGAAATATACCCGCAACTAATGATTCCATTTCTATATTACAAGAAGGACATTTCAAAGTTATTCATCACTACCAACTATTATAGCTCTTTCATAATCCAAATTTAATAGCTTTACTTCTTTTTTAGAATATTTAGAAATTTTATTATTAATTTTCACCAATTTTCCTCGGAGCTTTAATAGAGTATCTTGAATTTTATCGACAATTTTTTCCTCATTAAACGATACTTTTTCTATAAATGTAAGATAACCGCACTTTTTATCCCTACCAGAATACAATCTCTTATTATCCAAAAGTTTCTTCTCAATGTTATTTAATTTTAAGCTTATATTGAGCAAATCAATTAATTTTGACTTCCACTGTAGAAAAATTTTGTTTTTTGTATTTATCTTTTCAAATTTAAATTTCTCAGGAAGTTCAATTTTATTTTCATTAAGGAAATTAAAAATGTCCTTATTTTCTTCTATTGCTTTATAGATCTTATTTAACACAGGTTTGGTATTTAAACTTGGTTCAAATATACTTATAAATTCATTAGTTTTACCTTTAATTTCTTTGAATCTTTGAAAAAAACCCTCTATTGTAATCTCAATTTTTATAGTCTGATAAATATTGCCATACTGATCTAATATATAGTATAGATCATCAGATAAAGTATAATCATGATCGCTAATTTCAAATATTAAAGAATGAATAATATTACTAGATTCACACCTTACCCCTTTTAATTTTGTGAGAGCTAAATTAAAATTTCTTCTTGACAAAGATTTAAACTTTTTATTTATGATTAGAAAAAGTGTATCATCGGGTACAGAAATCACGTTATTATCCAATGTTACTGTTTCCATACCTAATTTTATAATAAAATCATCTTTCTTTTGTTCAAATTCTTTTATACTCCGAATATTTTTGAATAATCCAAGATCGATTGCTGTCTCAGTAAATTCTCTTGGCCAAAATTTTATAATATTACTTTTATAAATATCATCTAATACTAAAACTCTCTCGTATGATTCTATAATACTTTGATCGCTTAAATCTTTAAATAAATCATTCCTGATGATGTAGAGAAATAATATGATATATCTCATGTCTATATCGTCAAGGATTTTATCAATTAGATTCTTATCATAATCCATTGACAAATTTTTGTGTTCCATACCTAAAATCCACTAGTTTATAATTAAATCTATTTCGATTAAAAAGAGTGAGTAATGTAATTAAGCATTCCTAAAAAGTTTTACGATTTCCTCTTACTTGTTAATTAAAAAGCGAAAATTTTTTAGATTTGATTTCTAGATACTTTGTGAATTAGATTAAGAAAAATTAAATAAACTTGATTTTAAATGGGAAGAAGAAAAAGAAAGCAACAGACATATAAAAGAGTTAAGAAAGTACCAAAAATATTTACTTGTCCTTCATGTGGAGAAAAGTCAGTTAAGGTAGAAGGGCTTAGAAAAGGATTAATAGCGACAGTTAAATGTGGGTATTGTGGTTTGACAAAAGAGGTATTAGTCAATTCGATCTCAGAACCTGTTGATGCCTTTGGTGACTTTATTGATATCTATTATGCTGATCAAGAAATGCAACGATTAGAAAGAAGAGTTGAAAAGTTGAAAGAAGATAATGAATGGGGTGAATTGGCTCTATGTTACTCAATTTTGTCCGATTTAAGTAAAGTAAAAGCCGCAGAGTTATTAGAAGATGAGGAAAATGCAAATATAGATGAAATAAATAGTTGGAAGTTGAGAGCAGAAGAATTTAAGAGAAAAGAAAAAGATGCACTAAATCAATTGGATCTCCATGAGATGGAAAAAGGAATAAAGACTGATGAAGAATCCTTATTTTCTGAACATGACGAAAGTAGTATAAAAAAGGAAAAAAAAATTGAAGATATATTTGATGATCCTGGATTTCTGGAATTTTAAAACATAGATTATTAAAAATTATACTTTCAAGATTTTTGATTTTATATTCTGAGGAATATATTTCCAAATAGGAAGTTTTAAAATAAACTCAAAAAATCTTTTTCTACTAAGCTTATTTCGTAAAATAAAATACCCCCAGTTATAAAAAGCTAACCTATTGAAAAGGTGCATTAGATTTACACCAAACGGATTATAACGTGAAGCTAAAAAGCTAGCAATGTAAGCACCAAATCTTTTTGTATGAGGCACTGCCTCTGGATAAATAGTTTCAGACAAGGGCCTATTGAATATTTCATATATTGAAAATATTGGTATTAGCTCATCCAACATTTTTTTTACTTTTAGATTATAATCTTTCTCATCAATAGAACACTTGGAGAGTTGATTTAATTCATTTAGTGCATATATAAAATGATGATCTCTGAATGCTAACCACATTTCTGACATATCGTCTTTTAATTCATTTATCTTATTAAGTATATTTTCATCTTCGAAATCAAATTTGTATTTATTTTCGTAGTATTTCAAACATAATAAGAAGATTGAATCAATTGGCTTGTTCTTTAAATTCATATTATGACTCTTTTCTTTAATACAAAATTTGATTTCTTCATTTGTTAAAAAATGTAAAGTGTGAGTATATAGAGGAGTTGTCCAGAGTAATTCTAACATTCTTTCCATGATATAAATATAAAGGTTACATTTCTCAATTTCAAAAATATTTTTAGAATATTCAAGGAGAGATTTATTAAATCTTGTTGATCGATTGAAAAATAGTTTTAACTTTTTTTTCCGACTTAATTTGATCTTAAGTTTTCTTTTTTCAGCTTTATATGTTATGATTTTAGTTATTAATATTTTTTTAAATGAGAGAAGTTTTAAGGTATAAGCATAAAAGTTGATGTCATATTTCTCTTTCACGTTATGATTAGAAATTAAAGGTACATTTAGAATCCTTTTGGGAGGATCTAATTCAATGCTCATTGAATGATCTCCAATAGAATAGGAAAAGTAAGTATTTTGAAGAACGTGATTCAAAGATTTAAAATTTCCGAGATTCTTTGGTTCTTTAGTGAAATATCCATGTAAAAGAGTATCAATGCCTTTATAGATACTATTATTATATTCAGAGATAATAATTGACTCAAACTCCCCAGGATGATGCCTTTTAATATTATATCGATTTGCTACTAAAAAGATTGCTTGATTTGCCCTATGACATACAGTATGGCTCCATTTCAATATTGGTTCTAATATCTTACCGTAAGTTAATATATATCCGTAAAATTCTGGGCCAAAATATATTGGAAATCCAAATCCACGGGATGTGGCAAATATAAACTGAAAAAGATGCCTTACTTTTTCATTTTTTAAAAATCCTGGAAATTTATAATGTAAAGTAAGCATAGGATATAATGCATTAATACCCAAAGTCATCCAAGCTTCGAATAAAGTGATACTGTCGGGAAATATAGATGAATCTTTTCTGTCTATTAAATTATTACTTAACTTACTTAAAGTGAATAGTCTCCAATTTGACTTAAATTTCAATATTTCTTTATTATCATTTAGAAGTAGTCGTTTATTTTGATTTGTGGACTGCATTTTTTTAAAGTAATATCGATTCATCACTCTTATTAATGATGGTATCTCTAAAATCTGCCTTTTAAGATCATTGATAACTTTAACAGATGATTCTTCAGTAATTTCGTTATAGACTTGTTCCAATTAACTTAACCATTGTTTAATTTTATCTTTTTTTAATCTAAAATATAATTGTTCGATTAAAATTTTAATTAAAATTTGAATAAAGATGTATGAATAACCCAAATATAAAAAGATAGTGTATTTAATAGATGCAAAACTAACTTTGAGTTTTACGTTTATCAAATAGTTGTTTAAGTTCACTCATTATGGCACCTCTCAAACTTATGGGACTAGCTGGGCGGGGTTGTCCCGGAGCTCCTGGTGGGCCCCCAGGCGGTGGAGGTGGGCCTCCAGGGGGTGGGCGTGGACCTGCACCTGGAGATGTGGTAGGGGGTCCTCCAGGGGGAGGTGGGGCACTGCTAGGGGCTTTTGGGGCAGATACAATTGGTGAGACTCCCCCTCCTGTAGATCTAACAGTTGCTAGATCATTATTTAAAGTGTTAACTCGTGTTTCCAAGGTTGATATTTTTTGATTTATTGATGATAACGATTGATCTAATAAATCAGGAATTCTAAGAAGCATGGACATCATTCTTTCAACAATATCTCCGAAAGCATTCAACTTTTCTTCGAGAGGCGCCTTTCTAGTTTCTTGCATGAAATTTGCGAATTCTTCTGCCATTTTTTATCTCAATTTTTATTTTTAAAGAATTATCCAATATTTTTACTAATAATTATATATCTGAATTATTTAATAAATTTAAGTTCGTAAGAGTTAAAACTATTTCAAGTAAGGTTATAAAAAATTTTAAAAAAAATTAAATTAACTTGATTTAGAGATCGAATTTTTCAAGATCAGCCATAATTCGTCGAGTTCTTTTCTAACCTCTAAAAATTGATGAATTTTTTTCAATAATACATCTCTAGCTATATCAAAATCTCGTTGATAATCTTCGAATTCAGCATCTAGAATTTTAAGTTTTTCACCCTCAATCAACTTGTTTTTCATCTTTTCTACATTTAAAGCCTTCTTAATTACTGCACTTCTTTTACTGGCAAGTTCATTAAGAGCATCTGCAAATTCATTTTTTTTTTCAATGAAATATTCCTTCTTTAAGGCAAGATTCTTAATTGCATCTATATATTTATTATTAGTATCAATATATTCATCATTTTTATGAATAATATCTTGATATAATCTTATCTCTTCTTCTTGTATATTTGATTTTTTTTCTCTGACTAAAGTTTGCATCTGTTTGATTACATCTCTAAAAGTTCTATTTAACATTTCTCTGGCGAGGTTTGCTTTAGTAAGATTTTCTGCGTACTTTTTTTGAGAGTTAATGAGATCGCTTTGGGCTTTAGCTAATTTTTTTATCTGATTAACTAACTCCTTTTCTGTTCTTGCTAATTCAAGTTCATCCTCATGTGTGATAATAGGACTCATTTTAATCAGCTTCTATTAAAAATTAATTATATTTATTTAGTGTATGTTTATTATGCTAATACATAATTATATATTTTAGTTTTTTAAATTTAATTATAATCATGCAGGAAATAAAGCTGTTAATATATTATCTTTAAAGTTTATCTTTATTATTTCTGCTTTAATTTTTTTATTTAACATTTCTTCGGAAAATACGAAAGGTTTTTTCAATAGAACTTTTATTCCATAATTATCATCAAATTTTCCAATACATTCATAATCCCAACGTCCTCTGGACACTATCTCTAATTCAATTAAGTCATGTTTTTTTAAATTAATGCTTGAAATAGGCGAGGTCTTATGAATTCCAAAATCATTTGGTCCAAGTTTTAATTTGATATTATACTTCTTTTCTAGAGATGTTAACTGGTTATAGAAATAATCCCATGATTTTGGTCGAATTTTTTTTAATTTCCTTCCTGTTTTATATATGAGGTATTTCTGAATGCCGATTTGGACTTTTTGATTAGAATAACCTTTATTTCGTAATTGAATAACAAATTTTATTATTTCTTCAATATCTTTGTCATTTTGATTTGGAAACCATACAGGGGCAATTAAAATATCGATATTTGTATCCAGTAGCAAATTAATATTTTTAATAAGTCCTTGAAGATTGTATTGCTTGCAATCACATAAATAATTTGCTTTTCTTTCATCTAAAGTATTTAAACTGATATTTATACGTGTAAGATTTAATTCATTTAGCACTTTAATAGTCTCTTTCGATAATAATAAGCCATTACTTTGCATCGATATAATTTTTATACCTTGAACTTCCCAAAGTTGACGTATCAAACTATATAGTTCGGGATATAATAAAATTTCACCATAAGGTGCTATATGAATTTCAATATCTGAACATGTTTTTATATCAACAGCTTTTTTTACTTCAGCAATTAAATAATCTGCACTCACTAAAAAATTGGTATTATAATTACCTGCATTTACAAAACAATATTTACATTTCAAATTACACAAAGTCAGGGGCTTTATTTCAAGCACATTTGTACCACGATCTATTATTCCAATAAAGTCAACTCCCATTAGAGGGATGTTTGATTTTTTATCTATATATAAATTAGTATTAGTCATTAGTCTTGAAGTCATTTACCTAATTTATTTAAGGTTTATATCTCAAAATGGCTACAATATCTCCTAAATCAATTATCTGCTGACCAGTGGGTTGTTCACTACTTAAGATGTGATATTTTCCTCCAGAATTTTCAATATCTGTCAAAACTTCTTCAATTTCAAGCTTTTTTTCTTTTGAGGTCCCTCTTATTAAAACATCTGCAATAAACAATTCTTCAATTACTCCATTCTTCGATAAATTAGCGATTTCTTTCATTCCAATAGCGATTTTATCTGGATCAGTTGCTAAAATAGTAAGAATGTCCTCAATCTTTTCTGTTTCTTGTATCACTTTTACTTTTTCTTTCAAATCTTTTAACTGGGGAGATTTTAATATCTCAAATATCGCACTCTCGGTACCAGAACTAGCATGAATTGTAGTGATTTTTGAAAGATAATCTGGTTGTTTCTTTTCTTTAATATAATTTAAAAATTTATCTTTTATATTTCCAGGACCACATAAAACAATTAAATTAATATTTATATTTTTTATATTCTCATCTAATAATTCATAGATATCATTAAAAAATTCTTCATAAGCTTTGTTACGATGGATTTGTTCATACCTTTTTCCAGGAATTGTTTTTTTAATCGTAGCTATTTTTGTATGACTGAAGTTAGTAATCAGTACAGAATTCGCTAAACCAGTTTCGATAGCTATTATAAGTATAACAAAATTTGTTTCAAATTTTGAAGATTCTTTTAACCTTCTTATCTCGCTTTTTAACCAAGTGTCCTTTACAATATTTATGGTATTACCCACTTCAACATTGAAAGTATGATAGGCTCCAAATCTCACAAAATCTTCGGGTCCTTCATTGATTGTACCTTTAATCCTTAATCTATTTGAAAATTCATGGAATGAAATAGATTCTACCTTTAATTTTATCCACATATTTTTTCTTTCTCCTTTAGTACCTTCCCTTAATACAACTCTCCTAGAAGTACGCATAGAAACATAATCATCCTTAGAAATAAGATTATAAAGTGTCCATAAATCATTTAATGTTTCAGTTTTAACAACGACTTCTTGATTTTTTTTATCTATTTCAAGAACCTTCAAATATTAAGTCATCTTTCCTAAATTGAGTATTCCTAATTTAAATAAAGAATAAATATTTGAAAAGCTTACTTTTTTAAAGCTTATTTTAAACAATAAATAAAAAAAGGAAAATGAATCATAAATAAAGTGAATTATTCTTTTTCTCCTAAGGCTTTTTTTATTTTTTCAAGTTCTTCCATTCTTTTCTTCTTTTCTTCTTCCCTCTTTCTCAGTTCATCCACACTAACCTTTTGAAGAGTGACTCCTTTCTTAATCTCATCTTGCAACTCTTTATCAATTGGCATTTTTCCACAACTCCTTTTGAATTGATAATTTCTGAGAAGAAATTATAATCTTAAATTTACAGATATTATAACAATTTTTATTTATAAGTTTTAGTTTATAGAAAAATATTAAAATTGAAAGAAAATTAAAGAATCAATTCCATCAAATAAGCATTTTCATGATTACTATAATAATTCTCAATTTCTTGCACTATCTGGAATTCAAAGTTTTGATAAAGTCTTATTGCGATCTTATTATTTGTTTTTACATTTAAAATAACTTTATGGATATCTTGGTTCTTTTTTATCAATTCTAAGGTTGTTTGTAATAAGTAAGAGCCATAACCCATACTTTGATACTCTTGTTTTATTGAAAGATTTATTATATTAATAGTGTGTCTATTATCATGGATTGCGATTATATATCCTATTGTTTTAGATACTTTTTGGTTTTCTACCAACTTTAAGAATAAAGAATTACTTAGAATCAATTTTGTGATTGTTTGTTTTGAGAAAGATTCTGATTTGAAAACACTTTTCTCAATTTTCATAATTGTTTTTAGATCTTCTAAATTAACTCTCATTATTTGCATTTTATTCCATCTCTTCTTTAAACACCTTTATTGGAGTTTTTTCTGTTATTTGAGCATATTGCTCTTCTCTAAATGGAGTAGTTTCTATAATAAATCCATTTAATTTATAATCATCTAGTATTTCAATAAATTTTTCTTCTAAAGTGAAAATAACTGGTACCTTTATCTTTTGCTTGTCATAAAAAATATAACTTTGTGGCATTTTTATTTTAAACAATAAATTTTCTATAAGTTTATCTAAGTTTTGCTTACTTCCTTCAATCTGAGCATATAGTAATAATCCATCTTCTGTAATTTGTTCAAATGGCATTTTAATTGATTTTGCTCGGCGCAAATATCGTTCTTTTAGTTGCCAATAATCTTTAGCATTTATAGTACAAAAATGAATCTTTAGAGAGACTTTATGTAAAAGCTCTTGTAATAAAGCTAGGGCCATTTCTTTACTGTGTTCTACAGCAGCAATTGAGCCCTTTTTTAATTTAAAGCCTCTTTCTATTAAGTATTGGCTGTTTGGAAAAGAAAATTCAAATTCATTCAAATTTATAAAGTGGGCTCCAACTTTATCAAGAAATAATATAAATTCTCTGAGTTGCTTTATATATTCATTATTCGGAATTAACGGAACCTCTGCTCCAACCTTAATTCCTTTTTGTAATGCTAATGGGATTGAATTCCACTTTTCTTTTGGAGGATTAAATCTAATTTCATCTAGTCCTACTTCAGCTAATGTGTCGGATATTTGTTTATTAAAACTTAATCCATTGGTATATAAATGAATGTGGAATTTCTTTCCCTTCTTTTCCTTAACATATTTTATTAAATCTATTGTTTTTTGAAAATTAGTTTCACTAAGGGGCTCTCCTCCGGTTACACTCATCCCTTTTGCCTTAGTTTTATTAATTTCATCAAGTATTTCTTCGTTGGTAAATACTCTAATTTCATTTGCATAAGTAAAATCTTTTCCTTTTCTTTCAGTAGAAATTGGACAATACCAATAACAATGCATGGGATTTTGACATTTTCCATTAAGAAATAAAACAGTTTTTGCTCCAATTAAACACAACTGGCATCCTTTTGGAATTCCTTTTCCTTTAATAAAAAAAGTTTGTGCTCTTGATTTTTTTATTCTTCTTCTTTTCATTTTTTATAGAGTTTTTTTCTTACGATAGGTTTTTTATTTGATAATCTTTTTAATACCTCTTCTGTACTTTCTTGAAAAGCGATTGCTTTTTTTAAGAAGACTCCTGTTTTTCCATGTTTTTCTCTTTTTAGTAAAACACTAATTCTTTCATTTACGGTATTTAAACTTATTTTTAACTCTTTTGCTGCTTTAAGTTCATTTCCAATGATAGAGTATTCTTCATGTCCTTCATGATTTGGTTTAATCATTACTAGTCGTTTATCAACTCCTGGTATTCTAAGATGATTTTTCAAATCATTAAGACTTAGCTTACCTCCAAAATCATAAAATTCTAGTGAAGTGGTATCCATTTTTGAAAGTGGTATAGTTATACTTTCTAATTCACTTAAATATATGTATAATTTTAACGAATCATTAGGTGTTGCCATAATTATTTCTCGAAAGTAAGAAGTAATTCCGTTTTTATTCAAAAGATACTCAATTTGAAAAGGGGAAATTAATTGCAGAAAAATAAGATCAATATCACTGTCTTCATGCACATCCCCACGTGCAATACTTCCATAAATATAGGGAGCAATTCCTGCTTTAGTAAATATTTCTAATAATTCAATAGCTCTTTTTCTTTTTGTTTCAAGAAGTTCCATTTGTTTTTCGGAGTAGACGCATAATTGATAATGTTCTCTTAATATTTTTTCCTTATTCATAGATTTAGCTTATTAGAATTTATTTATTTTCTATAATCTTTATTATAGATCCGAAAAGTAATGTCTCATAGTACTTGAATGCATTGGAAGCTTTTCCAAAAATATTAATACCTTTTTTAATGCTTCCATAAAAATCAAGTTCTTCAATAAACCCTTTTAGAGACACTTTTTTAAGGATTCGATTTATTTTACCACTAAAAATTATGGATAACTTTGAGTTTAAGTTATTCGATTTAAACACGGAGTTTAAAAGAGTTTTATTAAAATTATTTAATTTTGGATTGATTAAAATAAGTTTATCATTATTGATATCATAAATAAATGAATTATACATAAGTTTAGTGCGTACAAAATTTATGACATCATAATTTTTATTTAAATGAATTCTGTTTTGTTTAAAAAATTCAAATAAAGATTGGATTAACTTCATGAGTTCTTTTTGACTTTCTATCTTGATACTTTCTTTGGTTGGTTTTTTAAGATTTTTAAATTGTAATATAATTACATCAACACTATAACTGCTTATAGCTTCAGCTAAAGCGTTAATTAATTTTCTTTTTTTTGATGTCTTAAGAATCATTATTAATGGATTATTTTTTTCAGAGCTATCCTTTATTAGTGATAATCTTTTTAGAGAATAATTTTTATTTATAACACTTAGAACAGATCCTTTGAAACTAATTTTTATTAATCGTTCATTAGAGATTAAAGTTCTCCATCTATTTAAACGTTTGAAAACTTTAACAGCTATCAGTATTAGGAGTAAAAAAATAATTATAATAGAATCTACTAAGATCCAGTTTATGTGAAATATATCAAAAGCCATCAATGGTCATTAAGGAATTAGTTATTTTATACTTTCATTTATCCAATTTAAATATTTTTTAGATCCTTTATCAATTTCGATTCCTATACATTCTGGTGTATCATAGCTATGGATCTCATTAATTTTTTCAATTAATTGGTTAGATTTTTTGTCATTTGTCTTAATCAGAAGTAAATATTCATTATTTTCTTCTATATTTCCTTTCCATCTATAAATAGATAGAATATCTTGAATTATATTTACACACGCTACAATTCTACTCTCTACCAATATTTTTGCTAATTTTTTACCTTCTTCAAGATTAGGAACAGTAACAAAAAAGAGATAATTAGGCATACTAATTAATTGCTTTAATTCCGTTTTTCTATTACTATAATACTGATCTACAAATCATTTAAGATTTTCTGTATCTTAAAAAATTAGTGTAAAATAATAACTTAGATTTATAGTATGGTTAATGGATAATAATCATGATGATTGGTGGTACAATAAGATTATTAAAGGATATATTAAAGCACGAAATAATAGGTATGAAATGCTATGGTTATGTAAAATACTCAAAAAGTTAATGTTCCTCTTAAATGTAGCACAAGATACGACATTAGTAAGGAATAGTTTAATTATACTCTTGAGTCTTATAGAAGATCTTCCTTTAGATAGATTTGCAAAAATAGGTAAAGATTTAAAATACCTATCTCTTAAAGAAAAAAGAGAACTAAAACAACTTTTAAAAGATGCATTAGTATAAAGGGTATATTATTTAGATACTATTTTAGATTAAATAAACAAATTTTAATTAATATAAAGAAAAATATGGAGCTTAAAGATCAATATATCAATAATATAACAAAACACACTGGATTGTCTCAAAGAGAAATTGAATTTCTTATCGCTAAAAAGAAAGAAGAACTTGCTGAAATTTCTAAAATAAATGTATTATATGTGATTTGTAAAGAACTTGCAGTTGATGTTAAAAGTATATACGATTCGTATCAAATTTAAGTCTTAGAGATAATTTCTCTGTTGACGTAAAGTAAGCTAATTTTTTAATAGTTAAATTGGTAAGAATGACTATTTTTTTATGTAAGAGTCATAGATTCGTGTACTTTTTACAATTTTTCTTTATATACATTTGCACTATAAGGGTAATTAAAATAATTATATAAAAAAATAAATTTAAAAATTGAATGATTATGAACAATAAGTCCTTTAAATCTTATTCTTCAAAAAAAGATGTAAAAGAAAACATCGTCAACCCTTCCTATTATGATCCTAATACCTCAAAACGTAAAATTGAAGCATCAAAATTCACAAACATAAATGATAAACCGAAAAATGTAATCAAAGCTCCAAAAGTTGAACATTTCTCTACCTCCAAAAATAAAATTAACTCTCCACATCTCGATTCCAAGCCAGAATCATTAAATAGAATCGAATCACCTACAATGGCAATAATCAGTCCAATCAAAAATGAAACCCAACTACCACAAACTCAAGAATCCATCGATGTAGTGAAAAAATCAAGCACGTATAGTTCCCAAAAAAGTTGGAAATTTATGAATTATGACCAAAACGGCAAAACTTTTTCTCGAGAACAAAAATTAAAAGTTGCAGAAAAATATTTCAATTCCAAGATCTTACCAAAATTAAAATTAGATACTAAAATTAAAGAAAAATTAAAATCAGGAAAGGGAATAGGTGTCCGAGACCTTAATACACATGGATTTAGTATGTTCTATCACAGTCTTACGAATTATGGAATTAAGGTTAAGTGGAATGAATTTAAAGCATTTGTAGGGTATAAAATTAGTATCGACCAAGATAAATACCGATTCCTAAATTTCAATAAAGATGGAAACCGCTTAACCAAGCAAGAAAAAATGAGTATTGCCAAAAAGCATTTCAAAAATACAATCTTACATGATTTAGCAAAGATACCTGAAATCAAAGAAAAGTTAAGCATGGGAAAACCACCTACATATGCAGATTTACATCGTTATGGTCATTCAGGATTTATTGGTCCTCTTAGTCAAAAAAAACCTAAAATACGATACAATGAATTATTGAGAAGTTTTGATTTTAGACCAAATGTTATTAGAGGAAAGTATAAGTTCCTAAATTACGATAAAAATGGAAATCTATTATCCTCCAGGGAGAAATTAAATATTGCAGTAAAACAGCTCAAGGGACATATTATCCCTACTCTTTTAGAAAAAGGAAAATATAAAGAAAGCCAACCTATTACAAGAAAGCTTCTTGATCAACATGGTTTCCAACACTTTACACATGCATTTGCTAATGAAGGTCCAAAAATTAACTTTAACGCATTATTAACTAAAGCTGGATATGAAATTAATATTGATCATAAAAAATGGGTTTTTTTAAAATATAATAAAAATGGTAAAATTCTATCCGTTAAAGAGAAACTAGAGAAAGCTGTGGATTATTTTCAGAATAAAATCTATCCGGGCTTGGTCCAAAAAGGAGTAGTAATCAAAGGTGAAGCTCCTACAACATTAGATTTAATTAAAAATGAATTTACAGATTATTTAAATGCTATTATTCAAAAAAAACCTAAAATTTCTTTTAATCAAGTCATAAAGAAAGCAGGATTTGAACCAAAATCTTCTCAAGACCACGATAAGTGGAAGATTTTCTATGATGAAAATATGAAACCATTCTCTAGAGATGGAATTTTAAAGGTTGCAGCAAAATATTTTAAGGAGAGTGTAATTCCAGATTTAATTAAAAAAAAAGCCATTGTAAAGGGTCAAAATCCAAGTGTGCATATATTAAAGAAATATGGACATTATGATTTTTTCAAGGCTATTGGAAGAAGAGGTTTGAATTATAATGAAATTCTTGTTGAAGTAGGTTATGACCCAAATTTTGCTAATAAGATGTCTGAAATCGGAGTAAACTTTCATTGGAATGCTGAAAGAATCTTTTTAGAGCATACAAGAAATCTGAAATGTAATTCATTTTATGAAGTGAAAGGTAATGCTGATAATTCGATAATTGTTAACGAGAATTTTAAACAACTATCACTTCTTTCAAATACTTTTACTCAAAAGCATCCTGAGATTAAAATTATTAATTTTGATTATTATTTAAGCGCAGCGAAAGAAAAGGTCTTAGAACACGGCGTAAGAGGTTATCAAGGAGAAGATAAAGCATTAATTCTTGTTCCAATCAATGCAAAAAAACCCCAAAAAATAGAATATGATTTGCCTTTTAGTTCTAACATTTTAGTGCTTAATCCCAAAACTTTTATTAATTTTATGGGTTATAAGAGCAAGATTCGGGAAGAATTCATAGAGATTATTGAACTAGCAAGAAAAGCGCCTTTTACACAGATTTGTGAACAATTACTTCGACAAAAAGCTTTAAAGAGTGTAAAATCAATTAAATTGGTTAAAAATGATCTAAATTATTCTACTAATGAATATAGAATTTACATAAAAGAGAAAAAGGATTAAATTATTTTTTTGAAAGTAATTAATGGCTCTTGAAAAAGAAATTATAAATATTGAGAATATTATTATTAATAAAATAAAAAATAGAGCTATTATTATCTCAAATAAAAATAAGGTAATGAAAATGTGTTGGCTTAATAGGACAATAAGCTTAAGAGGTGAACCATAAAAAGTGCTCCATAATTTTTATTTAATAGATCAGTATACAGGTAAAAAATAAAAGGATTTTTTTCTTATTTTCCTGAATTTGTCTGATCCATAGGAAATATGGAACCATTGAGTTTAATCAAGATTTAGTTTCAGGTTTTCTAACTGCCCTTAAAGACTTTAGTGTTGAGTTCTCAAAAGGAAGTGGTGAACTCAAAATTATAGATTGTGGATAGAGTATATTCATAAATAAAAATATGCAGATTTTTTATCTGTTGTTGGTCTTTAAGGAGGGTGTATTATGTACTGCTGCAGCTGACAAAAATGATGATGCTAAAATTACCCATAAAGCGTTGAGCGATATTATTGACAAATTTATTGAAGTTCATGGTGAAACAATTAAAAATTGGGGAGGTGATGTTCGTCTTTTTAGAGATTTTGAACCAATTATAGATACAATTCTACAGGGAGGAAGGATAGCAGAAGTCCAAATGAAGATACCAATACTAAAGATTTATGAAAAAGATTTCCTTAAGTCCCGTAAGCAGATTACAAAAAAAGGTTTGATAATTTCTGAAGAAGATTTGCGAAAGTCTCAAAACCAAAAGCCTGAATGGACTTCAAAGAGATTACCAACACAAATAATAACTCAAGGTTTTTTGGATGAACAAATGTATAAGATAGCACACTTAGCAGATGGTTTTCATACAATTTCAGATATTGCAGAAGAAAGTGGTAAACCTGAAAGTGAAATCGAAGTAATGATTGATGATTTGGATGATTTAGGGCTTTTAAAATTTATTGAGCTTAAGTAAAAATTTTAATATAAAGTTATAAACATTGATTTTCAATACTTTTTATATTTAATAAAAATAGGTCTCTTTCCTAATTTTCTTCCTTATAAAAATAAAAAAATTTATGAAAATTCTTCTATTTATTAATGTATTATGAATATGAATAAAATTGATGACAATATATACGAAATACCACCAACAACGCTAATGGCACGAGTGGAAGGGAGAATTGAGAAATTTCAAATGAAGGTACCCGTCCATATTTATGCTAATGAGTATATTCTTGAAAAAATCAAACAAGATAAAACTCTTGACCAAATTGCTAATGTAGCTTGTTTAAAGGGAGTTGAAAAGCATGTTATAGCCCTCTCAGATGCTCATCAAGGCTACGGTTTTTGTATAGGAGGTGTTGCTGGGACAGATGCAGAAACAGGGATGATATCACCTGGAGGAGTTGGTTATGATATTAACTGTGGGGTAAGATTATTAAGGACAAATTTGATGATTCAAGACATAGATAACACGTTACCAAGTTTATTGAATACCATTTTTAAAAATATACCATCTGGTTTGGGTTCCAAAGGGAAACTAAATATTAATTTTTCAGATTTAGATGATGTATTGAATACTGGAATGAATTGGACATTAGAAAATAATTATGCTATTGATGAAGATCTTAAACATTGCGAAGAAAAAGGTTGTTTGAAAGATGCTGATGCTAATTTAGTTTCCAAAAAAGCTAAGGAAAGGGGATTCAAACAACTTGGATCACTAGGGAGTGGAAATCACTTTCTTGAGATACAGAAAGTTGATGAGATTTTTAATGAATTAACGGCAAAAAAGTTAGGGATATATGAGAAAGACCAAATCACGATTATGGTTCATACAGGATCTCGGGCGCTTGGACATCAAGTTTGTACCGATTCGTTACGAAGTGTAGAAAGAGCAATGAAGAAATACAACATAAAAGTACCAGATCGTGAATTAGCATGCGTTCCTGCAGACACTCCTGAAGCTCAAAATTATCTAAGTCAAATGGCTTGTGCGGCAAATTTTGGATTTGCTAATCGTCAGTTGATTACTCATTGGTTACGAGAATCTTTTCAACAACATTTCAAAGGGGAGGATTTAGATTTGCAATTGGTATATGGAGTATGTCACAATATTCTGAAGATTGAAGAGCATGAAATAAATGGGAAAAAAGTGAATTTAAATGTACATCGTAAGGGTGCTACTAGGGCTTTTCCCCCTGGGCATCCAGTACTTCCTCAAGAGTATAGAGATATAGGACAACCAGTATTAATTCCGGGTACCATGGGTAGCGCTTCATATCTTTGTGTAGGGAAGCCCAAATCAATGGAACTTTCTTTTGGGTCTACTGCTCATGGATCGGGAAGAATTATGTCTAGATCTAAAGCGATTTCAAAATATAGGGGGTCTATAGTAAGAGAAGATCTCAATAATCGAGGTATTTTAATTAAAGCAGCATCAATGAAAGTAATTGCCGAAGAAGCCCCAGGTGCTTATAAAGATATCGATCAAGTTGTTCAAGTAAGTCATGATTTAGACATTGTTGAAAAGATTGTAAGATTAGTCCCGATTGGTGTTGTAAAAGGTTAGTTTACATTTAGATATCGAATATAATCTCGATTTCAAATTTATCTTTTTTTTCTTGTATATTCATATATGAATAAGTAACCGCTTTTACTTCAGTCCCAATTTCATGTTTATTTTTATCAAATTTCTCTCCTTTAACAATAGATTTTAGATAATAGTCATTATTTGTTATCGTTATCAAATCAACTATAATATCGCTAAAAATTAATCCTTCTACGTCAAAAAAATATAGAAATTCAGAGAGATAGTCAAATAATAAAGAATATATATCTTCTGATGTTACTTCAATATTCTTTTCAATAAATGGTGATACTTTTTTTAAATCTGGAGACATTATAGCCATTAAACTTAAAGCTGTTTGTGTAAATGCTTCTTCTAAAGTTGTTCCCCAACTTCTCACTTTAATGTCTGCAGTATGTTCTTTAAATTCAAATCCTGCTTTCTTCATTGTTATAACTAATTCTAAAAGATAATTAGTATTTTTTAAATTTTTATATCATTTGAATTTTTTTAGGACTTTAAATCTCTTTTTAAAAAGATTCTTTTGTATGTTTTATACGAACTTAGATGATTTGATCTTTTATCAGTGTTTAAAATTCATTAGAAAATATTCCAATTTTGAACTTAAATTATTTCATTATTTTTATAACAAAACCAAGATTTATCCGAAGAATATCATAATCATCAATCATATTATTTTCTTTTTTGTTAATAATGAAGACTATTTTGAAGCAAAATCTTATTTACATGCTTTAAGACTTAATTTATGCAAAAAAGTAGCATTAATTCGTTCAGAAAATGTATTAATCAATTTAATTCATAGTTTTTTTCCAGATATTTATATTCATGATATAAGAGTTGAATATAATATTTATTCTCATAAGCGAGAAATAACCGTTAATCTTCTCACATTTGAAGAAAGAGGAATTGCGGTAGGAAAAAATGGAGATTATATAAAGGCTATTAATGAATTAATCGAAAAATATATAGAATTTCAAAAATTTGGGAAACCCCTAAAAATAACATGTAAAGTTACTAGGTTATTTACCACGGAACGCCCTTTAAACCAGTTAGATACGCTACTGTATTAGCAATAATGCTCACCGAGGGTGTTAAAATCAATAGAAAAGTAATGATTAAGATATCAGGGGCTAAATATAATCCAGGGAAAATTAAAGCAGGTATTGACGCAAAAAGAATTGCAAATAATACAAAATCTAATTGATCAATTATCCAAAAAGGATCCCCACTCTGAATATTCAATCTTCTTTTAAAAAAAGAGCCAACTAAATCCCCAAATGCAGCTCCATAGGAGCATAAAATTATTCTTAATAGTATCATTAGGATCCCTACTGGGAAAGGCCCTCCAATAAAATAATATTGATAATAAATTAAATTTGAATAGACTTTATATATTCCATTTGTTATTCCAGAAAGTGGTATAACTTCAATAGCTGGCCACAGTGCTAGAAATAAAAGAAATATTCCAAAAGAAATTGGTAGACCTAGATAAAGTGGACCAAAAATAAATCCACGCCAGGTTTTATGATTACCAAATATCCTTCGGCCATCTTTTAAAACTTTTCCCCGATCTATCGGGGAAAGGTTGCCTCCACCAAATCGTGGATGAGTTACCACCACCATACCTGCATTTGCTATATAGCCTGGGGCGATAAATAATAAACTAAAAATGAGAAGAGCAACCCAATCAGTCCACGAAAACACGAGAGAAATAATCAAAAAATTCATAATAAGTAAGCATGTGAAGCTTATAGCTAAAATCTTTGCAATGTTAATATTTCTCTTCTTAAAAGAATCAGTATTATCATTTTGAGACATTTTTCTGGAACAAATTGTGAGAAAACTTAGTTAAATTAATTATTTATTAAAGTTAAATATTAGTAAAAATAAATTAGGGTAATAAATCATTAATAATATTGTTGTATAAATAACGATCTTTTAAAAGTGAAACTGTGATATAAAAAATACAGAAAAGATATGTCAGAATATATTAATGATTTAACAGCTCTCGATTAATTTGTCGGTTAACAAATAGTGTTTAAATATTTGGCAATAATAAATATAGCATAGGTGTTATTGTTTGTTGACAAACTCTAAAGATAATGATAACTACTCCTTTAATATTGATAGATTTTATAGGAATTATTTAAAGGGCCCTAAAATTTTTAGGATGCGTGAAGCTTTAGAGCCCTCATATGTTCCTGATGAATTACCACACAGAGATAATGAGATAAGGAAAATTGCGGGAATTACAGCATGTGCATTAAACGGAGATGTACCGTTTAATTTTATATGTTATGGTAGCACAGGGACTGGAAAAACAGCAACTATAAGATATATAAGTCAAAAACTAGCTCAACATTGTGAGAAAGCACCTCCATGGTGGATTTATATTAATTGTAATATAATTTCTACACCCTATCGTATACTGGCTCATATTTTTAATACAATAGTAGGAAAAGAAAAAATACCGCCAACAGGCTTACCAAAAGATATAATTTTCAAAAAGTTATTAGGATTATTAGATGTTCGTATAAAAAATAGTGTATGTTTTCTGGTTTTGGATGAGATTGATGTTCTTATAGAAAAAAAGGGCGGAAATGAAATCTTATATGATTTAACTAGATTAAATGAAAATTTGGATTCATGTAGATCTTGCGTAATTGGTATATCAAATAAATTAAGGTTCATGGAAAAGTTAGATTCAAGAGTCACATCAGGATTATCAGGCCAAGAACCAATAGTATTCCATCCTTATAATGCTAATGAATTAGCAGATATACTTAAACAACGATCCAAAATCGCTTTTAATGAAGGAGTTTTGGAAGAAGGTGTTATAAAACTATGTGCTGGTTTAGCTGCAAAAGAACATGGAAATGCTAGGAAAGCTCTTCAATTACTAAGGAAGGCAGGTGAGATAGCAGAGAGAAAGCAACATAAAGTAATCTCAGAATCGGATGTTTCTAGTGCTCAAGAAAATCTTGAAAAAGATCATATTGTAGAATATATACTTTCTATGCCACTTCAGGCTCAATTGACTCTAGCAGCAATCTATATCTTAAAAAAGTTTGGAAAAGATCATATTATTACTTCTGGAGAAGTATATGAAACACACTCAGAATTAACTAACCTATTACCCGGTGTGAAACAATTAACACAGAGGAGGATAAGTGATTATATTAATGAATTAGCTTTAGCAGGGATAATAAGTGCTAGTACAAAATCTATGGGACATTATGGTAGGACAAAATTAATTAACATTGATATAGAAATAGATATAATTGAACGAAGTTTATCACAAATAAAAAAGATAAGAATAAGTGGCATTCTAAATTATAAACCAATTATCTTACAAGGAGATAAGGTAAAGATCAAGAATAATGTATTTAGAAAGCTGCTTTAGTTTGAAAAGTCCCATTCCTCAATTTCTACAGAAATCTTCTTAAGGAGAGAAACTGATGATATTTCATCTTTTTCTTTTAATAGTAAAAATAACCTGACAAGATGTTTGCAAAATCTTTTCTCTTTCGATTTCCTTGTTTGGAAATCATGGCAGTTATGCATTATACTTTTGTTATTTGAATCTATCTCAATTATATACGGTTGATCTTCAGATCCCCTGACAGATGCTTTTATCAAACCCTTATTTAAATTAATTAATTGAAATTTAAATGCTGATCCCAAAATACTAACAGCTCGATTAAGAGTTGGTTTATCTGAAAAACCTTTTAAGAGTATATTAAATTCACTCTTGTTATTTTGTTGAAATTGATACTCTAGTTCATTTTGCCTTTTTATAGAATTAATTTTTTGCAAGATCTCACTCTTTCTGTTCTCTTGCCAACCTTTAAGTTCTAAACTTAAGTTCTCAGATAATCGTAGATTGTTATTATCATCTTGAATAAGATATTTTCTCTTAATAGCATTTGTAATAAATTCTTCTGCCTCTTTAGGATTATATAAAAATAATTCAAAGGAGATTATGTAAAGGAGGTCATTAAATGAAATGTATGGAAGATTTATGATTTTCCATATATACAGAACCATATCCGAAATTTTTTGCCTGGGAATTGAGAAAGACATAGAAATTTGGCCTAAAATGCTAATGTATAATAATTAATAATTACTTTTTAAGTCTAGTTCAAATGCTTTTAAATTATCTAACTGAATAATTGGCACGATTCCAGGTGTTGGATTAATCCCAAAGCTCTTCATAAAATCTGTCTGAGCTTGAAAGCATCCAGAATTAATTAATGTTACATTATTATACTTCCCTATTCCATTTATATGAATATGTCCCGTATGAAAAATATCTGGAATACTATCTATCACTAGCCAATCTGTTTCCATGGGAGCTATTTGTGTCTTTTCTCCATATACTGGAGCTAAGTGTCTACAAATTAGGAGTTCTTTCATTGCATCGACGGGTTTATTAATATCTAATTCATGAATCAGTAAATTTAAATCATGAATACTTTCACCATGATAAATAAGTGTATTGACATTATGAGTTTTAAGTAAAGATGGATTTCCTAAACATGAAACATTTATATTTAGTAAATCTTGACAATATTTTTTAGGGACTGCGGGTCTAGGAATTGCGTTTCTTACCGGTTCATGATTACCAGAAATGTAAAATATTTTTATATAATTAGGAATTTCAGTTAGAAATTCAAGTGCTTTTTTAAATTGATCATAAATATCAGAAATTACTAAGTCTTTTTGTTGATTAGGGTAAACTCCTATTCCATCCACTAAATCTCCATTTATTATAATATATTTTACCTTTCCAGCTATTTCTCTTAACTTCTTATTTCCTATCTTTCCATTCAAAAAATTGATAAATCTTTTAAATAACGGTTCTTCGAATTCTTTACTACCAATGTGAGTGTCAGAAATTAAAGCAATGGAAAGAGGATCTAAAGATTTATTTGGTTGATAATCCGTGGGTATATCTATTTTTGAAACATAATTAGCAAAAATAATTCCCTTATTAAATTTATCACCCGCATTATATACCCCTCTAACATATATCAGTTGATCATAAATAGCTTTCTTAATAGTTTTTATAGAATCTTGATCTTCTAAATCTTGTCTTACAAGAACATTGATGATACCGGTCAAATCTTCTAAAGCTATTAAATAATTTCCACTTTTAGTTTGGCGTATATCCTTAATTAAACCGGTTAGAGAGATTTCATTATCTTTTGAAAACTCAGTAAGATTCCTAATTTTAAATGCTGAGCGCAAATCAAATCTTCTTTTCATGAGTGCTTCTAATTTTTCAAATTTGCTCAAGGTCAATTTATAAAAATCTGAATATTCTCCATTTGTATACATCTTTCCTGTTGGATCTTTAAGTATTTCAAATTCTGGCTCAAAATCCTTAGCACTAGGAGAAAATCTTATGGTTGATTTTCCTGCCCCGTAATCAAGCTTTAAATCAGCAGTTCTTTTTGAATCCATTGTAGTGTTAGGCTTCTGTAATTGAGACTTTATTTCATTAGATTGTGTCTTGGTTATATCATTAATTCCTTGAGTATTGGTTTCAATCGTGAGGATTTTAGGTTTTTTCTGATCATTTCCTTCCTTTTTAAAAACTCGTTTTAGTACTCTTTGTAATTCTTGATTTGAAATTTTATGGATAATATTTTCTGTTATATGACTATTGAAATCTGGTGTAAAGCTTAGCTCTTTAATTAATAAATTTAAAATTTTTAGAGGATTTTCTAAGTTTAAAATACGTCCCAAGCTTTCAGGTGTTATATTAATTCCTGAATTAGCTAAAGTATTAATTAGAATCCGTTTTTTCTCTATTAAATCCTTCTGCAATTATATCTCTTCCTAGTTAAATTTATAATATTAATATCGAGACAAAATTTAATTGTTTATTATTAAAGAAAAAACAAAACACTCCTTTTTATAACTAGGGAGTGTTTAAAATATCAAGTTAATAAGTTATTAATTGATTTTAGAAATCCTATATCTCTATCAATTAATATACATAAAATCAATTAGCGTATTAATAAATTAATTTATTTGGTATATTATTATTTAAAGGATTAGTTTTTCCTTCTAATATTTTACTTTTCAAAGTTGATTTAAAATGGTTGAGATGAGCAACGAAATAGAGAGATATTTTTCAATGATTCAAAATCAAGTTGATAAATGTTATGCAATAGCAGAAATGGCAAGGAAGAAAGGTTTAGATCCAGAAATGTTTGTGGAGTGTCCCCAAGCAAAAGATTTAGCTGGAAGAGTGGAAAAGCTTGTAGGACCAGATGGTGTTGCCGAAATTATTAGGAAACTAAAAAGTCAGGGAAAAAATGATGATGAGATAGTATTTCAAGTAGTTACTGATATATTGGATCAGAAAGTAGGAGATATCCAAGCATTAGAGGAAAGAGTGGAAAGAGCGATTAGAGTTGGTTTAGCTATAAAAACTATGGGAGTTGTTAGCGCTCCTTTGGAAGGAATATCAAAGATACTTGTTCGAACAGATAAACAAGGTAATAAGTATTTATCCCTTTATTTTGCAGGACCAATAAGAGCTGCAGGAGGAACCACAGCAGCATTATGTGTTTTAATTGCAGATTATGTCAGAGAAAAAACAAAAATACCTAAATATGAGGCTACAGAAGCTGAAGTTGGTAGGTATGTAGAAGAAATTAAGTTATATGACCGAAGAGTTCACTTGCAATATCCTTCATCTAATGATGAAATTAGGTATGCCGTAAAACACTTACCAGTTGAAATTAATGGTGACTCAACAGAAGAAGAAGAAGTTTCAGCTTTTCGAAATTTACCGAGAATTAATACAAATAAAATTCGTGGAGGTGCCTGTTTAGTTTTAAATGATGGAATTTTGTTAAAGGCACCAAAATTGTTAAAGATAGCAACCGCAATGAATTTAAAAGGTTGGGAATGGTTAGGTGATCTTAACAAAATTGGAAGTAAAGGAGAACGTAAGAATAAAGTAAAAAAGAAAGATCTGATAGAGAAAGAACAGGTTAAAGTCCCTCCTAACTCAAAGTACGTTGCTGATATTATTGCTGGAAGACCTGTTTTTAGTCACCCTTCAAGAGTAGGAGGGCATAGGATAAGATACGGTCGATGCAGAAATACTGGTTTAGCTGCTGCAGGTATTCATCCTGCTACAATGGGCATTTTAGATAATTTTATCTCCATAGGAACTCAATTAAGGACTGAAAGGCCTGGTAAAAGTGCAAGCGTTTGCCCTGTTACTTCTATTGAGCCTCCAATCATCAAATTAAAGAATGGAAATGTAACCAAAGTAAAAAATTATGATCTAGCAGTTAGATATTTTCCCCTAATTGAAAAAATATTATTTCTTGGAGATATTCTTTTTAGTTATGGAGAATTTGCCGAAAACAATCATTTGTTAATTCCTTCTGGTTATGTTGAAGAATGGTGGGCATTAGATTTAGAAAAAGCAGTCATGAAGAGTCATAATTTAGATCAAAAGATAAAAGATTATGTAAATGACCCATTTCAATTTAAACCTTCTGCTGAGGAAGCTATAAAATTATCACTAACTCATAAGATTCCTTTACATCCTTACTATACTGATTTTTGGGGAAACATTTCTATAGAGGAGTTATTTCTGTTAAGAAAAGCATTTTTATCAGGTTTTTCAAAAACAGAAGATAAATTTTTCCTAGAAAATAATAAGGATGTTAAAGATATTTTAGAGAAGTGTTTTATCCTTCATAAAATTAAGGATAACAAAATTTCATTTAATAAAGAGATGAATAAAGTATACAAGGTATTATTTTGTCCAGAAAAAAGTGAAATAATGGAGTTAGATAAGGAAGATGTTTTTAGTTATTTCTATAGACTATCTTCTATAATAGTAAAGGACAAAGCCCCTCACTTTATGGGTACCAGGATGGGGAGGCCTGAAAAATCTGAAAGAAAAAGTATGAAGGGGGTTCATACTTTATTTCCACTAAGCAATAAAGTAGGAAATTCAAGATTAGTTGAAAAAGCGATGAATCTGAAAAAAATAAAGATAGATGTATGCAGAAGGTTATGTCCAAAATGTAGTAATGTAAGTATATTTAATATTTGTCCCAATTGCAATACTCATACTGATTTAAAATCAATCTGTTTAAAATGTAAGAGGCTATATTCAGCAACGGATCCCCAAGAGAACAATTTATGCCCAAATTGCCATGAAGTGTTGAAATCTTCAAGCGAGGCTCTATTTGATATTAAGTCCTATCTAGATTCAGTATTAGACTCACTTCAGATTTCTTTACCAAAGAAGTTAAAAGGTATTTTTGGTCTAACTAATACTTTTAAAGTTCCAGAACCTATAGAAAAAGGAATTTTAAGAGCTAAAAATGATGTTTTAGTTTATAAAACTGCTGAAGTAAGGTATGATGCTACAGATATCCCTTTAACTCATTTCAAAGCTGATGAAGTTGGTGTTTCCGTTGAAAAGTTAAGAGATTTAGGTTATACTCTTGATTTCAAAGGAGACTCAATATTAAATAGCGATCAAATTATTGAATTAAAAGTACAAGATGTTATCATCTCGAACGATTGTGCTAATTACTTAGTTAAAGTTTCAAAGTTTTTAGATGATGAATTAGAATATTTCTATAAAATGGATAGATTTTATAATATTTCTGAAAAAGAAGACTTAATTGGTCACTTAATAGTAGGATTAGCACCTCATACAAGTGCCGGAGTTATAGGTCGTATTGTTGGATTTTCTCCTGCAAGGTCTACTTATGCCCATCCCTATTGGCATGCTGCTAAAAGAAGAAATTGCGATGGAGATGAAGATGGGATCATGTTGCTTTTAGATCCTTTAATGAATTTTTCTCGGTATTATTTGCCTAGTAAAATTGGGGGTAGAATGGATGCTACATTAGTTATCGGAACATTACTTGATCCAAATGAAATTGATGTAGAAGCTCATAACATAGATACCTTATATAGATATCCTTTAGAGTTTTATGAAGCAACTGAAAAATATAGTTCACCTTCGGTAATTGAAAATTTAATGGGACTTGTGAAAAGTCGATTAGGTTCTCCAGAACAATATGAAAATATTGGGTTTAATATACCAACTGAAGATATCAATGAGGGGTCGACTATAACAGCTTATAAAACTTACGAATCTATGGATAGTAAAATAGATGCCCAATTATATCTTGCTAAAATTATTAAGGCGGTAAATGCTAAAAAAGTTGCGGAAAAAATATTAATGTCTCACTTCAATCCAGATATTTTAGGTAATTTAAGAAAATTTTCTGTTCAAGAATTTAGATGTGTGAAATGTAATGAAAAGTTTAGAAGACCTCCTATTTCTAATTCAGGAAACTGTACTAAATGTGGTAATAGAGTCATATTAACAGTTAATAGAGGGGGAATTGAAAAATATATTCCTCGCGCTATTAAACTATGCAAAAATTTTAATCTAGATAAATACACAGTCCAGAGAATGGAATTAGTTGAAGATTATGTTGAAAGTCTAACTAATAATCCCAGAATTAAACAACAAAAGCTTTCCGATTTTTTTTAAATCGATTTATTTAAGTCTATAGTTTTCAAGGTTTCATAACATATTTCTAAACAACCACTTAAATTTTTTAAATATATTCTTTTAGGAGTATCCTTCGAAGAATGAATATATTTGGAATCTTTTGCTGTATGGAAGCAAGCTACTTGTAATTTTGTTTTTGTTTTTTTAGCAAATTTCTTAAATGAGATATGATCAGTTCCGGGTCTAATTAATCTATTGTAACTCACAATAGGAATCTTATTTTTAAGTGCTGAGGCAATTATTATGTTGTTTAAATTTCTATTAAGTCTTTTTTTAAAAATACCTGTTTTATTAATAAGACCGATATAAGAGCCAACCATATCAACATTTATGGCAAAAGATTCGTCAAGATCATAGATTTCTTCAAATTCCTCTCTGTGTTTTTTTAGAAATCTATTTGCTCCTATTAGTCCCCATTCTTCAGCTCCGCTCCATAGAATGATTACATCATAATTTTTAGGTGGATTTCTTTTCAGGATTTTCATTAATTCAAGTAATATTGAAACACCAGATGCATTATCGATTGAGCCTTTAGATTTCTTATTATCATAAATTAAAAGAAAAATCAAAATGATTATCCCAAACTCAATTATGGTTGTGATAAATATAAATGAATTAAGAGACTCTTCTACATATATATATAAACCAAATACATTAGCAACTACTAATATAGAAGTAAATATTAAAATTGTAAAGTAAGGAACTATTATCATTCTAAAGATGAAGAATAAGATATTCTGTAACCTATAGGGTGCTGCTGCCGAAAAAGAATCATAATGCGCACATAAAAAGATAACGGGTCTTCTTTCTTTTGTGTTATTGACTGAAATATTAGTGTAAATGTTTCTAGATTCTTCTTTTTGAATTAATGAATATTTACGAAGTTTTGGAAAGAGGTATTTTATTGCAAAAAAAGAAACTAAAATTAAAAGAGTCTGAATATGTAATATAAAATATATTATGAAAATCACATAAAAAAGCCTCATTAACGCTCTTTTTGGACCAGTCCAATCAAAAAATTCTATTGTAGGGGTCAGATTTTCATTTCGTATCGCATCCTCAAGATAAATGAGAGCTTTTGTTTCTCCATTTGTTGTTGCGGTGCGACTATAAGATAATTCATATATATGATCAAGTAATGCTATTTCTTCATATAATTTACTTTCCAAAATTGTCATATCATACTCTGAATATTTTGGGAAACTTATGTAAGTTATGGTTTTTAATAATAAGTAAGATCTTATTTTTAGAAAAAAATGTCCATATGAAAATGCAGGGGGAGGGATTTGAACCCTCGAACTCCTATGAGACTAGAGCCTCGGTCTAGCACCGTTGACCAGGCTTGGCTACCCCTGCTAAAACTAAATTCTAAAATCAATATAATAGGATAAATTAATAATATTTATCATTAAAAGTTATTGAAATAAAAATATTCGACGTTTTAAAAATTTATTTTCACTTCTACTTTCAAAAAAATTTTTATTAGAACGTGGCTAACTAGTTATATAATTTATAAAATTCGTTTTTCAACATTCTCTAATTGCATAAAGTGTTTTAGATTTTGTCAATTGATACTAAAAAGTTGAAGGCATTATTACAATGGTATTCTCAAAGTATAGAAGATTTAATTGCAGTTCTTGTAGTTAACAGACAAGGACTAGTAATTGATGCTTTAACAAAATCATCAGAAAAGAGTTTAGATGAAGAGATCTTAGGAGGAGTCAGTGCATTAGTTGAGCCTGTATTAACGAGAATCACTGAAGAATTTAGTTCTGGTTCTTTTGGAACAGGAACCTTTGATACAGAGGATTACAGACTGATTTTTTGTGAAGCTGGCCCTGAAGCAGTTTTGGTGACAATTTTAGATGCAATTGCCGGAGTAGATCCGATATTTCCATATGCCTATTTAGCAGCAGAAAAAATTGCTCGGATTTTTGATGGTCGTTCAGTAAGTCCTGTTATTCCAAAACTTATAACTAAAGAAGATTCTAAACATATTCAAAGAAAAGTAGATAAACTTCAAAAGGTTAAAATTAAGTCCGGTGAATACGCATTTAAATTAATATTAGGAGGAGATGGCAATGTGGGGAAAACTAGTATGGTACACAGGTTTGTAGAGAACACTTTTGCCTCAGATTACAAATCTACAATAGGAACTTCAATTATGAAAAAAGAATGTAATTTTGAAGGTTTACAAAGTATTGTACGCTTTACAATTTGGGATTTAGCTGGTCAGGCTCAATTTAAAAGAGTTAGATTGTCTTATTTAGCGAATGCTAAGGCAGGAATATTAGTTTTTGATGTGACTAGTAAAACATCCTTTGAAAATCTTGAAAATTGGTTTAATGAAATAATAAAATCCTCCCCAAGCGTTTCATTAATATTAGTAGGAAATAAAATTGACTTAGAAGATGAGAGAGTGATTTCCACTGCAGAGGGCGAAAGAATGGCGAAGAAACTCAATTTATCATATATTGAAACTTCTGCCAAAACTGGAGAAAATATAAATGATGCTTTTAGAACACTAGCTTTACAAATAATAAATAAATATCTAACGGCTGAGGATATATAATTAAAGCCTCTGGGGGGATTTTCAGATATACTTGAAACAGATATACTCACTTGAACCCCCGGCCTATTCTTCCGAAAGGATTATTTCCAATTCGACTGATTACGAATCAGTTGCTCTACCACTAAGCCACAGAGGCAATATATCTAACTAATTAAATATAAATTTTAGAAATAATAAAATTTTTCTAATGAATAGTAAAAAAGATATTAGATCTCTTGGAGAATTAAAAATAATTAAAAAAATTGATGAAAAAATTCTCGAAAAAACTAATAAAAGACTAATTCACGATGATAGCTTTTTTTTCACAATCCAGAAGGAAAATTTCCAAGCTAGTCTAGTTTTGAATTCTGATATGTTGGTATCTACAACAGATACCCCAAAGGAAATGAGCTTTTATCAGATAGGACGTAAATCTGTTCTAATGAATATAAGTGATTTAATGGTGAAAGGAGTAGAACCCCGAGCAATTATTGTTTCAATGGGTTTACCAGAGGATATGGGTATCAATATTTTCAATCAATTAATAGATGGTATTATTGACTATTGTAAAAAATGGAAGCTTGAATATATTGGAGGAGATATTAATAAGACAAAGGAATTAATTATCAGTCCTACTGTATTTGGGTTTAAAAAGCGTTCTGATACAATTTTTAGGAAAGGTTTACAAAAAGGTGATGTATTAGCAATTAATAATAAATTTGGTTTGACCGGTGTAGGTTTTGATATACTTTTAATTAGAGAAGGTGCCCTAGATAGTTTTCCACGTTATAAGAGATCCATATTAAGTGTTTTAGAACCAGCAGATCCTGGTAATGAAGGGTTTATTTTGGCCAATAATGGTTTGGCTACTTCAAGTATAGATTCATCAGATGGGTTAATTAAATCTTTAAGAGATTTAATGTTCTCTAATCCTCATTTAGGATTTGAAATCATGGATAATGAAGATTTAATAGATGAGGAGGCACTCATTTATTCTGAAGAATTTAATGTTCCTTTAGAACAACTAGTATTTGAAGGAGGCGAGGAATTTATTCAAATTTTTACAATAGATACTAATAATTTTGAAAAAGCTCAAAGAAAGGTCAAAGAAAGAGGAGGTCAATTATTTAAAATAGGAAGAGTCATTTCTGAAGAGAAAATATATTTTAGAAAGAGTAATATCAAACTTGAGCTAAAAAGTCATGGTTTTGAGCACTTTATATAAATTGAAAAACTTCACGGAAAAAATTTTATATCATTGTATATTTGTAAAATTGTATTTGAAGTTTAAATAGATAATTAATCTCTTGGTAAAATTTTGTTCGGGCTATTAGCGCAGTCAGGTAGCGCAGCAGGCTTTTAACCTGAAGGTCGGGGGTTCAATAAACGTTCCATTTCGGATAGTTCTGAAAATCCCCCATAGCCCGCTATTTTTTCTCCTTTTTCTGCTATTGATAGAAATTTTAAATATAATAAAATAGATAAAATAAAATTTTACTGTATTCTAATTTATTTATCAAAAATTGGTATTTAACTATCTTAAAATGGAAAATTCCAAGTGTTTCTTACCATCTGATGAAGCCGAGCAACTTTTAGTTAAGTCTCAAGATAATCCAAATTATGCTTATGGTTGTGATCCAGAAAAAAGGAAAATTGAGGATTTACTTCAGTATGGAGTCATTAATTTAGATAAACCTAAAGGTCCAACAAGTCATGAAGTAGTTTCTTGGGTTCGTAAAATTATGGATATTTCTATTGCTGGTCATGGAGGAACCTTAGATCCTAAAGTCAGTGGAATACTTCCATGTGCTCTTGGAAAAGCAACTCGTGTTTTAGGTGCTTTATTAGATGCAGGTAAGGAATATGTAGGGATAATGTATTTACATAAATCTGAGTTAAAGCAAAAGATTGAAAAAATATTTAGAATTTTCACTGGAAAGATTTATCAAACCCCACCCTTGAAATCCTCAGTTGTTAGGAGATTAAGAATAAGAGAGATATATTATTTTAAGGTGATTGATGTAAATGAAAATTTTGTTCTCTTTAAAGTCGGCTGCGAGGCAGGAACTTATATACGTAAATTGTGTTTTGATGTGGGTGAAGCATTATGTTCAGGAGCTCATATGCTTGAACTAAGACGAACAAGAGTGGGCAACTTTCAGGAGGATAAAAGTCTTGTTACCTTACAAAATGTTAAAGATGCATTCACTATTTACCAATCTGAGGGTGAAGAATATTATTTGAGGAAAATTGTTTTCCCAATGGAGAGAATGGTTTCACATATCCCTAAAATATTTGTTAGAGATACTGCTGTTGATGCTATATGTCATGGAGCTGACCTTGCTGCTGCAGGAATATGTTATATCGATGCTAGAATAAAAATTGGCGATTTAGTGGCTTTAATGACTCTTAAAAAAGAATTAATTGGGTTTGGAATCGCTAAAATGAATGCAATGAAAATATATAAAGCAAAATCAGGGATTATGGTAAAAACTGATAAAGTATTTATGGAACGCGGTATTTATCCTCACTGGAGCGAATCAAAAGAGAAAAGAACTCAAAAATGAATAATAAAAATCAACATTATTTCAGTCCTTTTCCAGATTCAAAAATCAAATTTCATTCCATTTCAGTAACTTTGAGAAGACACTTATATCTTTTTAAAACTATTTCCGGGGTATTCTCTTATAAAAAATTAGATTTAGGTACAAAAATATTAATTGAAAATATGATTATTCCTCAACAATCTACTAATTTGATGGACTTAGGGTGTGGATACGGTGCAATTGGGATAGTATTAGCCCGTGAATCTCCTTTGAGTAAAATTTATTTAATTGATATAAATAAAAGAGCTATTTGGTGTACCAAGGAAAATATAAAAATTAATATACCTGAAAGCAAAAATCGCGTTTTAGTTATGCAAGGTAGCTATCTTAAACCAGTAAAAGGCAGAGAGATAATGTTTGATGGAATTTACATGAATCCTGCCCTAAGGCAGGGAAGAAAGTCATTCTTAACTCTTCTTAGTAAGGCTATTTTATATTTAAAATCAGAAGGTACTTTTCAATTCGTAATAAGAAGGAAAATGGGAGCAGATTATATTTTAAACTATTTAAAAAACCATTTTTCTAAGGAATCTATCGAAATAATCTGTAAAAAAAGTGGATATTGGGTTTTTAAATTTATTAAATAAAATTTAAAATAACTAAATATTAAATGATCCCATATAAATTAGTAAAATTTTTTAGAAATCTCGCACTTTTATTATTAATTTGCTAGACAAGAGGATTTTTTCTTGACAAAAAAACGTAAAATTGATGTTTTACTTCATGAGCTAGTTCCTAAGCACCAACTTCTAACTAAAGAAGAATCACAGAAACTCTTAGAAACATACCAAATCGGGGTAATAGATCTACCCCAAATGTCTGAAAAAGATCCAGTTGCAATTGCTATTGGAGCAAAAGAGGGGGATATAGTTAAAATCATACGGAATTCTCACACAACTGTAAAACAAATTAATTATTACAGGTATGTCACAAAAGAAAAAGTCTAGTTACGTATTATTTTATATCGAAAATTAGTAAGGAGTTAAATGAAGTTGACTTCCGAGTATTTATCTAATTCTGATAAATGGGTTGTGTTAAAAAGTTTATTCGATGAAAAGGGATTAGTTCGTCAGCATTTGGATTCATATAATAATTTTATTGAGTATGAGATGCAAGAAATTGTTGATGAATCAGGTGAAGTTATTCCAGATATCCCAGGATTTAAGATAAAATTTGGTAAAATAAAAGTGGGAGTCCCTAAAGTCAGAGAAGCTGATGGTGCTACAATGGAAATAACTCCAATTGAAGCTAGGATTAGGGAATTAAGCTATGCGGCAGATATAACCTTAGAAATGACTCCAATCACTATTGACGAACGGACTCAAAGGGAAGAAGCTGAAGAAACCTTAGAAATTTACATTGGAAAAATCCCTATAATGCTTAAAAGTTGTAGATGTCCTTTGGAAAGTCTTTCCGAACAAGAACTCATAAATCGGGGTGAAGATCCTCTTGATCCGGGAGGATATTTCATTATAAATGGAACCGAACGTGTTCTAGTTACTCAAGAAGATTTAGCACCAAACAGGATTCTTGCTGAAGAAGCTAGTAGAAGTTCTAGTGCAACTCATCAAGCAAAAGTATTTTCAACTCGAAGTGGTTTCCGAGCGCCAGTTACCATTGAGAGAAAAAAAGATGGTAATTTAAGAGTATCATTCCCTTCTGTTCCTGGTAAGATTCCTCTAGCAATTCTTATGCGAGCTTTAGGGCTGCATTCAGATAGAGAAATTTTTGAAGCAATATCTGAAAATGAAGAAATTCAGAAAGAATTAATCCCCGTTATAGATGTTGCTTCCGAAATTCAAGTACTCAAAGATGCTGAAAAATCTCAGCAAAATGCTTTGGATTATATAGGAAAAAGAGTTGCAATAGGTCAAACTAAGGATTACCGTATCCGACGTGCACTTCAAGTATTAGATAGATATCTTTTGCCACATATTGGTAATATAGAAGAAGATAGAATAAAAAAAGCTTATTATTTAGGTCAAATGGCCCAAAAAGTTATGGAACTTGCTTTAGGTTTGAGGGAGCCAGATGATAAAGATCATTATGCTAATAAAAGACTGAAACTGGCTGGAGAATTATTTACATCTTTATTTAGAGTAGCTTTCCTAAATCTAGTAAAAGATATTAAATATCAATTGGAAAGAACAGCAGTAAGAGGACGAGCCCCTAATATAAAAACAGCAGTAAGAGCAGATGTTATAACTGAAAGAATAAGGCATGCATTAGCTACAGGAAACTGGGTGGGAGGAAAAGCAGGAGTTAGCCAATTATTAAATAGAACTAACCATGTTGGCACATTAAGTCATTTAAGGAGAGTTATATCTCCATTAAGTCGAAGTCAGCCACATTTTGAAGCTA
Organism: Promethearchaeota archaeon; assembly: GCA_048940445.1. Classification (GTDB taxonomy): domain Archaea; phylum Asgardarchaeota; class Lokiarchaeia; order Sigyniarchaeales; family SOKP01; genus SOKP01. The sequence continues at coordinate 79,119 of JBHLON010000008.1, forward strand.
GAGATTTACATCCTACGCAATGGGGAAAAATTTGTCCTGCGGAAACCCCCGAGGGCCCGAATTGTGGTTTGGTAAAAAATTTAGGACTAGCTTCTATTATTTCAGTCGGTGCTGACGAAAGAATTATAGAGAATATTCTTATTGATTTAGGAGTAATTCCGATAAATGAAGTTAAGAACGTTAGAGGTTCAAAAGTCAAGGTATTTTTAAATGGTAAACTAGTAGGGATCCACCAAAAACATAATCCTTTTATTAACCAACTCAGAGAAAAGAGAAGGAAAGGTGAAATTGGTCAGCATGTAAATATAGGATATTATCACGATTCACGAGAGATACAAATTAATTGTGATGCTGGAAGAGCAACTAGACCTTTATTTGTTATAAAAAATAAACAACTTTTAATCGCAAAAGAAGATATTGAGAAGCTGAGACAAGGGAAATTTTTATGGTCAGATTTAATCCAGAAAGGTGTGATTGAATATTTAGATGCTGAAGAAGAAGAAAATGCATATATAGCTATGTTTCAAGAAGATATTACTGCTGAACATACTCATATGGAGATTTCACCCGCTGCAATTTTAGGAATATGTGCTTCTATAATTCCATTTCCTGAACATAATCAATCTCCCAGAAACACTTATGAAGCGGGTATGGTAAAGCAAGCATTAGGTTTATTTGCTGCTAATATGCATTTAAGACTTGACACACGAGGACATACTCTTCATTACCCTCAACAGCCTCTAGTCAAAACCAGTCCAATGGAAATTATTGGGATAAATAAAAGACCTGCAGGACAAAATTTTATAATTGCTATGATGAGTTATGAAGGTTTTAATATTGAAGATGCTATAATTATAAATAAAGCGTCTATAAATCGTGGTTTAGCAAGAAGTCATTTTTTTAGAACATATGATGCTGAAGAAAGGAAGTATCCTGGAGGAGAGGTCGATAAATTTGAAATCCCAGAAAGAGGGGTAAGAGGATTCAAATCAGCAGAATCATATCGATTATTATCTGAAGATGATGGAATAATAGAACCTGAGACTACTGTCAATGGAGGAGACGTATTAATTGGTAGAACATCTCCACCAAGATTTATCAAATCCTATGAAGAGTTTGAGTTAATGCAGCCTAATAGAAGAGAGACTTCTAAAAACATGAGACATAATGAAAAGGGAATAGTAGATACTGTAATAATTTCAGAAACTGTAGATGGCAACAAACTTGTAAAAATTAAAGTTAGAGATCTAAGAATTCCAGAATTAGGAGATAAATTTTCTTCTCGTCATGGTCAAAAGGGAGTCCTCGGGTTAATCCAACCTCAAGAAGATATGCCATTCACTTCTTCGGGTGTTATTCCTGATATCATTGTGAACCCTCATGCTATGCCTTCCAGAATGACATTGGGACAATTATTCGAGGGAATTAGTGGAAAGATAGCAAGTACAACTGGTAAACTTGGAGACGCAACCGCTTTTGAATGGAAAGATATCACTAAACTGCAGGAACAATTAGTGGAAGCCGGTTTTGAGTTCAATGGAAGAGAGGTCATGTATAATGGGATTACCGGTGAAAAATATGAAGCTGGGATTTATTGTGCTCCAATTTATTACCAAAAATTATATCACCTTGTAGCAGATAAACTTCATGCTAGGGCTAGAGGTCCCGTTCAAATATTAACTAGGCAACCAACAGAAGGTCGTGCACGCGAGGGAGGATTACGTTTTGGAGAAATGGAAAGAGACTGTTTGGTTGGTCATGGATCTGCATTATTATTGAAAGAGAGATTACTGGACGAATCTGATAAGACTGTAATTTTAGTTTGTGAAAAATGTGGGTTACTAGCGACATATGATAGGAATAGGGATAAACGATATTGTCCTGTTTGTGGGGAGGGAACTATGATTTCTAAAGTTGTATGTTCCTATGCATTTAAATTACTTCTACAAGAAATGATGAGTCTAGGATTGGCACCAAGACTTAAATTGAAAGAAAAAATCTAATTTGATTTTTTACTTTTTTAAAATTAAAAAAAAATTATTAATTTTTAACTTTCTTATCTTTAACCAAATGGAACAAGTTGATACAATTCTGGAACCAAAGAATAGATTATATATAGGATAAATAATGTAAGTAATGAAATCCATAATGCATGTTCCCATGTAACATCAAGTATAAATTTGGTTAATACTAGTAGTAGTAAAAAGAATATTATAGGACCAAAATTTGAAAGAAAATTTACACCAGAAGGCGAAATTGCGGTTCTTATATCAGCAAGACCTTGCCCAATGAAATTAAGTACAAGCATTATTGCCCTAACTATAATTGGTAGAACTAAAACTCCAATGACAGCCAGAAGAAGTATCATAAACTTTTTATCAGAGGCTTTTGTTTTGGATACAACAACAAGTACAGCAATATAAAGTATTAAAGTAACAACGACTATACCTAAAATTAATCCTATCCAAAAAAGAGGTGAATCATATTGAAATAACATTTGGTGTAATCACATATGATAGATATTTTGATTAAAATAAGAATAGGTTTCTTCTTTTTTAAATATTAACAATATAACTTTAAGGTGGTAAATAGAAAATATATTGCAGAGATTCTTTTTATACTCCAAAATTAAGAAGGAAGAAATGAATTGCAAAGCCTAAAAATACTGCTGCAATAATAATTGCTAATAAAGAGAGCCTAATAGATATTTCTCTTCCATATCTAGTATATATGATTAAAATTGTAATAGAAATTAATCCTATAATTAAAAAAAACCATGCTAAAATCCATAAAGTTAAAGATGGTGGCTCAAATGGTGAAATTTGGAAGATTGTAAACAGCATTTATATCATATATCTTCTTTTAAAGTTATAATAATCAAATTTTTTATTTTTTTTTAATTTTTTCAAGTTTTTTTTAAAAATAATGCAAATTCGAATAAAAGCTTTAAATTTTTAAATTTCAACGTTAAAATTTAAAGATATGGACTTTTTATATAGAATTATTAGATCATCATAACCATTGTGAAATTTAAAAATGCATTTCATTCAAAAAATTATTCAGACTCCTATTTTAGAAAATCCCGCACAGAACCAAATGTTTGTTCACCGTCACTTTTATAGATATTCTAGAGGTACATTTACAGGCCCAGCATTAAAGATTTCAAAAACAAGCTCAAAAATAACTTTAAAAGGATCACACGAATATGAAGATTTAATTTTAGAGTTAGTGACAGAATCTATATCTAATTCAAATGAAAGTTTTGAAGTAAGAGGTAATTTGATAACTGGGAGTGATATTCAAGAGCAGTTATCTCAATTAGGACTAAATTGGGATCTAAAAATATCCACTGGAAAAACTAAATATTATAAATCAGATATTAAAGAGAAAATAAAGCAAGAAAAACTGTTGGAAATTATAGACCCCTTACGAGAAAATAGTTATCTATTACTATCTTTTGTTATCAATCCTAACTGTAAAATTACTACTAAAAAAAATATTCCACAACCGTCCAAAAAGAAGATAGAAGACGATAACATGAATCAAAGAATTCAATTTTGTACAGGTTATTTAAGTAATACAGAAAAAAATGTAAATTCTACCTTAAACTCTGCCCTTTCAGACTTTAAGTCCGAGATACATGATAAATGGAAAACAATTTTAATTTTAAATAATTATAAAGTTAAGGATCTGATATTGCCTAAAAATGTGAAAAACTCAAGGATGTTAAGAATTATGGCAATAAGAAAGGGAACACTTATGCGTTCGGTCGAAGTCGATGGTGATTTAATAGAGAAACAATATGAGATTGTTGTTTGAATTCATTTTTTTAAGATTTATTTTTAAAAAAATTTAACTTTTAAATTAAATTTATTGATACTAATTAGAGACTAAAAAGGAAAAGATTTGAAAAAATTAAGCTCTATGTTGAGGTCATTCTTATATATCATCGGGGGTGACATAGCAATTGAAGTTGGAATTGAGTTGTTAAATTCCGAAAATAAAGATATCACAGATGAGGATATCACAGAAAATGTCAAAGAAAGAATAGAAAAGGAAGGAAGAGATATAGATTTCGAACCGGATGATACTGAAATATTAAAGTTAAATACTGTGCGTAAGACTTTATATAAATTATATAGCGAAAAGTTAGCTCAATTCAGAAGAATTAGAGACAAGTCAACAGGATGGTTTATATATTATTGGTGGCATGAGTTTGATCTACTTGAAGAAATTTTAATGGAAAAGAAAAAAGTTTTAGAGCAAAAATTGAGAGAAAGATTGCAATTTGAAGAAAATAACTACTTCTTTATTTGCAAAGACTGTCAATCTTCTTATACAAAATATAATTTTGAAGAAGCATTCGAACTTAACTTTAGATGTCCTGAATGCGGTGGACCTTTACAGGCTCAAGATAATGATAAACTAATTCAATTTTTAAAAGAGAAAATAGTGCTCATTGAAAAGGCACAGCTTACATCGATAAATAATAAAGAATAGAGTTTTTTACTTAAAGTTTTACATACTTTTGAAAAGAGTTCCAAACGGATATAATTTGGTGTTAATTTGGTTTTAAATAGAAACATATCAAAAAAGATGAGATTTGGAACATGTTCTAAGGATTGCTATGGTTCTTGCGTTTTTATAGGTAAATGGGATGATCATGCACCAGAAATTAAATTCATATCAGCTACACCGTTAAAGCAACATCCTTTTACAAATGGGTTTTTTTGTGATAAATACAATCATAGGGAGAACTTAATTTATCATTCTCAACGAATTAAAAAACCTTTAATTCGAAAAGGTGATAAAGGGAGTAATGAATTTATACACTCGGATGTTGCATTCACGCTAGATATTATTGCTAGAAAATTACTTAAAGTTAAGCAGGATTTTGGTCCAAAATCTATTCTAGCAGCTTTTAATGCGGGAAATTATGGTTTGTTATCTAGATATGGCCCATTAAGATTCTTCGAAAAATTAGGAACTTCAATCACTACTGGTGGTATTTGTAATGAAGGAGGATGTGCTGGATTAAAAGAGATTTTTGGGACCTACTCCACTACAAATCCTTTTCAAATTAAAAATCCATCAACAAAATTGATTGTAGTTTGGGGAAGTGATGTTTCTAATAGAAATGTACACGCTTATTACTTAATAAAAAAAGCGCAAAAAAGAGGTGTAAAATTGGTTGTTATTGACTCTCATAAAACTAAAATTGCAGAAGAAGCTAACATTTTTATCAATACAAAACCAGGAACGGACCATATCCTAGCACAAGCACTTATGAAGTGTTTATTAGAAACTCAATCCATAGATCTGAAGTTCTTAAAGAATTACGTTGATAATTATAGAGCGATTATATTAAAATTATCTAAATTTGATTTTGATAATAAAACATCTTTTCTGGATCTTAAAAAATTGCATCAAATTGTTGATTTTTTAGTCAAATTTAAACATCACACCATTTTTAATGTGGGTTATGGGATTCAAAAAGATTTCTTTGGCGGTAGAATTGTTCAAACAATAGGTTTGATACAAATATTACTTGGAAATTTTGGAAAACCTGGTACTGGTCTTATATATTCACAGAGTGATTTTAATCAAGGTTTTCTATCAAGTATTATTAATTACATTATAAAACCGGGATTATCTCACAAATCAAAAGTATTTGAAACTAATTTAATCAAATTAGGCGAAAATCTAGCTTCTGACAAGTATAAGATGCTCTTCATATATAATTTTAATCCCGCAAGTTCACTTCCAAATCAAAATCAAATTAAAGAATCCTTAATGAGAAAGGATTTATTTATAGTTGTACTTGAGCATTTTTTAAATGAGACTACTAAATTTGCTAATATCGTTATACCTTCAAAATTTGATCTTGAGACTTATGATCTAATTGCCCCATATTACGTTCCTGGAATATCAATTAATGAAGCGGGACCATGTCCTTATCAAGAATGTTTTTCTAATTATGAATTTTTCCGTCAACTTGCATTAAAGATTGGTTTTCAGGATGATCCAATATTTAATGAAGATCAAGAATTGATTCTTAATAGGTGTTTAAACTTATTACCCTTAAAGATACGAAGAAGTATCAAGGAGAAGGCATATTACGTATTATTTAAAGAAGAAGATGTACCTTTTAAGAACCTTAAATTCCCAACACCTAAGGGGAAGATACAACTTAAAAATATCAGATTTAATTTTGGAGAATATCTTCATAAAGAAAGTTTAAAGCAAAATGAGTTTTTTCTACTTACTCCTTCTCATAAATATTTTATCCATTCTCAATTTGCTCAGATCCATCCAAACTATTTAAATGATTTTCAAAAAGTATTTCTATGCTCAGATGACATCAAAAGGTTAGGTTACGCTATAGGAGAGAAACTTAAAGTTTCAAATAGACTTGGTTCATCTACATATGAATTAGCAGAAGATAATTCATTGTATCCCTGTATAGCTATGATATATTCAGGTTCACCATTAAATTTAACAAAAAGTCAAAATGTAAATATTTTCATTTCTGATATTCCTGAGGAATTAGGTTTATCAGGAGCCTATAATTCCGCAAAAGTTTTTATCACTAAATTATAAAGACTTATTTTTTTTTATCTCTTCTTTTTATGAAAGCTACGTCACCTAAAGAGCTACCAGACGATTTTTTTAAGAACTTATCAGTTTGAACACTTGCTTCAACTTCATCAATCTTTTTTAGTAATTTTATATTAAAGAAATTCTCGATTTTTTTTGCTAAACTTATTGTTGGTTCGACTTTATGAGATTCAATTCTTCTGATTAATGAAGGTTTTTCATTGAGTTTTTGTGCAAACTGCTCTTGGTTAAGCTTTAATGTTTGTCTCGCTCTCCTTATTTTATGGTCATAATCTTCTACAAGATCAAAATTAGTTTCATAATCAGAAGTTTTGAATTTTTTCTGTGATGTTACACTTTTTGTTCTTTTTGGCATACTCTTTTTAGGCGTGAGAACTTTTTTCCCATGCTTTGCGCAAGCGGGACAAACAACGATATTAGCCCCTTCAATCAAAACATTAATTCCTTTACCCCATATTATACTGCCACAAATAGGGCATTCTTTACTTAAATCATTAATTCCTTTTTTAGCCATAATTCGATATAAATAATTAAGGAGATGATTATATGAATAAAATTGGTTTGAGAATTCTTATAATTTTTGGTTTAAAGGGTTAATCCATTATAAAATATAACCTATAAATTTTTTAAAACCCAACTTTTTTATGATATATCGGTATTACCTTAAATTTAAATGAAGAAATAGTTATTATAAAATTAATCAATAATCTTTAAATTTAACACATTCATAAAGGGGTATTTTGCCTTTTGACCACAACTAAGGAAAAACGAAAAAAAGAAGAAACTAAGGATGGAGAATATCTAATTACATATACCAGACATTTAGAAAAAAGACTTCGTAATTTAGAGACTGAAAAGCAATTATTAGATGCAGAAAGAATACGATTAGAACAAGAATTACATAGTTTGAGAAATGAAATTGATAGATTAAGGGAACCTCCTTTGGTTTCTGCGACTATAATTGATATATTGGATGAAAAAGGAAGGGCAATAGTAAAAAGTTCTACTGGACCCAGTTTTGTAGTTAATATGAGTAGGAAGGTAAAAAATGAAAAATTAACCTCTGGAATGAGAGTTGCCTTAAATCAAAGAACCTTCGCCATTATGGAAGTTTTACCAACAAAATTGGATCCATTTGTTAAGGGAATGGAAGTTATTGATTCTATTCCCGATGTTTCTTATCAAGATGTAGGAGGACTAAATCAACAACTAGAAGAAGTAAGAGAAACTGTCGAATTACCATTACTAAAACCGGATTTATTTAAGAAAGTAGGTATTGAACCACCTAAGGGTGTTTTGTTATATGGTCCTCCTGGAACTGGTAAAACTTTAGTTGCAAAAGCAGTTGCTCATGAGACAGAAGCTACTTTCATTAGAATAATAGGATCGGAATTAGT
>JBHLON010000042.1:0-25395 GCA_048940445.1 Promethearchaeota archaeon
ATTGCCGCAATTTTCTTGTTAATCGAAAAAGTCTTGAAAGACATGGCCATTCTAAACGAGATTGATAATCCGATTTTTAAAGACATGAAGCACGATATAGGTTATCTTGTTAAGGAGCTTCTTCCGTATTTTGGCAAGTTCCTTCTTGCTATTCGCCGGATAAATCGAAGGAAGGAACCGGTTGAAGATACTCTAAAAAAAATTACTTCAAACCAATCACTTATCAATATTATGACACAACATTTCTTCAAGAGCACACCTACTTTTTTTGCCCTAGGATATTTTTACACTTACCTCGATTATTTTTATCCAAAGGGGGGTACAGGTAAAATTCCTGAATGTGTCATGCAAAAAATCATTGACTGGGGAGGATCAATTTTATATGATACAGAAATACACGAGATCATTCCTTCTGAAAATAAGTTAATTGATATCGATGGAAACACGTTTTCCTATGAAAATCTTATTTGGTGCGCGGATTTGAAATCTTTATATCGATTTCTTAAATTCCGTGATTTAGAGGAAAAAGTTTCTTGCAAGATATCAATTCAAAAAGATAAATTGCTATCGAATCGAGGCGGAGATTCAGTCTTTTCTTTATTCTTAGGGATAGACGAACCTATCGACAAATTTCAATCGATTTCAAACGGTCATTTTTTTTATACTCCATCAAAAAAAGGTTTAGGGGAATCAACTTGGACTACATTAAGAAAAATTATTAAGAATTTCGAAACAACTCCCAAAGAAGCCATTATGCATTGGTTAGACGAGTATTGTCAACTAAATACATATGAGATTTCCATTCCAGGGCTTAGAGATCCCACCTTAGCTCCAAAAGGAAAGACTGGATTAATAGTGAGCATTCTCTTTGAATATGATCTCACGAAAAAGGTCCAAGAGGGAGGATGGTATGAAGAATTCAAAATTGAAGTCGAGAATCGCATGGTAGAAATTTTATCAAAATCCGTGTACCCGAAAATCAAAGATAAGATTCTCTTTCGTTTCTCTTTGACACCCCTCAGCATTTCAAACAGAGTAGGAAGCTCTGAAGGAGCAATAACAGGTTGGACGTTTGAAAATCCCATCCCTGTGGTTCAAGATATTCTTAAAATGACTAAATCTGTGAAAACTCCTATTCCAAATATACTCCAAGCTGGTCAATGGGTATATAGTCCTTCTGGAATACCCATTGCGATCCTTACAGGATTGGCAGCTGCTAAGAATTTAATGAAAAATAAAAAATGAGGTTTTTATCCAAGCTTACAGAAAGAGTAGTATTAGTAATAGTATAATTACACCGATAAGTCCTAGGTAAGAAATTAAGATCATTCCATAAATGGGTTTTTTTATATCATTACCTGACATGATTTTAAATCCAGTTCTACTAAGGAAAGACTTTATTTGAAGATCTAAGTCCTTTTGATTTTTAACCTCATACTTTTGAAGGTCTTGCTTAATAATGAAGTGCTGACTATAAGGAAATATAATCGCATTTATTGGCTTAACAGGATCAATAATATTACCTAGATAGGAGTTTGCCTTGATGGAAACATCTTCTAAAGGTATACTTACGGCTTTTTTTACCATATTTGGGTCAAAAATCAGGCTGAAAGGCTCTGAAAAATCACTTTTTAGCTCTCCACCATAATCAACACAAAGATTTCCTTCAATCCAGAGAGATTCGTCTAATTCCCTTGAATCACCATTTTCTAAGTCAACCGATACAATGAATTCTTTATTGTTGGTGCGATTCTTAATATCAACCAGTAACTCCTTAAAGTATGTGATTGTATACATGGCGGGATCACATGTATAACCATAAAATCCATTCTTTGGGTCATAGCTGTTAGTATTCGTTTCATACTCACAAATAATCCAAGATAACTGCCCAGTGTCTTTATTGCGAGCAATAATGTAAAACTCGGCTCGCATACCTATAAATCCTGATGTTCGAGCTGTAAATACGCTTGCAATTGCCATGAGAAACTTTGCATCATTCTTAAAAAATGAGGTTTCTGCTAGTTCGTATCCATCGGGGAGCATCTCTTGGGCTGCTGAAGTATTTGTTATCTTAAAACAGAGAAATAAACCATAGGGATCTACTATAAATCCCATGTAAGGAATTCCTTTCTTACCTCTCTCTGTAAATTTATGTTGTGTTTTTTTAGGAAGAAATTTACTGAAACTGCTCAAAAAACTAATGGCAGTTACATCTTGAGGCTTTACAAGAGACTCTGTCTTTTTTATAAAATTCCTGTTTTCTTCTTGGTTCATTTACATAATTCCTCTTTTTTTTATAAATTGATCTTCATAGACTGATCAGTAATAAAATAATTAGGGAAATAAAGATTACCACGAATAAAGAGATTCCTATTATTAACATTATCTTTATACTTCTTGTTGAAAAGGTTTTAATTTCTTTCATATTTGCAATTTTGTTATAATTCTCGATCATATCATTGATATCTTTGACATAGGTTCGGTGACCTGGACTGTCGGCAATATAGTGTTGAGCGAACGGGAAACATAATGCCTTGCATAGTTCCGGCTCTGCTAAATCTGAGAAAAGTGTATTAAACTTTAAGTGCATGTCCTCTATAGGAATTTCTAATGCTTTATCAACTTCAGCAGGATCAAATATTACGGCAAGTGTATCATCATTTTTACTATCTGAAAATTTCTTACTGTGACCGATAGATGTATTTCCCATTACCCAAAGGGGTTGATCAAGGCTACGCATTTTTCCATTGGTAATATTACCTGTTAAGATCATCTGTCGGTCAGTTTTATCTTCTTTAAAATCCAGTAGTAGATCTCCCTTTGAGCTAGTCGTATATATAGCATTTTTACTGTTTCTATCTGCAACTCCTACTGAAGGGAGAGCAATTATTGTATTGCTCAGAATATCGATAAAAATCCAGGATATAAGACCGGTTTTTTTATCTTCCGCAACGAGATATGACTCTAACCTAGAACCCCAAAAAGTACTTGCTCGGGTATTGAAAACCCCCATTCCCAAATAGTGTTCTGGTTCTTCATCAGCAAAAATTTTGGTCTTTTTCAACTCATAGCGTTCCGGCAATAATGATTTTGCTTTTTCGATATTTTTAAGCTTAAAGAATAAAAACAGACAATAAGGTTCAATTACAAAACCCATGTAGGGAGTCTTTTTTGAAGTCTTTTTTAAAAGCTTTTTAAAAAGGGAGCGAGGTAAAAGCCGTTTGAATGATTGGAAGAAATACAAATGGCTAACTTCCTTTGGATCAATTAAGTTTTCCACATTTCTGATGAATTTTTCATCATCTAAAATTTTCATAGTCAAAAATAGAAATAATTCCCCATATTAAAGTGCGTCACTAATAGATCATTAATTTTAATCAAAGACAAATAAATTGTCAAAACTAGATAGTTTTAGAGTATCTATCAAGAAATTAAAATTCCTTCTTAGAAACTCGAGTCATCTCTGATAATTTTGAATTAATCACTGTTTCACTCTATATTGTAAGTTATTCTGGGCAATTATTCTGGACAAATTCTTCTAATCCTTCTAAGATAGATTTTGTGCCAACAGTATTATATATTTCGTTTAAATCCTTACGTGACACAGTTTTTTCTTTTTTAGCGGAGAGATAGCATAATAAAACATCATAAATAGCTTCTCTAGCGTGTTCAGGAGTAAACTCAGGTTCAGTGTTATTGATAATACAATCATTAAAATAAGAATCCTCGTTTCTCATTGATATATCATAGTATATAGGGAATGATTTATGTTCAATTTGTGGTTCAAACCATGTATTTATGTTGTTTGTCATCTTTGCATTTTTAGAAAAAATTCTAATGGGATTTTCCCTATCATGACTTTCAATAATGGTTCCTTCTGTTCCGTATAATTCAAGACTATTATTAAATGGAGATACAACTGAAAAACTAACTGTAATTTCAGCGATGGTTCCTTTTTTGTATTTTAAGAATGCCATTGCATTATCTTCTGCTTTTTCTTCCAAATTAGTGCATTGTTTCGTTAACCAACTATAACTCGATTCAACAATGTCATTTAAAATCCAATTGAGAGTAACAAATTTATGGGCACCCATATCAATTAAGGCTCCTCCTCCAGCTAAGATTGGATGACCTTTCCAAGATCCTTTTTTCATAAGAAATTTTATTTCATTTACTCCTTCATAAGCACGTACTAGAAAGACTTTGCCTATTAATCCAGATTGTACTGCTTTCATAATATATTCATGTACGGGCAAAAATCTATGATTTTCAGCAATCATGAATTTAACACCGGCTTTTCTTGTTGCTTCGATCATTGCATCACATCCCTCAAGAGTAGTAGCCATTGGTTTTTCGCATAATATATGCTTTCCTGCTTTTGCTGCTGCTATAACGTGCTGTTCATGAAGATAATGTGGAGTCATTATAATAACAGCATCTATATCGCTTTCAAGAAATTTATCTAAGTCAGAAAAATAATCCATATTTCCTGCTTTTGCTATTCGTTTTCCATTTTTTTCACTAATGTCATAAACTGATTTGAACTTCATATTAGGAATATGTCTTATCCCCATTTGATGATATTTCCAAGCAATACCACTCCCAATTAAACCATATTTAACAAATTCCATAATTTTGAAAAAAATTTAATAAATTTATAGATTATTGTATAATTTAACACTATTTTATATTAGAGATTTAAGTGATTCATCTTACTTATATAAAAATTATTTAATCTTATCTATATTTTAAACATTTAATATATGAAATTCGTGTTATCATATGATTAAACCAATAGGTTATGATAAAAACAGAGCAAAAGAAATATTAGACAAATATAGTATCGATCTTCTAATAGCATCAACTCCAGTAAATGTTTTTTACACAACTGGACTCCCTGTAACCCATGTTGCTCCAAATCCTATCTTATATGTTTTATCAAATCAATATCCATTTCTGTCACTTATCAGGAGGGACGGAGAGGAAAGTGCATTAATATGGAGCTTATATAATAGTGTGGAAGAATTTTCATGGTTAAATCCAAATGAAGTAATAAGAGTTGGAACGCTTGATGCTGCTGTTAAGCTATTGTTAAAAAAGATAGAAGAGTGGGAGTTAGAAAATAAAACTATCGCATTAGAATCATATATGCCTAGATATCAGTCCGAAGCGCTGCAAAAAAAGTTTTCCAATGCAAGTTTTGTAAATGGGGATAAGGCATTCATAGATATGCGATTAATTAAAACTGAGGAGGAGATTCGACGAATTAAAAAATCAACAGAAGTTGCTGAAAAGGCGATATTAGCTTGTATAGATGCGACTGAATTAGATATTCCTGATACAAAATTATTACAAATCGCAAGAAGAACAATTGTTGATGAAGGAGCTTGGGGGTGGGATCACCTAACTATGAATATTGGATCATCAGACCCAGAAGCTCCGGGATTAGGAACGCTAGTAACAAAGAATGATATTATAAGATTTGATTTTGGAGCTGTTTGGGAAGGTTATATTTCAGATGTTAGTAGGGGAGTTATTATTGGAGAAATCCCAAGTAAAGCTAAAGAAACGATGGAATATATGATTCAAGTTCAAGAATATTGTGCCAATCATATTAAACCGGGAATTAATGCTAAGGATTTCCGAGAAGAAGCTAGAAACTTTTTGAAATCTTTAACAAAAAGAGGATTTTATTTAATAACCGGACATAGTATCGGATTAGAATGTGAAGAAGCACACTTATTTGGACCAACTGGAGCAATGAATATCCTATTTGAGGAAAATATGGTTCTTGATCTTGAAGTATGGTTAAATGTACCAGGTCAAGGATTAGTAGGAGTTGAAGATTGTTATCGCATCACAGAGAAAGGGACAGAAAGATTATCCAAATTGGATAAGAGAATTGTAATTAAAGGAGGTTAAAAAAGAGTATGAGATTAAAAGATAGAATTGCCATTATAACAGGAGCAGCTTCAGGTATTGGAAGGGCAACTGCTATCTTATTTGCAAATGAAGGAGCAATTCAGGTACTTTCTGATATTGATGAAGAAGGTTTAAATGAAACTTATAAGTTAATAAATGAAAAAGCTAAAGAAAAAACCAAAATCTCAGTTGTAGATGTGAGAAATCCAATAGAAGTTAAAAATATGATCGATTTGTGTGTGGAAAAGTTTGGTAAAATTGACATTTTAGTTGTTAATGCTGGTGTTGTAAGGGTAGGGTCTGTTGAAACATTTCTAGATGAAGATTATGACTTACTCATTGATGTAAATCTCAAAGGTACCCATAATACATGTAAATATGCTGTTCCTTATTTTAAAAAGCAAAAATCTGGATCTATAATTACACTTGCGTCAGTAGCGGCTCATATTGGTCAAGTAGCTCATGCAAATTATTGTTCTACAAAAGCAGGAGTACTAGGTTATACAAGAGCATTAGCTTTAGATTTAGCACCTTATAAAGTTCGAGTTAATAGTGTTAGCCCTGGAGCTACTGACACACCAATGCTACAGAGTGATGTGGCAAAACAAGCGAAAGATAGAGGTATTTCATATGAAGAAGTCAAAAGGGAGTTTGAATCTGAAGGAGTATTGGGAAGATGGGCTACACCTGAAGAGATTGCCACCGGAATTCTCTTTTTAGCTACTGAAGAGTCCTCCTATATTACTGGAGCAGATTTACGTATAGACGGTGGTTGGACAACCCAATAACCTAATTTTCTTTTTTTTAAATGAAAACTTAGTATCTTCTAAATTTTGAAAATCAAAGGATTTCAATAATAAGAAAATTGTAATGGAATGATATACAACCTAAAAATGTCTTTTTTAAAAAAAATTTAATGAAATTACATAGTCATACCTCCGTCAACTAAAAGACTTACCCCTGTGCAGAATTCATTCAAAACAAGAAATAATACTCCTTCTGCTATTTCTTCAGGAGTTCCAAGTCTCCCTAGTCTCTGGCGATTTACAAAATCTTGCTTTACTTTTTCAAAATCTCCTCCCTTGCTCTTAATTCTTTCTGTCAATGAAGGTGTATCTGTGGTTCCTGGACATATTGCATTTACTCTAATTTCATCTTCAATATAATCTACAGCCATGGCTCTAGTCATTGATAAAACTGCTCCTTTAGAAGCAGTATATGCTGCTCTATCTTTCACTCCTTTAAAAGCTACAGATGAAGAATTATTAATTATTACACCATTGCTCTTTTTCAAGTATGGGACGGCAAATTTTGATACTAAATAAATTCCACGAACATTTACCGCCATAGTTTTATCCCAATCCTCAGTACTAATAGTATCAATACTCCCTCCAATCACGATCCCAGCATTATTAAACAAAATATCAATTTTTCCATATTCACTTATAGTATTCTCGGCAATTTTTTTAGCATCCATCTCTTTGGATACATCTGCTTGCACAAATATTGCATCTCCTCCGGATTGCTTAATCTTTTCTACAACACTAAGAGCAGATTTTGAAATAGAATTACAGCATAGCTTTGCTCCTTCTTTTGCAAATAAAATAGCGGTTGCCTTTCCTATGCCTGCTCCCGCTCCTGTAATGATTGCTACTTTATCTTTTAATCTCATAAATAACACATTTTATCTGTTCATATTCCTAATAATTTTCTTGATTCAGAAGGATCAGCTGCCTCACGTCCCAATTCCTTTCCAATTTTAATCATACGATGAATTAATTCAGCATTATCTTTAGCTGGTTTTCCTTCTTTAATAAAGGGATAATCTTCAGTCCCCACACGTACGTTTCCCCCTTGTTGTATAGCTAATACCGCAATTTTAGTTTGTTCTTTTCCCATTACACTGATAGTGTGAATAGAATCATTTGGTATATATTTTAGTCTATGTAAATATTCATCTGCTGTAGGTGGTGACCATGTTCCTCCAGGCCAATTAAAAAACAGAGTCAATATATAAGGAGGATCTAATAATTTTCTCTCAATTAAATAATTCAAATTCCAATATGAACCAGTATGCCATACTTCCCATTCAATTTTTATTCCAAATTTCTTACAAGAAACACAATATTGTTTCAATTCTTCAATATCGTGTATTACATCTACATTTACCTCTGGAAAATGCTCTGCATGATGATTTGATATAACTGAAAGCATATCTGGTTTAGCTTGAAAATCTGGAGCTCTTTCTTCTATAGGATAACTCGACATTCCTGCTTGAATTATAATATCGCATCTCTCTCTAATTTTTTTGACGATATCGATTTCTTCCCCTCTGGGCAAATGAATATGAGCAATTGCTGCTCCTGCTTCGTAGCATTTCACAACATCCTCTATTAATTTATCTGTGCTTTGTGCCCAATTTTTTAAATCGGGATAAATCCATGAATTTGCTGTTGTTGCCGTTATTATTAATTTATTTGTGTCAATCATTTATTTTATTCTCCATTATAATACTTGATAATAAATTTAATTAATTATCTGGCAATACGACCAGAAATGTCTTTCATAATCTTCATTACTTCATCAACAGTAACTAAATTAAAATCTCCAAAGATTGTATGTTTCAAACAGGATGCCGCAACAGCAAAATTTAAAATTTTTTGCAGGTCATTCTCAAACTTTAAGAAGCCATAAATGAGGCCAGCTACAAATGAATCTCCTCCTCCAACTCTATCAATAATATGAGAAATATCATAATGAGGACTGACATACATTTCTTTTTTATCATATAATATTCCTGCCCATGTGTTATGGCTGGCAGAAATGGATCCTCTTAAGGTTATTGCAACATAACTTAAATTTGGGAATCTTGTGGTTATTTTCCGAACAACATCTAGATAATTTTCTGCATTTATCTTACCCGATGTGATATCAGTATTAGGTGCTTTTATTCCTAACATTTTATCGGCATCTTCCTCATTACAAATAAGGATATCGCAATATTTAACTAATTCTGGCATAGCATCTAAAGGAGTTTTACCATAGTTCCATAATTTATTTCTGTAATTTAGATCACATGAAACGATTATTTTTTTTGTTTTTGCGACTTTTAAGGCTCTCAAACATATTTCTGCTAAATTTTGAGAGATAGCAGGAGTAATTCCACTCCAATGAAACCAGTTTGAATTTTCAAATAAAAGATCCCAATCAAACATTTTAGGGCGAGAGGTTGCAAAGGCAGAATTATCACGGTCATAAATTACTTTGCTCGATCGAACAGATGCTCCTGTCTCAAGAAAATAAATACCGAGTCTGGATCCTCCTCTGATAATTTTATCTGTGTGTACATCAAATTGCCTAAGATAATGAAGACAAGCATCTCCAATTTCATTTTTAGGTACGCGTGTTACATATTCAATAGGAATGCCAAAATTAGCTAAAGACACTGCTACATTTGCTTCAGATCCTCCATAAATGGCATCGAATGAACTTGTTTGAATAAAGCGCCGAAAATATGGAGGAGAGAGACGTAAAAGTATTTCTCCGAATGTTATAACTCGATTTTTGGTATTTTGACTTATAGATTGCATTATTTTCCCAATTTCTCATTCACTCGGACTAGAATAACTATAGTAATCTAATAATTGATTGAATTTTAATTTATCAAATTCATTTTTATTAATGAGAACTTAAAATAATTTATGCTTGAGGAATTGTAAAGGTTTTGACCATACCTGAAAACCGAATATGATTGTTCCAAAAATAGCTACTTCAATTAGTAGAATATCATCAAATCCGAATTGAATAGGATTTAGGCTAAATAGTAATGGAACTCCAAAAATTGCGAACATAATTAAGTTTATCACTCCAATTGTGATTGTAACAAATATTAAATTTGCAATAGTCTTCAGCTTTTCATTCTAATCTACCTTCTGAAATTAAAATACAAAATGGTCAAGAATTGCTACCATTATTGGCATAATGAATAGGATAAGTAATTTTATAATGAAGATCAATACTTTTTTTGCAGGAGTGTTTTTTTTTAAGACTACTACTTCATGTTCATTTGATATTTTTTCATCTACTAAATCTTCTTCCATATTTATTTATATCCTCCTAATTAGTTTATAAACGAAATATTCTAATAATAAAAAACACAATGTGGGCGGCTATGATTAATAATTGGAATCCTATTAAAATCCTTTTTTTTACTTTATGGTGAAAAATATCACTAATAACAATATTATCGATTGGATTTTTCACTTTATTTCCCTTGTCTATAAAATTTTTGTTGTGCTCTTCTAATTCGTCAAGCTTTTGAGCTTTCTTTACCATTTGGGATTCATTTTCCAGCATACTTATAATCAAGTTCTTAATTTTTTGATATTTTATTCACATTTGTTAGGTAAGACTAACGTCATTTTATTATACCCATGTTAAATTTACTAGTCATCATATTTAAATATTGTTATAATTTAAAAGGGATCTCATCTTGACATTTAATTTAATATAATTAAATATAACATCAATCTAACTTTTCTATAGGATAGTCATTTAAAGCCTAAGGATAATAAATATGAGGGATAGTAAAATATAAATTTCCGTGTTAATATTACTATATCAACAGTTTGACTAGTAAATTTACTAGTGTATTAAAAATAGAGAGAGAGGAATTTAATGAGTGAAGAAGAATTTGTATATATTGGGATAATTTCCAAAGAATACATAAAAAAGCAGGTTTTAAAAAATAATTTAGTTTTAATCTTTTGGGCAGTAGTAATTTCATCTTTTTTAGTCTTATTATATCTTTACGATACAACCTTTTCTTTTGAGATAATGCTTATTTCGATCGTATTATTAGTTGTGATACCTTATAGTGTCATTGCATTACTATCTGCTTGGTACTTCTCAGCATACGTTAAAAATTTTACTTATAAAGTACAAAGAGATAGTATTGTTATTAATCATGGTGTATTTACTAAAACAAGAGCAACAATTCCATATAGAAGAATCCAAAACATTAATATTACTACAGGTATCTTTGATAGAATGTATAAGACTTATACTGTGAAAATTGAAACTGCCGGACATAGTGCTGTTAGTTCGGGCACATCAAGAAGGGGAATTGGTCCTGAAGGGTATATTCCTGGCTTAAAAGATCCCCATATAATTGAGAATAAGATAAAAGAAATGATTTCTAAAATTTCAACGGTTCCAAGTGGATTAGAAGATAAGATTTTTAAGCCTGAAGAATTAGCATTTGATAATTTTATCAGTTATATTCTTTCTAAAATGCGAGAAGGAGAGAAATTAAAAACATCGATTCCAGAGTTGAGGGAAAGAGCAAATATGTCAACTTCTCAATTAGCAGATAAAGTAGGTGTCCCTATTGAAACAATAAATTATTTAGAAGAGGGTAAATATAATCCCAGCTTACTATTGGCCTACAAAATTGCTGAAGTGTTGAATTGTAAGATAGAAGATTTATTTGAATTATTGTAGTATTTAATAATCTTTTTCAGGAATGGGTTAAATTCGATTGAGTCTTTTGGTGAAAAGTTTCTGAAATATAAAACTAAAATTAAGACAAGAATAAAGAATATTAGAGAAGAACTAAGACTCACACAACAAGATTTAGCTGACCGTATAGGAGTCTCACGTCAAACCATTTATTTTTTAGAAAGAGGTAAATATAATCCGTCACTTACGATATCTTTTAAGATTGCCGAGGTTTTGAAGAAACCGTTAGATGAAATATTTTTTCAAGAGCCTATAATTAAAGATGAAATAAATAAAATTAAAATTGAAAAATCTTATAAAGAAATTGAGGATTTCACTAGAAAGTATAATATCGATCTTGAAAGTCTATTTCTTATAGGTGATATTGATGAAAAAGATTTATCAGTAAATTATTCCAGAGCATTTTTAGAGAGTCTAGCTCAATTCTTAGGATATAACTTTGATGATTTGTTTATTGATACTACCTTTTAAAAATTTACAAATTTTATTTCTTATTTCGATAAAAGTTTTAACCATTCTGAATCTTTTTTTAACTTCTCAAATTCAGATTTATCTCCAAAATCGCCTCTAAATTGATTCTTTTTCATCTTTAATAGGCGAACTTTCCAATTGTAATTAATTATTGCTTTATTTATTGCTTGAGGAAGTTCTTTTTCCCCTCTATTAGACGGTTCTAGTGTTCTTAAGAACCTAAATATTTCTATGGATAATATAAAGATTCCACAGTTATTATAATTAGATAATGATACCCCTTTTGGCGGTTTTTCAACTATCTTTACACAATAGTTTCCTGTATAATATACAGCTGCTCCTCTATGTGGATCTTCAGTATAGTTAGCCACAAGAATATTATCCTGGTTTTCTTTATGGAATATATCCATAACTTCTTTATAAACTCGATAAGGAACTAAAATATCACCCCAAGTCAGAAAAAAATGATTGTCTTTAATTAGATGTTCACATAATAATACTGCTCCTCCTGTACCATTCAAATCATTTTGTATAATATATTCAATATTAATGCCCCACTTTTCACCCTCTTTAAAGTAGCCAATTATCTGTTCTTTCTTAAATCCTACTACTAGAATTACTTCTTTAAAACCAGTATAAGTAAGTCCTTCTATTATGTACTCTAATAATGGTTTACCATGTAAAGATAGCATTGCTTTTTGGTAAATATGGGTAAGTGGATACAACCGTTTTCCATAACCAGCACATAAAATTATGGCTTTCATTTGATTCTGATCATATTATTTTATAATTACATTTCTATAACTTGCAGATTATTTAGATGTTATATAGATATTACATTTTTTTTTCTTTTTGGGTACTTAGATTCTAATGAGACATTTAGTGAGGATCATTAATAGGTATCTCAAGTTTCCTATAAAACATTTATTGATAGTCAAATGATCAGAGACATTATAATTATAAAAGATGGTTTACCTCTCTTTAATAAGAGTTATGACATTTCTTCTAATCCTACTAAAATTAAAAATGTATTTTCGCAATCAGACAATTTAATTATGGTTTCTGGATTTTTTATGGCCTTAAATTCTTTTTCTGACTCATTTGAAGATCTTGGAACAATAAGCGAATTGAAATTGTCTAATAATGATCTTAAACTTTCTTTTTTAAAAGATTCAAGTATTCCAAACTTGATTTATCTCGCAACATATGATGAAGATTCTAAAGCTGTAAATGTACAGAGAGTTTTAAGAAAGATATCATCCTCATTTTTGAATAAGTATAATATTAATCAAATACTCAACTGGAATGGAAAAATAGATACATTTAAATCGTTTGAAAATATATTGAATATCTACGTCACTGAGGAACAAGAAGAAAAAGATAAGGAATTTAAAAATAAAGTCACTGAACTCTTCAAATCTGTTGAGGAGAAAATAAATGAAGAGTCACGTCTATTTGCGATTCAGGCTGAAATTCAGCATACTGAAGATTTACCAGAATATTGCTATATGATTCCTAAGTTTATAAGTTCTCATAAGATTAATCCTAAATACTATTTAACTGGTGCTACTACTTGTAATGTGTATTCTGAAATAGATGGAAAAAAGTCAATCCAATTAATTACTAAAAGACTAAATTTGGACCACGAACAAGTTTATAATATATGTAAAAACCTAATAAAATTAGGATTTATAAATTTAACATGAAAAAGCTAGATTATTATTTTTGTATGCGCTTTTGATGTTGTTTTTTACGTTTACGTTCTTCTTCATTTACTTCTTCATTTAATTGCTGTAAAGCAAGAGTATCTTTACCTTGGAATTTGAATACCCCTGCAATTTTACTTTCTTCTTTTTCTCCAGACTTACTTATTTTTTCAAAAGAGACAGTAATTGGTAATTCTTGATTTAGAGCTAGATTTATGAAATTAATAAAACCTATATGTTTACTTGGAGCAATATTAAATTTTATTGACACTTCTTTGTTTTTGTTAGTTACAGATTTTAAGATCAATCTCAATTTCAATCGAGTTCACACTTTCTCATATATAATTTGGTTTTAAAATTTAAAAAAAATATATTATAGTTATAATTAAGTATAGTATAAAAATGAACTTAAGGAAAACTAGGTAATTTTATAAGATTAAGTGTATAAACAGAAAAGTCATTAGTTATGTCCTCAAAATTTAGATTACGTAGAATATTTTATCCTTTAGTTAAAGTAATGGCGAAGGGTTTAATTAAGATAGGAGTTAGTCCTAATCTCGCTACTTGTATCATGCTTTTATTTTCATTATTAAGCTTTTTTTTATTAGTATTCTTTTCTAGCTTATTATTATTTTCTATATTTGTTTTTTTAACCGGGCTATTTGATGGAATTGATGGAGCTATTGCCAGATTAACAAATAAAAGTTCTGCTTTTGGTGGTTTTTTTGATTCAATTATGGATAGAATAAGTGAATTTGTTATTTTTCTTGCCCTTTTGTTATATTCATGGCAGAATGTTCTGTGGAACATTATTGATGTTAAAATAATTATAATAATCTCTTTTATAGGAACTCTTATGATTAGTTATTTACGCGCAAGAGGTGAAGTAATTGTTAAAGGAAATTTTGATTTTGGTTTAATGGCAAGATCAGAAAGATTATTTTATCTATTTATAACTATGTTATTGTCATCATTCATTCAACTTATTAATGAATTCCTGTTTGTGTTTATGATCTTAGTTTTAATGACTGTATTCTTTAGATTTTTCAAAATTTACAAATTATTAAAGAGTCATGAATTACGTGATAAATAAATTACAATTTGTTTTTAACTAATTCAATGATTAACTTATCCCCATCTTTTAAATTAAAGTAATCTCTTAAATAAGGTTTAGCAAGAATTTCTATAATATTTTTTTTATGATGGGTTCTTTTTATATCTAATATAGCAGCTTTATGTCGATTATTTTTATCACCAAATCTATAAATATAAACGTCATAACATTTTACTGAACCATATTCTCTATTCTGGTCCTTAAATCCATCAATAATAACAGGATTAATATTACTCAGTTTTTCTCTTAAAATTGATATATCAGTATCAGTTAATCTCAAATTAAGGGTCCCTTTATATGGTTCAAATCCAAGTTTACTTTTGAATTGGTCAAAATATCCTTTAATTGAAACATAATATCCTCCTTCATGCATTCCTTCAGTTATTTCTCCTACAATCAATATAGATTCAAGTAATTCTTTTAGATTCTTATAAACACTTAACATCACATTTGCTCCTTTTTTTGTGATGGATATTTTTTGGGTTTTAGCTTCATACTTTCTTTTAATCCATCCTAAATCTTCTAAATCTTTGATTCTTCTGCTTCCAGTTTGTTGGCTCAAACCCAATATTTCTCCAAACTCTACGCTACTTATATTTAATGATGTCCTGCTTTTAGTTAATTGACATAATTTAAGTAGGGCAAACCAATTTGCATAATTTTCAGGCTTTATACTTTCGTTACTTTCCATAATCATCTCAACTTTTTCTTAAAGGAATCAAAAATTTTTCTTTTTATTAATCGAGAAGAATGCAATTCATATTTATCATAATATTTTTCTAATCTTTGAACTTGTATATGATTCAATCCTTTCCTCTTTAAACCATTTTTAAGAGTAGAAATGTTGTATTTCTGATCTGGTCCAAGCAATATAATGTCAGGACTTATTTCCTCAACTGTTTTAAGAGTATCATTGTCATGTCGTCCTAATATAGCTTCTTTTACATTTTTTATATTTTTTACTACTTCTAATCGCTGTTGTTCAGGAATTATAGGAGCTTCTCCAGAATATAGCTCTCGATTCTTATCGGTAGCTACAATTACATATACGTCCCCTATCTTCGCAGCTTCATTAATTAAGAAGATATGGCCTGGATGAATTATATCAAAAGTTCCAGCTACTAATACTTTTTTTTTCATTTTGCCTTAACTCTTCAGTATTTTAATCGATTGCATTAAAAGAAAGACCAATAAAGACAGGTCCCCTAATATCAACTTTTTTTTGCTTAGAATGAATATATTCTAAGATTTTATCATTTATTTCCAAATTTACTTCAGAAGCCCGATAACATATTTTGAGTCTATATTCATATGAAGTTTTATTTTGTTCTAATAATCTTTCGATATTATAGGCGACTTGAGACGCAATTCCTTCTAAATATGATTTTCCACTGTCTATCCCTTCTTCTAATTCATTTCTGTAATCCATTCCATAAATATTTCCATCTTTAACCCACACTTTATTTAATGCAGCAGGACCAACTAATTTAACCCCTTCATCAAATTCCCATAATTTAATTACAATCTTTTGATCTTTTATTAGACCTTCCCATATCTTTATTTCAACTGGAGACTTTAGATCTTTATTTATTAATACGCTTTTTATTATCGCATTTTTGATTTTAACACCTTCTTCTGTTACTGGAGTAACCTTATAAGAGAGTCCTTTACTAATTTCTTCATCTGTAAATGTAATATCTTCATAAAAATAAGGATAAACTAATTTTCTTATATCTTCGATTTCACTCTTTATCATACAAATTCTCTCGATTCCAAATCCAACATTAAATACAGGATATTCCAAATCATATTGAGATAGACTTACAGGTGAGTAAAAACCTCCATCTCCAATTTCTAACCATTCCTTAGTTTTAGGATGTTCAATAAAAATTTCGAATTCTGTTTGAGGAGCATAATATTTTGAAGTTGCTTTCTTAATTTCTAGTCTATTATTTTTAAATCCAATTTTCTCACATATAATGGATGTTATTCTTTGACAATCTTCTAAAGATAATTCTTCAGCCATTATAACTAAAGATAATGTATTAGAGCAGTAAAGATGGGTTGCATCTAACTTTTGTTCACGGCGGAATTTGGGGCTAATTGAAAAATATTGAAGGGGTAGATTCTTCTTTTTATATAAGTCCTTTAATACAATAAACCAAAGAGCTGTAGTATGGCTTCTAAGAGTAATATTTGTAGGTATAGGTTTTAAACCTTTCAACTCAGGAAAGACTTTATCTATAATTTCTGTAGCCTCTGTTTCTTCAAATTCTAATCTTTCTATGAAAGCGTTAATTAAATCATCTGCTTCTATTTCACCTTTTTTATATTCTCTAAAGATCTTCTTTAACTCATCAACATTACGAAAATGTGGTACAATGTCTCTTAGCATAGCAATTTTATCTTTTGAGATTCCAATATCTGGACGAGGTAAACCTGCTAAATAGAATATGCGATCAAGAATGAGTACTGCCTCAGGACCATATTGCTTATAAATCTCAAACTCATCAATAAACATGGGTAAAATTAGTTCTTCAAAGCCCAACGATATCATTTTTTCGCGTGCATCAGATATAAAATCATTAACAATATGACTCTTTCCTTTATTCTCTAAAATGAAATAATTCCCATTGAGTTTAAGAAGAGTCTTAGTTTCTAGCCATGTCTTCTCATAATTGATATTACTGTCCCGTTTAATTTTTTCCGTATCAAACCGCATTTCGATCTTACTGTAGGATATTTTAAGTTTTATTAAATCTTGAATTCTTCTCTATACATGTTTTTAAATCATTCATTTGTAGAGAGATGGAAACATCGCCTCTAGTTTTCTCAATTATACTTCTTGCTCTATCGGTTTTTTGTCTTAAATCTTGAGTTAAACCGGATGGATAATCTATAGCGAACAAGTGTGCATAAATTTCATCCATACTTTCTAAAATGTAATTTAAATCTTTAATTTGTGAATTCCTTATGTTGTCTAAAGCATATCTTCTTAATTCTCCAACCACATCAGCCAAACCAAATGCAAAATTTAATGGATCAACATTTAGCTCACTTGGTTTAGGAATTTCTTCATTTGAAATAATTGAATAGAAAGAGATAGCCTCAATATATTCTTGCTCAGGAGTTCTCAAATATTTGAAAAAGTCTCCTGGATTTTTATTAACAAGTAAAATAAGTTTTTCATGAACACTTTTAATATTATTTAATTTCTCATAATATTGTTCATGTTCTTTTCTGTGAATATGTTTAATTGCAATACTACAATCACGTATCAAATTACGAGACATTTTTAGAATTTCTTCTCTATCTTGATCTAAGTTGTCTAATGTTTCTATAACTTCTGAAAAAATATTTTTAAGATTCATTCTAATAGGTAATTATTTTAGTAATAATTAATTTGAATTTTAAATATAGTTAATTATCAAAAGCTAGAAAAATATTTAGGATTTTTTATTAGAAAATTCATAATTGAATAAAAAATCAAGAGAACTATGAAAATTCTATTAATCCACTCTGATGGAGTAGAAGTAATTAAGAATGCCCCAGCCACGAGTGAGCCACAAGAATTTCCCGAAGATGTAATAAAATTGGAAGGCTTAATTCTTGTTGCTTATGTTTCAGTTGAAGATCAAGATACATATGATACTGATTTGATTGCAAAACAAGGCGCTGAAGTAATCGAGGATGCTATAATTCAAATAACAAGCTTCCCAGAAAAAGTAAGAGAAAAAAATGAGGAAATTAGGAACTACAATAAGAAAGTTGAGAAGGGAGAACTTAAAGGAAAGATTAAAAAAATCATAAAATTAGTTAAAGAAAGAGATTTTTACAATGTCGATAAAGTAGTGGTTTATCCGTGGGCACATTTAAGTAAATTTCTCAGTCATGAACCAAATGCTATGGAAGTATGTCCTAAAATTGTTAAATTTTTAGAAGAAAAAGGTATTGAAGCGAAAGCTTCTCCTTTTGGATGGTATAAATCATTTAAAGTTAATTGTATTGGTCATGAAGTAGCAGAGATGTATAGAGATATAAAACTAGCTATACAACCAGAAGAACAAGTAAAAAATTCTGAGTTCAAAATTATTACTCCAGAAGGAAAAGAATTAGATATAAAATTTGATGACAATAAAGACATAATTCCATTAAAAGAAATAAAGGATCAAGATTTTATTGTTTTCCTAAATTCAGAACTCGGATCAAGACGAGTAGATAAATCTGTAGAACCTGTTCATATCAAAGTAATGAAAGAATTTGAATTAGTTGATTTTGATCCTAATACTGACGCTGGGAACTTGAGATGGTATACGAAAGGGGTTATCATGAAGAATATCCTTAAGAATTTTGTTGAGGATAGATTAATTGATTATGGAGCAATACTTATTGATACGCCAATCATGTACACTGTCAAGAATAAAAAATTGACTGCTCAAACTGCAAGGTTTCCTGCAAGGAGCTATTGGCTTGAATCTGGAAGTGATAGATATTTATTACGATATGCTTCAGATTTTCTGTTATTTGATTTATTTTCATCTATGAACTTAAAACCTCAGTATTTTCCTTTAAGAGCCTATGAATGGGAGCAATATTCGTTTAGAAGAGAATTAGAAGGAGAATTAACAGGATTAAGAAGGTTACGTGCATTTATAATGCCGGATTTACATACAATGTGCATAGATCTGAGTTCTGCCATCGAGGAATTTAAGAAGCAATACTTTCTAATAAAGAGTCTAGAAAAAGATTTAGGAGTTAAATCATATGTAATTTTCAGAATAACTAAAGAGTTTTATAAAGAGAATAAGGATTGGATAATAGAATTAATAAGAACCGAAGAATCACCTATACTATTAGAATTATGGGAAGAAAGATACTATTATTACGTTTTAAAACTTGAAAGAAATGTACTGTCTGCTGAAAATAAAAGTGCCACATTAGCTACTAATCAAATAGATGTTGAAAGTTCTTTAGATTATATGGTTGATTCTGATGGAAAGAAGAGACAAAAATACGATATATCATTTAAAGATAATGATGGAAATATAATACATCCCATTATTTTACACAACTCCCCAACTGGGGGTCTAGAAAGAGTTTTATGGGGTTTAATTGAAGCTGCAATTAGAACTAAAAGTAAAATAGTTCCTGGTTTTAAAACATGGTTATCCCCAATTCAAGTTCGAGTAATAACAGTCAGTGATGATCAAAATGTATATGCTGAAATGGTTTCAGAAATATTAAATAGTGAAGGCTTTCGATGTGATTTCGATGATCGCGAAGAAACTGTAAGTAAAAAGATACGACAGGCAGAGATTGAGTGGATTCCATATATCATCATTTTAGGAAGCAAAGAACAGGATAATCAAACAGTCTCAGTTAGAAAAAGACTAATTGGAAAACCTTTTGGCCCAAAGAAAACTACTTCAGAGCAATTTAATGATATTAAATTAAGCGAGTTACTCGAAAAGTTAGAAGAGGAAAATAAAAGTTATCCAAAATATAAGCTTCCAAAACCATATCGAAAGTTTTCAACTAGAATTTACTTTAGAAAATAATTTTTTGTTAATAGGGATTGTTAATGGTTGTAAAATGCATCATTTTTGATTTAGGAGGAGTTATTGTTGAGTTAGATTTTAGTCGTTTTTTTAATGAAGTAATTACACCCTCTCCTTTAAATAAGCCAAGTACCCCTATGATGATGGAATTTTTTCGGCAATCTGATACTTTTCATCAAGGTAAAATTACTAAGGAAGAATTTTATCAGCTTGCCTGTGAATTACTTCAAGTTTGTTCATTAAATCAAAAGGCTTTCTATGATGCATTTAATAGTATTATAGCAGATATAAATTTGGAGATATTAGAATTAATAAAAACTCTTAAAACATTAAATAATGTAAAGTTGATGTGCTTATCCAATATCAATATTAGTCACTGGAAATATCTAAAAAAGCAAAACTGGGATATTTGGAATTTATTCGATGATTTCATCTTATCTCATGAAATTCATTTAACTAAACCTGATCCTGCAATTTTCAAATTAGCTATCAAAAAAGCTAAATGTAAACCAGAAGAAATCTTATTTATTGATGATGGATTGAATAACGTGAAAGCAGCTAAAGCTCTTAAAATAAATGCTATCAAGTTTAATGATATCAAAAAACTAAAAGAAGATTTAATTGCTAATAATATTAAATTAAAATGAAGTCTTAATTATTCCTCTAAGGCGCTCTCTAAACACGCCTTTGCTAAATTTATAAATGCCTCTTCTACATTGTCACCAGTTTTCGCAGAAGTCTCGAGATAATCATAACAATTTAGCCTTTGAGCTAAATCCTCTGCTTCTGATCTTTCTACTTGTCGATTTAAATCTATTTTATTACCAACTATAACCATAGGAATTGATTTTTTAACCGATTTTTTGATGCTACTGATCCAACCAGGAAGTTTCAATAACGAAGGCTGACTCGTGACATCATAAACGCCTATAGCTCCATTGCTGCCTTTAAAATAGATTTGACGTAGCTTACTGAAAGTTTCTTGACCTCCAATATCCCAAAGAAGTAATCTTATATTTGATTCTCCAATTTCCACATCTTTTATTAAGAAATTTGAACCAATTGTTTGCTTTAAATCTGGGTTAAAATAATCCTTTATGTATCTTATTAGAAGGGAGGTTTTACCTACTCCACCTGCACCAAAAAGAGTTATCTTAAACTTATACATAGTTTTTTGCATTTTATTCAACATGTTTTATGTTATGATATAAAAATAGGTTAATTTAAAAAATTTTAAAATTACAATTCAGCTTTTATATATTTGATATATTATATTTAAGGTATTTATATGTTTAGCACTAGTTATAGATGGAAGATATTATATCTATAATTGAAGACTAAATCAAATTAATTTTCATATAAATCATTTTATCTAATTAATAGGATTTTAAAGCCCGCTATTAAAGAGTCTTTTTAGTGTTCTTTCTTGATTTTGTCTACAATTATTTGGGTCTCTTTCTTAATTTCGTGAGTGGTTTTTTGCCCTATTCTTCCAATTTGGACCATTAACCATTCCGGACTGCCAATTCCTTTACCATATTCTATCCAAATATACATTAAAAATCCCATTAAAGCGGTAAAGGCAACCCAAACAAATATAAAAATTAAAATATTAAAGGATCTATAAAACAGGGTAATAAATGTATAATGTACAAGAAACAAACTAAGAGAAATCTTACCATAATAGACAAGCATATCAGCAAAGTTATTATTTTTTCCCTTAATATCTATTAAATAGAAGAAAATTGCTATGATAAATAATGCCCATCCCAAATTATAACACATATTCGAAGATCTCCCTCTGATGAGAAAATCAGGCATTCCTGGTATATTAGCTAATTTTGTAAATAAATCTATATGAGGATATTCAATATTTGATAATGTTGTATCCGTTTGTATTGGTGTTCCTCCTATAAAGGGATATATAACCCCTATAAGTATAAGAGAAATTCCCCAATATAAAAATATTCTAAAAAGAACAGTATAAGCTTGTTTAGTTCCATCAATCATTGCGTCATAAAGATATTCACCAAAAATAGTTGTAATAAAGCAAATAGATACGAATGGAATTAACGGTGCCTGAGGGAAGGGTGAAACTGTAATGTAACGAATTATTGTAAGAAATACATTTCCCGATAGTTCTCCTTCATATAAAAACTGTCTAATTGCGTCTGATGTAAAAATGATAACAGTACCAATAATCGCTCTCATTGTTTTACCTAATTTGAGAGCATAAAGTGAAACAATTTGAGAAAACCCAATAAACACTAAAATATTCCAGTTCCAGATATTAAGAATACCTCCTGGCAATCTTAAAGCTGATGGAATATTATATAATAATCCAATCACCATTATAACAATCCCACGTGTAACGATCCCATTTCTAATGACTTTATTTGGTAAAATACCTTCTTTTCGCCTAACACTAAAAATTACACTAAGTGCTGAAAGGAAAATAAATAAAGAAGGACCAAGTATATCAAGTAAGGCGTACATTAACCCATAGAGAAATCTCCATTGAGGATTAAGCCAAGAGTCAGCTGTATGTGCAAGTATAACAAAAACTATTGCGAGACCTTTAACAAAGTCAATACTTCTAATTCTTTTTGGAGAAGCAACCTCTTTAAGATCATCAACCGGTATTTCCTTTTTCAAGTAATCAAAAAGAGGTATTGAATCCATTTCTAACCTTTCTTCTTCAGACGACATAATTTCTAAAGAAATTTTACTAATTCGTATTTTAAATTGAAAAAATAAATTAATATTTAATTTACTTTTATCTTATTTGAATGTTTATATCCTCAAGTTTAAATTAATACATTGTGAGATAAATCATCTATTTAAGAATTAGTTGATTAAATGTTTATTGCAATTTGTTATATTAACTATTTATGTGATGTTATTACCAATAGATTTCGAAATGATTATTTAATTAAGCGTGAAGTTAAAATTAAAGAGTAATATTAATTATATAATTCTATAATTATAGAATATTCAGATTAAAAATTTTAATTTGAGATTTAATTATGAATTTTAGATTCAAAATTGATTATCGGTTGCTAGGATTAACAGGATCAATTTTAATGATCATTTCTCAGTTTTTATCATGGTTTTCTGGTTACACTTTATTGGATATATATATTTTAAATACCGGTTTTGAGGTTGGAAATTCATTTTTATATCTATTTCCCTTAGTTTGCGGATCTATCTGTTTAATAGGCACTGTATTAATTTATATCAAAAAAGATTATAGGATCAATTCAATCATAATCAATTTCATTGGATTTGCATTTTTCCTTATCTTTTTATTTGAATTAATACCCCAAGAAATTATATATATCCCTAGTGCGGGTATTGGGTTTTATATTTCTATTATTGGAGCTATCTTAATCTTTTTTCATAATTTAAATATTCTTTTGACTCGAGAAAAACCTACAGAAGGGAGTTAGAGATTTTAGGTAACAAAGACGAGGACATTGATAAACATAAATCAGATGATTTAGAATCAAATTTTTATTATGCTTTAGGTCATGATTTAAGAAGAAGAATTATTAAAATTATTGGAGAACATGAATGTACATCCTTTACGCAGCTTAAAAGGGAGTTAAAGGTAAGTACTGGAACAATCTATCATCATCTAGACGCATTGTCTCAACTTGTTGAACAAGGAGATGATAAAAAATATTACTTAACTGAATTAGGAGAACATGCTTATGAATCTTTAAAGAACAATATTGACATTATTATTGCTCCTGATTTTTCAACGAGAGAATTTAATTCTCCGATTTTGAAAAGTTTGATGATTTTAACTCCAAAAAAGTTTATAAATTATCAAGAGGATTATAGAATCTTCACTGTTGTTCTTTCGATTTGTATTTTAACTTTAGGAATAATATTTAGTAGTTTGAATAATTTCTTCCCAATTTTTTTATTCTTTCTTAATACCGATCGATTAGTCAATGTAAATACCATTACTCTACAAGTTTTATTTGGGATAATTTTTCTTATCAACTTCTTATTTTACTATTTTATTAATGAGATAATCTGTCGTCTTATTTATAAGAAAAAGGAAAATACTGTTAAATTTTTTATATCTTTTAGTCTCATTTTCTACCCTAATATACTATACTTAGTACTTCATTACATATTCAAGGAGTTAGATCTTCTATCCTTTTCAGCAGTAAGCATTATAGATTATGTATTGATGATAATTTTTCAGGTTTGGTCGTTATGGCTTCTCACTTATAACTTAATGGTAAATAAACATCTTAAGGTTGAAAGTGCGCTTATAATTTCTTTATTAGTCCATTATGCAGCCTTCTCATTTATATTAGCTCTAACGATTTAATAAAAAAATTTCTCTTTTTGAAAATATTGATAATCTCATTAATTCTTGTTTCAGAAGAGAGGATATCTTTTGTCTTAGTAGCAATGAAGCATGAATAAAAATCTTCATGAATATTTTTTATCTTTATTGGGGGTGTAATTATTTCTGGAATCATTTTTAATATTTGAGGAATTATTATCTCGTTTACATCTAGAAAACATACGCTCCCTTCATACTTTAGAGTTAAATTCCCATATTTAGAGAAATTTTGGAATTCTAATTCATCTACATTGAATTCATTATTTCTAGCATTCATAAGAACTTCTATAAGGTTTTGATTAATCGTATTTCTTATTCCTATATACGAGGTGGTTAGCCTTGGATTAATTTCTATAAAACTTAATGCACCATTTTCTTGTTGGATAAAATCTATACCAAAGTAACTATCAAAAGGTTCAAATTCAACTGTGTTGAAATGTTTTTCAAGTTTAGACACTAAACGTTCCCAGTTCTCAACAGGAGTATAACCACCAATATATCGTGATTCTTTGTTAACATCTTTTATAACAACGTTTTGTGCATTAATACCTATTATTATTGGTGAATCCTTACATCCAATTAAAGAAACGCTAAGATCTTTTCCTTCAACAAATTTTTGTAAAATGTAAGTCCGTTCTCGATCAATTAGGGGGGTATTTTTACTGAAAGTTTCTAATATTTTTTCTTCAGAGTCAAAATAATAAATATCTTCTGCCCCAACTCCATCTTCTGGCTTTA
>JBHLON010000009.1:0-86870 GCA_048940445.1 Promethearchaeota archaeon
CGCAAGATGTTTTCTGTCTTTTTTTTGCCAAAGCCAGATAATCCTTCAAGTTTTCCATTGTTAACCGCTGTTTCTAGTTCTTCTACCGTTTTGATTCCAAGCTCTTTACTTAATCTAAAAGCAGTTTTGGGACCGATTCCTTCAATTTCTACTAATTCATCCATACCTTCTGGAAGTTCTCTTTTTAATTGTTCCAAATACTCACTATGACCTGTTTCAAGATATTCCTTTATTTTAGCAGCAATACTTTTCCCTACGCCATCAACTTCTTCTAGCATACCGTTTTTATTGATTTCTTCAAGATCTTCAGATAAAGCTTCAATATTTCTAGCAGCTCGTCGATATGCCATTGGTTTAAATTGGACTCCTTGTAATTCTAAAAGATCAGCAATCTTGTAAAATAAAGTTGCGATCTCAAAATTTTTAATTTAATTCACCTCATACAAATTCAACAAAACAATATACGTCTATTTGAGATTACCCTTTTGTAATATAACAAGTTATTTATTTTTAGTATGGGTTTATATAGATTAATATCGAAATGGCAAATTTTAAATTTGATTTAATAATTGTTGGCGCTGGTACTTCAGGAACTATAGCAGCCAGATTTGCTGCTCAACAAGGCTTAAAAGTATGCTTAATTGATAATAATACTAGAACTGAAATAGGAAATAAGATTTGCGGAGATTGTGTTCTTGCAACTGTATTTGATTTTCTAAATATCAAACCACCTAAAGGAAATGAATTATTGAGCCTTAAGCATGGTTTCCGAATTTATTCTCCAGATCAAAAAAGTTGGATTACAATAAAACTCCCCTTGTATCTGGTAGATCGGTTAAAATTTGGTCAGAGATTACTCAATGAAGCTGTGGATTCTGGTATTGATAAATTTTTAGATAAAACTAAGGCGATTAATTTAACTTATAATAAAAGTAGTGTTGATGGTATTAAAATTAGGTTAAAAGATGGTACAAAAATTAATTTAAAGTCGAAAATTGTCATCGATGCAAGTGGTTATTATTCTAATTTGAGAAGAACGATAAAAAGCAACTTTATAATGAACAAAATTCCTAAAAAAGATTTAGTTTTATGCTATCGCAGTATAGTAAAGCTTCCATCTGAATTGAAACAAAACCTTGACCTTGATTATTGTACCCTAATCATTGATCCTGATAAACGATCTCCGGGAGGATTCATCTGGTATTTTCCGAAAAGTGAGAGTATTATCAATATTGGTTTAGGAACATTCATGCAATATAAATCCTCATTAAAAAATTATTTTCAAAAGTATGTTTTTGATTACTTTCTTAACCAAACTAACTATAATATAATTTCTTCAGCAGGATGTGTTGTTCCCTTAAGAAGGCCATTACCATCTTGTGTAGATAATGGGATCATGTTTGTTGGAGATGCAGCATGTCATGTGAATCCTGCCAATGGGGGAGGTATTGATACAGGAATGAAAGCAGGTTATTACGCTGCTCAAATAGCTAAAAACGCCATTTTTTCAAATGATCCTTCGCTTAATACATTATGGGAGTATAATTCTATTATTATGTCAGATTTTGGAGCAAAACATGCTGCTTCAGACATCATAAGGCTCTTCTTTCAACATAAACCTTCAAAGGATCTTAACTATATCATTAAAAAAAATATTTTAACTAATATTGATATTGGCAAACTTTGGCTTAATGGAGAGTTAGATTTGAATTTTAAATCATCTTTTCAAAAACTCTTTAAAGGAATCAGTCGACCAAGATTATTACTTGATTTAAAATCTATGCAGAAATATATGAATAAAGTCATTAATCTCTACAAAAAGTACCCCAATAATAGTGATCAATTTGAAGGATGGAGAGTACAAGAAACTTCACTTTTTGATAAGATATATTCAAAATTTATTAGAACAAGTTAAATAAATTTGTATTAAATTTTTAGAAGAAAGTCAGGAAAGCGTTTTTTTATTGAACAGCATTATCCCTATTACTAGTGTGATAGCTAAGAAAGCAATAATTATGAATAACGCACCCCAAAGAGGAATGTTAGTTGTTGCTGCATTGAAAATATTATCTGAATTAGATATTAGTGAATCTGTCCATAGATTTTGTCCTAAAACAACAATTTGTTGATATAATTGATTTGCCCAGAATGGAGGAAAAAAATACACAATTGGATTTTCGAAGGGTATCATGGCTCCGCTTAAGAAAAGTACTGGCATAACATATATCATAGAAATACCTAATCCTGCTTCTGCAGTTTTAGCGTAAGCAGAAATAATAATTCCCAGGCCTAGAGTAGAAAGTCCAAATATAAAAATTATAATATATCCTATGACTAATAGAGATAAATCTTGATGAAATGCTCCTGTAGTCATATTATATCCCCATTGTAACCTTAAAATTCCATAACCTACAATAAACATAATAATCAATTGAACAATTAAGAACACTGACTCTGATAATAATGTTCCTATAAAAATTTGTGATCTTTTACAAGGAGTAGTATCCATCCTAATTAAAGTACCTGATTGTTTTTCAGAGCAAAAAACTACAGCTGCATTTATCGTCCCGAAAGAAGCCGTATAGATTAACAGCCCTGATATTGAAAGGGTGAAAACTGAAAATCCAGGGATAATTTCCTGCGTGCCAAATATAAAGTAAAAAACAAATGTAAATATCAACGGAAATCCAAAAGAAAAGAAATAAGTTTGACGTTGTCGAAACCTAATTTTTAAGTTTTTAATAGCAATATCTATTATACAATGGTTATTCATTGGGCTCTCAACTTCCTACCCGTTAATTTTAAAAATACATCCTCAAGACTATTTTGCCTTAGTCTCATATATTCAAGCTCCTCCACATCATTTATTATCTTTTGATTCAAAATTTCTATGAAATTAATTATGTTTCCATCAAAGTAAATAGATACACTCTTATCACCATTAACAATAACATCTTTTACAAAATCTAATTTTTTAAGATTATGTTTTAAATTAAGCTCATTTGAATCATCTTTATATTTAAGTTCTAAAATATTATGTTCACTATATTTGTCTTTTAATTCATCCGGAGAACCTTCAGCAATAATTTTACCATTATCAATAATTAGAACTCTATCGCTCAATATTTCTGCCTCATGCATGTCATGTGTTGTCAAAATGATTGTTTTACCTTCCTTCTTCATGCTTCTAATTATTTGCCATACCATATTCCGGGCTTGTGGATCTAAACCTGCAGTAGGTTCATCTAAAAATAAAATCTCAGTATTCATGATAACACCTATCCCAAAATTTAATTTCCTCTTCATTCCCCCTGAAAAATTTTTTACTCTATCATTTCGTCCAGCCAAGTTTAAAGTATAAAGAATATTTTGTGCTTCACTCTTCAATTTATTTGGAGGGATATTGTGCATTTTACCAAAAAAAAGAAGATTTTCTTCCCCAGATAAATCTTCATATAAAACTAATTCTTGGGGCACAATACTTATTAATTCTCTGATCTCTTTCTTATTTTTTTCAATATCATATCCATTGATACATGCTACACCCACATTAGGTTTAAGTATTGTAGTTAACATTTTAATTGTTGTAGTCTTGCCTGCACCATTAGGTCCGAGAAGACTAAGTAATTCCCCACTATAAATTCTAAAACTTAGATGATCCACAACTACTCTTCCATCGAAAACTTTTGTTAAATCTTTTGTTTCAATTACAAGACTCATTTTAATCACAATAAAATTAATCAATAAAAGAGTATTTTTGAGTAAATTTTAATGAATCAGTGAAAAAAGTTTTAGTAAAATTTTATTTACTTCATTTTCGATCCATTGACTAAGAAGTTTTTCTTAAAGTCCAGATAATTATATAATTTATTGAAGAAATGACGCCAATAACAATTTGAACTAAAATTACTGTTAAATACCCGGGATTTGAGCTTAGAATAAGAGGGATGATCGTTGAAGCACTTACCCAACAAATCACAGTTACACAATAAGCATAGAGGAATTTTTTTTTATATTTTGATATTCTAATTGATTGATCAGTTTTGCTTAATAGATTAATTGCTGCTTCTCCGATTTCAGATAATTGATATCTATTTCCTTTTTGAATTAACATAGATTGCAAACTTTTTAGATGATATGAGAGAGTTGGACTATCTATAGGCTCTAAGTGATTCCTAATTTCTGTGAAGCTCAAAGTTCTATTTCCTACAATTTTAATGATATCTCTTCGAATTTTGTGACTAAGAGATTTAAAAATGTCTTCTTCATCTTCTACAACATGCTTTTTTAGATTCTCATTTTTTTTAGTAATATCTGTCATTATATCCCTCAAATAATCATATTTAGACTTCTATATGATATAATTATAATTAAAGAATTAAATTTTAGTGAACCTAAAGGGGGTTTATCTATCTTCAGACTAAAAAAAAAATACAAACCTTTAAATACTGGAGAAAATATTATTTTATAGTAAAAGTATTTTTTACCATAAAAAAAAACCATCACTTATAAAAAGAGAGATCTTATGGCCAAAAAAAAAGAAAAGAAAAAGCCCATTTTTGATAAAGTCGGGCTTGTATTCCGAAGTCCCGTGAGGGTAGATATCATGAGAGAACTTTCTGAAAAAGCCCAAAAGGCAATAGAAATCGCCGATAATATAGGAATTCAAAAACAAAACTTAAATTATCACTTAAATGCTCTTAAGCGAGGAGGTTTAATTCAAGCACATAAAGAAGAGTTGTTAGAAACTGAATTTCAAGCAGAGAGGGGAGCAAGGATAAATGGAATAACTGAGAAAGGAAAACTTCAAGTCTCTCAAGGAGTAGAACTGACTAAAAATGGAAAAAACATCGTGAATCAATTTATAGACCCTCTATACGAGAACGAGAAAAAAAAAAGTGGGAAAACTAAAAAATTAGAGGATGATTAATTATGAAAAGTGAAAGTATTAAGATAGTAGAATCTTTATTTGAAAATCCATTAGGTTTTCTTAAATTAGATACACCTCAAACTTATGAGAATATGACTGTTATACCCATTATTTTTCAAGATGATAAATTTATAGATTTTATTAGTATTAAACAGGCAGAGGAATTAGACTTAATAGAAATTATAGAAACTGAATCAGTTAGCCAATTAGAAGTCATAAATAAAAGTGATAAACAAATTCTGATCCCATTTGGAATGACTGTTCATGGTGGAAAACAAGATCGTACAATCTGGGAACCTATTTTACTCCCAGTAGGAGAAAAACAAAAAATATTCAATCAAAATTCTGGAAATCGAAATAAAAAGTATGTGATCCCTGCCAAGTGTATAGAGCAATCAAGATGGACCTATACAAAAGGAAAGGGATTCAAATCTTCAAATACAAGAATTCATCCAAATATAGCGTTTGAGGCAATTTCCACCGCAGGGCAAGGAGCAGTATGGCAAGAGATTCAAGCTCATAGATCTGAAATGAAATATGCAATGAGTGTAGCACCTACTCAAAGTTATCTTGAGATGACAAAAATTTCAGATAGACAAACAAACAAGTTCATTACAAGTTTTAATAGTATTGAAAATCAATGTGGAATTGCAGTCTTTATAAATAAAGAATTTATAGGAATTGAATTTTATGCTAACCCTGATGCATGGAAATATATGAGCGAAGATATTATTAAAGCTTTTGCCATCGAAGCAATTAGATTTAAAGATAAACCTATTAAAGGAAGCTCTAATGAATTTCATGATATTCTAATTACCATTCTGCAAGAATTAAATTTTAATTTTTCTTCACGAGAAGGAATTGGACTAGGGAATGTAATCGAATTTGATTCCAATGATAACAAATGGAGAGGAATTGCATTAGTGTATAATGAAGCAATAATACAATTCTACTTAGTTTCAAAACGAGGAGGATATCAAGCTAATAAACGCCATGAAATTCATTTTCAAACTGCTATTAATCAAAGATATTCATTATAGCAAGTTTAACCAAATATAATAAATTTTTTTTTTTAATTTTATTCATTTTTCTTAGAAATTTATTAAAATTATAGTAATGATATTCTTTTAAGGTCCTCTTTAGGAACTTTCTCTCTTGCTATTTCAAATAGCTCTAATAATACATGATCTGGGCCCTCAACCATAACGTACTTCCATAATCCATAAGTTTTTATGTTATTTCTAAAATTATATCCCTTTGATTTCATATGTTCTATTAGTTCTTCAAGATTATTTGTTTCGATACCCAAATGATGTATAGCTCCTCTTCCTTTATCTTTAGGCGATTGATTATAGAAATTAATTTTCATCGATCCTATAGAAATCATAACATTTCGAGCTCCTGCCATCTCTAAATCAAAAAGAATCTCTGCACCAAACATTTCACGATAGAAATGTATGCTATTATCTAAATCTGATGCAAAAAGATGAGCGTGGTGCAAATTTGCCTTTATTTTTGCCACCTTTCATTTTAATTTTAATAATTTAATTTTAATAATTATTTATTATCGAAAAACTATTTATAATATTTTTTTGAACTTTAAACATTCTTATAGTTTCAAATTTCTATTTTTCAATGACAATTTTTTTTAATAGTAAGAGCTGTAAAGTTAATTCTTATCTGAGCTTTACAATAAAAATTTAAAATAAGTTAGAAATAAAAGAAATAAATTTTAATAGTAATTTATTAAATACGTAAATAACATGGAAGAATTCGGAAGATCAAACATCAAAATTAGGAATATTGCACTAATTTTGATTTTAATAGCTATATTAATACTTTCAGTATGGCTTATTTATTACTTACTGATTAACAAAAATGAACTCCAGTTCCTACTAGCTATTGGTATTGCTTTACTTTTTGCTGGCATTTTATTACTAACTAGAATCCAATATCTAATTTGGATGCTAAAAAAAGTTCAAAAATCAACAGTATAGGTTCTTATTCATTCCAGTAAAATAAATGATCAAAATTCACATTGAAAACTTTTATTGACTTCATTTTTATGTTCAATCTAATACAACAATAAAATAAGTTCCATCCCATTGATATTTAATCAGAAAAAGACTAAATTTTTTAAAAGAGAAACTCTTATTAAATAAAACATTTTTCAGATGATTTTATGAACAATTTAATCATATTTTATTCAAGAACCGGAAACACCAAACAATTAGCTGAATTAATTTCTCAACAAGGTAATTGGAAATTTGAAGAGATAATTGATACTAAAAAAAGGAAAGGAATTATTGGCTTTTTAAAATCTGGCTATGAAGCAACTAGAAAAAAGTTAACCATCATAAAAGAACTTGAGAAGAATCCGGCCCTTTTTGATTCACTTATATTAGGTACTCCAATTTGGAATAAAAGAATGTCAACCCCCATAAGAACATTTATTGTTCAGAATAAAAGTAAAATGAAGAAGATTGCATTTTTTTGTACTGAAGGAAGTAAAGGAGGTTTTAAGACTTTTGAAAACATGGCTGAATTATGTGGGATGCAACCGACAGCAACCTTAGAAATTACTAAACAAGATATCAAAAACGATTTACATCTAAATAAAGTTAAGAATTTTGTCCAAGAAATAAGTTCAAATTAAATGATTATAACTCATAAAACAATAAAAAATATAAATTTATTAGGGATATTAATTTGAATAGAAAACTGGAAAGTTTAAAAGTATATACAGATGGAGCTGCACGTGGTAATCCAGGCCCTGCAGCATGTGCATTCCTTTATGTCCATAATAATGAAATTATCTATAGTGAAGTTAGTTATATTGGGAATGCTACTAATAACCAAGCAGAATATCAAGCTATTATTAATGCAATGAAAAAGGTTGGATCGTTTCATGCAAAACATATTAAAATTTTTTCTGATAGTAAGTTGGTAATTCAACAGCTGAATCGAAAATGGAAAATAAATGTTCCTCATTTATCGAAATTAAGTTCTCAAGTCTTCCAAATGATAGATAAGTTTGAAAAAGTGGATTTTTTCCATGTAAGAAGAAATAATTCTTTTATTCAAAAATGCGATCTTTTATGTAATGAACGGTTAGATAATGAAGGTATAAAAGGAAAATCTTGATTTTATTCCTTAAGAAAAATTGAAATTTACATCGTTTAATAAACTATACACAAAGCGATTTTAATGAATTTATTTAATCGACTTAACAAACAAGAATTAAAAGAGCTTCTGATAAAATGTTGGATGACTCATGATGGTTCTTGGTTCTATAATTGCGTAAAAGAATATAATATTGATATAGCTAACAAATTAAATAAAGGAGCGATTAAAAATCTTGCACCATTCGAAATTCAGAGAGTTAAGAAAGCGTTGGGAATGAGCACTAAGAAAATAACAACTTTTGAGCAACTTAAAAAGTTCATTGATGATGGATTTAGTGTATTAAAAGGTGATTTCATGAAATTTAAGTACTCATTTCCAGAAAAAAATCAATTATATTGGGAAATGAATACATGTTTTGCGTTTGAAGGAATGAAACTTATTGGAGTAAAAGAGAATTATGAATGTGGAGTAATATTTCGTGTTTGTTGTTGGTTGGATGCATTAGGAATTAAATATGAAATCGAACCCAAAATTGATAAATGTTTACTTTATTCTCAAGATAAATGTTCTGGTTTTATTAAGTTCTTTTTAGATTAAATAGTTAAAAATAAGAAAAGTTTATTCGATAAAGGCATAACTTTGTATTAAAAAATCTGATGAATCCACTGGTAATTCTCCGACCATCCATCCTTGGGCGGTTGTTTCACAGACCCAATATTGATTATCATCTTCGGCTGCATCTAGATAATAGCTGGGAGGATAACTTGCATGATGGGTAGGGGTAAAGTCTAAATCTATCCCTACTACAGCATGTCCAACCCATTCACCATCAAATATGAGAACACATATAATAACTGCTTCATAACCTAAAGATTCTACTAAAGAACCAAAAAAAATTGATAGATCTTCACAATCACCTTTATTAATTAAAGTCTCTAAAGGATATTGCGCCCGATCAATCAAATCAGATTTATAATCTATGCCTTGAGTGAAACTTAATAAAGCATTAACAACTTCTTCCTCATCATTTTGATTAGTGCATTGAGACTTAACTTCTTGTGCAATTTTTAATATTTCTGGCTCTTCAGGAGTGCAAAATGATGCTATAACTGATGCCACAACATCCCAATCATTACTTCCATGTGATGGATGTATTAGATTATCATAATAATTATAAGTCTCACGAGGGATCATACAATTATATGACTTGGATATATTTCCATAGCTCACATAATAGTTTATATTTCTAATTTTATAATTAGTAAACAAATAAATTATAGGAGTTAAGACTCCTGCTAAAACTATTGAAGATAGAATAATTATAACTGCTATTTTTTTTTTAGTAAACCATGGTCTCTTTTTTTTCAATGTATCAAATTGTACTTCAGGAGGCTTTACAACCATAGAAGTTGTACTTGGTCTATAATCTGTAGGTGTAGTTACTTGTTGATAAAATGTTTTGCCACAATAGGGACATACATTCCAGTGAGATTGGCATGGTTTTCCACAATTACTGCAGAAATTTGGCATGATATATTAAAAATTCCACTATTTATGGATTTTTGATTATTTAATAATTATTAACAATTTTATAATTTTGTATTTTGAAAACAACATGTTCGGGTTTAGCTTTAAATCAGTTTAGTTCTTTATAAACTTAAAAAATATGACTTAATAGAGTTAATGATACTATGTCAGAAGAAATTAACATTAAAGATATCGTGAAGGTACAGAACTTAAATGAAATGTTAGATTATCAAGAAGGTTCTGTAATTAGTAGAACTTTAATTGAAAAAAAACAAGGAACAGTGACTCTTTTTTCTTTTGATAAAGATCAAGGTTTAAGCGAGCATACGGCTCCATTTGACGCTATGGTACATGTTTTAGATGGAAAAGTAAAAATTACAATTTCCAAAAAAGATTATCTACTTAATGAAGGGCAAATGATAATAATGCCAGCTAATGAACCTCATGCATTAAAAGCTCTTGAAAAATTCAAGATGATACTCATAATGATAAAAGAAGAATAATTATCTTTTTTTCTATTTCTAGATTATTTAAATTATTTAATGTAAAAATAAAATTATCCACTATAATTCACTCAATGAATTAGAGATGACAATACTCGGAATTAATTATGAAAAATGTATTCAATGTGGATTATGTATTAAAGAGTGCCAGCGGTTCTTTATCAAAAATGAACAGCAGAACAAAATTATTTTTGAAGATCTTCATGGAAGATGTAACCTTTGTGGGCATTGTATTGCTGTATGTCCAGAAGAAGCAATATTGTATGAAAATTTAGGAGATGATCCTTATTATTTTGATGGAATAGAACATCTTGAAAATTATATATCTTATGAAAGTATTTCTAATTTTTTAAGAGCAAATCGTTCAATTCGCCATTACAAAATCAAATCAATACCTCAATCTACCCTAAAAAAA
Source organism: Promethearchaeota archaeon (assembly GCA_048940445.1). Taxonomy (GTDB): domain Archaea; phylum Asgardarchaeota; class Lokiarchaeia; order Sigyniarchaeales; family SOKP01; genus SOKP01. The sequence goes on from JBHLON010000009.1 coordinate 10,502, forward strand.
GTAATTAGAGTCATGGAATTTGCACCAACAGGAGCAAATTTAAGAGCAGAAAAAATAGCGATCATATCAGACCCGGAACAAATAAAGACTCTTTCTGAAGCAGTTATTGATGAACTTCTTAAAAATCCAAGTATCAAATCTCGTAGTGGAGATCATTTTGAAAAATTTAGAGAAATACATAAGGATCCCATTTTTCATGATGCTCCTCATTTGATCGTTGTTTATTCTTTAGGAAACTCAGTCTTGGATCATTTTAATATAGGTAATATAATTACTTATGGTAGAATCGCGGCTCAATCTTTAGGGTTGGGTACTTGCTATATTGGATATGCTCAAATGGCTTTCGAAAGTAACCCAAAACTTCTTAAAATTGCTAAGATTACTGGGAAATGTTGGGGGGTTATTACTATAGGGTATCCTAGCATCAAATTTTTACGTTGTCCACCACGATCTCATAAAAAAGTAAAAGGTCTTGAAAAATTGGGTTGAATTCAATTAATAACAAGAAAAAAATTATTATTGAAGAATTAAATTTGTATTGAAGAATCAATAATAATGGATAAAATGTAAATCAGAAGAGTAGCATGAAACAAAGGCAATGCCTTCAATCTCTCCTTCAGGTCTTTAGATTTTACAATAATAAAGTTCGCTCCTATTATGAGTACCCAGCCAAATGCAAATCCTATTTGGGCTATGATCCCTAGATCAAGAAAAGCAAAAATCATAGATGTTACAATTTGAATCGAGGAAAAAGAAATAATCCATATAATATTTCCTTTAACACCATATAAGCCAGTAATTGTTTTAAGATTTTTAGCTGCATCATTTTTTACATCAACAATATCATTTGCCCCAAGGTGAGCAAGGGCCCAGGGATACATGAATAAAAGATAAAGAACAACTGTAAAATCAAAATATCCAAAGCATAGATACCCTGCGATTGGAAATAAAAGCAGATCAGTTCTTCCAAGAATCTGAGCAATTGGAAATCTTTGTTTCCTCTTCACAATCTGATAGAACACTTCCATTGAATAAGCGTAGGCCATAATAATATAAATGAATATAAAGTGGGGATATGGTAAAAATGCTATTAAAATTGTCGTAATTGAAACAAGAATAATAAATACACTGATCGCTTCCTTTAAAGAAATCTTTCCAGAAGGAATAGGTCGTTCATTAAAGGGTCTCCAATAATTTGTAAGTGTATTATCAATATCTAATTCATCAATACGATAGTCAATGATGTCATTTAACACCATCCCAGCCTCAAACCCGAAGAGTCCAATAAAAATAGCAAGTATAAGAAGACTCCAAGAAAAATAATTATAATTTCTAAATGCAAGAATTAAACCCGAGCAAAATAGTAAAGGCCATACAGGGGCGAAATGAGCTCGTGTTAAATCTATATAAGCTTTAATTTTTTCCTTTAATCTCATATAAAAAACCTATCTTAAAAAAGTGAATACTTTAAGAAAGATTTTACTATTTTAAAATAAATTGGAGTCCAAATTTTGCTATTAAAACAGCTTATAAAGTCTCTTGTAAATAAATTTTTTATAATAACAGAATGTTTAATTTTCATTTATTATTATGTAAAAAATTTTTAATATAATACTCTAAAATCCAAAGATTTTTTAATTAAACTAGTCTGAATTTAATTTAGAAATCAAATAAAATTTGGATATGAAGTCAAGAAATTTATTTATATTTTCAATTTTTGTGTTATCCATTCTTCTAGTTTCAATGAGTGAAAATGGAGTCTCTTCAGTAAAAGCGAGTAACTCTTTAAGTGTAAATAACAAATTTGAATTTTTAGAGTATTCAGTCAACAAAGGAACTTATAAAAACTTAAGTTCATTTGATTTTAATTTACCTTCTTCGTCTTGGAGTATTAAAGATGTTAAATTAAATTTTAGTGAGGTAGAGTTTGGGCCTGAGTCCAAGATTATTGAAGATAATCCTGTTAATTCTGCTACTATTGATAAATTTACTGATGGTTTAGGAGTCCAACTTAAAATACTGGATCCAACTATTGTTTACGGAGTAGAAATATATGGTAATAATGAATCATCTGAGAGCAAATCCATTTATTTCCAGATAAAAGGGTATGATGATTTAACTAATGCCCCAAACACTCAAATTTATAGCCCCTTGTTAAATTTAAATATGACTTTTTCACTTGCACCTACTTGGCACCACCAAACCTTTTCTACACCAATATTCCTCCCAACTGGAGAATATTATATCATAATTGATGGTGCTGCTATAGGAAATAGTCCAAAATCAGATTACTTTTGGTATTTTAATGATGCTAATCCTAACAATCCAAATTTGTATACTTCATCATATGATGGTGCGTCTTGGACAAATGGTTCTCAAGGAGCTCCTTTTCTTTATAAGCTAACTCGAAAACTTAATTCTTCCGTTTTCCCAGAGGCTATCAATATGACTACTCAAATTAACGGTAAATCTTATAAAGTATCAAATGGAAATGCTTACGGAAAAGGATATCTAAAGAAAAAGGACATTAATTTCCATCCTAATAATGATTTTGTTAGTTTTAAGGTTAAAAATAATAAAACTGAGAACTTGAATTTTAATCTAGACTACACACTTCACATTAATAATATATTTGATGCTGAGAGTTCTGTTATTATTAGATATAACGATTCTAATGATTGGATTATTAATCCTATAATCACAAGAGCTTCTAACAACCATACAGTGAAACTCTTTTTTCCAAAAAGTTGGAATAATCTAAGAATAATCAAGAATAAGTTAGATATTTCTTCAGATGTTATTATTGACACATTGAACAATTATTTAATAATCCCTAATAATACCATTGAAGATAATGCAGAATGGGAAATATACGCTAATTCCCCAGACACAGAATTTATAATTAATGCTCCTATAATTGAATTTAAAGCAGGACAAGAATTACTCTTTTCAATCACCTCTCCTTTAGAGGGTAATTATACATTTGTACTAATTAATCCAATAGATATAGTAAAATATCAGACTGTAAGACAAATACCATTAGAATCTAATACTTTTTCATATACTATCCCTACGAATGCAATTGAGGGGAATTATATTGCCTACGTTTTTTGGAATAACAAGACAGATGTGGGGGTTCAGTCTCAAGTATTTTTCATATCAGCAAATTTACCTGAAACAATACCACAAGATTTCTCAATTTTTATAATTATCGGAAGTATTATAATTGGTGGGGCTGTTATTGGTTATTCGAGTTATGTTATTGTTAAAAGAGCTGAATCAACTAGAAGAGATAAGTTACATAAAATTCTAGAACAATGTAATGATGTTTTGAATTTAAAATATGTTATAATATTAGACTCTAATACCGGAATCGACTTATATTCACAATCCTTCGAAGAGAAAGAATTAGATTCTACCTTAATTTCAGGTTTTCTTCAAGCTATTCATAATTTTGGTGTTGAAGTAATAGATGGTGCGAAGGAATCTCGAACTGTGAAAGTAGAATATAAAAATTCGATTATTTTAATGACTGAATTTATCAATTTGCGATTAATCGTTATAATGAAGAGTAACCCAACCAAAAATTTTCTATATTCCATTGAATCGCTTGCATACCATATTTACAAATATTATGGAAAGTTAATAGATGATTTTCAAGGAAATCTTAAACCATTCCGAAGTATACAAAAATTAATTGATAGCGATTTAAACGTTTCATTCCGTTATCCTTTAAGAGTCTCAATCTCCAAAAACTTTAAGCTAAACCAAAGTGAAAAAGATATGATCAAAAAAGCGACTACTTTTATGAAGGATAACGATTTTACTTATTTTTATGCAATATATCTTCTACCAGAAAATGAATGCGGACCAAAAGATTATGAAACTCTCCTCAGTTTGATAAAAAAAGGAGTTTTTGTACCTGTTAAGAAGCAAAAGTATGGATAGTAGAATTAGAATTAATACATATTATTTGATACTGTAAGCATTAATTTAGAAAGAGTCTCAAAAATTCTTTCAACATTAAGCCCCGTTTTACTAGAACATTCGATAAAGTCATTTAAATGGTGAGAAGTAGTAAGTTCAAATCCTTCCACGAAAGATACTTGGCGATCTTCTTCTAAATCTATTTTACCTCCTACAAGAATAATTGGAAAGCTTTCATTTGTTTCATGTATAACAGATAACCAATCTTCAATATGAAAAGTGGAAGGATAGCTTGTAATATCATACATCAAAATTCCACCACTAGCACCACGTATATATCTCGGAAGTAAAAATCTGAACCTTTCTTCTCCACCAAAATCCCAAATCTGCAGCTTTATCTCTTTTCCTTCGACTTCAATTGACTTAACTACAAAATCTACCCCAATTGTCATTTGTGTATCGGATATAAATAAATTTGTCATAAATCTCTTAGTAAGGGCTGTCTTACCGCTTCCAGCATCGCCAAAAATAACTACTTTGAAAATTGCGTCATACATAGTGCATTCTCTAGCTCTTCAACTCAACCTTAATTAAACTATATATACTGTTTTGCTACATAAAGATTTTCTTTATTTTTTATTAAATATATCATTATTCACTCTAATAAAGCTTAATGAAAAACCTATATATGAGGGAACTTAATCAAAGAAACCAATGTTCTAAATTTAATATCAACCTAAAAATTTAGAAAGGTTCATAAATCTTATGTTATAAATTAGATTTAAAATTATGCTTAAATTTAGTAATTTAATTTATTGCTATTAAATCTCTTTAAGTTTTAGAATTTTCTCATTAATAAGTAATTAGTTATTAAAAGCACTATAAAGTGATAAAATTGGAAGCATTATTAGGTTTTTTGATGATTTTTATTATCGGGTCTTTTAGCCTTATAGGCGTTTTTATGATTTCCTTAAAAGAGGCAACATTAGATAGATTTTTATTTATTTTAGTAGCTTTTGCTACTGGTACTATCCTTGCTACAGCACTATTTGATTTAATTCCGGAATCAATTCACCATCTCGAAGAGTTAAATGCCGGTGGCGCTGGAATTAGTGAATCTTTATTATTTTCTTATATTATTATAGGATTTGTGGTGTTCTTTATTATTGAAAGATTTATCTACTGGTTCCATGGTCATGCTCACGAAAAAGAAAATCAATTAGTTTGTTATGATGATCTCACCGAAGGTACGGGAAAGATTGTTCAAAAAAGTGGAAAGATAAAAAATTTTGCTCTCCTTAACTTAATCGGAGACAGCTTACACAACTTTTTAGATGGAGTCATAATTATGGTTGGATTTTTGAATGGAGTAAGTACTGGATTGATAATCACACTTGCTGTTTTATTTCATGAATTACCACAGGAAATTGGGGATTTTTCAATTCTCGTTTATGGGGGATTCACTAAAAAAAAAGCTCTTTTATTTAATTTTATAAGTGGGATGATTGCATTGTTGGGGGGGTTATTAGCTTATATGCTTTCAGAAATAGTGAGCATTTTTAACTTATTTTTTTTAGCTTTTTCTGGGGGAGGGTTTTTATATATAGCAAGCACTGAATTAATGCCGGAATTAATAAAAGAGAAAAACCTAAAAAAATCTATTGTCCAAGCACTCATTTTCTTAATTGGTTTGATACTAATAATGTGCATGATATTACTTTTACCACATGCATAAAAAGATTCTCTGTTTCTAAAAAAACAAGTAAAGAAAAAAAATTTTTTAAATTATAATTTAAAAAATTCTTGTATTATTTTCTAGCTGGCTTCTTTTTAGGAGCAGCCTTTTTTTTTGGAGCCGGCTTCTTTTTTGGGGCTGCTTTTTTTTTAGGGGCCGTTTTCTTTTTAGGAGCTGCCTTTTTTGCCATTCTGCTTCCCTTTTCCTGTTTTTAATTTCATTTCTATAAAATAGTAAAAATATGAAAAAATATACACATCACTTAAATTTAAATGTTTAGCTTGGAATTATTACTTTTTACCTATTATCTTTTATAGAATAAATGCGTTTGAGTTCTCTGAGATTTAGCAAAAAAGAACTGTTTCCAAGAAAAAACTATAAAATTGTTTGATTTAAGCGTCTTAAATTATCATTAAATGATATAATTAAAAATATATAATGAATAACTGCTAAATAAGTAGGAAATAAAAAAAAATTATTAAGGATAGATTTAATGTTGAGATTTACTCTTTTAAAAGATACGCTGTATAATGAATCCTACTTTCAGGACTGACGCCTCCTAAAAAAGATTGATGTAATAATAAAAGCAAAACATTCAAATGCTAATCTATTTTTTTTAAAAGAGAAAGAAATACAATAACATTTTCTTAACTTACATTTAGCTATTATGCAATACTGAAATTTTATATATTTGTACTTTTTCTATTAGAACTAACACATGTAGTATAGTGAGTGTATTATGGGAAAAGATAAGGATAAAGATAAAGACAAGGATAAAGATAAAGACAAAGAAAAAGACAAGGACAAAGAAAAGAAAGAGAAAAAAGAAAAAGAAAAAGAGAAGGATAAGGACAAAGATAAAGAAAAAAAAGATAAAGAGAAAGATAAAGAGAAGAAAGAGAAAGATAAGGAAAAGGAAAAAGTTTCTTTAGATGAAGAATGGAAACTAAATATAAGTAAGAATCTTGATTCCTTGACTCATACTTACGAAAAAATTGCTAACAAATTTAGGGACATTGATAATTATATATTAAAAAGCGCTAAATCAGAAGAAGATTTTTTCGAGAAAGTTAAGAAGAATATTGAAGACTTACCGGAATCCTCACAACAGATATTCTTAACGTTCCTAAAATCTATTGAATAATTATAAATAACTTTATTTCAACTTTTTTTCTAGAGTTTTGATTTGACGATTAATTTCCTTCATTTTAGCGTTCTTTTCATTAGAAATAGATTTTAACTTCTGATCTAAACTCTTCTTTTTTTCTTTCTCTAAATTTTTATGCTGTTTTTTTAGCGTATTTAAAAGACTATTTAGCTTTTTCTGCTCTGAAACTAAACTCGCAACAGAATTATTTACTCCATTGAGTTTATCTTGATTAGTTTTAATTATTACTTCCACTTCACTTATTTTCGAATCGAATTCTTCCGCAATTCTACTCTTTACATATGTTTCTTTTTTCTTTGCACCTTCTTCCACTTCCATAATCCTATTTGCTATTTTATTAATTTGGTCTCTAAGTTCCTCTTCCGACATAGTGCTTTCCTAGAACAAATTTTTCAATTAAGATTTTATCTAATAATTTACCCTAATTACCCTAAGAAATACTTTCTTTATAATTCTTTATATTTCTAAATTTCCTTTATGTAAGCAATTAAAGTAATTTAGTCCTTTAAAACAAGTAGATTAAATTTTCTTCTTTGAAATAGAAATTTTCTTGAGAAGAGGTTTTATAAAATTAACTTTTTGAGGATTACATATTTCAATTTTTGGTAACAATTGCTTCATATCATTATTATCGGGATCAATTTCTAAGATATAGTTACAAAAATCTAATGCAAAAGAATATTCCTTCAATTTATATAAATGAAGAGCAAGCTGATTCCAAATTTTAATATCAGTTGTTTCTTTTTCGATTGTGAGATGGATTAGTTCATTTAGCTTCATATTGCCGTTAATGTAGTCTTTAACTTCTTTAGCTGGTTTTATAGGACCTGAATGACCATCGCACAATATATCAACGTGTAAATCTTTTAATCTCTTCATAGAATCAAAATAGTTATTGTAATTACCACCATGAATTCTTAAAGTAAGTCCCGCGATATCACCACCAAAAAGAATTTTTGATTCACCTCTCCTTAAGAAATATGCTACTGCTCCTGGAGTATGCCCTGGAGTATGAATACATTTCAATTTAAATTCATCAAACCTTAAAACATCATTTGCTTTAAGTTTTCTGGTTAACTTAATGGGAGTATAATTATATCCGGGATAAGATTCGGACATTTCTTTGATTTCAAGTTTTTGTTCGATTCTTTTCGCATCTGATTCATGAGCATAGAATTTAATATTTTCATTAATCTCTTTAAGTTGGTAACAAGCCCCAAAATGATCTAAGTGGCCATGTGTAATTAAGCAATGATTAATATCTTTAGAACAAAAACCTTTTTTTTCAATTTCATTAAGAAATTTTGTATAAAGACCAGGATCAATTACAATTAAGCCTTCAGCACTCCTTGTATCAATTAAATACTTTGAACTATCAAAAAGAGGACCACCATAAGGATTAATACTATAAACGTAATCATTAATTTTTTCCATATTCAACGCAATTTCAATGATACTGTCTGTGATTGTATTATACAATCTAAATATTAAATAGTTTAGAGTAATGAACTTCAATGGGAGTTTTATATAAAATCTTTTCGATAATTTTGTCAAAGGAAAGATTGAATTCTTATTAATGATAATAGAAAAGTAATACTATCAGAAAAATTAAAAAGATTGTGAATAGAAATGGTTAGACCTAAAGTTGTGTTACCCGAGAAAGGAATACTTGGTGAAAAACTTTTAGAAGAAATGAATAGCATTGCTAAAGATGATGTAGATTGGAAAGAGGGAAAGGTATGGAGCTTGGTTTATCATGCTTCAGATAAACATACAGAACTACTTAAAAAGAGTTATCAACTTTTTTTTGAGAAAAATGCATTGAGTCCACTAGCATTCCCAAGCTTGAGGAGGTTTGAAACGGAAGTGGTTTCAATGGCTATTGATTTATTCAATGGAGATAAAAGATGTTGCGGAAGTATGACTTCGGGTGGGACTGAAAGTATCCTTATGGCTGTTAAAACCTATAGAGACTGGGCGAGAGAGAAATTTCCGGATATCAAAAAACCAGAAATGATATTACCTAGCTCTGCTCATCCAGCATTCTATAAAGGAGCAGATTATTTTGATGTAAAGGCTGTAATAGTACCGGTGGATGAAAAAACACACCGCGCAGATCCAAAAGCAATGGAAAAAAAGTTAAATAAGAACACAATTCTAATTGTTGGGTCTGCATGTGACTTTCCCCGAGGTGTTGTTGATCCAATCCAAGAATTAGCTTCCCTTGCTCAAAGTAGGGGTATTGGAATGCATGTTGATAGTTGTCTTGGAGGTTTTATGCTGCCTTTTGTTAGAAAGCTTGGCTATACTATACCAGAATTTGATTTCTCAGTAGCCGGTGTTACTTCTATCTCTGCTGACGTTCATAAATATGGATATGGAGCCAAAGGAGCCTCAACTATATTATATCGCAATGATAAACTATGGAAACACCAGTTTTCTGTATATACTGATTGGTCTGGGGGTGTATATATCTCAACTACAATGCGTGGAACAAGACCAGGAGGGGCAATCGCAGCAGCGTGGGTTGCTATGAGATCTTTGGGGATAAATGGGTATTTAAGATTAGCTAAGATTGTTATGGATGCCACTAAAAGATTAATTGAGGGAATAAATAACATTCCTGAACTCTATGTAATTGGAGAACCCGTTATGAGCGTATTCTCTTTCACTTCGGATAAAATTTCTATCTTTCAATTAGGAGATGAGTTAGATAAAAAAGGTTGGCATTTAGATAGGATACAATTTCCTTCTGCTCTCCATATGATGGTTAATCCTCATCATGCAGATGTCATTGATGAATTTTTAAATGACTTAAGAGATGCAATTGAAGCCGTACGTAAACATCCCGAGAAAGTCTCCGATGGTGAGGCTGCAATGTATGGCATGATAGCAACTTTACCAGATCGTGGTAAAGTTAAAAACTATATCATCAATTTCCTAAAGGCTCAATACAAAATTATTTGATTGGATATTTGTACTATCATTGCTTCAACTCTTATAGCTAGAGATATTGACAAAAAGAAGAAGGAGGTACTTGTTGGATTAAATAGAATTCACGATGTTAATCTTTTTGAAACTGTAAAGAGTTTAATAGATGGAAAGGATCTTTCTACAGATACTATATTAAGGGCAGTATTAGTACGTCTCTATACCGAAGAAATGAATGTAAAGTTAAAGCAACACACTTTAGATCGAGATTTAGTAAATAAAATGATTGTTGTAGCCTTAGTGCCCATAATATCCTATAAAGTAAGAATAATTTTGGGTCCTGTACTTAGATTCTAAACTATAATTTTTTTTCTTTATTTTGTATGAATAAAAACTTCATAGAGGAATTAGTATTTTACTTTTACTTGAATACTTGATATATTTAACATTAGTTGTGTTAAATTTTCAAACACAATATCCACATTTTCCCCAGTTTTGCTAGAACATTCCATAAACGCATTTAATCCCCTAGATTTACAAAACTTTAATCCCTCTTTATAGGTAATTTCTCGAATCGAACTTAAGTCTATTTTACTACCTATCAGAAAAATTGGAAAATCCTCATTGGTTTCCTTTATGACTGATAACCAATCATAAATGTGAGAAAAAGATGAGTATTCAGTAATGTCATACAGTAAGATTCCTCCCATAGCTCCTCGAATATATTTAGGTAACATAAAACGAAATCTTTCTTCACCAGCAAAGTCCCAGACCATTAACTTCACATGACTCCCATTTAAAAAAATATCCTTTGTTTCAAAATCAACTCCAATTGTCATTTGAGAATCTGGGATAAATAGCCCAGTCATATATCTCTTTGCTAATGTAGTTTTACCACATCCAGCATCCCCAAAAATGACTACCTTAAAGATTGCATCATACATCTTTATGTTTTTAAAAACCCAATATATTAGATAATATTGTCGCTATTTAACTTGACATTACTAAAATAAAAATAAAGATATTTAATCTTTTTTAAAAATTTTAAATAACTCCAATTTCTGTCCTTCTTTTAAAGCTTTGATACTTAATGTTAATTTATTGCCTGAAAACTTTTGGTTTATGGATTTCTCAACCTGATTTTCATTTAACGGTAAAAACCTTAAAATATAACCTAATAAAAACATGTTGATAGACTTAACATTAATTAGACTTTTTGTAATCTTGCTCGGGGAAATATAATATATATCTTCAAAAAGCTCATACAAATTGTTGATTAAAGATTTATTTACATTGTTTTTCGATTTCAGGAGATGACCCTCATAATTGAATATTACTAATTTTGTGCTTCTATCAGGTTTAGCAAATTTTAGGGTATCAGTAATAAAATTTTTTTCAATAGTAATAATCATATCTGCTGATCCTATTATTGGTATGGGTGAACCAAGATTATTGCCAAAACGAAGAAAGCATAAAACTTTCCCACCTCTCTGACTAAGACCATGAGTTTCAGAAGTAATAACTTTATATCCAGCATTCATCAACGTATTCCCTAATATTTGTAATAAGGTTATTAGGCCCTGACCGCCAATACCCGTCATTACTATTATGTAACTCTTAACAAACATATTTATCCCTCTTTATTAATCGCGTGATTAGGACATATTTCCTCACAGATACCACAACCTAAGCAAACATTTTGATTAATTAAAGCGATATTGCCTTTTTCATGAATTGCTGGGCATGAAAATTGGTTGTAACATAAACCACAGTTATTACAAAGCGCTTCATTCACATATCTTACTATAACTTCCGTCCTTTTGGTATACCTCTGGATGCATTCATCTTTCACTACAATAACATGCAGATTTTTTTGTTTTAGTACATCCATTCCATTTTTATAGATACAATCCTTTAATCTATTGAAATAAGTTCCTTCAACATTGCTATGATGCTTTATTATATTAACATCCACTCCCATACCTTTTATAAAATTCTCTAAATCTATACTCTTTTTAAAAAACCCTCCAGTATAATAACGTGTATCACTTCCTGGATGCGGTTGTTGTCCAGTCATTCCTATCCATCCGTTATCTAATATTAATACTAAGATAGGAGTTTTATTATGGATTGCATTCAATAATGCTGGTATCCCAGAATGAAAAAAGGTTCCATCTCCTATTATTGCTATATTTAAACTATCACTTGTTTGAGCAACTCCTTGTGCTAGTGCTATGCTTGACCCCATACAATATTTTACGTTAGCAAAAGAGAGGGGAGGATAAGCCAAGAGTGTATAACACCCTATATCTTGGTAAAAGAAGATTTCTTTTCCGGTCTTAGATTTGATTCTTTTATTAGCTTGATTTATTGCAAACCCTGTTGTTCTATGTGGACATCCAGCACACAAAATTGGAAATCTTGGAACTATTTGATCCTTGCGATCTTTTATTCGAAATAGATCTATTCTTGGTTTGAGATTGGTCACTTTTAGCAATGCAAGTGCTACTTTAGTTGGATTTAACTCTCCAACATAAGATAATAATGCTTTTTCCTTAGAGTAAGAAAATGGACTTTTTCCATGTATATCTACATTGAGACTATTCTTTTGAGCAATTGCTAATATTTGAGTTTCGATAAACGCATCGTTCTCTTCAATAACTAATACTTTTTTACATTGTTTAAGAAATTTTACAATTATTTGTTCGGGAAGAGGATTTATAATGCCAATCTTAAGAATTGGAGCTTGTAGCTCAAGAAAATTTAATGCTTCGTTTACATAATTGTAAGATACTCCACAAGTAATAATTCCTAGCCCAAAATCATTTTTATTATTCTCGTTTTCGATCCTGTTCAAAGAACTCTTTTCTGAAAAATCTAGTGCTTTATTCATCCTATTATATATCTGATCTTCCTTTAATTCTAAAAAATAAAGTCTTGATGCCACATTTACTTCCTTTGATAAATCAAATGTACTTTCTAGTTCTGAAGGTTTTATTTTTCCAATAATTACATTACTTCTTGCATGAGACACCATAGTAACTGCTCTTAAGATCACTGGAAGCTTTAATTCTCTCGAAAGTGAAAATGCTAATTTAGCAAATTCTAGACATTCTTGCGGATTACTAGGCTCTAGTGCGGGTATTTTAAATAGACTCAGATAGTATCTTGAATCCATCTCTACAGCACTTGAATGTTGTTGTGGATCATCCGCTACAAAAATAACCAAGGCAGAATTCTTATTCCTTGGATAAGTAGTAGCTAATGCAAATAAAGGATCAGATGCTACATTTAACCCAACATTTTTCATACCAACCATCGCAGTAGCTCCTCTAGCGTAAGCCGCACCTGCAACTTCTAGCGCAACCTTTTCATTAATACTACTCTCAACCCATTTCATTCCTACTTCTCTAAAAATTTCTGTAAAAAGTTCTCCCACCTCTGAGCTCGGTGTACCTGGATAATATGTATAAACATCTATTCCACTTTCTAAAGCTCCACGAACAATAGCCTCATTCCCTAGAAAGAATTTTTCTTCCCCAGGATTGCCCTCAACAATTTTTCTAAAATTCATGGTAATTTCAATAAAATCAGTTATTATTTAACTAATAAAAAAGATTCTTGGGTTTATTAAATGTGTATAAACTTATAAGATTATAAATCTTAAATTTTAAGATTTATTGTAATCTATAATAATTATGAAACTCAATCTTGAAAAATTTGATATATTTTATATCATTGCTATTGCTGGAACTACAATTTTCATGGTATTGGAACTTATTTTAGGATTTATTTCACTAAACTTCACATTTTTAATCTTCTTTTGGACAATGAAACTAATTTCTGGTTTTGGTTTAATCATTTCTATTTCAAATGCTATTTTATGGATATTAAATCGTTTTACTGAGAAATTCACTAAAAAATATGTTCAAATTCTTATCATCTTTCAAGTAATAGTCCCGGGAGTCTTAGCAGGATACGCTATCTACTCCATTTTTTCAAATTTACCTCCAGCAACTTCTTCTACTGGTTTAAATTACTGGTTAAACCTTATTTTATTCCTATATGGTATGATTTCTTTTACAGTTTCTTTATATATAATTCCTTTAATAAGAGTTGAATTTCAAGAAGCTGTAGAGACTGGATTGCTGAAAAAGATCAAAAAAAGCGCTACAAAAGTTGGACGGGGTATTAAAAAAAGATATTTTAACTGGAGGGGAAAATATGCTAAAGTCCACATTCAGGATCAAATGACTTTAGGAGAAGTTCTAGAAATTTGGAGAGATCGATTCGCAGTTTACTTATTACTCCCAATTGCAGTTGGTTCGGTTATTTTTACTCCAATTTCCTTCATTTGCCTCATTTTTTGGTTAAAGATTTTTGTTCTTGATAAAGGAGACCCAAAGTTTTATGAAAGAATCGCTTTAATGGTTTCAATGGCATGGATTACAATCATCGCTTCATTATCATATCTATTTAATTTAGAATTCTATACTACTATTCAATCGTTATTTTGGACTATTCAAATATTTTATTTGGCTGGAATTATTATCTCGGGAATTATTTTTATTTATCAATTTGCACATCTCAAAGGGATAACCTTAAAAAAGATTAAAAAAGAAATCAAAGAAGAAATTAAAGAAGTAAAAGCTAGGGTTTCTAAAAAGGAGGATAGTGAAGAATCAGAATAATAAAATTAATCCCTAATTAAATTTTTCTTACTTTTTTGTAGTTGAATGATTTTTTTTAGAATTTAGTAAGTTTTTAAATGTCTTGATAAAAGTGACAAATAATAATTAGGATGAAATATCTAATAATACTTATGATTCCACGATCTTTGTTTGATGAATTAAAAGATAAACGCATTAGAATCTTTGTGAAAGACTTACCAGACCCTCACTGTGTTCAAACTGGAAAAATTGAGACGGTTACCGAGCATTTAATCGTACTGTATGATGAAAAACATGATATTCATATTTATCTACCAATCGAAGAAATAAGTTTAATTAGAACAATATAATTGATGAGCTCTCTTTCATTTTACATAATCTCTAAATGAAGCTTTCAGTTCGTTTTTCATTAATAACTTAAATTCAGACTGAGAAAGATCAATAATTTTTATAGCTTTTTTTGTTAACTTATCTCGGGTCAATTTTATAGTGGCAATATTTTTATGAATAGCTTCCAGTCCTAAGGCAATATTCTATTTTATTATAAATTATAAAAATTGGCAATTATATACATTTAATAATCAGTTTTAATAATATGGTTTTAGTCTTATTAAGTAAGATGTATTAATTATAATGGTTAAAGATGAATAAGTATCATCTAAGAAGAATTGAAAAGGAGATATCGGAAAGGGAGGTCCTTCTTGAAATAATAAAAAAAGGGAAATTTACCACAATCTCTATGTGTAAAGAAAATGAAGCATATTTAGTGACAATGAGTTACGGATATGACGGTAAAAAAAATGCTCTTTATTTTCATTGTGCTAAGGAAGGCCAAAAAATAGATTTTATAAAATCTAATCCAAATGTATGTGGTACAGTAATAGAAAATAGAGGTTATGAAGAAGGTTGTGGTCAAGCATTTCGTTCAGTAGTATTTAGGGGAGAAATGAAAATTGTAGAAAGTTTACAAGAAAAGAAGTATGGATTCGATGTTTTATTAAAACATTTAGAAGAAGACCCTAAATTAATTAAGCATAAATTTCTGAAGAAGGATGAAACCTATGAAAATTCAGGTATGCTAAGATTAGATATAATGTATATTACTGGTAAAGAAGAAAAAGCAGAATCACAAACTACATCTTGATTTCATTCAATATATCATCGAGATAATGTAATTTTTCATATTCAATTTCATCCTTTAATGCATTTGCTAAAGAATATTTAAATGCCCAAATCTCGATGTTTTTATGTAATTCTTTTACTTTTTTAATAACAGGTAGAAAATCTCCATCTCCGGATACCAATATTGCTGTATCATAGGCATTTTCGTATCCAAAAGAAATTATATCTATTGCAATCTTTATATCTACTTTTTTCTCAAAAGTATTATTGAGAGCAATTTTATCAAAACTAACCTTAACCTCATAACCACTTATAGCACTCAGATCTTCATACCACTTCTTTTTTTCTGGATTCATTGGATAAACAGCTCCTTCATACAAGAATATGCCCGTTAATTTCCGATTCTTAGTAATTATGCTTTTTAATTTCTCATAATCTGCCTTTACGTTATACTTTCTAAAACCTTTGAAGATATTGCTATTATCAATAAAAATCATTATCCGATCCAACTATAAAACCCTTTCTTTACTTCTTAAGAAGCAAAAAGAAGTAGTATTTTTTTAGAAAATATTTATAATAATCTGTATTCTTATCAATTTAATTAGTTTTACTAAAAATGTAAAAAAATATATTTAGATACATCAAGAACCTAATTCCTTGAGATTTTTATTCTTAACAACATCTTCTTTTAAATTGGGTTTCTTTGACCTCAAAATTTACCTTCTGCTCAACAGAATCATCAATATTAACCAACTCTCTTCCACAATATTCACAATATTTTTGATTAATATCTCGGATTCTACTCCCACAATCTGGACAATTCACTTAAATCTACTCCATAGATTGAATTCAAATAGAAAAATATCTATTAAAATAGAATAATTCCAGTATTAATAAAATAGTTCCAATATTTTATAAGTAAATCTTAAGTTGTAACCAATTAATTTCACTTGATTTAATTAATTTGGATTCTTATTAATTATTTAACCTTTCATTAAAAGAGCGATCATAAAATGAAAAGAACTGATCCAGATTCCGCTGAGGGATGGTTTAATCGTGGACTCAATTACATACAAGATGGAGATATAAAGAGAGCAATTAACGCTTTTAAGAAAGTTTTAACAATAAATCCTAATGATGTAGAGGCTTGGGTTAATTTAGGATTAGCTTTCAGTATGCTGGGGAATACTAATGAGGAAATCAAATCTTATAAAAAAGCTTTAGAATTAAAACCAAATAACCCTGAGCTCTGGGTAAATTTAGGGGTAGCATACGGACAAAAAGATGAAATTGATTCTGAGATCAACGCCTATAGGAAAGCTTTAGAAATTAATCCAAATGATGCTGATACATTATATAATTTGGGTGTAGCTTTTGGAAAATCAGAAAATTATGAAGAAGCTGTCGTTTACTTTAAAAACTCACTCAAAATAAATCCTAATGATTCTGAAGTATGGAATAATCTTGGTAGAGCATACGGAATGTTAGGGAACGCTAAAGAAGAAATCAGTGCTTTCAAAAAAGCAATAGAAATAGATCCTCAGAATGAGATTGCTTGGTTCAACCTTGGTTTAACATCACTTAATAATGAGAAGTTCGAACAAGCGATTAATTGCTTTAAAGAGACTATTAAAATCGATCCACAATTAAGTATTGCATTTTTTGGTCTTGGTTTTGCTTTTGAAAAAATGAATAAGCTTGAGGAAGCTATAAAGGCATATAAAAGTGTTTTAAACCTTGAACCGGAGGATGTTGAGACATTAATTCATATTTCAATTGTCTATCAAAAAAAAGGTAATGACAAGGAAGCATTGAATGTTCTAGAAAAAGCAATTAGCATCGATAAGGATTTAGTATTAATCTTAGATGAAGAAGAGAACCTACTTCAAAATCTAAAAGATTTGAATGGATTTGAAAAAATATTGGAGAGTTAGGATTAATTATTTTTCTTTTTAAGAGTAATTTTCATCCAACCATCTGTTAATTGCATTCTAAAGTTTGTATTAAAATCTGTGTGTTTAATCATTTCTTTTATACTCGTATTATATTTAATCCATTCAAAACCATGTAATTTTTGGATACGAGTGAGAATATTATATTTTATTACACCATATTTTCTTTTTAATTTGACTTGTTCTTCATCAGGAGAATTATAACATCCATCATATATCCAAGCTTCTTTGTTATTTTTTAAAATTCGATAACATTCATTGAAAACTTTAATTGGATATTTCCAGTGATGAAATGAGCCTGTACTAATAATTAAATCAATGGAATTATCCTCAAAGGGAATCTTAACAGCATTTGCTAATTTAAATTGTACATTTTTATATTTTTTAGCGTTTCCAGAGGCGATCTCTACCATCTTCTTACTCAAATCAATTCCATAAATATTCAAATCTGGAGTTCTTTTAGCAATTTCTATTGAAAGATATCCAGTCCCAGATCCCACGTCTACTAAAACACCTTGTTTTATACTTTGGACTACACTTTTAGATATTTCTGTTTCTGATTTGCTTAAAATTCTTTTTACAAAAGCATTATAAAAAATTGCCCCAGGATTGGGAATAGCTTCCATTTTTACTTGTATATTTTTCACAAAATCTTCTAAAAAAATGTTTCAGCCACCCATTGAAAAAGATATTCCCCATACATTTTGAAACAATGATCTTAATTATAAAAAATACAGTAAGTATAATAACCTTCTATATATAATATGAAAGTTCAATTTTTATAATAAATTTTTAACAAAAATTTCTCTTTAATTAATCTTAAGTGAATATTTCTTTAAAGAAATGGATTTTTTAGACATGAGTTCATAGATCTCATGTGCACGTTTCATAATCTGTTCTTTGCTAATAGGGTCACTTTTTTTGCATTTTTTATATCTTTTTATAGCAATATTTCTCCATTTCTTTTTCCATGAAGGAAATCCTATCTTAACGAACCGTTCACGATTAGGAAAATCGCGACAGACCCAATCAAACAAGATAAAATACCTTTGTGCGCCGGATTCTTTCGTTAGATTCTTTGAAGATACTCCTAGTTTTCGGAGGTGTTGGATATATCTACCTTCCACAGCATCTTGTAGTTCTCCTTCAATAATCGCAGGTTCATAGTATATATTATTCTCATCAAAGTAGTCTCTAACAAGATCAAAACAATTTCCCCTACATAGTAAAATCCTATCTTTATTGTTATGTTTGAGTTTTTTAAGTGTTTTAATTACTAGTTTGAGTATGTGTTTTTTCGGACGTGCATCATCCTTATTATCGTCATTATAGAGTCCAACAGGAATTGATTGAAATAATATCTTTCCCGTTTTTGTGTCTCGAAATCCAATAAAAGCATCTCCAACAAGGTCTCCAGTCCCAGCATCATCAATTTCTATTGTTCTCCCATTCCACTCGCTGGGATTATTAGTGGATTGGCACGACGTCATGTCGTCACTTTCTATTTTTGTCTTCATTATGAATTTAAATGATTGCACTCATAAATAAATTGGGATTTCGAACTACAAATGAAATAATTCCATTCTTAAGTACTATTTTTGGTTTATGATTTCTTGAATAGAAATTTCAGGATGGTGATATCTTCCTGCTTTTAAAGTATCATTTCCAAATTGGATCGCCTGTTCTGGGCAAAAATGCATACAAGCTAAACATAGTTGGCATTTATGATGCCATTTGGGGGTTCCATTTATTATTTTAATATTATTTACAGGACATACCTTTTCACATATGCCACATCCATTACAATTTTCAGTAGCATAGTATGATTCATCCATTTCATTAACTTCATTACGAAAATTCTTGTTAATTCTCGCATTTCGTTCTATTATTTTTTCAAGAATTTCTTTATTTAAATTATCTTTTTTTTGCTTGATCATTTCACTGATTGATTGAACTTGATTAGGCACTTTATCAAACAACTTTCTTTTGTGCGCCTCTGATGAGACGTTATATCCCATAATATAGTTATTAGGCATATTTATAAAGAAGCCAGAATTAAGCTTCTTTCCTTTTATTTTTAAAGCATTATTAATTTGTTGAAATGGAAATTCATTTTTATCTTCTGCACTTGTGATAACAGAAAAAAAGTATTCGGATTTATAAGGAGATAATTTCTCCAGAAAGTTATATACAATTTGGGGTAATCCAAAATAATAAAGCGGAAAAATAAATCCAACATTTTCGGTTACAGATTCTATTTTTTCGGTTTGTCCTGTTTTAGCAATAGGTATAAGTTCGCAATCTCCTAGATTCTCTGCAAGAACTTTTGCAATATTTAGTGAATTCCCTGTTCCAGTAAAAAAAAATATAGTAGTATCCATTAATAAACACCATAAAAAGTATTTAGAATATATAAAAAAATGAATCTTGCCCATTTATAGTTTAGAGTTTTGAACTTCATTTGAACTTAGACTTGAATTTTAAATAGAATAAAATTAAATAGCAGGAAATTCGATCAAACTCCAAAAAAAATATGCAATAATTAAATTTCAATAATTAATTTTTTCTTATTGCTTTTACTCAGAATTTTATAATTAAATTGATTTATGACTTTTTTATAAGCTACTTACCAGTAAATCCAGAATTTGTCTCTTTTGATATAGAAAACTTTTAAATTAAAAATGTCCTAACATTTATTTAATCCAATATTTACAATAAAGTGAAATCTAATGAAACAAAATTATTTTAGATTAGTCATATTTTTAATTCTCATTACATTGTTTACGAATCCGATTTTCTTTTTATCGTTCTCTGGAATAGATAAAAAGTCATTTTCTTTAATTAATGAGACACCTACTTACTTTGATACCAGTAATGGAGCAGATTATTATCATTTTAAGGTAGGTACCATAAATGAGCCCTATACTATTGACCCCGTTGACGCATGGGACAGTGGGTCTTATAATGTATTAAAACAAGTGGTTGAAACCTTGTTTGCGTACGATTTGAACGATCCAAATCTTCCTCGGATTAACAGGCTAGCAGAGTCCTATTGGTGGCTCGATACAACCACGCTTCAGGTTAAACTTCGAGAAGGAGTACTATTTCATGATGGGACGCCCTTTAACGCCTCAGCTGCTAAATGGAACTTTGATAGATTGTTATACCTAACTAATTGTAGCGGAACTAATACGGGTAATGTTACCGCGACTCAAACCTTATGGATGCTCCCTGATGGGGTTACGCCCATTATCAGCGATGTCTCCGCAGTTGGTGATTGGAACATAACCATCACGCTCAATGCTCCTTATGCTGCCTTTATAGACCTCTTATCCTTTATTAATGCTGCAATGCTCTCCCCAACCAGTACTTCAACCAATCAATTAATAGATCTATCCTCTGGACAAGTTATAGGAACAGGTCCATTTAAATACGAATACTATTTAAGCGGGATAGAAGTTTACTTCACAAGATGGGATAATTATTGGCAAACTCCCGCTTTTTTTGAAGAGATGTCTTTTATTTTTTTCCCTGATTCACCCACCCTAAATAATGCTATGCTAAGCTACGATATCGACTACTTATTAAACCCATTATACGCATTCTTCCCTTCTTTTGATGCCGATCCCAACATTACTCTAAAAAGATATAGTGACGACACTGGTAAAACGGGATTTACTTATTATTTTTTAGGATTTAACAACCAACTTTACAATGTTACTTGGAGAAAAGTTATGTCTTTAGCTATAAACTACACCTATATGTTAGATGAGATACTAATTGGTAATGCAATACGAGCTAACTCACCAATTTCTCCAAGCTTTGGTGATGCATATAATGCGTCCGCCATGGCTGCTAACTTCGACATCGCAACAGCGCGATTGATAATGCAATCGATGGGATTCGGTGTGGGGTTTACCACAGATGCAGAATGGATCGCTCAAGCTGAAGGATCTTCACCTTTCTTAACGCTTAATTTCACCTATAATCTAGGAAATGTGATCCGAGCAGATATGTATTCAATGCTAAATAATGATTTTAAGCTTCTTGGAATTAAGTTGGAAGAAGCTGCTTTATCGTACTCAGATTATATTAATCGCCTCTTTAATATAGATGATGGTTGGAACAAACTTTGCACTTTCATCTCTGGATGGATGCCCGACTATTTGGAGCCTTACAACATGTTATATCCATTATTTACTCCTGGTTCTCTTGGTAACCCAGGTCAAGTAGATGACCCATGGTTAAATGCTCAATTAGCGCTTGCTATTAATACTTTGGACGATAACGCGAGAAACGATATTTATAAAGATATTCAGTCGTACTTGGCAGAAGTCGGATATTTTCAAGCTCCTTTATATCATCCTAAAATATATTTCGTTCATTTGTCCGATATACAAGGAGTACCTTATCACGCTTTAGGGGAACTTTACGCATATCCAATCCATCGGGCGTTACCAAGTACATTTTTATTATCTTCGGATGCTGGAGTCCCTGACAACGATGGTAATTTTAACATTAATTGGACAGCATCTATGGGAGCAACAAATTATTCTGTGTACGAATATTCGAGCTATATTACCGAGATAAACGGAAGTTTAACTTCTTTAGCCGATGAAATTACAGATCTCGGACTTTATCTAAGTGGTTATCCAGACGGAACATACTATTTCATTGTTGTCGCTCATAATGAATACGGGGATACACTCTCAAACTGTATAAGTGTAACGGTTGCTCTTCCTTTGAACCACGATTTAGAGGTGGATCTTTTACTCCCGTCATCCATTGATGTCAATATGAGTTACATTATTTATGCAATGGTGGAAAACATTGGTCTAAACGACGAAACGGGCGTACAATTGTTTTTATACCTTGATGAAGTGTTAGTTAATTCCACTCCTACCTTTGATTTAGATGTTGGACAGACTGTTATCATCCAATACAACTGGACTCCCTCAGAATATAGGGCTTATAACTTTACTGTTTACGCTCCACCAGTACCTCTTGAATCTTATGTGGATAATAATATCCAAACTAGGTTTGCGTATGTAGTAAAAGCCGGTTGGTTAGATGGTTTGTACATTACTCATCGTTTTGGTCAAATGGGGGCGTTTTACGAGACGAACTTCAGTTATGTCCCTTATATAGGGGGGTTGTATAATGAATCTTTCGAAATTGCGGGTATGGTAAACTATACATGGCAAGTTGATCCTCAAACAAGAGTAATGTCAGGAGGGTCATTGTTCGGAGATGGTTATCACACGCCTGCGTGGATTTTCACTAATACTTCTCTTTATGATATTATCCCAATAGCGGTCGACGGTGATGGAGACCACGATTTTTATGTAGCACGAGAATTTCTGTATGATCTTTCCGGATTTGGTCTAGTAGAAGTATGGGAACTCGAAGATTTAACTGAACCTGGAGGCCTCGCTTGGTATGAGAAGAGCACAGGAATTCTATTAAATGGTACGTTCTTTTACGGAGGAGGTGTGTACTATTATGTTTTCGAATTTGTTGATACCAATGCAAACTTTAAGTATATAGTTTTTGATCATGAGATTAAAGTCTTCCTAGATATCCCATCAATCGTAGAAGCTAACAATTCCTACGTTATTACCGCTACAGTCATAAATAATGGTCTATATTCCGAAGCAGACGTAGAATTATTCCTATATCTCGATAAAATACTTGTAAACTCAACTATAATACCTAGTCTTGGCGTTGGCATGAGTCAATCCATCGAATATATATGGACTCCCACTGAATATAGAGCGTATAACTTTACTGCGATAGCCCCTGCTGTTCCATTGGAGTCATACCTCGACAATAATAGGATAACTAATATTATATACATAATAGAGACGAAATTATTTGATGGATTGTATATAAAGCATATTTTCAACCTTATGGGAACCATTTATAACACAAATGTGACATATAGTTATTATAACGGCAGGCTATTCTATGAAACTTTGAATCTCGAATATATGGGGATGACAATGGCTTATCCGTGGATGGTTGACGCGTTAACGCGAGTAATGTCAGGGGCTTCATTATTCGGAAATGGTCAGCATAGCCCATTTTGGTTATTTACCGATATTTCGCTTTATGACACCATCCCGATAGGAATCTTCGGTGAAGGAGACCATAACTTTTACGTTGCAAGAGATTTGATCTATAACCTCCCAGGATTTGGTCCAGTGGACGTATGGGAACTCGAAGATTTAACTCAACCCGGTGGACTTGCGTGGTATGAGAAGAGCACAGGAATTCTATTAAGTGGTACATTTTTTTTTGGAGGAGGTGTAGGTAATTACACTTTCGATTTTGTTGATACTAACACGAATTTAGCCGTTGTGGAATCACAACCTCCCGGAAATTTCACCTTGTCTTCGAATGCAGGTAGTCCTGATACGGACGGAAATTTCGATCTAGTGTGGACGGCGTCTTCCGGAGCCGATGATTATTCCATTTATCGCAGTTCTAGCTTTATTACAACAATTACTGGGAGTTTAACTTTATTAGCAGACGATATTTCCGCTCTTAGTATGGCATTAAGCGGCTATGCAGATGGCACATACTATTTTATAGTGGTTGCACACAATAGTATGGGAGATACTCTTTCAAATTGTATATCGGTCACGGTATCTAAACCAGGAATTCCAGGTTATAATGTTATGGTCATTAGCGCTGTGCTAGGTATTACTGTAGCTCTAATTATTAAAAAAAAGTATAGAATGAAGTAATTCTCCATTATAAATTCTTTTTTTTTATTTTAAAATGAAATGATAGATTATGTTTTTCTAATCATTTGTTAGTAAATATTTATATTTTGATTATAAATAGAGAAAAGTGGAAGGAGTTTAATATGTTAGTTACTTCCCCTCTTTCCAATAACTCCTACATAAATAGCTGTTTCAGTAACCCCATCGATTCCAATTGACTTGTTTATCTCATCATCATAAATGGCCCCTATAGTACAGGCTCCTAACCCTAGAGCCTCAGCAATCAAATAAAAATTTTGACCAATATGACCTACATCCATATAAATATAACGATAACATCTCTGAAGATATTTCCATTTAGATCTTTCAATGATAGCTGTCCATACAATATTTAAGGCAGAATTAAACGCTAATTGTTGATCTAAACACCCTCTCATAATTTCAGACCGGAAATCTCCTTCCCTTAATAACTCAACGCTATGATTTGGTATGTTATAATGATAAATTCCCCTCTCGATACCTTCAACATTATTGATCACTGGGTAAGTTTCAATGGGATACAAGCCTCCTGCTGAAGGGACTGTTCGAAATGCAAATTGTGGGAAAATTCGAGTTAGACCTGTTATCCCAAATAATAGAAGACTTAATTGTGGCAGCGTAATTGGATTATTTTTAAACTTTCGAATAGACTTCCGATTTAAAATGACATCCCAAAAGCTTATTTTTTTATCAAATTTTGGTGTGGGTAATTTTATAATTCTTACTGCATCAGGGTATGATTTATAGGTTTCAGGTTTATTTATCCAATCTAATCTATGATGAGGCAATTTATCGCGGAAATATTTTGATTTTTGTTGAAACTTATCTCCGTATGCATCTAGATTATTGTTCATATACAATTAGATTAACAGAACCTTAAAAATTTTAATTTAATATATTAAAAGAAAATTAACTAATGATATCTAGTCTATTGCTAATCCTTATAAAATAAAGTAATTTAAGATAATTTATGGCTAAAAAAAAGAAAAATCCCATAATATTTGAAAGAATGTACTTTCAACTAAAAGTAGCTGATATTGAACGAGCGAAAAAATTTTATGAGGAAATCTTCAACTTTGATCTCTCTTGGTATATGTCTCCCGAGGCTGGCTGGTGTGAATTTGATTTACCAGGTGGAACTCCAAGACTTGGGTTAAATACTATTGCAGAAGGTGAGAAGGTTATTCCTGATTCTGGTACTTTTACAATAGAGGTACAAAATATAGAACAAACAAAAAAATACTTAGAAGAAAAAGCTATTGAAACTTCTGAAATAACTGACATACCAAATATGGTTTCTTACTTCAATATGACGGATTCAGAAGGAAATAGAATTCAGATAGTATCTGAACCTAGGATTAAAGAATAATCTAATTTCATCAATAGCGGTTTTACCTTCATTGAGCTGCCAGCATTTCCATAAAAGCTTCAAGACGAGTTAATATTTGACCATATGAATAATTCCTTTCATCGATGCAATCAACATCAAGATGAATCAGTGGAACCCCTACTTTTTGAAGCGCTTCTTTAAATAATACCCTAGCACCTGAGGATTGCCGACAACCCCAATGTGCAGGGTTAATTGCACCATCTACGTTAAATTCCTTTGCTAATTGCGTAAGTACCTTAAGCCGGCGTTCTACAGGACCAACTAAGGGGTGAGTAATTACTCGATATGCAAGACTCCTTAGAGGGTCGTTATTATCTAGATTATCCCACCAAATGTGATTTAATTCATCGATTACTACATTTGCACCATATTTTTCCTCCAGAATATCTAAAAGGTCCGTTTTAAACTGTATTCTATTCTGAATCCAAAGTAACCGATAATTCTCTTTTGGTAAACCAAATATGTTATTATTAATTCTATTTTGAAATTCATCTCGATAAAGTTTAGCAACTTCAACTCCTTCCTTGGTTCCTAAAAGAAGAATAAAAATTATAAAATTTTTTAAATCATTAGAAGTAGAAGGACTGGGAACATGTTTACAGAGTTCCTCTACCTCTAATAGATATTCTCTAGCTTGATTATTATAGTCTATGGTATGCTTAAGTTTCTGATAATCTAATTTACGTCCCGTATTTTCTTCAATATAATCGATCATTTGTTCATATTGTTCAACTAAGTAATCCACAGATTTAGAGGTTATTTCAATTGGAATATTAAGAATGAATACCTCCTTATTGAAGATTTCACCTATGCGCTTTAATGCTTTTACACCACCATTACATGGGATACTTGCTCCTATAAGTATCTCCGGTTCAGGAATAAGACCATCCATGGCTGCTCCTATTATTGTTCTGTGATATGAGCAACTATCTGTAGAATAGCCTTTACTTTCAGCTAGTTCAAAATATTTTCGAGCCATCCCAGTTCCAGAAAGCATTGCTCCAAAAAATTCAACAAACATACCTGAAACATTCATAGAGTTTAAGATTTCGTATGGTACAAAAACGGTTGTCCATCCAGTGGACCAATCATCATTAAAAATACGAGAACCGATACGAGCTATTTCATATACAAATTTTCTACGAGCAGTTAATTTTGACTCCATCTTTTGTTTTAGAGCAGACTCCAGTTGGAAAAAATACTTTTTTAATATATTATGATCAACCATAGTTGACTATCACATCCCTTTTTTTAACATCTCTGAAAATGCCTCAATTCTAGTCTTTAATTGGTTAATACTTCCTAGCGTTCCATCACTCTCAATAAATAATACATTTAATCCTTCATCCATCAATATTTCTTTTAATTTTGGTACATCATATAAATATGTATCACAAAACTTCAATGAATGATGAATAATTCCATTAACCTTGAACTCTCTGGACTTCATTATC
The DNA here is from genome assembly GCA_048940445.1 of Promethearchaeota archaeon. Classification (GTDB taxonomy): domain Archaea; phylum Asgardarchaeota; class Lokiarchaeia; order Sigyniarchaeales; family SOKP01; genus SOKP01. The sequence continues at coordinate 37,618 of JBHLON010000009.1, forward strand.
AAATTCTCTGCTCGTTTTTCTACTTTCATCATACGTGCGCAGGGAGTCTTATATAAATAAGCCTCACTCAACGAACTTAAAAGATCTTTAGATTTCCTTATATTTAGATCAAAAAATTTACCTCCAGAGCAAACATCCTCAAATACAACATTTAAATCACAATCTTCAATGAACGAGATGAAATCTGTATCATGAATGGGACTTCCTGACAAAAGTACTCTAGGTTTTTTATTTTCTGGAGAAGTATTATTCCGAATTTTTAGTAATTTTTCATTTGTACTTTTATTCCATAATTTTGGATCTGATTTAAAGAACTTAGTTATTAAGTTATTAACTTCACTTCCTCTTATCAGAGGTGGATTGTCCAACCTTAAAGAATTAAGTTTATGAAATAATAATCGAGATTCCATAAATAAATCTATAGATTCTTCAAGTACCTTATCTTGAATAAGATTTGATGTGTATTTTTCCAAAGCAACTTTTAATTTTTCGAATTCCTCTCTAATGTACCTTAACCCTAAAGACGAATAACCCATTGGTATGTCAAAGATATAGATAAATTTTGAAGGAATGTATCTTTTCCAGAGATCATAAAGTCTTCTCATAGCATCACACGAATTAACAAAAATTACACCTTCAAGAAAATCATACCCTCCTTCTATTGCTACATCCACAGTAGATCTTACGAATTGACAAAAATTCGTATGGATATATGAGTCAGCATCTACTACGGGATTTGAATGGCCCACTATACGATAAGGTAGAAATCCGGCAGCATATATCAATTCCAAAGGAGTATATGAACACACCCATCCCATTTGAGGTTTTTCGGAAGTATTAATTTTCATATTTTTTACTTATCTTAACTTGAATCCCCTAATCTATGAATAAAAATTTATACTAAATTAATAATTTTAGTATAATTTTATTAGAAAATTATTAATAAAAGTTGTAACAATAGATTAAATTATAAATTAAAAAAGGTGCAAATATGGTTAAATTTAAACGAGGACATCTTTACTATCCAGAAATTCCAATCTATAAAATTTTAGAAGATACAGCGGAGAGATTTCCAAAGCGATTTGCGTTCCTATATCCAGAGGAAATGACATTTAAGCAATTTAAAGAACAAGTGGACGTATTTGCTACAGTATTAAACAACCTTGGAATAAAGAAGGGAGATCGAGTTGCTTTATATGGACCAAATTCAATCCAATGGGCAATTTGTTTTTACGGATTAGAGAAAGCAGGAGGCATCTTGGTTCCTATGAATCCATTATTTAAAGAGGTTGAAGTAGAATATGAACTTAATGATTCGGGAGCAGAAACTATAATAGTTTTCCAACCATTATATCCTAATGTAGCAGCAGTTAAAGATAAAACGAAACTCAAGAATATTATTATCCTCGAATCAGAGAGAAATCCTGAAACACCAGATTCAACTATTGGGTTTTCAGAGATAATGAAAAATACCAAACCAAATCCTCCAAATTACACTTTCAATCCTAAAGAAGATCTTGCTACATTAGTATATACAAGTGGTACAACAGGGTTGCCAAAAGGAACTATGCTTACCCATTATAATCTGGTATCCAATGTACTTCAAATATCTCAGATCTTTGAATTAAGTGAATTAGATGTTGCTATAGCTGTACTTCCACTTTACCATATCTATGGATTAAGTGTGTGTATGAATCAAGCGGTCTGGATAGGAGCAGCACAAGTGATCACTCCGCGATTTGAGGTAAAGCAATTCTGTGAACTCATTGAAAAGTATAAAGTTACCTATAGTTTATGTGTTCCTCCCATATTTCTCGCCGTTGTTCGTCATCTAGAAAATGAAAATGTGAAAGGATATGATTGGTCTAACCTTAAAATCTTCAATAATGGAGCTGCACCTATTGCTCTAGAACTTCTTGAAAGATTCGATAAATTAGCTAAAGAAAAATGTAATGCAAAAGAAGTAGCGGTTCAACATGGTTGGGGATTAACAGAAGCGTCTCCAGTTGTTGCAGTAAATCCCATGTACCGTCGTAAAATGGAATCGCAAGGGACTTTAATTCCCGATACATTTCATAAGATTATTGATTTAGAGACTGGCAGAGAATTGCCAGAAAGCGGACAAGTCGGTGAATTAGTAATTAAAGGGCCTCAAGTAATGAAAGGTTATTGGAATAAACCTGATGCTACAGACGAAGCCTTTTGGATCGATCCCCATACTGACCAAAAATGGTTAAGAACAGGTGATATGGCATATATCGATGAAGAGGGATATGAACATTTACTTGATCGCATAAAAGAGATGATAAAATATAAAGGATGGAGCATTGCACCTGCAGAAATTGAAGATTTACTTTTTAAAAATCCAGATGTATTTGATGCAGCCGTAATAGGTAAACCATCAAAAGAATTAGATATAGGCGAAATTCCGAAAGCTTTTATCATTCTGAAGCCAGAATCTAAGGGTAAAGTTAATGAACAAGATATTATAGATTGGGTTGCTGAAAGAATTTCTGCCTATAAAAAAATACGGGAAGTTGAATTTGTAGATACAATTCCAAAATCAGGTTCAGGTAAAATCCTAAGACGAGAATTAGTCAAACAAGAAAAAGAAAGATTGGAGTTATAAATAAAAATATGATATTATGGAAGAGACATAATCCTCTTTATCTTTAACCTTATTGGATATGCAATTTTAGGGCGTTTAGAAATAAAGGAAGCATCAAAATCTTTACTCATACGTTTAGCAATCTCAAATGGAATACCCATTGATAAGTAATTCTGTGGAAACCAATTATTTCCTGTGGGATCAGTCGGTCCAACAATAATACAATTCTTTGGACCTTTTTCGGTTAACCCTGCTGGATAGGATACAAAAGAAGCACAGGAAGAACCCCATGGAATTATAATATTAAAATCTAACTCTGAGCCAAAGAATGCTAATGAACATAGATTTCTTATTTGTTCCGAAATTCCAAAACAAATAAATGCTCTAACATTAAAATCTTGCTCATCTATAGAATTATATTTTCGAATCACAGTGTAGTTCCCTAGGGATGTAACTTTACCAATAGAATTTATTCTCTGTTCAGCAAGATCAGGATTTGCTATTAAAAATTCCGCAGCTCCGCCTCTATAATCTTTTGATCCGGTTGAAAGAAAGTACTTTAACATTGGTACAAAGGCTTTATAACCAAACCACGCCTGACCCCCTGGACAACATCCCTCTAATGTATCATTTCCAATATATATTGAATTAATCTCTTTACTAATTGATAAATCAAAAATAGCTTTGGCAATGCACCGATTAATCTTATTTATCGGAACAGCGTTCTCAGGAAAAGATTCGGAACCATATATGCACAACGGACTTGCTTGTAGTTTTCCTGCTTGTACTAATTTCAATCCAATTTCTTTAATTGTGAAATTCATCATATTCATTTACAATTTTTTACATTTAATATTTTTTCAAATGAGCATAAACTTCAATTTAATATTATGCTCTATCAACATTTAATATTACCAGAAAAACATTAATTAATATTTAATCAATATATTTCTTTCCATATTTATTGCTATATATAAAATCTTCTTTTTCTCTTCGGACTCTTAAATATTTGCGGGTCTTAGAAAGAGCGTAGCCTAATCTGGCACTAAAAGCAATTTTCATTTGATTGGGAATATTCAGAATAGTTTTTATCTCTTGTTCGACACCATCTGTACTTAGAGCAGTTATCACGTGAAAAGCAATTCCCAAGGACTCCGCCATTAGCCACATATTTTCCATAACACACCCGAGACCCATAATGCCCAAGAAATCCCCTTTTGATGCAGGCGCTCTTTTGGTTGGATCATATAATATGATAAGAAGAATTGGATTTGACTGTATAAATCTTCCAATAGATGAAACCACTTTTTCGCGGGATTCTTTATCGAGGGTTGGGTTTCTTAATAACGCAGGAGGAAACATTGTACCTAAGAGACCGACTTTTTTCTTCAAAAATTCCTCCTTCGAAAAAGAAAGTTGTTGATAATTTTCTCTGATAAATTCGTCTGAAATAGCATATTCTATATTACCAATCTTTTCTAGAATCTTCTTATTATCGATAACCATTATTTCGAAGTTCTGCATGTTATGAGGCGTTGGGGCCCAACGAGCTGCTTCTAAAATCTGATCTAAACTTTCCCTTCTCAGAGAACGATTTGGATCAAATGAGGATCTCGTTGATTGCCTATTTTTTATTATATTTAGAATATTATTATTCTTCATAGCGAATTTCCTTCTTTTCATAACTTAATAATTCATTCTACTAAACACTTGGTGAAAATTGCTTTTTGATGTCGTCCTCAAACCTTCGGCTTCGCTAACGTCAGCGTCTTTTAATTTCGTTTCTCTTCTTCCACAAATAATGACTTCGTTATCAGCATTTAAGAAGTGTTCTGCAAGGGAGAATGCTATACCCGTTGCTCCACCGGTTATCAAAATCGTGTTTTTAGTGATTTTCATAAATGTACTTATGAGATTGATAATTTAAAGTTATTATCTTAATTTTGTTAATTTGAAAAGGTAATTTATTGTTTTATTTTCAAATTTTATTTTAATAACATACTTTCAACGAAATTGTTGATAATAGTTATTTTAATTTTTTATGAGAAAAATTAATAAAAGTAAATAAAATTCAATCAGAATATTTTTTTTAAAGACAAAATAAATATATTTGGTTCTCAATTTATTAATTTTGGTAATTGTTGTTGATACTAAAAATTACATCTTTTAATATCTTTAAGTTCCTAAAAGTAATTGTGAAATATAACTATGACAGAAACTACAGAGACTCCTAAAAAACTCTCAAATCTGGATAAGTTCCTTACACTATGGATATTCATAGCAATGGTTATGGGTATTTTGCTTTCTTACTTCATCCCCAGTTTTGAACAATTTCTTTCAATATTTCAAGTAGGTTATACAAATATACCAATTGCAATTGGGTTAATCTTAATGATGTATCCTCCTCTCGCCAAGGTGCATTATGAGGAATTAGGAGACGTATTTAAGGATAAAAAAGTTTTAGGTTTGGCTTTAATTCAAAATTGGTTAATTGGACCGTTTTTAATGTTCGTGCTCGCCATTATATTTCTAGGGAACTATCCAGGATATATGGTTGGAGTCATTCTTATAGGGCTTGCTAGATGTATTGCAATGGTTATTGTATGGAACGATTTAGCGGGAGGTAGTCGTGAATATGCTGCTGGTTTGGTAGCATTTAATAGCATATTTCAAGTAATCTTTTATAGCGTGTTTGCATGGTTTTATATTACATTATTACCCCATCTACTTGGTCTTCAATCTAATGTTGTTAATATAGGAATAGGATCAATTGCAGAAAGCGTAATTATTTATCTGGGAATTCCATTTACGTTAGGATTTCTTACTCGTACTATATTGGTTAAAAAGAAAGGGCATGAATGGTATGCTAAAAAATTTATCCCTAAAGTAAGTCCAATCACATTAATTGCTCTCTTATTCACCATCATAGTAATGTTTGGGTTAAAAGGAAATATAATTGTATCAATTCCGTTAGATGTAGTTAAAATAGCTATTCCTCTGCTTCTTTACTTCATTTTGATGTTTTTGATCAGTTTTGCTCTGAGTAAAAAACTAGGTGCAGATTATCAGAAATCAACTAGTCTTTCGTTTACTGCTGCAAGTAATAATTTTGAACTCTCACTTGCTATTGCAGTATCAATATTTGGCTTAGGATCTAGTATTGCATTTGCTGCAGTCATTGGACCATTAATTGAAGTTCCCGTAATGATTTCCTTAGTAAATGTTGCAAAATTTTTCAAAAAGAAATTTTATAGATCATCACTAAGAAGTTAGATAAATTGACTGTTTAATCTGAAGAAAAATCAACTTCAAAAATCATTTAATTTCTGTGTATATAGCTTCATATATATCCCTAATAAAATCCCCTAAATAGCGGATTAGAAACTCAGGATCAGGCGTTAAAAGTATAAAACGGTAAAATGCATAAAAATCGGCTCCATATAATTGCCAAGTGGGTTTTATTAAAAACTTATCTGACCATTTTTGGCAAATTCCTTCTAATAACACATCATTACGAGTTACTCTCTTATCTAAATTTAATTCCAAGACATAGCGTACTATTTTATTTTTTTTCACATATTTTGAATGAGGAACTTTCTCTTGTTGTTCTCCCTCATCTCTCAGAAAAAAACTTTCTTCCATACTAGTCATCATTTGCAGAGTTTCACGTATTTGTGATAATTCTTCTTTTAATTGACGCACAATTTTGAATTGCCCTTTCTCTTCTTCAATAATAGCTTCTAGATTGTCTTTTGTTTGTTCTAAACGTTTTAGATATTGATCTAACCACTTTTTGGAAATAGTATGATTTATAATACTAGTATTTACGCAATTAATATTAGGAATTAGAGAAACGGTCTCATCTATATGTTTCAATTTGGTATAATTGAGTGAAATTTCAATAACAATGCCATCAGAACCATTTACATTGATATAATCACCAACTGTAAACGGTCGGACTAATAGAATCCATATTCCCGCAATAAAGTTATTTATTGCATTCATAGAAGCGAATGCTATGGCACTCACGACGATCCCCGACACTATTAATATGTAACTTGACTCAATCTTTAAAAAATTCATGATCAAAATTATAATTACAATTCCTAAAACTAATCGTACTCCAAACTTTAAACCGTTATAAATATCCGGAGTGGAGCCTTGCAAAGTTATTCTTTTATTAATCTTTCTAAAAATGTATTTATATATAATAATGATGACCACAATAATCCCTACCAGAAGAATCAATCCCATGATTGGAATTAACCAACCCCATAAATCTAAGTATCCTAAAATGCCAAAAAAGTCATCTATCGGGTTAGTTCCTTGAAAAGTTAAGTTGATCACGGTTTATCCTCCTCCGTAAATAGCGATCATTAAATCTTTAATGAAGTGTGAGTGGTTTCTAATTATAATTAAAGGATTATGACAATAAATCTTAAACCTAAAATGTACACGCCAATAGATGTATGATACAATAAATTGCGGACGATATCGATAAATATTCTTATGTTTATCGCATATTATATTTACAGCTTCGATCGTTTTTTCTGGTAATCGATCTAAATCAACTGCGATCTCGAAAGTGTATCTAATAATTTCGTTCTCCAAAATTATGCTCTTTAAATCATTCAATTTTAATTTTTTAGATATTTTTTTTTTAATTTTAGTTTTCTTAGCCACCGTTTTTTCATTAGTCTCTAAAAGCTGCTTTTTCTTTTTAATAGGGCTACCAATACTATTAAGTATTTCTGGGGTTAATTTTACTGTATATTTAAGAACTTCAGCATCCAGAATAGTCTTATTTGGGATTTTCACGATTGTACCGCTAAATTTTTGAAGTGTTGTAAAATTGAGCCCAATTTCTAATATCAATCCATCAATGCCATTAATGTTAACCAAATCATTTACTCTAAAGGGTCTGGATGAGAGTAAGTAAATTCCTGCTACAAATTGGCTTACTACTTGAGTGGAGGCAAATCCTATAATGACACCGGTGATTGAAGATATAGAAACTAAATAGGAAGAAGCTCCCGGAATAAAAGTAAGAAGAGCAATAATGATTAAAAAGATGGTTATTAAACGTAGGATTATTTTAATCCCATTTGTTGCTTCAAGAGGTACTCGTTGCTTTTTTGCACCACTTCGAACTACATACATCAGGATGCGATAAATAATTAAAATTGTGATAACAATTATCGCCACTATTATTGTTTGCCATAAAAGATCTAACCATGTTACCATCTCTTTTCACCACTTAGATATTATGTTCTTTATTCTAAAAACTATTATTATTTATTAATTCTTATTATAAAAATTATAAATAAGGGAAGTTAAACATTAGAAACATCGAAACTCTTTAAGCTTAAACTCTTTCTTTTCTATTTATCGCTATTTATCTTTTAAAAAAGATCATTTAGCATCTGGATCACTTTTCATTATTCCTGTAACAATCCCTTCAGGATCTTCAAAATAAGCTATCCACCCTACTCCAGGAACTGCATGTTTAGGGCGTATAATTTTTCCACCATTAGATTGGATCTTTTTAATAATTGAATCAATATCATCAACATCGATAGTATTTACTACGTTAGGAAAATCTTCTTCAGCAAAACCAAGACCACCATCAATCCCGGGTTCATCTTCTTTTCCTGTCATAATTAACCAATAGTCTATAGGGCCTTCCCACTTTTTTATTTCCCAACTAAATACTTTTTCATAAAATTTTATAATTTTGTCTACATCTTTTACATTCAATTCAAAATGTACAATTCTTCCCATCTTTTTCACCTCTTTTTCTTATTTAAACGTTTAAATAATTCTTGCCTATACTCCAAGCTTTTCCAGCTTTTTCTCCCATCTTCCAATAGAAATTATCATTTTGAGTCAATGTAAATGGTTTCATTTTAGCTAAGTCTGGAACTCCATTTGTTAAATACTTTTCATCCGCATAAGCATTCACTATTTTCCCAATAAAAATATTATGGCCTTTTTTATCGGAATCAATTAATTCATTTGTATTTAATATTTTTACTACTTCACATTCAAGGTTTAATGGTGCTTGCATTATCATTGGTGCGGTTTTTAAGTCACCAAAGAATATTTCAAATATTTCTGATTTATTTTGATTTTTACCCGAATGCAAACCACAATAATCAGTAGCTTTGATCATAGTTTCTGAGGGAGTGTTTACACTAAAAGTTTTATTTTCAATAATACCTTCATTTGTGTAGTGTGAATTTGATGATGATATCAAAATCATTGGAGGTTCATGTTCAGCCATACAAATCCAAGCAAGTGGCATAAAATTTGGTTTACTCCTTATATTCGCTCCAATTAGAACAACAGGCATTGGATAGATAAGAGGATTAACTCTAATCTTACTCTTAGGCAAGTATCATCAACTTTTGTTTTACTTTAATCCTAATCATTATTAGAATTTAAATATTTGTGATTAGATCAATTTTGAGACTAAAAGATTCCTATTTAGATCTTGAAAAATATCTTGATAATAATACCCAGAATAAATGACAATCCAGCGATTCCTAGACTAATAAACACCATTTCTAAAAATCGTTTTTTAAAGTTAAAATCCTTAGCTACAGAAACATAATAATTAAAAACAAAAATAATTAAAATCGCATTGAATAACATGAAACCAAGACAAAAATAATAATTTGAATAGATTAAATAAGGGAATATTAAAAGCATTACAGTTGTTAAATAAGCTAATCCAGTATAAACAGCAGCTTTCCGTGGTTTTTTTCCAATTTGTTCCGATTTAGTTGATAAGTATTCTGAAGTCGCCATAGATAATGTTGCGGCGATTCCTGTTATAAAGCCAGTGGCTGCAATTAATTGACTATTTTGAAATGCAAAAGTAAATCCTGCAAGAGCACCAGTCAGTTCCACGAGAGCATCATTGATCCCTAGTACCATTGATCCAACATATTTAAGACGTTCTTCATCAATTAAATTGATAAGTTCCTGTTCATGGTCAATTTCATCCTCTATAATCTCTTTTGTTTGGGGAAAAATTTTTGTCAATTTTTGATATTCTTGCTGAGCACTTTTTTCTCCATTTTCCATACGTTTAATGGTAAAAGTTAAACCAAATATTTTTGAGACTACATAGTAAAACCATATCTTCCATTTATTTGGCTCGACTTCCTCTTTAGAAAGCTCCTTACCAACGTTATAATGTTTTAATTCTTCATCTGCGATCTGTTTTAAAATGCGCTTATTATTTGAGTCTTTAATTGACGTTGCCAGCTTTTTATATATATGAAATTCCGTAATTTCATTCTTCTGTGCCTTTAATAGCATTTTTTTGACTTCTGGAATCAAAATGTCTTCAGCCATTCTGTATTATTATCTTTTAAAAATATCTATTGAATCATGACTATAATAGAAAATAAGCTTACTTATTCAATATCTAAAGCAGCCCGAGCTTTTTCTAAGTTATCAACACCTAAAACTATTCTATTATTCTCAGCAAAATAAATTAGGTCGATATTAACACCGGCATTGCCTATTTTTCGAGCCATTTTACCTCCTGTACCCGGTTTTCCTACGATATTGCCAATATCCAAGACTAGTACATCACGTATAGCACGAACTTGGAAACCAGCATCTTCGAGAGCCCATTGAGCTGTTGTATCATCTTCAACCAGAATGTGAATTACACCCTCATCTTTCTGAGGATAACCACATAAACCTTCCATGTTTATACCCATTTTACCCAAAGATTCTCCCATATCTGCTAATGACCCAGGTTCATTTTTAACAATAACTGTTAAATCTTTCAATATCTTATTCCTCCTTTTTCTTATCTTTATCGCTTTTAATTTTCGTACAAAACTAAAGAAAATGTCTTAATCATTAGAATTCCTTGCAATAAGAAATTATGATGACCATTTATTAAAACTTTATTCCATCTCAAAGAAGTTTGAAAGATCAATTTACTTTGATCCAAAATTTGCGAAATTAAATAAAAAAAAAATAATTAAATACTTGTTAAGTCAACCGTGGCATATAAAGCTGGATGATCCGATGCATATCCCCCAGTATAATGGATGTATGTCATTGATCCATTTAATTGCGAAGAGACAAATATATGGTCAATTCTTTCATCTGGAATTATACGATCCCCAGGAAGATTAGGATCAACGACTGCATTTGCTGGATTGGAATTAAGTACTAATTCCCAAGCATCATATAGTTGGGCAACTGTAATGTTATATTGTTTGGTATTAGGTTCAAAGTTAAAATCTCCCATTAGAATTACATTCTCTTGGTTCTCTGTTACATTTAAAATATTCTCTTGCTGGATAATTTGAGTTCTATCACCTTCGGTAGCGTTTTCAAAATTGCCAAGGTGAGTTACAAAAATATTAAATCTAATCCCGTTTACGACAATCTGGGCCCAAATAGAAGCAGTTTGTTCCCCCACACTTTTCATATAAAATGTCTGAGCATTCATGATAGGATATTTAGATAATAACGCTATTCCATAAGTACCAGTTACAGTTTTAGGACCATAATACGAATAATATCCCAATGTCTCGCTAATGTATCGTACGAAATCGTTATTTCCATTAACAATTCGGGCCGTATCTGATTCCTCTAAAGCTATTACATCTGGATTCAAACTCTCAATTACAGCATGTTGTCCATCAAAATTCATATTTCCTGGTTCATCAGCACCTTGCTGGATATTATAAGTCAAAATTGAAAGAGTAGTACTAGAACTGGGTGATCTTATATTTGGTGAATCAAGAATTACGCAACTTATTATAGTTCCTATAGTAAGTATTAAAATTGCACTAACAACTTTATATATCTTTATTATTTGATTTCTAGATCTCCTAGAAAAAAACATAGATTCTTTTTTAACTAATAAAAGAGGCCACATTATGAATACTCCAATCACTAAAAATATAAGCCATATCATATCTCTAAATAATGGTCCTATTAAAGGAATGTAATCATACGTTGTAGTGAAGACAGTTGCAAATATTATAACAATAGAAAAAAGGGCTGATGCAAAAAAGCCTGCCCCCATCTTTCGACTAGATGGTTTGCTTCTAAATAATTCCCTCAATAGAATTACAAAGTCAATAAATATGATCGGGGAGAGGACGAGCATTATATACAGAATAATTTGATTTAAAATTGTTGCATCGGGAACAAAATATGGATACGATGAGATAAATGCAAATGCAACTTGATTTAACCCAATAGTAAGCACTAGCATTACCACGAATAATATATTCCAAAGTAGAATACCTTTGGAAGGTATCTTATTGATTAAATCTGGTTTTACAGAAACTATGACTATAAAACTCGCTATAATTACTATGATAATCATGACGATTGCTATATAATCTCCTTCAGTCCATCTTGCAATAACCGTAGGACTACTGAATGCAAAATAACATAAAATGAGAATGCTAAATAATCCCACGCAAAGACCCAAAATTTTCCACTTGCCTCCAATCTTTCTGAAACCGCCTAATTCTTCTTTATTTGCTTCAACCTTTACTGGATTTAATAAATTTATCATCATTATTGCAGCAATAGCCGCTAGAATCCATCCAATCCACATAAACCAAAAAGTTAGTGATAAGTCAACCGAAGAACCAAGCGTTCTAAATAAAATTGACAATGCTAATCCAAAACCTAAACTAATGCCTAGAGATAATCCACTTTTTTCATTATTTACCGAAGCTTTTTTTTGAAGGTAAACTGGAAAGAAGATCATAAAGCATCCCATACCAATTCCAGTAAATATAATTTGAAGTCTTGCTCCAAAAAATGGTTGTAAAATTCTACATAATATCATAACTTCTCCGAATAGTATCATCATCTTTTTAGAAAGACCTTTTTTAAAGAATAACAAAACAACTGGAGTTATTAAAAATAAAATTGCGAGTGCGCTTTCATTTAGCCCTGAAACGATAAGGTTTAAAAGATAAATAGAAGCTACAAGTTGAGTTATCTGTTCGAAAAAGAAGTAGAATAATATGCCAAAAAGGATAATTTCAGAATAATACTTAACTAAATGTTTGTTATAGATTTCCATAATAGTATAATTTACTTACATCACATTTAAACCTTTAATGCTAATCTAATTAAGAAAATTATGAGATTTGATTCCCTCTACATTTAAAAAGTTAGTTTTTAGAAAATATATTTATGTAAAAAAATTCTTTATTCCATAGTATTATAATAATTATGGTGAAATTTTTGCCAGAATACCTAGCTGAGATTAAATTCCATATTTTTCCTTATCGAAAATTGAAAATTAGCGCTAAGAATGAGGTTGAAGCGAAAAAGATCGCAATCACTCATGCGGAAGACATAGTAAAAAATCTGAAATTCACAATTAAAAAATTGAAGCAAAGACAAGTTTTAATAGAAGACTTTTTATGAAAAACCTTAGACAATTTCTTTGACAAGGTCTATTTTTTCATTAAATTAAAAAAAAAGGAATATAGAAGATAAGAATTAAAAATTGGACTACAGAGAGCTTATATTCTTCCTTTCTCAATATTTTTTATAGAAAATAAATAAAATAAGATTATTTGTATCATGAAACTTTTTACAAAAGGAAATGCAGGTATAGTATTGTTCGTTGGTTGTATTCAGTGGTTAATGATGATGATTATATTAGAAAGTTTTCAACCGGGCTATAACAGTGCTCTACATTACGTAAGTTCTCTAGGAGTTGGTACTACTTCTATTTTATATAATATTTCAATTATATTGTTTGGTATTAGTGTGATATTCACTTCGATTATTCTTTATAAATCTATTAGGTTTAGGTTATTCAATATAATCTTACTAATTACTGGGTTATTTATAGTAGGAGTCGGATTTTTTCCAGAGAATATTCGCCCTATTCATGGTTATGTCACAGCTTTTGCATTTATCTTTGCAGTTATTAGTGCATTAATTTCTTATAAAGTGTTAGATGCTCCTTTTTCTTATATGTCAATAATCTTTGGAGTGATATCACTAATAACATTAACACTCTTCTTTCCTTATTTAGGTCTACCAGCAGATTCAACTCTATTATTCTTAGGATTAGCAAAGGGAACTATGGAACGAATTGTAATTTATATTCTCATGTTTTGGATCCTAAGTTTCAGTTTGTATCTTACTAAAAAATAGTTAATAGTAAATATCAAAAAATTATTCATCTCTTCTTTTTTTAAAGTAATAAGTTAGAAATACGATAATTAATTTCTACAATCAATTTAAACTCAGGTATCTGAGATCTTCAAAATGGATTTATTTGAAAAAATTAATGAGTTTAAAATCATTCCGGTTGCGGTTATACAAAATTTAAATGATGCTATCCCCTTAGGGAAAGCTTTAATTGAGGTTAATCTTCCTATTATAGAAGTCACATTTAGAACTGAAATCGCAGCTGAAGCTATTAAGAAACTCACAATAACATATCCCAATCTTCTTGTCGGAGCGGGCACTATTTTGAAAGTTGAACAAGTAAAACAAGCAATCAATGCTGGTGCTTTGTTTATTGTAACTCCTGGCTTCAACCCAAAAGTTGTTGATTATTGCATAGAAAATAAGATCTCTATAATTCCAGGTGTAAATACACCAACAATGGTAGAATGGGCTCTTGATAGAGGTGTTGTAGTTGTAAAATTCTTCCCCGCTGATCTTTCAGGAGGTCCTAAAATGCTTAAAAGTTTAGCAGGACCATATCCTGAGATGAAATTTGTACCAACTGGGGGAATTAATAATAATAACATAAAGGATTATTTGCAGTTACCAAATGTTATAGCATGCGGAGGAAGCTGGATAGTGAAACAAGATTTAATTTCTGAAGGAAAATTCGATGAAATCATGAAATTAACTCAGAAAACACTTTCTTTAATAAAATAAAGTGTACATATTTAAAGTTGAATTGAAATTAATAACGGTCTAATAATCATAAAATTATACCATTAAGAGGAAATATAATAAAGAGCTTGTTTAATAACAAAATGGACCTTTTAAATTACGTCGGTTTAAGCGAGGAGAAAAAAAGGAAACTTAGGATTCAAAGTTATTTAGATTCTCTCTTAAGCGATGACGAAAAAACTAATAATAAATATAAAATGGTCTCAATCTCTCCACTAAGATACGCAGGTGGAAAATCTAGAGCAGTTGGGTATATCTTAGAACATCTTCCTGAAAACATAGATAATAAAATTGTGTCCCCTTTCTTTGGAGGAGGTTCATTTGAATTTGCTTTAAGTGCTAATCTAGATTTTGAAATAATTGGATATGATATTTTTGAAATTTTAGTAAATTATTGGTATTTTCAAATTAATAAACCTCAAGAATTATATGAGGAATTGAGACTGCTTATTCCCGATAAAAAGAATTATACACGAAATAGACATATTCTATTGCATTATTGGGATAAAGTGAAACCAGAAACCCTTGATTACATTACGAGAAGAAAAGTTCAGCTTACAGAAGAAGAAAAGACTATGCTTGATCATAATGACTTAAAAAGAGCAGCTTATTATTATTACAATCACCAATTATCTTATGGCCCCATGTTTCTAGGCTGGGGATCATCTGTTTATTTAAACCAAAATAGATATGACATTATTCTTGAGAAAGTGAAGAATTTTAAAGCGGGGAATGTCACCGTAAAATGCGATTCATTTGAAAATGTTTTTAAAAAATATAAAACTGATTTTATATATGCGGATCCTCCTTATTACTTAGAAGGGGATTCAAAAATGTTTAAAGGTATTTATCCTAATAGCAACTTTGCGATTCATCATAAAAATTTTGATCATAAGTTATTAAGAGAGCTATTAAGAACACATAAAGGGGGGTTCATTATTACTTATAATGATTGCAGTGATATTAGAGAGATGTATAAAGACTATGAACAATATTTTCCGGCATGGCAATATTCATATGGTCAAGGAGAAACAAGAATTGGGAAAAATAGGCTAGCCAAGAAGAAAGTTAATAATATTAAGAAATCCCACGAAATTATTATCGTCTGTCCTCCCAATGATTCTTAAATAGAGTAGATATTTAAAATATAAAACTAGATGAATAGTAAGAAGGCACTGTACAAAATTCTTGATAATAGCTTTTTCCATAAACTAACTCTTATTCTAATATAATATCTTCTTTTTGAATCAGTCCAACCATGTTTCTTCCAATATTCATAATCGATACTATTAGATAATTCTGGGTTGCTTCGATATTTTTGTTGAATCTTAAATGAGGTAAGTCCTATTATAGATGGATTAAGATAAGACTTATTTTTTACTGCTGAATATAACTTTCTTGCCAGCTGTGAAATTTCTTTACTATAATTGTGCCTTAAAATTTCTAATGAATCATTTGAACTACTCGTCTTAAAACCTTTTGTTCCAATAATCTTGAATCCCCAACTATATGTGGCGGCACCAATTGTACGAATTGTTCTTTTCAAACTTGTCTTATTAGTAGTAACAATAATCATAGCGCATTTATCATAAAATTCTTGACGGTGACAAGTATAGGCTAATCTATCAATTAATGCCTTCATCATGGAGTTCACATCACCTACATACACAGGACTTGCAAGGACTACTGCATCCGCTTCCTTTATCTTACTTTTAATTTTGGGGATGTCATCCTGTAGAGGACATTTTTCCTCTCCATAATCCATGCATGCTCGACAACCTCTACAATGTTCTATATTATAATCAGCCAAGAAGATGGTTTCAAAATGTATGAAATCATGATTATGTTCAACAATTTGATTAACATCCTTTTCCAATAAAGATACTATTTGAGATGTATGCCCTTTTTTCCTACCACTGCTTATAATACTTAAAATTTTCATTATTTCCACCTAATAATTGTAGATAACGATCTTTATTATTTCACATGAATCAATTTCATTTAAAGTGATGTTTAGGTAGTCTTGGATTTAAGATCCAAAATTAATGAGAAAAATGATCTATTTATCCACCAAAAGATAAAAATTTGATTACTTCTGGGAACTTATTTATCAACTAAATGGTATAATAAAACTTCATTGCGTTATTTAGTGAATTTCTAAATAAAAAGATAAAAAAATTTATTTTTTTATAGCTTTCTTGACGGCATTAAGGGTTTCGGTTGGGATAGGATCCATGTTATGAGCCCATTTAGCATGATTCCCAATATGTTTCATTAATTCATTTTCTGTCCCTGCTTCCACTTTAAAGCCGCAGTCAATACCAACGTCAGCACACGCAAATTTTGGCACTTCTAAATACCTCAATTATTATTATTTTTTATAATAATCTGGTAAAACAGCATATTTATGGATTATATTTATATAACATAACACTATTTAGATTTTCATTAATATAGATAAAGTGTTAGAATTCTTACAATAATTATTTAGAAAAAACAGCTAGACAAACTTATCCATAAATATCAAGCAAATTAATATTTTAAAATAGATGAAGATTTAGTCCCACCATCATTGCTTTAGGTACAGAAAATTAACACCAAATTTTTCCAAAAGATGATTAGAATTAAATTTTTTGCGTTAATCCTTGCTTTGATTACATAATTCATTTTGGGAGCACTTTTATATTAAAAAATTCTATTTGGACAGCAGTTAATTAAGCTCAAAATAAAAAATCTGAATTGAATTTATAGACGCCCAATCAATCTCGGATGATATTTGAAATAGACATGAGAGTCTACCTATGTCTGATTACTAAGCCTTTTAATGAACTAAATGGTTCCAATCAACATATTATTCCCAGATTTTTATTGTTCACACCTTCCAGAGGAGACTAGAATAATCATTTTCTATATTAAGCTGATCTAAAAGCACTGACACTCCACCTCGGTGATGGGTTTCATGATTGAAAAGATGCGACAAAATATGCCATATGATATATTCAAATTTCCCTCGGCGCCCTTCAACTACAATTTTAGTGGAATACTCAGAAGCGGGGAGAGATTTAACCGTGCGTTCTATCATATCATCAATTTCTGAGCGAACACCTTTATACTCATCTAGAGTTTTCCAATAAAGCTTATCTGGGGGAAGACGTTCAGTAGGAAAGCGCTCTAAGAGAGACGGTATAAAATCCAGGCTCGAGATATGAGTTCCCAAAACTCGAAGCCATCCTATATCAGCATGTAATTGGTGGTTCAGGAGCCCCATAATAGACAAATAATAGGATCCAAGATCTTCAGTCAATTTATTTGATTCAACTCCTTCTAAAACTTTAATCATATCAATATTTGTGAGTTTATTATATTTAGAGAATAATTCAAAAACAGTTTTTATATCATCTACCATTTATGTTTACCTCCTTTTCATAATAATTAATTATTTTTAACAAAGATCATTTAATTTTCTTAAATATTAATAATATTCTCTTAATGTTTATAATGTCTAAATCAAACAACATTGAAATAAAGAATGAAGAATTGCCACGTCCTGGATCGGTTTTATATAACTTCCATTATCAGGATGAGGCATCTATAATAAAAACTTTAAAGCGATGGAAAAAATTAAATAAGTATTTGATGGTTCCATTATATCGAATAAGATTTTTGCAATTATTTGGGTTTGGAAGAATATTTCTCATTTTAAAGACCAAAGGATGGAAAACGGGTAAAGTAAGAAGAACTCCATTAGAATATAGAAAGTTTGAAGGTATTATTACTATCTTTGCTGCAAGGGGCGAAAATGCAAATTGGGTTAAAAACTTAAGAGCAAGTCCAGATGATATATCAGTTATTTGTGGATTCCGTCATTTCAAACCACGTATAGAGTTTATCTCCGAAGATAACCGTAAGAAGCTAATCATGAAATGGTACGTGACGAAGTATAGTAAAGCAGCAAATGTATTATTTGGATGGAATCCTAAAACAGATGATCCTGAATCCATTGATTTCTCTAAATTAACGAATTTAATTTCAATACTCTTACTTCATAAATCTGGAAAATAGGTTATCTTGGTTTCATATATGTTCTTATTCCATTTTACGGATATCTTCTAATTTTAATCACTAATCTTTCCTGCAATAAATTTAAAAAATAAACCCCAATTTTTTATGTGAACAAACAATGCAGGAGTGACTTTTCTATATTCTTTATAGGAATTCCCAAATCTATTAATTAATTCTTTTTCCTCTACAAAATAAATGTGAATATTCATTCCTAAGTATAATATCAGAAAGAATGAAATTGAATAAATGTTTAATTGAATAATCATTACACCTAAGCAAATCAATATGACCGCACTATATGCTGGATGTCGTAATATTGAATAAATTTTATGATTTTGTAATTCACTTTCTTCTGGGAAATAGAGATAGGTAACAGTCATATAGTCAATTCCAAAAGTCTCTAAGGCTCGATACATTTGTATAATACCTACTATGCACAAAAAACTTCCTAAAAAAAAGCGGATATATCCAAAGAAAAGAGAGATTGGAGAAAGATATGATGTTAAAGGAGTTATGAATATCGAGAAAGGAAATTGAGACCAGAAATTAGGATTCCATTCATAAAACGGTATCAAAGTATTTACTACAATGCTAAAAATAATGACAACTCCTCCCAATCCTATCAGAAATATCTTTTGATATGATAATCGACCATACTTAACCTTTAAACGATCTCGCCGATGCCACATTTGATATATTAATAATATTGCAAGAGATCCCATCAAAATCACTCCTAATGCTGGAAAACTAATGAGGAAATATTTGAATTCTCCGTTAATAGGAATTAAAGATGGTAATAAGTCAAAATAAATTTGAAATAATAAACTAAGACTAAAAACCAAAAAACAATAGATAGGTAAAATTATTATTTTTTTGCCAGAAAATTTTGGTATCCTTTCTCGAAATTTTTTTATTCCTTTCAACTTCAAATTCTTCACCATAAGGTTTTAAGTGTTTTAATCATTCGTAGTTCAAGGAAAAATATTTAATATCCCAAAAATCAATTACTTATCTTAAAAATAAATATATCCATTATAAAATTAAATAATTGATTTATCCCCAAAATATCCAATAAAAAGTAAAACTAAGATAATACTGCAGAAGAATAGCTCAAAAAATCCAAACGGAATAAAAATTATATCCATTATCATTGTAAGAATTATACTTATTATCCCAATATAAAACCCCCACATTAAATTTTTAAATATACCTATTGTGGATACAATTCGCATAAAAGTAAAACTTAGGAAGAAAGGTAAAAAGAAAAAAGGTTGATTTAATAGAACTTCCTGGATTTCAGGGATAATTAACCCCAAACTAATATAAAGATTTGGAGCAAGCTTTAAAATTATTAAGGATAAAAAAATACAATCGCTTATTTCAATTATGGAATAGATCAAAAAAGAAATTCCTACAATAAGCATGTACCTATTTCTCATTATATTTTTATTAATGAATTGCTTTGTTTTTAGATCTTTTTCAATATCCGTTGCTTTCATATATGATCAAACTCACTTGATTATCAAATTTATTTTCTCAGTTTAGGAAACAATGCTCCAGTACTTTTTTGGTATTCTCGATACTTATCACCGAAACGTTCAATGAGATCTTTTTCCTCATAATGAATCATGATTGGAATATAAATGATTATGAATAATGATGAAATTACTACTAAAAACCATGAATTGAATGCAAAACTAAGTGCGGGAAAAAGAGGAAATTCTCCTAATGATTGGGGATGTCGAATATATCTATAGATCCCTCCATACATTTCAGTTTCCTTCGATGGACTAAGAGTTTCAGATCCAGCAGCCTTAATACCTAAGAACAATAAAATGCAACATGGTATAGCTATACAAATTCCTATAGTAATTCCAATCCAAATGTTAGGACTTATTACCCATGTATCTACAATAGGTAAGGGAAACCAGATCCAGACAAACAAATTAACTATTGAGATTAATTCAAGCAATCCTCCAATACTTCGAAACTTTTTACAATCTTTCCATGCCTTTTCACCAAATTTTTTCGATCTTTTAATCGGTTGGATACTTAAGATATATAAATAACTCATAACAACACAAGAGACTATAAAGGAACTAAAATTTATTATAGAGACAATCATATTTACACTACTCATCTAAAGATTTACAATTCATACTTATTACTTGTTATCACCAAAAAGAATTCTTTGATATATAAATATGCATAATAGAGAATCTATATCATGAAAGTATTTTCGAATAATACGAAAAATTTCGTATTAACTCAAAATTTTCAACCATTTACTCAGATTGCTCTCTTAGAAAAAGAAATGGATTTAACGAAGATTTTTCTTGATATCTATATTAATCCTAATAATGAATGAGTTTGAACTAGATAGTAATTTAGTTGGGCTATTTAAATCGAAAAAAAGTTTAAAAATTCTTGACTTTTTCATGAATAATCATGATTTTTTTCATTTTAATGAGATTGCTAACCAATTAAAAATTAGACCCTCCACCTTAGAATATCATATTAAACGATTAACAGATCTTGGATTATTAATACACATAAAAAATCAATACAGAAGTAATGCATATACCAAATTGATCTGGATTGCTTTTCATAATCTCTCTAAATTAGAACCCCTTATTCCTTTTTTGAAAACTCATAATCTACCCATAAATAATGCCAGATTGATAAATCAATTATTTAGTTTGGAATTAAAAGTCATACCAGACATGATCTCATTACTTACTTTGATGAAAGACAAACTTGCCAAAAATATCTTAAAAATTCAGCTCGCAGGAATTTTTGACCTTAGATTAGAAGAGAAGATGATGCGTTTTAGTGAATTGGATTTTAAAATCGAAGGGATTGAAATAATCACTAATTATGAGAACTTTATTAAATTCATTAATTACGAAAATTTTGAATATTTCTTATCCTTTTCAAAATTAGAAAATATTAAGCTTTTTTTGATTGATGAATGCAACTTTTATATAGCTATCGCGGATAATATTGGAATTCTTTTTTTACCAAAAGTAAATAACATTATAGATTTTCAGCAATGCTTATTATTTGAAGGTGAGAATAATCTTCAGTGGCTAAAAGAAACATTCGAATGGTTAAAAAATCAGTCAAGAAATATTACATTAACAGAAGGTTTTATTGAAGACAAGGACCTTTTCATAAAGTATCTCCATGAAATAATAAATTAAAAATCAAATACCTATTGTTCTATTTAAATTTCAAACTTATTTGTAATAATCGGCACTTTTAAAATTTAAAACTTTAAACTTTTTATTTTCTTATCCTGTTCAACTATAACTAAACCCATTTGTTTTCATAAGTTTTTACAAATTCTCACTTCTTATAAAGCTTTTCTTCACAAAAAGAGATTAGTCCTAACTTATAAATCAATAATTTATAGTTAAAATATTAATTTACTAAAAAACGTCCTAAACCTTAAACTATTCCCAAAAAAATACTCACTTTTCTACAGTAAAAAAGTAATATTTTGTCAAACCTAAATTTATATATAATGAAATATTACTAATAATTGATGAGTTCATGGCTTAAGGTGAAAAAGAATAATAAATTCTAAATCTGAGGATAAATTCAAAAGGAAAAAAACTGAAGATTCTCTAATTAAATGTTTAACTGAATGTGAAAAAGGTGAAACTGTAACAATAGTAAATGTTAGTGCTGGTCGTAGGGCAAAAATGCGTCTTGCAAACTTAGGAATTATACCTGGGGTAGAAATTAAAAAAATGAAGTCTGCTCCATTAAGAGGACCAGTAGAGATAATCGTGAAAGGATCCTCAATCGTGCTTGGAAGAGGGATCGCGTCAAAAATTATCGTTAGCTGTAATAAAGAATGTAAATAAAGAAAATTTCCACTCTAATTTTAATATATTAAGTTATATAATGGGATATTACTGAGCATAGGTTATGAGTTGTCATTTACCTAATAAACCTAAACAAAAAAACGTATATGAAAAGTCAATAAATATTGCATTAGCTGGTAATCCAAATGTCGGTAAATCAGTCATATTTAATCAGTTAACAGGGCTCTCACAAACGATAGGAAATTGGCCCGGAAAAACAGTAGAAAAAATGGAAGGATATTTAGATTTTCAAGGGTACCATTTTAATATTGTTGATTTACCCGGAATTTATTCATTGTCAACATACAGTATAGAAGAAATTGTGAGTAGAGAGTTTATTGTTTCCGAAGATGTTGATATCATCATAAATGTTATTGATGGTACTAATCTTGAACGTAATCTATTTTTCACGTTCCAACTTTTAGAGTTACACGTTCCAATGATCCTTGCAATAAACCAAATGGATATTTTACACAAGAGAAATATAGATTTAGATTTTGATAAATTAGAGGATTTTTTCCAATTACCAGTTATGCCTGTTATTGCAGTACATGGGAAAGGCGTTCATCAACTTCTCGAAAAGGCAATAGAAATGCTAGTAGATCACCATTACCACCTACACCATCATGAAAATAAGAACAAGTGGAGGAAAGAACATCATCAGAGCCATTTTCATGAAAAAGTTGAAAAACGATCTTCATCAAATCGTAAGTTTATCTTTCCCGAATTAACAGATTTACTATCTTTCGGAAAAGAAGTTGAGATAAAAATTAAAGAACTCATAAAATTCTTTAAATCTAATCCAAACTCAATATCTAATCTTCACTATCCTTTGCGATTTTTAGCAATAAAACTTATAGAAAATGATGAAGAAATTCAAAAACTATTTCTAAATAATGAACTCTCTTCGAAGGCAATCCAAAAAGCAAATGATTTAAGAAATGAACTTGAAGTGCTTCATGGTGAAGAAATTGGTACTATTATCTCTTCAGAAATTTATAATAATATTAATAAAGTTATACAACAAGTTCTAATTGTAAAATCGGGAAAAAATGCTAGGAAAATATCAATTGCAGATAAACTAGATCATGTTACCACTCATTCCATATTTGGATACGTTATCTTAATTGTAGTAGTAATATTAATCTATATGTTTACTTTTTCAGTAGGAAATTTTCTTGGCGAATTAATAGATAATTGGTATGTGACTTGGACTGGTGGAATTCATTCATTATTTGGGGAAAACAATTTACTCATAAAGATTTTTTGGGATGGAGGAATGGGGGGATTTTTAGGAGCAATTGGAGGAGTCTTAGTTTATGTAGTTCCATTTTTCTTCATAATTGAAATTTTGCAAGACTCTGGTTATTTACCACGTGCTGCATTTTTAATGGATAGGATCATGCACGTAATTGGAGTTCACGGAAAAACAATTATTCCGATGATACTCGGGTTTGGCTGTAATGTACCCGCTTGTGCTGGTTGTAGAATTATGGAGACTGAACGAGAAAAAAAAATATCAATTGCCTTGACTTCTCTTATACCTTGTGCTGCAACGATGACAGTTGTTATGGGACTGGTGGGACGATACTTGGGATTTGGATGGATTATTGTTCTTTTTGTGATAAATTTTTCAGTAATCTTAATTGTCGGTAGGATTTTAAATAAAACAATGCCTGGAGAGTGTACAGAATTGATTATGGAAATGCATGATTATCGCATGCCAAATTATAATGTAATAGTAAAACAGACGTGGTTAAGAAGTAAAGAATTTATTTATAGAGCGCTTCCAATAATAATTATTTTAGGGATAGCTTTAGAAATACTATTGATTTTTAATGCGTTAGAACCAATAAATATAGTTTTATATCCAATATCCGTATTGTGGTTGGGTTTACCTGCTGCTGCTGGTATTTTTTTAATATATGGAATCTTACGTAAGGAATTAACACTAGTTCTTCTAGCTCTTTTTGCAGAGAATTTGGGACTTTCTGTATTACAACTTCTAACTCCCGTTCAGATGATTGTATTTAGTTTGGTAACTATGCTTTACATTCCATGTTTCGCAACGATCATCATTATTGCTAAACAAACGAATTGGAAATATGCACTACAGATTTCAGTGATGGAAATTGGCATAGCCTTACTTATTGGAGGTATTATTAACTGGGGATATATTATTTTTTCATCTTTGTGAAGTTCTAATTATTTTTTCAGCAAAATTATCTGAAAAACACTTAAGAACTTTTTAATAGGAATTTGTTTTAATGGTTTAAAACCAGATATTTTTAGTTCTTTCAATATATTTCTCTGCATTTCGAACGAATGGGAAGTTAACTTTTCAATAAAACCCAGATAAAAGTTATAAAATAGTCTCAGTGAACTTTTGGTAGGTTCATGATGTTCAAAAATTAAAAATGTACCTCCACTTTTCAATACCCTATACACTTCAGATAACACATTGAGTCTTTGTTCCTTTTCCATCTCATGTAAAGCAGCTGAAATGATAACATGATCAAAGTACTCATTTGAAAATTTTAATCTATTTGCATCCATTACCTTAAATTCTAAGTTAGGATATCTATTTTTCTCTCGTGCTCTGGCGATTTGACCAGAAGATAAGTCCACTCCTATAATTTCACAATCCTTATATAGCAATTTTGCGAGTAAAATGGGTAATGTGCCAGTTCCACAGCATAAGTCTAAGACTCGGTCCTTTCTTTGAATGAATGGAGCCAAATTTAGAAACACACTAGTTCGAAGTATACTTTCTCCAACTGGAGTTAAACCGATTTTTAATCCAATATCATAAAATTGAGAAATAAATTGATTGTATACTTGTTTATATCGTTCTGATTGATATTTTGCCATCTTGAGGTATTATTATGTCATTTTGAACATTTTAATAGTAAATAAAAAACAGAATTAAATATTGAAAAAAACTCTGTTTATTTAATATAAATAAAAGCAATGGAACATGAAAAGAGACCAAAAACTTACAGATCATTTAATTCGATTCGCACATAAAATCGGCATTGATCTGATTGGTTTTGCGCATCCTAAAGGATATGAACGATTTAAAAAGGAGAACAGACCAGAAACTTTCTTAGAAAATGTAAATACTGTAATCGTAATTGGAATTCATGTATATGATATTATTCTTGACGCTTGGAGTCAAGATCAAGCTACTGGTAAAAGTTTTCACTATTTAGATTCAATATTAGAAAGTCGAGCATACCGAATAAAGGATTTTTTATTTCAAAAAACATATAACTCTATTATTCTTCCTTACAGTCCGGGGCTTTTTTTAAAAGATTCAGCAGCATTAGCTGGGCTAGGTCCAATAGGGAAAAGTAATTTATTTATTAGCAAAAATTTTGGGTCTCAAGTCAGGCTAAGAGCAATAGTAACTGAAGCTCCATTAAAAACAGGAAACCCTACAATAGGGAATGAATGCTGTAAAGGATGTGAATTATGTATTGTTAACTGTCCAGCTAAGGCTTTGACTTCAGATGGCTATAATAAACAAGCCTGCTTGTCATATAATATTGCAAATCTGAGAATGCTTTCGGATTACACCTCAATTTGGTGTAATATTTGCATAGAAATTTGTCCCTATAGCAAAAAAGGCTTGAAAAGTAATCTAAAGGGATATTTTCACTAAATTAAAGTGTACTCCCTATTACCTATAGTTTAAAATTATAACTTTTAAATAAAACAAAATAGTTATAAAATAATAATCTAAACTATTTCCAAATATGGTAAACCAATGAGTGAAGAAAAACCAAAATCAACTAGTTTAAAACAGAATAAACTTGTGGGCCCCGGGTTGGGGTTAATTATCATGGGAGCGGCATACCTTGTGTGGTGGTTAATATTCATAGAAAATGCGATATTAGACCCAAGATGGGCTCATAATTTTACTTATGCCATTATAATTTTAAATGTAGGTTTAGCTTGGTATCACAAGACTCCATTATCAAGAACCACTGCCATGTTTCAATCTTTTATGCTTCCTATAACAGCTAGTGGATCCTTTAACACTGTAATTTGTATCATTGTCTCTGCAATCATCTTTACTATTTGGATCATTATTAGTATGCTTGAAAGGACTAAAGGAAAACATTATTTGGAGGACAAATTAAGTAAAAGAGGAAATAATTGGTTGAATATGCATACCCTAATCATTGCCTGGATTCTGGTAGGACACATGGGGTTAATGTTTTTTGTTGTTCGATTACCTCTAGAAGCTCAACTATACAATTACGGCGCTACTGCTGGATATCTTATGAATTTACCACCAGAAAGTCTTGAATATTCCACTTGGGCTTTTAATATAGGGTTATTTATTCTAGTTGCAATAATGCTATGGGAACAATATAAAATGGGTTACAATGTCCAAAATAACCCATGGCCAAGAATAAGTTTTTGGATGGTACTTATTACCATGGCAGCTTCCCTAATTGCATTGGCAATTCAAAGTGTGACGATTGGCTTTGATTGGGTAAGTGTAGTCTATGGGTAGAGTCTTTAATAAATAAGGAGATAAAGGAAATTTATATGAAAAGTGAAGATGTTCCATTAAAACACACCGGAATGACTTCGGAAATTGAACTCCAAAAGCAATACTTCTATGAAGGTAAAATCTTTATCCTTCAAATAGAATCCACATTAAAATGTAATCAACTATGTGATTATTGCTATGCAGGAAGTACACCTGATAGTCCTCACGGAATGAATTCTGAAAAAATCAGAGAATTATTAGATTCTGCTTCTAAACTAGGAGTTCATATGATTGATTGGTTGGGAGGTGATCCTCTCTTAAGAAACGATTGGTACGAGTTATGTAAATATGCTTTAGAGTTAGGATTCATCAATAATATCTGGACAAGTGGTATCCCTTTAGCAAATCCAGATACAGCAAAAAAAGCAGTAGAGGTAACTGAGGGAGGATTTATCTCCACACATTTAGATACTCTTAATCTAGAATTATATAGTATGCTACATGGAAGTGAAGGATATGATGGCAATTCCGGAAAAATTAACCTTATTCTAAATGGAATTCAAAATACACTAGCTAATGGGAAAGATCCAAGAGCAATGGTGAATTGCATTACCTATACTTCCCCCTTAGCAGATGGGGAAGCAAAAAGAATGATTTCTTATATGCAAGACGAATTTGGTATTAAAACCTGCTTAACATTATTCAATCCAGTCATAAATCGGAATACTAATGCTTCCTGGGAACCTAATCTTGCTCAAATTAAGGATGCATTTATTCACAGAGATAAAGTGAACTATCCAGATGATCCATCATGTGGACCAATGGATGTATCAAAATTTTACTGCGGTACAGTAATTTGTGTGACTTATGATGGTTGGATTACTCCTTGTTCGGTTATTCGTACCCAAGAGTTTGGTAATGTTAATGATCAGAAGCTTCATATCTTAGTTGAAAAACATAAAGAAAGACTTCTGTTTTTAGATTTTCGAGATCCTTCCAAGCTTCCTAGAAGTTGTGCTAATTGCGTTAACAATTCATTCTGTTTTGGATGTAGAAGTAGTGCATATTATTATAAAGGAGATATTTTAGCAGCCGATCCTAAATGCTACAAATTTACCCCCAAACCTTCTTGAGGAAGATTAGTAGATGCATTAATTTTGATATAAAAAAATGGTAAAGAATGAAACATAAAAAGTATGATTTTTCAGTATGGGATGTAAGTCAGTTTTATGCTGGTTCTGGTGGTAAACTATGGGAGCTCCTTATGGGTGAACAAATCCATGTTGGTGGAGCAGAACAAACGGATTTTTTAGCAAGGAAAGTTGGAATTGATAGAAATGAGGATATTTATCTGTTAGACATTTGTTCTGCTTTGGGGGGCCCGGTAAGACATTTAGCAGAAAAGTATAGAATTAGAGCAGTTGGATTAGATATAACTCCTGAAATGATTGAAGAAGCTAAGGCACGAACCATAGGGAAACCATATTCGGATAGAATAGAATACCGGTTAGGATCAGCTTTAGATATACCTGCACATAGTAAAACTTTTGATGTTGTATGGGGACAAGATGCGTGGTGTTATATTAGAGACAAAGCAAGACTTATAGAAGAGGCTAATAGGGTTTTGAAATCTGGAGGCTTTTTAGCATTTACAGATTGGATCTGGGGTTCAATTAATGCTCCCGAGAACGAAGTTGATCACCTGATGGAATTTATGGTGTTCCCAGATATGCAAACACTAGATGGATACATTAGGCTCATTGGAGATATAGGATTGTTCCTTATCGAACATCAAGATCTCGGTGATAATTTTGCTCATCATATGGATAATTATGTCTTGAACCTCCAAAGAAGTAAAGCGAGCATAGTTGAAGGATTTGGAGAAGAACTGTATATTGAAGCAGAAAAAGGAGTACTTGCTTGGCAGAAAGCAGCTCATAATAAGTGGGTAAGCAGAGGTTTATGGATTGCTAAAAAGCCTTAATGTTCCATAAAAAGTTTAATTTGACGGTTTAAAATATGAATTCAGCAGTTATAATATTTACAAAGGTACCAATTCCAGGGTTAGTAAAAACACGTTTAACTCATAATACATGTTTAACACAACTAGATTCTGCTAAAATTGCTGAAGCAATGCTTAAAGACACGATTACATTAGCTTCGAAAACCAATACAGATTCAATTCATCTAGGTTATTACCCTGATGAACATGTTGCTAAACTACATGAAATTATTAATTATATTAGAAGAGAGGGCAAACTAACTAAACCTCTTGATTTTGTACTCCAAAATGGTTCAAATTTCGATCGACGGTTTGGATCAGTTGTACAGGAAGCTTTTCGAAAAGATTTTGAAATATTGGTAATTTTAGGTGCAGATTTACCCTTTCTAAGCCCCGAAATAATTAATATGGCTTTAGAATATTTAACAAAACACAAAGACGAGAGACCAATAATTCTTGGGCCATCTATAGGAGGGGGGATATATCTGATTGGTTTCACTAATAATTTTAATCCAAGTTGGTTTTCAGATTACCAATTATTTAGTAGTGGTTTAGAATTATCTAAAGTCGCTAATTTCTGTAAAGAAAATAACTTTCTATTGAATTCTCTCCCTCCCTATGGAGACGTAGACATTGAAGAAGATTTAGTAACCCTAATATCTTATATCAATTTGCTTAAAAATTCAGAGAAATACGTTGGTTTCCATTATCCGTATTTTACTGCCAAAATCATAGAACAATTACGTCTTACTATTGTTGAAGAAAAAAATCAAACACGTCAACGAAAAATCTCAAAAAAAGATGATTCCTCTTTGTTATGATTGTGAGTATTATTATCATTACTTTGAATGAAGAAGAAAATATTGAATTAGCCATACAGAATGTTCGCCTAGCAGCACGATTGCCCTCTGGAAAAGTTGTTCCTATTGAAATTATTGTTAGTGATGGTGGATCCACAGATGGAACTCTTAAAATTGCTCAAAAACTAGCGGATAAGGTGATCATTGGCTCACAAGGAAGATATAAGCAACTTAATACTGGTGCGAAGCGTGCTAAGGGAGAAATTCTACTCTTTTTACATGCTGATTCCATTTTACCAGAAGGTGCAATAGCTCGTATTCTACATAGATTAAGAGATCCAATGGTCATTGGAGGAGGGTTTAAAAAACACTGGAATTGGAATCCTAATACGAAACGATCATCATTTCTTAAGTTTCTCAGCTTCTGGTGGCAAGGAATAGGTAATTGGCTTGTAATCTTGTTGAGAACTTATCCTGGAGATAATGCAATCTTTGTTCGTAAATCCGTTTATAACAAAATTGGTGGCTTTCGCCCTTTATGGATATGCGAGGATTTTGACTTTTCACGGCGCTTGAAAAAGTATGGGAAGAAACGATTTATATATATACATTCCCCAATACTAACATCAACTAGGCGATATGAAAAGTATGGATTCTTATATACAAATCTAATATGGTTTTTTATATATTTGTTCTGGCGTATAGGTATGCCCCAAGAACGCCTAAAAGACAAATTTAATAAATACATAATAACTCCAGAGAGAGAGTATAGAAAATATCTTAGATTTTAAGAGTTTGACAGAATTAAAAATTATAACAATAAAAAATTTAAAAGAAAAAAAATGAGTGGTGATTAGTATGAGAATTGGTATTATTGGAACAGGAAACATTGGCCGCACGCTCGGTAAGAAATGGATTAATGCTGGACATCAGGTTAAATTTGGAACTCGCAACCTAAGTAAGGAAGATACTATATCTTTTGTAAAAAGTCTGGGTAGCAATGCTTCGTTTTCAAACATTAAAGAAGCAATTAGCACTAGTGAAATCATTGTACTTGCTATTCCAGGAAGTGTTGTGCAAGAATTTTTTAGTGCTTATGGAAAAGATCTAACGGGGAAGGTTATAATCGATCCCTCAAATAATATTAACGCTGAGACTATGAACAGCTTACAATACTTTAACAAATTCGTTGAAGAGTCTGAATATTATAGAGCATTCAACAGTTTGGGATGGGAGAATTATGATAATCCTACATTCGGAACATTAAAAGCAGATTTACTTTATTGTGGATCAAATAATAAAGGCCAAAGTAAGGTTGAACAGCTTATTAAGAACGTTGGTCTTAACCCAATCTGTATAGGTGGACTTGAGGTTATTTCGATTGTAGATTCAATACTAGGGGTATGGTTTCAATTAGCATTGAAGAAAGGCTATGGCAGGCATCTAGCCTTTAAAGTATTAAAAGATTAAGCTATCAATACAAAATATTACTGAAATTTTTTTCAAAAGTTGCATCATTTCGCCCTTTATAGATCTGTGAAGATTTTATTTTTCAAGATGCTTGAAAAAGTATGTAAAGAAACAATTTACATATATACATTCCTCAGTACTAACATCAACCAACCATTATGAAAAGTATGTATTCTTATATACAAATCTAATATGATTTTCTATGTATTTGCTTTGGTGTATAGGCATCCCACAAGAACACCTAAAAGTTAAATTTAAAACATCCAAAATGAGTCCAAGGAGAACTCATAGGAAATATCCTATATTTTAATATTTTTTAGAATTTTTGAAAGTGTATATTTCCAATTTCAGTAATGTTGCAGAATTACTACCTGAAAGGAAGAATATTAAATTTAATATAGGTAATCTAAGATGATATTATTAAAAAGAAATTATTAGATGTGAAAATATTGTTCATCAATTCAATGTCAAGATATAAAAGCTACATGCTTGTACTATTCGTTCTAATCCTAGTAATACTGATACCTTCTAATCCGTATAAAAATCAAATTCAGCAAAAGACCTCCCAATTTAATACAAGTGCAATCCCAAATAGGTATAAAATTACTGTGAATTATCCTTATAACTGGATTGATGCTTCTAGTGGAATCGAATTAATACTTGGTGATGATAATCACGCTTCAACTACACTCCCATTTAACTTCACCTTTTATGACAATAGCTTTACAAAACTTCACATTGTAACAGAGGGTTATTTAACTTTTTCATTTAAGTCCGTTCAAAAGACCGGAACAATACCTTCAAGTCATCCACATCAGCGAAACATCATTGCCCCATATTGGAACAACTTGGATGGAAATTTAGGGCAAATATACATTAAAAATTATAGTTCTTACTGGATAGTTGCTTGGGAAAATTATCATCTTGATAATGGTTCATTTTTAGGCACTTTTGAAGCTATTTTGTACAATAATGGTGATATTGTCTTTAATTATGATATATTAGCAAATGTAAGTACCTACTCTTGCGGTTTAAATTATGGAGATGGAGTTAATTATAGTTCTTATAACGAATTATTCTCTGGTGTTAATGATTTTTCAATAAAGTTTAGTTCTGTTATTGGTGGGGGTAATGGGGCTATTGATAATACTCTAACAAATATAATTATTGGGGTGGTTGTAACTCTAGGCGCCATAGCTATAATTGGGGGAATCACTATATATTACTATAGAAAGAATCCAGAACAGTTTAAAGCAAGGTTAAGTCGAGGGAAAGCCAAAATTAAAGAGGGTATATCAAAATTGAAGGAAAAAGGAAGCAAAGAGAAAAAAAGAATAAAACATAAGACACCCAATAATGAATAATTATAAAAAATAAGAGAGAGCTTTAAATAATAGAATCAGCCACACTTTAAGCATTATACATACAAATCACAAACCTAGCTAAAGATTAGTTGATTTTAGTCTCGATGGTTTCACTCGTTCCAAAACAGTAAGAAAATGTTCCATTTTAATTCTAATATTTTCTAAAATACTGATCGGAATTGGAACGTCATAATCAATTTCATGCATAATTTCACTTGCTGCTATCATTGAGGCTTCCATTACTAATGCCTTGAGATTTGCTCCAACAAAACCTTCGGTTTTTTCTGAAATAATGCGTAGATTAACATCTTCATTTAAAGGTACCCCACGTGTATGAATCTTTAAAATTTCGTATCTTCCATCTACACTGGGAGGCTTAATCTCAATTTCTCTATCAAATATTCCCGGTCGCCGCAAGGACTTATCAACATCGTCTATTCTACTAGTTTCACCGATTACTATTACATCTCCTCGACTTGTTATTCCATCCATTAATGTTAAAAACTGAGCAAAAACTCTTCTATCTCTATTATCTATTACAAATGATTCTTTTGGAGCAAGAACGTCTATCTTATCGAAATAAATTATCGATGGAGCATTTAGCTCAGCCTCTTGAAATATTTCTCTGAGTTTACGTTCACTAGAACCATAATATTTGCCTATAATTTCAGGACTATTCACTATAATAAAGTGTGCTTTACTTTCATGTGATATGGCTCTTGCTAGTAAGGTTTTTCCTACTCCTGGAACTCCGTATAATAAAACACTTCGAGGAGGATTCACGTTTAGTCTTTGAAAAATCTCAGGATGTTTTAAAGGTAACTCGATAATTTCTCGAATTTTTTGGATTTCATCGCTTAACCCTCCAACATCATCATAAGTGGTAACCCCTCCAGATACATTCAAAACAGCTACTTTTTTATTAACCTTAATAGCTGTATCCCGAGTGATTTTTACTATTTTATCAGAGGGAATTGCATTTTCAACGATCAATCTTAACAAGCCTAGAGTGGGGCGCTTTCTTTGGGTCTTTACCAACATGTTCATAATTTCATTCATAGGATTACTTGGATCACTCTTTTGATATACAACTCCTAAAACTTCAACAATATCCCCTATAACAACTGGTTTCTCAATTAACTTCGCTTTTATGGCATCTACTTGTTTTATAAGATCAAAGTTAGCTTTAGTAGGAGTTAGTTCAATCTCTTCAGCGGGGACCACTTGTGCTGCTTTAATATTTACAAATTCGCCAATTGTAGCTCCTGCATTTAGTCTTTGAAGACCATCTAATCTAATAATCCTCTTTCCTCTATCATTAATATTCGATACAACAATACCGGCCGTCTTTTTTTTTCCTCTTATTTCAATAATATTTCCAGTGGTTAAACCTAATTCCTCAAGAACAATTCCATCTATATAAGCTAGGGATCGACCACTACGGCTCTTATCAAGGTCTTCAATTCTTAATTTTACTTCTTTCCTTTTTGAACCCTTTGAGAACATATCCTCTCTTATTTCCTTTTTATAAAGTTTTATATTTGGATCAATTTTTAATTTCGACTGGAATTATGGTAACATTCTTCTTTGATCCACCTCCCCCTCCAGGAGGTTTAAAGATAAATGGAAATGGAAAAAATCCTCCCTCATTATCATCCTTTTTATGTCCACACCATTCACAGATATCTTTACCCTTGGTCATTATTCTTCCACAGTAAGAGCATCTCGATTCAAGTTTCCTATATCGTTCTAAAATCTTCTGTTTTAGGATTAATTTTTCTTTCAAAGCATCAATCTTTGGGAAAGGATTGTTATTTAAAAATTCATTCGTAATAGACTCCAAATCTTCATTAAAAGGTCTTCTTGATAAATTGTGATGTTGCTCTATAAGCTTCTGATTAATTAGTTGAATATATCCTTTAATATCATTTCCAGTTTTTTCATCAACTTGATCGACAAGATTTTCCAATGCATTTTTTAGATTATTTAAAAATTCAGGAAACCTGTATCTTGAGAAAAGTGGGAAAGTAGAAACCATAGGCGCTCTTTGAATTAGGGAAAAAAAGACGTTTTTACTTTCGGGTAGTTCTAGAATTTGTAATAATATATATTCAATCAATCTTGGAAATTTCAAAATACATGATCTTAAAAAATGAAATAACATTTTCGGCTCAGCAGAAAGTTTTTTAATTAAATTAGTCGATTCTAATATTGATTGAAATTCAGTAGGAGTAAATTCTTGGATATATCCTTGAGCGAGCAGATATTGAACAACAGAAGGACAGCCACTCTCAAGCCTTTGAGCAATCTCTTCTTTATAAACCTTTCTTGCTTTTGGATCTCCTGCCCTAGTTAACTCTCTTAATAAAGGAAATGAAATGTTGCTCATTAAAATCCTAGTATCATAATCATGCTCAACCCAAGTTTGGAGATTTGAACTATGCCCCCAAAATTCTTCCTTTGGGGTAATATTATGGTATTGATCTCTAATTGGAGCTGCCATAGGTCCAGTCACGATTCTGTTTTGATATAAGTGTTTATTATATAATTTAGCAGCCTCATCTATAGACTCCACCTCATCATATAAAGGTACATCAGTCTTAGGTATATTTAAGATTAAACGAATACATTGAATAAACCTTCTACCATTAACATAAATATATATCCTTCCATTCTCCAATCTCAGCGTTATATACTGATTAATTTCTTTTTCAAGTGAGGCGGTTGGTCTATATCTATGATCCATCTCAGCTCTTATCCAATCTATATTATTTTTTATAGCTGCATTAGGGAGCCAATTTGCTTTAAAGGCATTCTTTTTCATATCGATATTTGCATGGTTCCTAGCTGTGCCAAAAGCATTTTTTTTGAGGATTTTTTTATGCTTCTTAGAGTTAAGAATGTAAATGTAATAAATAACCATAATAACCCATAATATGATAAAAAATGTGAATCCAATTAGCGCTAATCCACTTAAAATGAAAGCAGCAGTAAAGCTAAAGATCATTATAATAGATAAAAATATTACATAAAAAAAACCTTTAATTCGCTCTCTCATCTTTTTCTCACCCAATTATTAACACAGAAATCCAATTATTTATATATTTTACTTTTTAAATCCTACTTTTTGTAATAATTCTATCAATAGAACTTTATTAAAGGCGACAATTAACCGCGGAATACATGATTCCAGCAAGTATGGGCCATCATCAATTTTTTTTTTAAAGGGAACCAAAGATCTTTCCCTTATATTAGTCCCAAAATAATATTTTAACTTATCAATATATAGATATATCACATTCCTATCAATAAGATTAATTCATATTCCATTTAAACAAAAAATTAACATAAAAATTAATTAGATTAATAAAAAGATTATAATTCGTCAACTTAATTAATAACAAGTTAATGTGCTGCTTTATCTCTTTTATATTTTCTATAAATTCTCATTCCAATGAATCCTATTATTATACCTAATACAATACCTAAAAGTAAAAAGCCATTATAATATACAAAAAGTTCTATTAATCCAATTGTTATAATAACATTTAAACAAAATATCACTAACGTCAACCACTTTATTCTCTCCAAAATCTCTTTCTTGGTAAAATACTCTCTTTGTTCAATCTCCATCCTTTTTCACCCCTCTCATATATTTTTAAGTAACTTATATAAAACCAGATATTAATATGCATATCTTAGCATAAAAATATTTAGTTCTTCTATAATGCACTATATTATTGAAATAACTAATATCGAATCATATTTCAAACTCAAATATTCTTTTAATCCCTTGTTTTTAATTTATAATAACTAGGGTTATTTACTATTAATCACTTCCATTATTGAATTTCAAATAATAAAATGTGAGACAAGATAGAAAATGATGCCAATTGGACCATTAATGATAGAACACCGATTAATCGAAAAAATGATCGCTCTTATGGATGAGGAGATCATCAAAATGAAGAAACACAATAAAGCGAATCCACTTTTTATTGATATTGCTGTAGATTTTATTAGAATGTATGCTGATCGAACCCATCATGGAAAAGAAGAAGATATTCTCTTTCGAGAACTAGAGAAGAAAGAATTATCCCCAAATCATAACAAAATCATGGAAGAACTTATAGAAGAGCATAAATGGGCAAGAAGTACAGTTGGTAAATTAGTGGACGCAAAAAATCGATATGTAAATGGTAAGGTAGAGGCATTACATGAAATAGTCGATTTAATCACTGAATTAACTACTTTTTATCCAAAGCATATTGAGAAAGAAGATAAACATTTTTTCATCCCTGTAATGAAATATTTCACTGAAGAAGAGCAACAAAAGATGCTTCAAGAATTCTGGGATTTTGATAAAACCTTAATTCATGAAAAATATCGAAAGGTTGTTGAGGATCTTCAAAATAAATAATATTTTTTATTTTCAAACTCATAATTATTTTACAATCTCTTGTTTCAATTTCAATTTATTATTAAGTTGATTTTTTATTACGAATTATAACTTCAGCTTAAATTTGTATTATCAATTTTCTCTTTTTCATCAAGATCTTTTATATCTTATTATGCTTTGACTTATGATGGTAAATTTTTATATAGTTGATAGGTGATTCAACATAGAAAAAAATAATCTGAAAGCAAATGATGATATGCATGATAAAATTGTAATGATAACAGGTGCAAATTCTGGAATTGGCAAGGAAACCGCGAAAGTTTTAGCGAAAAAAGGAGCCACAATAATTATGGTCTGTCGAAACAAAGAAAGAGGTGAAGCTGCTCTAAGACAGATTAAAGAAGAAACTGGATCTGAAAAAATTGAATTATTTATTGCAGATCTGGCTGACCCTGAATCGATTGTAAATGCTGTGACTGAATTTAAGGAAAAATATGACAAACTCGATGTTTTAATCAACAATGCAGGAGTAACGTTAAGTAAAAGAATTATTACCCCCTTGGGATATGAAAAAACATTTGCAGTTAACCATTTAGGGCATTTTCTACTAACTAACTTACTTTTAGATGTACTTAAAAAATCTGCTCCTTCTAGAATTATAAATGTCTCCTCTGGAGCACATACTTATGCACGACTCAATTTAGACGATATTAATCTTTCCTCAAAATATAGGGGTATGCGGGCGTATTCAAATTCAAAATTAGCGAATTTACTTTTTACATATGAACTCGCACGAAGACTTGAAGGCACAGGAGTAACTGTTAATGCTTTACATCCTGGATTTGTGAGATCTAACTTTGGGAGACGCGGAAGGAAATTATATGAGAGATTACTTTTTGACTTCGCACGTCTCTTCGCTTTAAATGTTGAGAAAGGTGCGAAAACTTCAATTTACCTCGCAAGTTCACCTGAAGTAAAGGAGATAACTGGTAAATATTTCGTAAAATGTAAACCAGTGAAATCAACAAAAGCTTCTTATGATCGGGAATCACAAAAAAAGTTATGGAAATTAAGCGAAGATCTATTTAAAGAAAAACATTACCTAATTTTACCAAGCATGATTCAACAACAAACTACTTAATTTTTATTTTTCAATTATTTTCAAATATAAAAAGTAACTTTATATAAACGATTATACTCTCATTTATCAAAAAAGTAGTAATTTGAAGAAGATTATGGAACATACAGCGAGAGAATTAAAAGAATTCACTTTGAATAACCCTTCTATCCCAAATCATTATTCTGGATTCTGTTTTGGATGTATAAAGAGAAATCAAGAAGGTTTAAAACTTGATTTTTGGCTTCTTGATGGAAGAGTTTTTACTACTTATGCGATCCCTCCTAAATATAGTGGATTTCAAGGATTAGGACATGGAGGTATAATTGCGACTTTGCTTGATGAAGTATCTGCATGGACTGTTTATGTTAATACTAATAATCTTGGGGTTACTCAAAGCTTTACCTTAAATTATGTTAAGCCAGTTTACATCAACACTGATATTCTTGTCGAAGGAATTATAGGATCAAATGAAGAAACACATCTCATTATCCACGCACATATAAAAGATATGAATAATAAAATTTTAGTAGAATCCAATAGTACCTGGAGTTTACCGGATAAAAAAACACTTTCTCAATTATTTAATATAAAATTAGAGGATATAAACGAAATATATAGAACCTATTTTACTCCAATACAAAAATTTATCGAAAATAGAGAAGTAAATGATCCTTTCTAACATTTTGAACTTTATATACCTCTCCATTCTTAATTTAAGCCAAATGGGATTTGATTTTTGTATACGACTAAAGGATAGATTCAAATAGATCTTAGTAATACCCATAATTAATATTATAAAGAGATCTATTCTATATTATTAGAGTGTGAACTAATTATCACTAAAGATGACGAGATCACTTTTGAACTAGAAGATAAGATAAGTCAATTAACCAAAATTAATGACAACTTAGAAAATTTAATGGTAAATTTGAATATTGCAGCTCTCTTTGTAGATAGTCAACTTTTAATTATACGATTTACTCCACAAATTAGTAAAATTTTAAATATTACTATCAGAGATATTAACAGCCCATTAAGCAACTTTTCAACTAATTTGGATTATCCAATTGAGGAACTAATTAAAAATCTGTATAAAGTTAAGGAGACTCTTATTCCTTTTGATAAAACATTAAAATCTAAATCGGGAAATTGGTACCAAATGAAGATCTTTCCTTATCGCACAGTTATAAACAAGATTGAGGGGCTAGTAATTTCTTTTTTCGACATCAGTGTTTTAAAAAAATCCGAGATAAAATATATAGAAGCGTATAATACCGCAGATTTCTATAAGAATCTATTTTTACACGATATAAGTAATATATTTCAAGTTATATTATCTTCCAATGATTTAATAATTAATAACAAAGATACATATAGTAAAGAGGAACTATTAGCTCAAAATGAAATTATTAATGTAGCTCTTGATAGAGGATTAAAATTAATAAAAAATCTTCAAAAACTCTCTATCGATGAGGAATTTCCATTCTTAAAGGCCCTCAATCCTATAGATCACCTCAAAACAAGCATCAAGGCGATCAAGGAATCATATAAAAATGAACAACTTGAGATCAAATTAAATATTGATCTTAAAGAACTTGTGATTAAAGGTGATGCGTTATTGTCAGATATTTTTGATAATATATTGATCAATGCCATCGTTCATAATCAATCTAAGAAAAAAATGATTGAAATACAAGTCTCTCGTATTACCGAGGATGATAAAGCGTATTTCAGATTTGAATTTAATGATAATGGACTAGGGATTAGTGACCAAAAAAAGAAGAAAGTATTTGATTTTTTTGCTCCCAGTTTAAAAAATCTAAATGAGGTTGGTATTGGCCTCTCACTTGTAAAAAAAATTGTAGCTCGTTACAATGGGAAGATTTGGGTAGAAGACAAAATCAAAAATGATCCTTCTAAGGGAAGTCGATTTATTGTTCTATTACCAGAAGCAATAGAATTCTGAAGAAGAGGAGTTGATCTATAAATATCCTCTTAGAGTAATATATTTTTAATCAATTATTTTTTTCTATACTCTTGTTAAAGTAATAACAAATTCAAAGACAAATTATTTAAAAAAAAAAAAAGAATTTTTATTTCAAGAATTTTCTTATTTTATTAATGCGATTGACTCCTCGCAAAAATCATCTTTTCCTTTTCTGAATTTTTCAAGCTCATATTGTAAATTAGGACTTAATTCTTTAACTAAACTATTCATAAATGGGATAGCACTCTTTCGACAAAACGGTTCTGGGTCTAAGCCCATCATTATGGCAGCCTCATATACAGGGCATCTACCCACTTTCAAGTTAACTTTTTCATCACCCTCCTTAAGAATTTCGGCTTTAATACCAAATCCTTTAATAGCGTCTGAAGCTAAAATTGAAACATTATGTGGATTCATCTCTTTAATTTTTTCCCGCCGTGCTTGGCTCTTCGACATCCTCCCTTGAAGTGCTCCTATGTTCTGACATGTAGTCTCTATCATCTTATATGTTTTATTCTCTCCATTCTCCTTTAAAACGGTACCAATAAATGCATCTAGTATTATAAAAGCATTTTTCGCACCATTAAACGTATCTTCAAGTGAAATTTTTATTCCCTCCTTAAAATTTGAATTAGATTTCTAAAATTATTTTGTACAATATTGTAAATAATAAACTTATATTTTAGTATAAAAAATTATCTCTAAAATCTAGTCAAATCTTAGTTAATACGTTTTAAGGACAAGAGTTAGACTCTATTCAAAAGATTAAAAATAATGGCGCTTTATATAAATATGTTAATTTACTGAACTTATAATAAAAAGTCTGAATTATATGAGACTTCCAACGAATAGAGAGATTTTAATAATTTTATTATGTTCCGTATTGGCAACTTATTCAATAATAACAATTATTTATGCTTTATCTCCTTCCTGGGAATACAAAGTTAAAGGAAATTCATATTCGGTCTCAATTACGTCAAATGGAAAATATATCGTTTCATGTTCGAACATGGGATCTGTCTATCTTTTCCATCATACGAGTCCTAACCCAATAATCTCATATAATACTTCTGACTCGATAGATAATGTAGATATATCAGACGATGGACATTACATTGTTGCAGGTGGCAATTATCGCTTGCATCTTTATAATGTCAGTTCTAATACGCTGTTATGGACCTACGATGCTCAGAATATTATTAATGATTTAATTATTTCAGGAGACGGAAATTACATTGCAATGACGGATATAGACAATATGATTTATGTTTTTCACAGATCGAGCCCTATTCCTCTTTGGAACAAGACTTATGAGTATATCGCTTCAATCGATATCTCATTTGATGGGGCTCTTATTCTTACATGTGGGTATGAGATTGCATTATTCAACTCTTCTACTTCCACACCCATATGGACTTATAAACCACCTATGGCTTCATACATGGAAGGAAGTCTAACTTCTAATGGAAAATATGCTTGTGTAGGTACTGAATCATCGACAGCCTTATCTGCAATTTACACCTTTCGAACGAATAGCTCATATCCAATATGGAATTATACTTCAACAGAAGATATAACTTCAATTAAATTCTCAGCTGATGGAAATTACATCGTAGCCGGTGATTTTGAGGGTACTCTGCGCTTATTTAATCGACACTCAGCCATGCCCATTTTTTCTTACAAAATGGAAAGTAAGGTGGAAAAATTATGTATCTCTAATTATGGAGATTATTTCGCAGCTGGTTTATATTCACAGATATATTTCTTTAAACGTGGTGATTCTTTTCCAGTATGGTCATATTCTACAAATGATTATATATTTTCAATGGATATGTCAGCGGATGGCAATTATCTTTGCGCAAGCATAATCTATGGCACGATCCTCCTAATACAAACGAGTGCACCTTATATATTTGGAGATAAAACAATGATACATGGGATACTATGGGCGACACTTATACTTTTTATTTTTTCTTTAGCTTCAATCCCTATTTATCGGAGAAATAAGAAGTATCAATAAATTCATGATATCTTTATTTAGTTGAATATTTATATTTCACATAATTGTCAATTTTTATGTTATATTATAATGTCCAAAGACTATAATATAATGGACTTTATTATATTAAGCAGTAAGAAACATTTATTCAATAAAAAAAATTTTACGAAAATTTACATTTAGAGCTGATATTATGGGGTCTGAAAAATCCATTGAAGATCCATGGGAAAAAGAAAAATCAGAAGAGGAAATGCCTGAAAAAGAAAGATTAGACCGAGAGAGAATAGAAAAAGAAAGACTAGAACGAGAGAGAATAGAACAAGAAAGACTTGAGAAAGAACGAATTGAAATGGAACGGCTTGAAAGAGAAAGGCTGGAAAAAGAACGATTTGAACGACTGAAAATGGAAAGCAAATTGTATCTAAATAACTCACTTTTTATGATCCCTAGTTGGAGTGATTTATTAGGGTATCCCACCTTAGGAACCTATGCTAATCATCCCGTCTTAAACATAGAGACTGATGCTGTTGTCTTTTTTAGTGGATATGATTATTCCATTGAAACTAATAAAGGAACACTCCATTACTTGTTTGGTCTTGGGTGTTACTTCCTTAAATTTGAATTAGAATCCGGTAAATATATAACTGACAAGAGAATCCTCACTGGACTAGTATTACCAGATTTTGTATATGACCTAATGGCTACTTCAGCAAATATCACATTAGAAGAGGATCCTGACGTTATTATAGCGGAGAAAGTAATTAAAGTACCTATTAGTTTGTCTAATAAATCAGATGATCACTTAACTTTTATAAAAGGCGCGTTGATGCGAAATGTGTTCATCCCTAATAAAGACATGTTTTTAGAGATGATGGAAATAATCCGTAGGGAGGATTCATATCAAATATCAAATGAAGGATCTAAGATTTTAAGTGCTCATTGGGACTTTTTTAATAAGATTCTAATTTCTGATAAAATGAGAGCCAACGTGGATTCATCTTACTTCAATTCAACGGCAGGATTAGATGACATTATTTATGGAGCAGATGAACTTTTAGAAAATACCATCTCTCAAATAAATCTCAGCATTATTGAGGATAACATTAAGACTTTAAAAACAATTTATGCTAATATTGAGTTCGACCCTATGTATTTATCCTCTATTCTCGAACAAGCAGCTTTATCCTTAAGCTCAGAAATCCCACAAATCTCTTCAAAGCAGATAGCCTCGGGTGCTCAAAAAAGTTCTAAAAAATCAATCTTTACTTCGGCAGAAGATCGCCTTTTTGAATTTATTAGTTGGCCAATACAATTTCAAAGAAAAGCAAAAAAAGTAACCAGACCATTACCCAAACTTGTAGAGCCGCCCACATCTTGGGAGCAAATTGATACTAAAAGTCCCGATATTTCAAAGATAGGAACAAAGGAAATACGAGAGATGGAACAAGAAGAATTTGAATTAGACACTTTAAAGTCTGAAACAGTCGAACTTAAACAATTGCCTCCTCCCCCTAAAGCTGATATTAACCAAATACTCCTGTATTTAAAAAGAGTGATTGCAGAAAATTATGACATGCGATCTATTGGCCAAGCTTTTGAAGTCGCCAGGGAAAGTGCTCGGCAAATGGGTGTGAGTGCAACCACATTACATCAAGCAAAGGTCTGGGAGATGAGTAAATATGCTAACATTTACATTAAAAAAGAACCTGGTTATGGACTCCCAGAAAAAGAAAAAGGAGATTTAGCTCGTAAAATTGATGAATGGATTTT
Organism: Promethearchaeota archaeon; assembly: GCA_048940445.1. Taxonomy (GTDB): domain Archaea; phylum Asgardarchaeota; class Lokiarchaeia; order Sigyniarchaeales; family SOKP01; genus SOKP01. The sequence continues at coordinate 81,506 of JBHLON010000009.1, forward strand.
TGAAATTGCGGAACGAGAAAGATTGGAAAGGGAACGAATAGAAAAAGCCCGTCTAGAGAAAGAAAGATTAGAACGATTAGAACGGGAGAGAAAAGAAAGAGAACGACAGGAACAGGAGAGAAAGGAAATGGAACGGCTTGAGCGAATACGTCTAGAAAAAGAAAGATTGGCTCAAGAACAATTAGAAAAAGAAAAACTAGAAAAGATTGAAAGGGAGAAACAGGAAGCTTTAAGATTAGAAAGGGAACGTGTAGAAAAGGAAAAAGCAGAAAAGGAAGCTATTGAAAAAGAAAAAGAAGAACTCAAAAGATTGAAAAAAGAAAGAAAACAAAAAGAAAAAGAAGCAAAACAGGAAGCTAAAAAACGAAAAAAGCTAGAAAAACAAAAGAAAAAACTAGAAAAAAAGAAGAAAAAGGAACAAGAAAAATTGAAAAACTTTTAAGTGATTAAATAAGCAATTTAAAAAGTGGAATCATTTAAATAGATTAATTTATTCAGACTTTAGATTTAATTAAAAAAATAAAAATCCTATTAAACAATTGTTAATTGAGATGATGGAGGATTTTTTGCACTACTGATTGGTTTAATCATCTTTTTATGTTCTAAATAAATTAAATTGAGATAATAGTAAAGATTTATAAACTTAAATATTTAAATTCTCTTAACAGTTTTATTGAAATTCAAATGCTAGAATTTTTGGTGTATTAAGTGGCTAATATAAACCTTTTTCGGATACTACAAAAAATGGAATTGTCTCAAACTGATCTTAATGGTAAAGTAGCAATTATTACTGGTGCAGGTCGTGGGATCGGTAAAGCTTTAGCTAGAGCTCTCGCTTGGCTGGGTGCAAAAGTAATAATTGCTGAAATTGCAAACAATGGCAAGGAAGTGGAGAATTTAATCAGATCAGAAGGTGGAGAAGCATTATTCATAAAGACAGATGTGTCAGATGAAAAAAGCATGAATGAACTTGCTAAAAAGGCATTTTTAGAGTACAAAAAAGTAGATATCCTTGTCAATAATGCAATTGTATTTTCATTCGGCTCAATTTTAGATCAGTCTCTTGAAAATTGGGATCGAGTTTTCAGTGTAAATTTGAAAGGAGCGATATTAGGAATTAAATTATTTCTTCCTGGAATGTTGGAACGAAAATCTGGAGTGATTGTTACCATTACTTCTGATGAGGGAATCGCTTTTTTTGCTCCCTATTCTGCCTCAAAAGCAGCTGTACAATCTTTGGGGTATTCTCTTGTAGGAGAATTAAGTGAAGATAGTGGGATTTCGGTATTTATTTTTGGACCCGGAATGGTTGATACTCCTGGAGGAAATGAAGCTTTTTCTAAATTAGCGCAGACTTACAATATGGACCTCCAAGAATTTATTAAATTAGGTAGTGTGGGGGGATTTGAAGGATTAATGCCTGTTGAATATTCTGCTGCAGGTTTTGCACACGCTATCGTTCATGCTAAAGATCATCATGGTAAAGTTGCTGATCCATTCAGACCACTTAGTAAATTTGGCTTATTAGCTAGCCCTAAAATTCTGGAATCGCATGTATCCTTTTCTAATGAATCTATATCTTCAGTATTGAAATCTGCAACTGTAGTTAAACAAATATTAGAAGATGTAGAAAAAGAAACAGATGAACTCAACTTTTTTGCAAAAAAATGGGTAAAAAGAGTATATAGCAAAAGAACAAGCTTAACCATTCAAGATTGGCTCAATACTATCAATCAATTAATTGAACATTTTCAAAAAAAAGAATTTAATACTTTCTCTAATACTCAATCTTGGCTGATTTCTAATTTGAATAAACTCGCAAACCATTTTGAACAAAGCAAAGAAGATGCTAGAGGATATTTTAAAGATTCAGAAAAATTAAATGAAGCTTTAAAAGCCTTAGAAAATAGAAAGAATGGAGTCGATACCCTCATTCAGACTCTACATAATCTATAAACTCTAATGGTTTGAAGAAAGTTAATTCTTCGGGAAATTATTCACCAGATACTTTTATTTATAAGAATACTTTATTAAAATTTATGGATAATCGTGGAGAAAAAAGTTTTATCACGTTACCAAAATTTGCTGCTAAATTATACGATAAAATGATGCAATTAGAACCATTACAGATTCAAAGAAGTCAAATTGCTGAACTTTTATTACAACAGATAAATGAAGGCTCTTTATTAGACGTTGGAACGGGTCATGGAAGATTATTAATCGAAATTAATAAATTAAATCCTAAGATTGAGTTATATGGGCTTGATATTTCAGAAAAGATGATTAATCTTGCGAAAACTAACCTTAAAGATATAAAAGCTGATTTACAACAAGGAAATATCACAAATACTAATTATAAGAGTAATTACTTTGACATTATAACATGTACAGGAAGTTTTTATCTTTGGAATTCTCCAATAGAAGGATTAAATGAGATCCATCGTATATTAAAACCGAATAAAATTGCTCTACTTTTTGAGTCTCATAAAGATTACGATAAATCAAATCTCAAGAAAGAGATTAAAAAAAATCTTTCTAAGGAAGGATTCTTTAATCGAAGACTTGTTCCGTACTTTCTAAATAAGCAACTTAAAATGACATACGATATAAATGAACTAAAAAATATATTGAACAAATCATTATTCGAAAATAATTTTTCTATTAAGAAAATTACATTAGCAAATTTACCTATTTGGTTAAAAATTGAATTAACCAAGGAATAATCTTAATTATCTTCAATTTAAAAATGAAATTCATTAAAGAAATATCAGGACTTGCTGAATTAAAACCGATTCTGATACTAAATGTTCATATTTACTAAATTCCTTGCTTTCTCGGGTTTTCTCATATCTAATAGCTTAACTCCAACGCCAAACGTCGAAATGATATTTGAAGGCACAATTTTTATCCAAACAGATTTTTCCTGTACTCCTGCTTTTTCATCGTATTTTATAATTTTTGTCATAATTTCTTTAGCTTTTTCATCGTCTTTTGAAATAAATTCGGCAATAGCTTTAAAATGAAGTTCTGCTGGAGGAGCAGGAATAATTTTGTGGAAGAAATTCTTTCTAAATGGTATTGTCACAGAAATCTTATTATTAATTTTTATAGTTCTTGCTTTTAATGAATTCTCGCCTGTTTCAAAATACATATCATGTCCATCACTCTGATACATTACTACTGAACTGTGTGGTTGTTCTTCTTTATCAACTGTAGATAATACTAACCACATATTCTTTTTTATAATCTTTCTTACTTCTTTAACTAAATCTTTCATAATTCCACTAAATTTTGATGCTAATTATATATAATTTTTATTCTGTATTAGATTCATAGAAAATCGAATAATTTATTTTTTACCGAAAAATCCAATCATAAGTTATACTGCGGCTATTCAAGTGTCCTAGTTTATATAAATCAATAATTTTCAAGAATCTATTTTTTTAAATGGAATATATATTGAATTAATTATATACCTTTTACTTATATCCTTTGGAAAATATAAATGAATAAATCTGGAATGGCTACACTCCCCCTTCATGGAGGTAAAGCACCGCCTTGGTTATTTAGACGAATGGTAATGTTAGGAAAACCAATTTTCAAAATTTTATATGATATGGAAGGTTCTGAAGGAATTCTTAGAAGACTATCTGATACTTATTGGTATCAAGGCTTAGGATGCATTTTAGGATATGATTGGCATTCCAGTGGAGTTACAACAGTATTAGGGGCAGTTTTGAAGAATATTTTAACTCCAAAAGATCACGAAATTGTAGTTACAGGGGGTAAAGGTAAAAATTCTTCAAAAGTAAAACAAGAATTAGAAGAACAGGCAAAATATTTAGGATATAATGAAGCTGAAATTGAAACCCTTAAAGAAATCAGCAAATTGGTGGCAAAAATAGATAATGCTGCTGTGCAAGATGGATTCACATTATATCACCATAATATGTTCGTATCTGAAAATAATTGGGCTATAATACAACAAGGTTTGGACGAACAAATAAACAAGGCAAGAAGATATCATTGGCTCTCTGAAAATGTTACAAATTTCCTTGATAATCCCCATTCTGATATCAAGTCAGAAGTTATTAAAGATAAAGTATTAGATATGGCTTCTAAAGACAGTCAAAATAGTAGAAAAGTATCATTAGAATTAATAGCGGAAGGATCAAATCGAATTAAAAGGTACTTAAATTGCTTAAAAAACCCTAAACAGAAAAATTTAGATAATTTTTTAAATCCTACAAATTCTCACAATTCCTCTGAAACAATTAAAATCCCCCACCTTAATTTGCCTATTCCTTTTAAACTTAAATGGGAAAGTATAGATATGGCTAAAAAACTCCCATTGAATGATTATACAGATTTATTAAAAATTCATGGTCTAGGATCTGGAATTATACGTGCACTGGCTTTAATTTCAGAATTTATCTGGGGAGAACCACCAAGTTGGAAGGATCCTGCCAAATATGCATACACCGTTGGTGGAAAAGATGGAATTCCTTATAAAGTGAATTTGAGAAGGATGGAACAGTGTGCTGAAATTCTTGAAAATGCAATAAATCTCGCAAAATTAGATAATAAGAACAAATTACAAGCATTGCAACGATTTCATAGATTCGAACAGAGAGAAAGTTTAGCTCAATACTAAATCTGCTCAAAAGTTTAATAAATCCCTACAACTTTTTCATTTTTTCTCAAAATCAAATAAATTTATATATATGAAATAGGATTATTTAAATTGGATTGAAAATAGATATAATCTCTCGGAAATATAATTGGTTTCTAGCCAAGGTAACTGCTAGTATCATAAATTTTGAGAATATAGTTATTACCAACCAAGAAACTATCAAGAAATATGATCTATCACCTGGTAGATATATCAAAATAAGCAGTCTTTTTCAACATCGTTCTAGCGACAGATTTTTGGATAAATTCATCTTATTACCATATTTTAAAGAAATGGCTAATAATTATTGGCTTTTACAAGATGTAATTCAATCGCTAGTTAAAGATACATACAAATGCCTCGATAAAGAATACATTAGCCAAATAATAAAATTAATGAGCTGCTTTTATCAAGCTAGCACTAACAAAAGTAGCTTAAAACTAGAATTATTACTGGATCTTGAAGATGAAGAAAGCAGCCAACTGGAAATAGCACTTCCCAAATCTTGGCTAAATGAACATAGCATTGATCTAGGAGAAACTGTGGTCTTAAGAAATGACTTTCCCTCACCTATTATTTTTTGAAACTTCTTTAAGTATCACACTTCTTACGATTTCTCCTTAAAATTCTATTGCCTTATTTAGCTCGGGTCTAATTACTGTAATTTCAGAATCCTTAAAAAATTTAATAAAG